>JBEKAQ010000056.1:0-45923 GCA_050015835.1 Bryobacteraceae bacterium | reverse complement strand
GCGCTCCAGCAGAGAGCCGCGCAGAATCCCGGTGGGCGCGGCGATCGATCCAGCCAGTTTGTCGCGCTGGCGGACGGTGCTCTCAAATTTCATCTATATAGATGCAAACATATTTGCCCAAAACATTCAAGAGGAAAAATGCGGAAACTCCAGACGCGGCTATCGCCGCCTGTCCTAAGCGAGTTCGAGGTCGATCTTTTTCTTCTCGGCATCGAGCTTCGTTATTCTGAAGCTGCGTACCTGGCCGGGCTTCGGCACGTCCCGTTTCGGCGCGGGGTCGCCGGCAAGCGGGGCGGATGCCGAACCGGGCGCGCCCTTCCATTTGCTGGCGAGCATCGACGACAGCGCGGAGACGTCCGCGGAAGATGCGCGCTGCTCCTGCTTCTGTTCCGGCGCGGCGAGGGTGAACTGCGCCTGGACACCTTCACCCAGTTCCGCGGAGACGCGATTGCCCTTCACGTCCGCCACGCGTCCCGTTACCACATCGCCTTCCTTGTGGTCGGCGATATATTCGTCGACGGCGGTCGGTTGCAACTGTTTCAAGCCAAGGCGGAGCCGGCGCTTTTCGCGGTCGTTCTCGAGCACCGTGGTGCGCACCACCTGCCCGACTTTGAGCACGTCCTGGGGATGATTAATGCGCTTTTCGTGCGCGATGTCGCCGACGTGAATCATGCCTTCCACGTCTTCGGTGACCTGCACAAAAGCGCCGAACTGCTTGAGCTGCGTGACCGGCCCCTCGACAATCGCGCCGACGGGATATTTCTTTTCCACCTCGTCCCAGGGATCGCCCAGCGCCTGCTTCAGACCCAGCGAAATCCGCTTGTCCATGGGATTCACTCCGAGTATTACCACTTCCACGGTATCGCCCGGCTTCACCAGATCGGACGGCTTGCGAACCTTCTTCGACCACGACATTTCCGACAGATGAATAAGCCCGTCGAGACCCGGCTCGAGCTCCACGAAGGCGCCGAAATCGGTGACGCGCGCCACCGTTCCCTTGACGCGTTCTCCCACATGGTATTTATCGGCGGCCGTGGTCCATGGGTCCGGCTGAAGTTGTTTCAGACCCAGCGAAATGCGCTTTTTCGCCGGATCGACTTTCAGAATTTTGACATCCAGTTGCTGGCCGAGCGAAAGGACGTCCGCCGGCTTGTTGACGCGTCCATGCGAGATGTCGGCGACGTGCAGCATGCCGTCAACCCCTCCGATATCGACGAATGCTCCGTAATCGAGCAAACTTCGAACGGTGCCCCGTACCACCATGCCGGCCTGCAGTTCCCCAACGCGCGATTCTTTCGCTTTGGCGCGGTCCTCTTCCAGCACCACCCGGCGATCGACTACGATATCTTCCTTCTCGGTATCGAGCTTGATGATCCGGCAGGAGATTTCCTGGCCCACCAGCGTCTGCATCTCCGGCACGTCGCGCGCACCGCTGCGCGAGGCCGGCATGAAGGCCCGCATCCCGACGTCGACGGCCAGCCCGCCCTTGATCACGGCGGTCACCGTGCCGGCTATGTTGAGCTTTTCCTCAAACGCCTTCTGCAGACCGGACCAGTCTTTAGGCCGCTCGACTTTGATCAGCGAGAGTTGATAGTAACCCTCTTCATTGCGGCCGGAAACACCGACCAGCACGACGTTGCCGGGCTTGACTTCGATAAGCCCCTTTTCGTCGCGCAAATCGGAGGCGGCCAGCACGCCCTCGATCTTCTGGCCGATATCGAAGAACACGGTATCGTCCTTGACGGCGACAACGGTGGCTTCGACCCCCTTTTCGCCCGGGGCTTCATGGGTGTGGCTCTGCTCAAACTGGTTAAGGATATCGCCGAAGGAACTCTCCGCTTCAGGCGGAGTCTGCCCTTCCTGTTCGCGTACGTCTTCCTCGCGAAGCGACGTAATGGAATTGGACATGGGGGTTACTTTTTCCATTGTGGCACACGCATTGTGTATTACCGAAGAGCCCGGCGGGGGCATTCCGGTATAGTGTTTTCTGAATGCCTCGGGTCGCGGTGATGGGTGGGGGACTGGCTGGTCTTGCCGCCGCCGCCGCTCTCGGCAGTTCCGGTTTTGAGGTGGACTTGTACGAAACGCGAGCCTTCCTGGGGGGACGCGCTACGTCGTGGCCCGTCGGAGGCGCTCCCGGATCTCAGGACGAAGCCGAGATGATCGACAATTGCCAGCACGTGCTGCTGCGCTGCTGCGTCAATCTGCTCGATCTCTACCGAAGGCTCGGCGTGGCAGAGAAGATCCACTTCTATCGGGAGTTTTGTTTTATCGAACCGGGGGGACGACGGTCGGTGATGAAGCGGGGCGTGTTGCCGGCCCCCGCGCACATGCTGGGATCGTTCCTGAGGCTGAGGTTTCTCGGCCTTGCCGATAAGATCGCCATCGTACGCGCCATGCGCGCTATCCCCGGGGAACTGCGGACACGGAAAGACCTCGACCAAATCTCCATGCTCGACTGGCTTCGCGAGAAGCGGCAGACCGAGCGCGCCATCGAACGCTACTGGCGCCAGGTGCTGGTGAGCGCGATCAATGAGGAACTCGATCGCATGGCCGCCGCGCACGGACTCCAGGTCTTCTGGCTGGGCATGATCGCGCGAGCCGATTCCTATGAAATGGGGATCCCCGCCGTGCCGCTGCGGGAACTCTACGACGCAGGCGCCATGCCGCGGCCAGTGCGCATTCACTACCGCACAAGCATTACGGGAATCGAAGAAGCGAAGGGCGCCGTTTCCGGGATTCAGACTTCCGCGGGACCGGTGCGGGCCGATTATTACATTTCCTGCCTGCCGTTCGAACGCCTGCATGCGCTGCTGCCCGGCCTGCCCATCGAGTGGAGCGCCTTCGAGCACTCGCCTATCACTGGTATTCATCTTTGGTTCGACCGTAGTATTACCGAGTTGCCCCATGCCGTTTTGCTCGACAGAACGATTCAGTGGCTGTACAACAAGAGCGAGGGCCGATACGTACAAGTTGTCGTGAGCGTGTCGCGAAGCCTGACCGCGCTGCCGCGCCAGGAAATTATCGATCTCGCGGTGCGGGAACTGGCGGATTTTTTCCCGATGGTGAGAGAGGCGCGTATCGAGAAAGCGCAGGTGATCAAGGAAGTGCGCGCGACCTTCTCGGCGAAGCCCGGCCTCGAAGCTCTGCGTCCCTTCAGTACGACTCAATGGAGGAATTTTTTTCTGGCAGGGGACTGGACGCGGTCGGGCTGGCCGGCCACCATGGAGGGCGCGGTACGCAGCGGCTACCTGGCAGCCGAGGCGGTCAGCGCAGCGGCGGGCAATCCCAAGGCATTTCTGTTGCCGGATGTCGCATAATGAAACCAATGCGTACGATTTGGGCGATCTTCATTCTGCTTTGCGGCCTTCCGCTGATTGGGGCGAGCATCCCCACAACCAAACTGACGGTACAGGTAAACGCCGCCGATTCCGGCAAGCCTATCGATCGGGCGAGTGTTGTGGTCAACTTCCGGCACGGTCGCAATGTCAACCTGAAGAAGATCCTGACCAATTGGGAAACCAAGACCGATCAGCAGGGGCACGTGACTATCCCCGCAATTCCCCAGGGCGAGGTGACCATCCAGATCATCGCCCAGAACTATCAGACAGCCGGCGATGTTTACCAGCTGGATCAGCCCGAACAGACGGTGACGATCAAGCTGAACCGGCCCCAGCCGCAATACTCAGAAGATTCTAAGAAGAAGTAGCGGATTACGGGGTGGCGTCCGACAGACGCATCGACTTCCCGGCAATCGCGCCTAGTCCGCCGAGGATGATTCCCAATAACGGGCAGATCCACATCATATTCAACGCTCCGCCGAGCGCGTCGGCGTAGAGGAATTTCGATAGCTCCGCCTGGGTCGGCGCGCGGTGGGCGCCGAGCGAAAACTCGTGGACGTTCGCGGGATCGAGCATCATGGCGCCGTGAAACAGGAACCTAATGCTCATCAGAGTTACGAAAACGATAGCGCCGCTGATCAGTCCCGCCAGAACGCCCACCTTGAGCGCTGCGGCGATGCTGCCAAATTTGTACGATGCGACGATTCCCGCGAGCAGGATGAATCCGACCGCTCCTGTCCAGAACAGGCGATTCAGGGCATAGATGCCCGGGTGTAATTCGCGTACGTGTCCCAGCACGGAGGTGCCACCCAGATTTCCCAGGAGCATCAGCCCCATCCACATCGCGCCGATCAGGCAGCCGAAGCGCCAACTCAGGGTCTTGACTGCGCTCATAACGCTATGCTAACAGAAGCACGTGGTGATACATTGTAAGTACGGAGAACACATTGGTTAAAAAGCTTACCCGGCACGGAAACAGTCTGGCGCTGGTGATTGATCGGCCGATTCTGGATCTGTTGAAGATCGATCCCGAAACCCCTCTCGATGTCAGTACCGACGGCAGACAGCTAATCATCGCTCCGGCAAAACCTTCGGCGCGGCGGGAAAAATTCGAGGCAGCCCAGCAATGGGCTCATAAGCGATACGCCAAGGCCTTTAAAAAGGTGGCCGAGTGACCTTACCGGAGCCGGTCTTCCTGTCTCTGGATGAAGTCCTGGAGGTATGGCGGATCTTCCGGCCTTCGCGACGCAGCGGGGCTCGAATCGGCGGTAGCCACGCCACAGGCTACGTTCGGCGGCGAGTTTTTGCACCCTCTATTCCGGCTATGGCGGCAGCGTATCTCTTTCATCTCTGCCAGAACCATGCTTTTGTCGACGGCAACAAGCGCGTGGGCGCGAACGCTGCGGTCACATTTCTGCTCATGAACGGGTCGGAGCCGACTTTCGACGAGGAAGAGCTTGTGCAGTTGGTCCTGTCGGTCGTCGCCTCCGGCGTTCTCGGCAAGGCCGGGGTGATCGAGGCGTTTGCATCCCACTCGAAGCCTTTCGCGGGTGGATAAAATAAACTCCATGCGCTTTTGTCCGCGGGCTTCGGCCCTCACCATCTTCGCCTCGGCCTGCATGTTCGGTGCGCCTTATCAGCCTCCGGCATCGCCCCGCACGCGCGCCAGCTTCGACCTCAACTGGAAATTCATCCATGACGATGTTGCAGGCGCGGAAGCACCCGGATTCGACGATTCGAAATGGACCGCTGTCAGCCTTCCGCACAGCTTCAACGACATCGATTCCTTCCGCGTGATCATCAATCACAGCGGCGGCGACCGCGGCACGTTCAAGGGCGTCGTCTGGTACCGCAAACACTTCAAACTCCCCGCCGCCGACGCGCAGAAGAAAATCTTCCTCGAATTCGAAGGCATGCGCCAGGCGGGCGATATCTTCCTCAACGGCAAGGAGGTCGGCCTCTATGAGAATGGCATCACCCCCTACGGCGTCGATCTGTCGGCCGCCGGCGTCGGCGTTCTCCACTTCGGGAACGAAGAGAACGTGCTCGCCGTTAAGCTGGATAACCGCACCACTTATCCCGAGCGCGCCACCAACACCACTTTTCAATGGAACGCCAACGACTTCAATCCGGACCATGGCGGCATCACGCGCCACGTCTGGCTCTACACTACGGGCAAGATCTATCAAACTCTGCCCCTCTACTACGGGCTTGAGACCAGCGGCGTCTATGTGCACGCCGCAAACTACAATATCCCGGGTAAATCCGCCGACGTCACCGTGGAATCGGAAGTGAAAAACGCCTCGGGCGATCGGGCCACAGTGGCTCTGTCGGCCGTGATCGTCGATGCCGCCGGCCAGGTGCGCGCAAAGTTCTCGGGCGATCCCGTCGATATGGTGGATGGCGAAAAGACCGTTCTCTCCGCCGCCGGCCCGCTCAAAGAAGCCCGCTTCTGGAGTCCGGACGATCCCTATCTCTACGATGTCTACACCATCCTCGCCGTCGATGGCAAAACCGTTGACGTCAACCGGCTCTCGACCGGCTTCCGCAAGACCGAATTCAAAGGAGGCGTTGGCACCGGCGGCGTCTTCATCAACGACAAATTTGTATACCTTAAGGGCTTCGCCCAGCGCTCGAGTAACGAGTGGGCCGGCCTTTCCACCGCCTATCCCGACTGGATGCACGACCTCACCGCCAAACTGATCCGCGACAGCCACGCCAATTACATGCGCTGGATGCATATCGCGCCCACGCCTGTCGACGCCGATGCCTTCGATCGCGCAGGCATCGTGCAGGTCTGTCCCGCCGGCGATAAAGAAGCCGACGTCACGGGCCGCCGCTGGGATCAGCGCGTTGAAGTTATGCGCGACACCATCGTCTATTTCCGCAACAACCCCAGCATTCTCTTCTGGGAAGCGGGCAACACCGTCGTAACCGTCGACCACCTGCAGGAGATGATCGCGCTGCGCAAACAATGGGATCCCGAAGGCGGACGGGTGATGGGCGCGCGCGGCAACGACAACGTGGCGGCCAACACGGCCACAACGCCCATCGCGGAATTCTTCGGCATCATGATCGGCCAGGACCCCCGTACCGACCAGCTCTCCGGCCACGACGCCATGTTCCGCGGCTACAGCGCCGACCGCCGCGATCGCGCACCCCTCATCGAGACCGAGGACTTCCGGGAAGAAGGCGCGCGCCGCTTCTGGGACGATTTTTCGCCGCCGTACTTCGGGTTCAAAAAAGGCCCCAACGACACCTGGCAGTTCACTTCCGAAAGCTTCGCGTTGGCCGCCGCCAAGCGCTATTGGGCCTACTGGCAGAACCGGATTTCGAATACCGACCCGGCACATTCCAAGTGGTCCGGCTATGCCTCGATCTACTTCTCCGACGCCGACGCGGATGGGCGCCAGGATTCGAGCGAAGTGGCGCGTGTGAGCGGCAAAGTGGATGCCGTGCGCCTTCCCAAGGAAATTTATTTCACCCACCGCGTCATGCAGAACGAGATGCCCGATATCCACATCGTTGGCCACTGGAGCTACCCGGCCGGGACGGCGAAAACCGTGTATGTCGTGGCGAACCACGTCCAGTCGGTGGAACTGCTGATCAACGGCAAATCAGCCGAAGTGAATCGAACGCCGGATAACGGTTACGTCTACGCGTTTCCGAATATAGAATTCGCGCCCGGCAGCCTGAAGGCTATCGCCCGGAACGACGACAAGCCGGTGGTCGAGGAAGAGATCACTACCGCCGGGCCGCCCGCGCAGATCAAACTCACGCCCATAACGGGGCCGAAAGGACTGCGGGCCGACGGCGCCGATGTGGCGCTTATCGACGTCGAAGTCCTTGATGCAAAAGGCCGGCGCGTTCCCACCGACGACGCGCGTGTCGATTTCAAATGCGAGGGGCCCGGCATCTGGCGCGGCGGCTATAACAGCGGCAAAACCGATTCCACCAACAATCTCTACCTGAACACGGAACTCGGTATTAATCGCGTGGCTGTGCGGTCCACTCCCACGGCGGGAACCATCACAGTGACCGCCTCACGCGAGGGGCTCAAATCGGCGCAGGTTAAGATCGTGTCGCGTTGAAGACGGCAGGGTCAAACCAGCCGCTGCATCTCCGCGGCCAGGAAATCCGGCGTAACTACTCCAGTGCCGTAAGTCCGGTAATCGAAGTAAAACCAACGCGGCGCACCGTCGTTCGGGCAATAGAATATCGCCTGCTCGTCCAGCGTGTTACGTTCCGGAAGCTCCTGATTAAAAGAACGAATTGCCCCTTGGAGAACATATGGCCGCCGGAATTCCGCCGTCGAATAAAGTTCCCCGGTGGCGGTGAATTCAATCTGCAAAAGCCGGCCGCGCAGATTGATCTGAAATAAATCAGGGCCGCCGTCATGGTAGTTTCCCGCGGAATAATCGGGCGGGTCGAGCAGCAACGAAGCCTCGGAAAGCTTGCCGTTCACCGCATCGACAAACCGGCGGCAAACGGCATGCAGGGCGAGTGCGCCCGCTGTTCTGAGCCGGTCCACCCGCGCGCTTTCATCCACCAGCTTCCGGTCACGATCGCCGAGGGCTTCAATCGAATCCGCCAGACGGGTGAGCGGGTCCGGCCGGCGCCAATTCCATTTTGCGGCCAATCCAAACAATTCGGGCCCTCACTACATCCAAAATTTCCCGACCAGCCAACGGAATCGATTGCCAGCTCCGCGGATCGCCCACGGTGGGCTCGTTCGCCAGATAGACCATCGCCCCGCCCAGTCTCACGTATCTTATCCGTAATCCCGGCCCGTCCGCCACCACCCAACAATGGTTTTCGGACGGCTGCCGCCTGTCCGCCGGATTCTGATCGAGCAACGCCAGGTCGTTTGCCGCCAGCGGTTTCGGCAGGACAAGATCGGGAGCAAGCCGGGCCGCGACCGGTCTTACCAGGTATTTCACCAAACCCTCCGGGAACGGAAGGTTGCCCTGGAAGATTGAAAGAGAGGCGTCCATTCCGGGGCCGATCGGGTCACGAATTACCGGGACTACGCGCACACCCGCATCCATCCCGTCAGGGAACTGCCATAAGGGATCTGGAAGGCTCAGATCGAGCGCCTGCATCAGACGATCCGCCGAGTTCATGGACAGCGCGCGTATATTCTTCAGAACATTATGCATATGCGGCTGGGACAGACCACAGAGACGCGCCAGCCCCCGCTCCGTCAGTTGTCCGGCACGAACGCGCTGCCGGGCCACTTCAATCAGCAGTTGATGCAGATCCTCGATGCGCACCCAGTAAACTCCCTCCGCGCGTAGTGCTGCAGGGCGGGCGACATATTTCCCGGGGAAATAGGTGTGTGTTGAAAAGTACAATTCTATCGTTTTCCCGGGCGATGAGTGAGTGCCATAGCCGGATCAAATAAGGGTTTTCCTATTTATTAGGTATAAATCCTGGAGCAATTAAATACCATTAATCGGAGAAATACAGGAAAGTAGGATTCGTTAAGGTGCTGTACCTACCTCACAAGTTCCTGGAGGAACATTTCACATGCGTTTAAAATGGGACCGCTCAGATGTGCTGGCTTTGGCTAAAGAAGACTGCACGCAATGCCGGGGATTCGGATTGCGGGGGAGCGGCGGTACCGGGGAAGAAATGCCCTGCAATTGTGTCTTCAGGTCGATCTTCCGGGCCTGTTACAAGCGCTTTCGACACTGCGCATCGGGAGAAAAGCACGTCAGCCACGCTCGTCTGGAACAGGTGAACGGCAAAGAGCATCGTCAGACGTGGGGAATGAAAGACGAGGAATTTATGGCGGATTTCTGTTTGGTGGCAAGGCGAAATCTGGGTCCGCTCGAATATCGAATATTCAGATTTCATTACTTATTGGGGGCGGACTGGAGGCTTTGCTGCCGTCGGATGAAGATGGAGCGCGGCGACTTCTTTCATGCCGTATATCGTCTGCAACAGAAACTGGGCCGCGTGTTCAAGGAACTGAAGCCGTATCCGCTGTATCCACTCGATGAATATTTCGGCGGAACGGTGAGGACTTCATTGACCGTTGTGGACCGGAAGCTCTTCGACATGCCGCCCCGGTTTCGGAAGCGATATCGCCTGATCGCGCCGCTCCGCAAGGTGGCGTGAAGCATCGCGCAGTCGGACGCTAAGAGTTCACTCCGTGGCACTTCTTGTATTTTTTGCCGCTGCCGCAGGGGCACGGGTCGTTGCGGCCTACCTTGGGGCCTCCATTGGCGACCGTTTTGCTGGCCGTGCCGCCCCCATTGGTCCCGAGGAATTGCAGTTCCTTCAGTTCTTTCTCGTGCTGGCGCTGGATATTGCGCGTCATATCCTGCACGGCGCTCTGGGCGGAACGGCGCTGCTCTTCTTCGGCGGCCTTCGATTGTTCGATGCGCTTCTGTTCTTCGGAAGGTCCTTCCTCTTCTTCGTACTCACTGTCGTCCATGGAGAACGGCAGCGCCGGAGCGCTCTGCTCGAAGCGCAGGAAATAGAGATAACGAACCGTTTCGTCTTCAATCCGGTCCATCATGTCCTGAAAAAGCTTGAACGATTCCTTCTTATATTCGACCAGCGGATCTTTCTGGCCGTAGCCGCGCAGACCGATGCCCTCTTTGAGGTGGTCCATCGAGAGCAGGTGATCTTTCCACTGATCGTCGATGACATGGAGCATGATGTTGCGCTCGGCTTCGCGCATGAGCCCGTGGCCCACCAGATCTTCTTTCGCTTCGTAGGTACTCTTCGCGCGCTGGAACAACTCTTCTTCGATTTGCTCGGGGGTTAATCCGCCCAGATCGGACGGATTGATGCGCGCGCCGAAGAGGGTCAGCAGGTCGGTCTGAAGGCCGTTGAGGTCCCATTCGTCCGGACGAACGTTTTCCGGGCAGAGGCGGTCCACCGAACTGCCGATGACGCCGCGCGTCATCTCCATCACGCGCTCTTTCTGTTCGACGCCTTCGAGCAGTTGCCGCCGCATGCCATAAACGGCCTGGCGCTGCTTGTTCATCACGTCGTCGTACTCGAGCAGGTGCTTGCGGGATTCGAAATTCTGCGCTTCCACCGCTTTCTGGGCGGCCGCGATGCGCTTGGTGATCAGGCCGGATTCGATCGGCACATCCTCTTCCATGCCGAGGCGCAGCATCAGGTTCTGCATCCGGTCGCCGCCGAAGATGCGCAGCAGATCGTCCTGCAGGGAGAGGTAGAAGCGTGAACTGCCGGGATCTCCCTGGCGGCCGGCGCGTCCGCGCAACTGATTATCGATGCGCCGCGAATCGTGCCGTTCCGTGCCCACGATATGCAGGCCGCCGAGCGCAACCACCTCGTCGTGATCTTTCTGGCACTGCACACGGACTTCGGCGAGCGTGCGCTCCCAATCGGCTTTGAACTCCTCGCGGTCGGGGTTCTTACCCTGCTTGACCAGAATGTCGCGCGCCATGGCTTCGGGATTGCCGCCCAGCAGAATATCTGTACCGCGCCCCGCCATGTTGGTGGAAACGGTGACGCCGCCTTTGCGGCCCGCCTGAGCGACGATGTGGGCTTCACGTTCGTGATTCTTGGCGTTCAGCACTTCATGCCTGACGCCCATCTTTTTGAGGATGGCCGCCAGCCGTTCGGACTTCTCGACCGAGATAGTGCCGACCAGAACCGGCTGCCCGCGCTCCTGATATTCCTTGATTTCTTTGGCGGCGTTGCGGAATTTCTCGTCGTCGGTGCGGTAGACGACGTCGGGATTTTCTTTGCGGATCATGGGCCGGTGAGTCGGGACCACGGTGACGTCGAGTTTGTAAATCTTTTGGAATTCGGCGGCTTCCGTCTCGGCGGTACCGGTCATGCCGGCCAGTTTCTTATAAAGGCGGAAGTAATTCTGGAAGCTGATGGTCGCGAGCGTCTGCGTTTCACGCTCGATCTTGACGCCTTCCTTGGCTTCCACGGCCTGATGAAGGCCATCGCTCCAGCGGCGCCCCGGCATCAGACGGCCGGTAAATTCGTCGACGATGATGACTTCACCGTCCTTGACCACGTAATCCTTATCGCGCTGGAAGACGATGTGAGCCTTGAGGGCCTGCTGAATATGGTGATTCCACTCCACGTTCTGCGGCTCGTACATGTTCCCGATGCCGAGCAGCCGTTCGACTTTGAGCACGCCTTCTTCGGTGAGAGCCGAGGAACGATGTTTTTCGTCGACCGTGAAATCGCCCGTGGTGTACTTTTCGCCCGGCTCTTTGCCCTCGATGACTTCACCGCGGATCAGGTGCGGGATGACCTTATTGGCCTTGTAGTACTTGTCGGTCGATTCTTCGCTGGGGCCGGAGATGATGAGCGGCGTGCGCGCTTCGTCGATCAGGATCGAATCGACTTCGTCGACGATGGCGTAATTATGAGCGCGCTGCACGCAGTTCGCGATGTTGAACTTCATGTTGTCGCGCAGATAATCGAAGCCGAATTCGTTATTGGTGCCGTAGGTGATATCGGAGCCGTAAGACTCCTTGCGCTCCCGATCGTCGAGGTCGTGCACGATGATGCCGACGGTCAGACCGAGGAACTTATAGAGCCGGCCCATCCATTCGGCGTCGCGTTTGGCGAGGTAGTCGTTGACGGTGACGACGTGAACGCCTTTACCCGCCAGCGCGTTGAGATAAACGGGAGCGGTGGCGACCAGCGTCTTGCCTTCGCCGGTCTTCATTTCGGCGATCTTGCCTCTGTGAAGCACCATGCCGCCGATGAGCTGTACATCGAAGTGGCGCATGTTCAGCACGCGCCGGCTGGCCTCGCGCGCGGTGGCGAAGGCTTCAATCAGAATATCGTCGAGAGAGGCTCCACGGGAGAGTCTCTCTTTGAAATCAATGGTTTTAGCGGCGAGATCGATGTCGGTAAGTTGTTGGAGGGAAGGCTCGAGATCGTTGATGGCGGCGATGGTGGGACGCATCGCCTTGACCTCGCGCTCGTTCTTGGTGCCGAAGATTTTGGCTAGTAGTGCGTCGACCATAGAAGGGTTCCTTTTTATTTTAGCTTGGAAGGAGGTTGCGCGCTGGACAGCGTGACTCCGTCAGCGGAAAAAGAGACAGCCCGCGTTATTACAGTTTCGCGATCTTTTGGTGGAATAGCCTATTGAGGCTATGTTATGGTGCGCGTCATTCATGGTAACAAGTGATTAGAAATGCACACGTGCGCGCCGGGATGCGAATGCAGAAGCGCTCTGAATGAGGCAGCCGCCGGGCTGGCCGCGGCGTCGCGCATGCTCTCCGAGTCGGTTTCCACGGGTAACGACGAATTAATCGAGACCTACTACGCATTTTTCCGCGCCGCCAAATCGAAGTTCTGCGGCGCGCGAGCGGCTTATCTGGACCACCATGGCGAAGCTGCGCTCACTGCCGAAAAGCCGACTCTGGCGGCCTAGACTGCCGTCTCAGATCGAGAACGTGCGGCGGTAGTCGCGTTTTCACGGGTACCGAAAAAGCGCAGCTGTCGCAGCGCGTCCTAATCGCCGATCGGATCAGTATGCGAACTTCAGAAACACTACGCCAGCAAACCTGCGATATCGTAAGGCTGAGGAATGGAGACCGCCATTGCGTTCGTGCAAAATCATCGAGTACGCGGAAGCAAAGCAAATCGTCGATGCCATTGTGGCCGAGATTTCGAAAACCGGCGGGACGGGAGTCATTGCGGTTGCCGATCCCTCGGGCGAACTCATCGCCTTCGCCCGCATGGACGGCGCGCCGCCATCTTCGATCCGGATCGCAGCGAATAAAGCCTATAGCGCGGCGCGGGAGCGCAAAACGACCGAGGAGATCGGACGCAAGGCGCGTCATCCGGAGAAGGGGTTTGAGATCGCCTGGTTCGGGGACGATCGTTTTGTCGGCTGGGGCGGCGGCGTCCCGGTGTGGCGCGGCGGCGAAGTGGTCGGCGCCATTGCGGTCAGTGGACTTCCGCAGGCGGAGGATATTCGTTTGGCGACCTGGGCTGCGAGCATGGTCGAGGGATCGGAATAGCAGGCCCTGAAAATAAAAACCGCGCTGCCCGTGAGGGAGAGCAGCGCGGCGAGGGAATCCAGTTCGGAGTTTACCGGCGGAAACCGCGGTAGCCGAAGCCACCGTAGTAACCGTAGTAACGCGGGCCGAAATAGAGTCCAAGGCCCCCATAATAGTAGGGATAATAGGGATAATAAGCGGGGCCGTAGTAATAAGGCAGAGGCGCTGCCGCGACCGGCGGATACCCATAGCCGCCGTAGCCGTAGCCAGGGCCGGGTCCACCCGCCATAGGGGGTCCGGGACGCTGCGCGTAGCCGGCATTGCCGTAATCTCTTTGCGACACGGACTGGAACGCCTGCGGCGCGTGATCAGTGGCAACGGTGGCCGCTGCAGCCATTCTGAAAGTTAAGGTCGATTCGGGATAGATAATGGTGGGGTGCCCACGGGTGAGAAGAACTCCGATCAACCCGACGGCCGCGCCCGCGCCTGCGCCGATGGCGGCCCCGCGGCCCAGATCGGCAGCTGCGCCCACCGCCGCGCCGAGTGCGGTTGTACCCGCCACCGCCGCCGCATCGCGGCCTACCGAAGTCGTGCCATTGCGCGTGATCATCTGCGACTGAATGGATAACTGCTGACCATCCGCGAGAGTGAGGCTGGTCAATTCCAGACCCAGTTTCGAGGTGCCTTCCACACGGCCGGCTTTCTGCGCCTGCGTAACGCGGCCAATTACCGGCTGTCCGCGCTGGGCGACGACAATGCCATCCACAATAATCGGTTCCGCGAGGGTACCGGAGAACGTGTCGCCCTGCTGGTTCCGGTCCGAAGAGAGCCATTGGTTGATGCGCACCGTCACGTACGTCCCCTGATTAATGGTGAGGCGCGCGGGCACGTCATTTTGGGGTTGGTATTGCGGCGGGTATCGCTGCGGATATTGTGGAGGCGCGGACTGCATACCTGCGGGCGGCTGCGAGCCCATATTTGGGGCTGGTGCGGTCGGTGCGAGCCCATTCTGCTGTGCGGCAGCCTGGCCGAAACCCGGATCAGCCGAGTAGTTGGGAGGAGGAGGCGGCGGAGCCTGGTTGGGCCCCTGATCCTGTGCGACCTGTTGTGGCTCTGGTGGCTGTCCCTGCTGCGCCGGATCATCCGGTGTGGCGTCGGCGCGTCGCCATGCATGAGGCTGCTGATCCTGCTGTTGGGGTGCCGCGGCCGGAGCGTTCTCGGAAGAGTTCTGCGCAAATCCACCCGTCACACTGAGCAGGCCCAGTGAGAGGTAAGAGATGGCGGTGATAATTGTTCGTTGGCCCATGACGATTCCAATCTATGCACGTGGTACGCCAACTTTTTCCGAAGGTAAAGTACTGAAAGAAATAGGGCGGTCCGATCCAGGCAGTGGTCAAGCGCCACCATACTGGTGGTTTTCAGCCAATCCGGCCAAAGCGACGGCTTGGTATCGGGTGTCACAGGAACGAAATGTTTTGAACATAAATCCGAAACGCTGATTTTTGCACAGGGAATCCACCGCGTACCTCCCGTAAGTCGCTGGAAAATAATGCTCAAAAATGTTGAGGAAAGAAATCGGAAGGGGCCTTTTTTTGTTTGACGTGGCGGTGCGGATCAGTCATCATCGACTCAGTTCCAAGGTTCACGGAACGATTAGTCGAATGAAGAGCAGCGGGTCTTAAGCTTCGGCGAGAGACCATCGGGCGTTTCAGGAGACGGGCTTCTGGTGGCCGAACCGGTCGAACGCTTTGATCCGGAGGGTTTTTAAAAGAACCTAAAGGGGAGTGGATGCCGGGGAAGCTGCAAGAGCGCCGCAAATGGACGTGGGAAACGGGCTTTCGGCGAGGATTTCGCCCTGTATCGGCCTCGAAACCGAACGGAGCGAAGGAGTTGAAAGTCGAACGGATTCGCGAAAGTTTGCAGCGTGGAATCGAAGGCGCAGGTCGGGAACGTTGACCTCGCAATGGTGGCGTAACGCACTGTTGCGGGCGAGCGAAAGATCGTTCCGAGATTCCGGCTCCGGCAGGATGCGGAGTTGAATGAAGCTATTGCATTGACCCGACGCACGCTGAAAAGCAGCGACGGTGAGCGGTAGCCGAATTTATCGAAGGCGTCTGGCCGCGCAACGAACACCAGCATGCGGGTGGTTCGCTGAATCGTGCCGTGAACCCTGGACGTTTTTTTACGCCACTTCCAGTTGGCGCCCCAATCAGCTGGTCCCACCTTTATCGCTTTTTTCCGACAGGTCGACTTTCAGCGCCTCCTCCTCGTACTGTGACGCGAGATCGGCCACTCTGGCCCTCCCCTCGGCGCGCGCCTGACCCGCCTTCATCTTTTCCCATCTCTTGAAGCTAAAAGGTTCCTTTCGCTTACGGAAACTGGCGAAATTGAAGCGGCAGTATTCGCAGCGAAACCGCCTGGCGCCGAAGTGGATCCTCAGTCCCATCCAGAAGGGCGGCTGGTAGCTCTTGCCCGTCCAGCCGTTCAGATCCATGCGATAGCACCGGGGGCATCGCGCATATTTCAGGTCGGCCAGTATAAATGTGGAGGTGACGAAACGCGTCTTGCAGTCTTTACAGCGCAAAGGGGCGACAAACCATAACTTCTGGATCACCTCTTTGAAGCTCCGCACGTGAGACTCCCGCAGGAACCGGCTGCCGCACTTGGGACAAGCTATTGGCATGGGGTCAGAGGGAGAGGGTCGCCATCCCGCGGCCGGCGATATCGCGCTGGAGAAACTGGCGGAAAGCGGCGGAAAGACGCTCGCGGACAACAGATTCGCGATTCAGTTGGCGTCCGGCGATTTCGTGAACCGGCAACAGGTCTCGCGTCGTGGAAGTGATGAAAACTTCGTCGGCGCGATACAGATCCTCTAATGTGAGACTGCGCTCGGCCACCGAAGCGTCCGTAAGGCGGATCTCGCGCAGCAGGATTTCGCGCGTGATCCCGGGCAGGCAGCCGTCGCTGAGCGGTGGAGTGAACGCTTCATCGCCGAAGACGGCGAAAATATTCGCGGAAGTGCACTCCGCTGCAAGGCCGCGCTCATTCAGCAGCACGGCTTCGTCGAAACCCCGCCTGCCGGCCCGCTCGGCCCAGGTGAGATTTTGCGCCCACGAGAGGATCTTGGCACCGGCGAATTCGCTCCGCGAAAAACGCGCATCGGGCTGGATGTCGAGCCGGACGTGCTCACCCCATCGTTTCGAATCGGCCGTCAAAGCGATGACATCCATGTCACGGCGGTCCGCGGTGGGGCCTTCCCAGATTCCTCCGCCATTACGGACGATAACCAGGCGGAGGGTACAATCGGGCCGGCCGTTGGCTTCAATGAGCCGCAACAGGTCGCGCTCGACGGCGCTGGGATCGGGCGGCATCGCGATATTCAAAAGGCGGGCGTCCCTCGACAGGCGAGCCCAGTGGCGCTCCCATGCGAACAGCGCCCCCCCGGCCACCCGCAGGGTGCTGAAAACGCCCCATCCGGAAAGTAATCCGATTTGACCGGCGAATAGTCCGGGACTGTCCGCCGGCTGGATTCGTCCGTTGTGCAGGATGCGACCGTGTAGCGCCATTCAGTTCTTAATTATTTCATCATTGCGTCGCGTTTTGCTTTAAATTCGGTACCGGGTTTCCATTCGGGATAACGATCGGCCTGCGCGACGCGATAACCGACCTCAAACAGAACGCGAAGATCTTCCACCGCGCCCGCAAGATCCCAATCCGGTTTCACTTCGTCGGATGGCTTGTGGTAATCGTGCTCGGTATAGTAATTGCGCTTCTCCAACCCGTATCCCTCGGGTTTATCGATGTAGTGAGTGCCTGAGTCCGGATCGAGCGCCGGCACGCCCTGTTTGGCGAATTCGAAATGGTCGGACCGGTAGAAGAAGCCTTTTTCCGGTTCGGCGTCGCCCTCCACCGTGCGGCCGTGTTCCTTAAGAACCGCGGAAGCGACATCGTCGAGAGTCGAATTACCCAGGCCCACCAGCACCATGTCGCTCGTCTTGCCCCAGGTGTTGAGACCGTCCATATTGATATCGGCGAGCGTTTTGTTGAGTGGGTAGAGGGGATTTTCCGCGTAATATTCGGATCCCAGCAGCCCCTGCTCTTCCGCCGTCACCGAAAGAAAAAGAATGGAGCGTTTCGGAGCGGTGGCGAGCTTTGCATAAGCGCGGGCGATTTCAAGCAGCCCCGCGCTGCCCGATGCGTTGTCCGCCGCGCCATTGAAGATCTGATCGCCTTTGAGCGTGGGGTCTTTCCCAAGATGATCCCAGTGGGCCGTATAAACGACGTATTCGTCCCGGTGCGCGGGGTCGCTTCCTTCGAGTTTCGCGACAACATTGTGGGAATCGATTTTGCGCAGCGTGTTCTCGATTCTGAAGCTGGCGGCAGCGCCGCGCAGTGTGACGGGCCTGAAATCCTTCTTCAGCGCATCCATTTTCAGTTTGGCGAGATTGAGGCCCGCCATGCGGCATAGTTCGTTCACCTTGTCATACGTCATCCATCCCTCGACGGGCACGCGGCCCATGTTGTTATCGGGACGCTCAATGCCGAAATTCTCGCCGCCCCAGCTGCCGGACACGACTTCAAACGGATAGCCGGCGGTCGCTGTCTCGTGCACGATGATGGCCGCGGCCGCACCCTTTTCGGAAGCGATTTCGTATTTGTAGGTCCAGCGCCCGTAATAAGTCATGGCGCGGCCCTTGAACATTTTGTCGTCGAGCTTCGAGGGATCGTTCGGATCCGGAATCTGCGGGTCGTTAATCAGCATCAGGATGGTCTTACCCTTAACGTCGACGTCCTTGTAGTCGTCCCACCCGTACTCCGGTGCGACCACTCCGTAGCCCACGAAAACGATGCCGGAATTCTTCACGTCCGTTTCGGCAACATAGCGGCTGGAGAGCGCGATGTAATCCTTCCTCCCTTCGACGGCGAGCTTTTTGCCCGTGACGGTGAAGTCCGCCTGAGCTTTCGACGTAATACCGGCGAGCGGTAAATTCTGCAGCCAGGCGCCGTTCGGATTACCCGGCTTCAGGCCGATCCGCTGAAACTCGCGCTGCATGTACGCGATGGTTTTCTCCTCGCCGGGACTGCCCGGTTTGCGGCCTTCGAACTCGTCGGAGGAAAGCGTCCTGATTTCGCCGAGCAGCGATGGGGCCGCGATTGCGTCGAGCGCAGGTTGGAGGCTCGCCTGGGGACTTTGTGCACATGCGGCGAGCAGGACAGGAAGTATCAGCCACGCGGGTTTCATAGTTCGTCTGCTAACAGGGTACCGACCCCGCACACGCGCGGCCTCGTGCCATAATCGCGGCCATGGAGATTACCTGGCTCGGTCACGGCACATTCCAGTTTGTTCTTCCCCACGGAGAGACTCTGCTGTTCGATCCCTGGACGAACGGCAATCCAGCGTATCCGAAGGATTTCGAGATCGCGCGTTGCGACACGATGCTCATTTCGCACGGGCACTTCGATCACATTCACGACGCCGTTCCGCTCGCGAAGAAATTCCGTCCCACGGTGGTGGCGATTTACGAGACCTGCCACTGGCTGGAAAAAAAGGGCGTCGAAAACTGCAGCCCCATGAATAAAGGGGGCACGCAGAAGGCCGGGTCCGTGGATGTCACTATGACCCATGCGGTCCATAGCTGCGGTATCAGCGAAGACGATGGCAGCATTGTCTATGGGGGTGAAGCGGCCGGCTACGCGCTCACCTTCGCCGACGGCCGGGTAGTCTATTTCGCCGGCGATACCAACGTCTTTACCGGCATGGAACTGATTGCCGAAATCTATCGGCCGGAACTGGCGTTTTTGCCCATCGGCGATTTGTATACCATGAGTCCGCGCGAAGCCGCCGTGGCATGCCGGTTGCTGAAGGCGAAGACGGTGGTTCCGATGCACTTCGGCACATTTCCGGCGCTGACGGGGCGGCCCGGCCGATTACAGGAACTGGCCCCGGATGTCAGGGTCTGGGAATTGAAGCCGGGTGCTCCAGTGGTCTGGTAAGGGCCGGCCGTCAGGCCACTTTGTCCCCGTTCGCTTCGCTCAACACTCCCTCGAGAATTTTTCTCCTCACGGGATCTCCCACTCCGAAGGGAGCGGTGAACTGCAGGCCGACAAAATACTTCATCGGCTCGCGTCTGCAATGACGGACCGAAGCGTGGCCCATGCGGCCGAACTCGCCGGACTGAACCAGCACCATTTGACCGGTAGTTAATGCGTCCCGGGTTTCAATGAGAAGCCCCGCGGGAGACAGATCGAGACAGCGGCCGCTGACGCTGCGGATTGCGCCTTTGCGATCCTGCCAGGAAAGAAATACCGTGAAATCGACGCGATAACGTTCCGGACGCTGTTGTGTCATATGAAATACCCGGCGATCGCTCGTTCCATATCCTCTCGGGTCAGGGCGGGCCTTCTGCCTTCATAGCGTGTGATGGCGCGGATGGAACTACAGAGATCGCGCGGAAAACAAGGCCGCAGATCGGGGCTGTGCCGCAGAATTAATTGGCGGCAATACGCGGCGCTATCGGGCTCGTATTCCATGCCAAAGGCCGTAGCGGTCAGATGAAAAATGGTATCGAAGGAAGCGGTGTCGGCCGCGGGAATCAGAATCTTGTTGGGGATGCGGCGCAGAAACGCCTCATCGGCAAGTTCACGCGGTTCCAGATTGGTCGAGAATACCACCAGCAGTTCAAACGGAACGTCGAACTTGCCGCTGCCCAGAGAAAGGAAATCGATGCGCCGGTCGAGCGGAACGATCCAGCGATTGAGAAGATCCCTGGGCGACATCATCTGACGTCCGAAATCGTCGATCAGGAGAATTCCGTTGTTGGCCTTCATCTGCAGCGGAGCGTTGAAAGCGCCGGTTACATCGTCCTTCTGCAGGTCGAGCATTCCGGTCACCAGCTCCCCTCCCACTGCCAGAAACGGTCGACGGCAGACCATCCAGCGGGGATCGAGGTCCAGATTATCGAACCGAACCGGTTCATGCACCGCGGGATCGGCCAGCGAAATAATCTGTCCATCCACTTCCACGGCCCACGGCACGAGTATGGCGTCTTCGAAAACGCGGATCAGCCTTTCGGCGATGGTGGTCTTGCCGGTTCCGCTGGGGCCGTAAAGGAAAATAGCTTTCTGGGAGATCAACGCCGGTCCCAGGGCGTCGAGGAGTTCGCCGGTTACGACGATGTCGGAGAACACATCGCGGAGTTGATCGCGGGTGACCTGGATTTCCCCCGCCTGGCGGCGAACCATGGCCGTCCAGGATTTCAATGAAACGGGGGCGGGGCCGGCATAGCGCACACTCAGGGCGCGCTCGGCCGCCAGCCGCCGTCCCGCCCCGCTCAGCGAAAACACGTAATCCTCGCCCGACATGCGCCGCACTTCGAGGAACTGCTGGTCGTTGAGGCGGCGGAAGATCGCCTCCGCGATCTCGAGCGGTATTTTCATGATCCCGGCCAACAGATGGATGGTGCACGTCCCGCGCAAGTGCACGTGGCGGAGTGCAATATCGATGAGCAGGTGATCGGAGATATCCATTTCTTCGATCAGCGCCGGGGAAGGCGGCAGCGACGCCGGAGGAAGAACACGTGTGCCGTGCCGGGCGAAACCGGGATTGGGCGTGGCGGACGGAGGCGCTAAGGCCGGACTCATGCCACGGACTCCGTTTGGTGCGGCGCGCCGCTGCGTGCAGACCGATAGATTTTCAGCTTCCGGATGAGCGTCCGCCGCGAGATTCCAAGCAGATCGGCGGCGCGTTGCTGATGGCCCCCGGTTTGCGCCAGCACCTTGAAAATGGTCTGTTCCTCGATGCCGTTCAGTGAGTACATGCCCTCTTGAAACGAGGCCGCGATCGTCAGTTCCGCCGGAAGATCGCCGGGCTCGATGCGGAGTCCTTCCGCGAACAGAGACGCTTTGCCCAGCACATTCTTCAGTTCGCGGACGTTGCCCGGCCAGGAGTATTCCCGGAGAGCGGCAAGGGCCGCGGGGCTGAGGGTGAATCCGGTGCCGCGCAGGAACAGATCGGCCAGCGGGGCGACGTCGTCCATCCGGTCGCGCAACGCCGGTACGCGCAGGCGAAACACGTCCAGGCGATGATATAAATCCCGGCGGAACTTCCCCTCCATGGCTTCATTCACGTTCAGATTGGTGGCCGCCACAACTCTCGCGTCGGCCTGAACCTTGCGGGTGCCGCCCAGCCGGAAATAGGGTTGGCCATCGAGCACGCGCAACAGTTTTGCCTGCATACGCAATTCGAGTTCGCCGATCTCATCGAGAAAAATGGTGCCTCCCCGGGCGGTTTCGAATAAACCCGGTTTTAACGAATCCGCGCCGCTGAACGCTCCCTTTTCGTAACCGAAGAGCTCGCTTTCGATGAGGTGCTCGGGCAGCGCCGCACAGTTGACGTCGACGAACGGTCTGGCGGCGCGGGGCGATAAGTGGTGGACCGCACGGGCGATCAGTTCCTTGCCTGTCCCACTCTCTCCGGTGATCAGCACCGGAGAGTCGGTGTGGGCCACCTTGCCGGCGGCGGCTATCAGACGGCGCATGGAAGCGGACGCGATAACCGCAGTCATCCCCATGAACTCGGCGTAGCGGGGCGCCGTCAGTTGCATTGCACCAGGGAGAAGCATCGGGCCAGCCGCTGCGCGTCTGGAGATTTCGAGTTGGGGGTGGGCGGCAGAGCCAATGTTCAGAAGCGTCATTTCGTCACTTTGGCCGACCGCCTTATGCATGGCACCCATTCATGACTGATTCTCCGGCAAATTATTGATCTGTCAATATTAACGTCGGTCAACACCGGTTGGCGAAAAGCATCGCCAGGACCGGGCGTGTGCCAATTTGCCACCGGGATTTTCCTGTCAAAATCGGGGGATGGCCGAATCGGCACAATTCTTGTATTTTCAGTTCGTTAGGCGAATTTAGTGCGTGATATAATCAGATTTTTCGCCGCCACTGCCATATGCCGGTTCGGGCCAAAATATACATCGCCCTGATTCTCGCTTTGGGGTGCTTCGGGTTCGCCGCCGAGATGGTTCGCTTCTCGCCGGCCGATCCGCTCCAGTTCTGGCCGTTCTTCGTTGTCGCGATTCTCACGTCGGGCCTGAAGGTTCGGCTGCCCAGTGTGTTCGCGACGATCTCCGTGCATTTCCTGTTTGTTCTGGCCGGGATCGCTCTGTTCAGTCTGCCCGAGGCGATGGTACTGGGCGCGGCGGGAACCATTGTTCAGTGCATGTGGCGTCCCCGTGTCCGGCCGAAGGTGATCCAGATTGCGTTCAGCACCTGTGCCATTCTTCTGGCCGTCATGGCGGCTTACGACGTCTTCCACGCGCAGTTGGTGACCAGCCTCGGCGAACAGCATCCTTTGCGGTTGGTGGCCGCGGCCGTGGTGTATTTCGTCGTCAACACAGTGCTGGTGGCCGGCGTCATCGCGCTTACCGAAGGCAAATCCATCTACCGGACCTGGTACGAAACCTACTTCTGGGTGCTGGGTTACCACGTCGCCGCGGCTCTGGTGGCCTGGTTGATTGTGACCCTCAGCCATCAGGAAAAGTGGAATGCCGCGCTGGTGCTCTGCCCGCTGGTTTATTTCATCTACCGGTCCTACAGGATGTACATCGACCGGCTTGAAAAAGATAAGAACCACGTGGAGGAAATCGCCGGATTGCACCTTAGAACCATTGAAGCTCTGGCGCTCGCGATCGAGGCGAAGGACACCACGACGCACGATCATCTGCAGCGGGTACGCGTATACGCAACCGAAATCGGCAAGGAGATCGGCATGGGGCGGAGCGATCTTGAAGCGCTCCAGGCGGCCGCCTTGCTGCATGACATCGGTAAATTGGCGGTGCCTGAACATATCATCTCCAAGCCGGGCCGGCTCACTCCCGAGGAATTCGAAAAAATGAAAATTCACCCGCTGGTGGGCGCGGAGATTCTCGAGGAGGTCAAGTTTCCCTATCCGGTGGTGCCGATCGTGCGGGCGCACCACGAGAAGTGGGATGGATCGGGATACCCTTTCGGACTCACGGGCGAGGAGATTCCGATCGGGGCGCGCATTCTTTCCGTGGTGGATTGTTTCGACGCTTTGGCTTCCGACCGGCAATACCGGCGAGCCCTTCCTTTGGACAAGGCGATGGAAATTGTGGTCGCCGAAGCGGGCAAGAGCTTCGATCCCATGATTGTCGACATCATCCAGCGCCGCTACGTGGAACTGGAGCGGATAGCCGCAATCACTCCAGGGGACAGCAAGGTGAAGCTGTCGATGGACGTCAAGATTCACCGTGGCCTGGCGCCCGCTACGGGGTTTGCCGAGTCCGCGGAAGAGGCGCCGGTAGTGCCTGGCCAACCGCCTATGGACCCGCTATCCTCGATTGCCGCGGCCACCCAGGAAGCGCAGATGCTTTATGAACTCACGCAGGATTTAGGCAATTCGCTCAGCCTGCAGGAGGCACTGGCATTTGTGGGCGTGCGCCTGAAGCGCCTGATTCCCTACGAGACGATCGCCACGTATATCCGGCGCGACGAGAAATTGATCCCGGAATATGTGAGCGGCGACAACATGCGGCTGTTCACGGCGTTGGAAATCCCGGTGGGGCAGGGATTATCGGGCTGGGTGCTCGAAAATAATAAGCCCATCCTGAACGGAAACCCGTCGGTGGAAGCGGGCTATCTGAACGACCCGACGAAATACAGCACGCTCCGTTCCGCGCTGGCCGTCCCGCTGAACGGTGTGAATGGAGCGCTGGGAGTGCTGGCGCTTTATCGCGCCGAGCGGGACGCCTTCAGTAAAGAGAACCTGCGCATTCTGCAGGCAATCAGTTCCAAGGTGGCGCTGGCTATCGAGAATGCGCTGAATCACCGGTTGCTCGAGACCTCGATTTCGACCGATTACCTCACCAACCTGCCCAACGCGCGGTCGTTGTTTCTTACGCTCGATCACGAGGTTTCGCGGGCGCAGCGCGATCATGCTCCGCTGGCCGTGGTGGTCTGCGATCTGGATGGCTTCAAGCAGGTCAACGATCGATTCGGCCACCTGACCGGCAACAAAGTGCTGCGCGTGGTGGCCAATGGATTGAGAGAACAATGCGCACGCAACGACTACGTGGCGCGCATGGGCGGCGACGAATTTGTGATGCTGATTCCGGGTGGAGAATCCGACGCACTGCAAGGCAAGATCGACGGTATGCGCGCCGTGGTGAAAAGCGCCGGGGGAATCACCCCCGAGCCGTGTAACTTGTCTCTGAGTGTCGGTGTGGCCACGTATCCCGAGGATGGCGCGGACGCCGAGGAACTTCTGGCGGAAGCCGACCGCCGGATGTACAAGAGCAAGCGTTTGCGCAAGAAGTCCCCCGTCATTGCGATCGAATCGTTCCCGAGGGAGGGAGGCCCGGCGGAACCACCGCAATTTACGGTTGCCGCATCGTGAGGTGCCACTGGTGAAAAGGCTGGGCGCCGCTCTTCTCAGTCTGCTGGCCGTGGTTCTGATCGGTGGCTTTCTTGCGGCCGCCCTGGTCCGTTACAGTCCCGGCTTCGACATCGACGAAAATTCGTGGAATCCAAAAATCGGCGCGGCGACCCGCCAAGCGATCCATGCCCGGCGCCGGCGCGAGAACCGGCTGCCTCAGTTCTATCTTCACTACCTTCAGGCGGCGATGCACGGCGATCTGGGCCAGTCGGATTCGTTGAAGGCGCCCGTGACCGAACTATTGCGTGAGAGAGCCCCTGTTACCGCGCGCCTGATTGGCTGGGGTACGGCGGGCGGGCTGGTGCTGGGAGGGCTCTTGGCGTGGCTGGCAGTGTGGCCGCGGCGCGCCGGTCTCGAGATCGGCGCCACCATCGCCAGCGGGCTGTTGATGGCGATTCCGCCGGCCGTGTTGGGTCTCGCCTTCTTTTTCAGCGAAGCCCCGTTGTGGCTGGCGGTCGCGGTGGCAACGCTGCCGCGCGTGTTCGGAACTGCGCGCGCATTGCTCGATGGGCTCTATTCGTCGCCCTCTTTGCTGGCGGCCCGTGCGCGGGGGGTCGGGCCCGCCGTACTGGCCTGGCGATACGTGGCGGGTCCGGCGCTGCCGCAGTTCATGGCGTTGGCCGGCGTGACGCTGGCGCTGGCTTTCGGCGCCATCATTCCGATCGAGGCGCTGTGCGACGTGCCTGGCGTCGGGCAACTGTTCTGGAAGGCGGCTTTGGCGCGCGACCTCACGCTGCTTTGCGGCCTGGGGCTGATTATTACTTTTGTGATCGCGGCTGTGCAGTCGGCGGCCGATCTGGCGGTGGGAGAGCAGCGATTCTGAGACTTGTTTATCGGCGGATCGCAACGGCCCTTCTGGTCGCCGTGGCTCTTTGTGCCTTACTGGCGCCCAAAATCGCCCCCTATGCTTACGACGCGCAATTTCGCGATTCTCCCGATGCGCCCCCCAGCCGGCAATTCCCGATGGGCACGGACGACATCGGCCGGGACCGCTTCTCGCGGCTCATCTACGCGACGCGGATCTCGGTGGTGCTGGCGCCCGCGGCGGCCCTCGTTTCGATATTTCTCGCGCTCGCGATTTCGAGCGTGGGGGGCCGCGCCATCGCGGGCCCGGCCATAGCCGGCCTGACCACCATCTGCCTCTCGCTTCCCTGGATCTTTCTGTTCATTGTTCTGCGCGCCGAACTCCCCCTGAACACCGGACCCGCGGCGTCCATTCTGCTGACGTTTGGATTAATGGGCGTGGCCGGCTGGGCGTGGCCCGCGCGCGTGTTCACCGCCTCGATCGGGAGGATGAAGGAATCGGCATGGCTGCTGCAGGCGCGCGCCGCCGGGATCTCCGGATGGCGCATTGCTCTGATTCAGGCGTGGCCGCATCTCCGTTCCGTCGCGTGGGCGCAGTTTTCCATGCTGGCTCCGAACTATATTCTGTTGGAGGCAAGCCTGGGCTTGCTGGGGCTGGGTGTGACCGATCCGGTTCCGTCATGGGGCAACCTTTTACGGGATTTGCAGCATCCCGATGTGGTCAGGGCGAATCCCTGGGTGCTGGCGCCGCTCGGACTGCTCATGCTGGTGATGATTTCGCTCGAAGCGCTGCAGCCTTCGCGGGAGGTTGCCCTATGAGCCGCCCTGTGAGCGGAAGGTCGTGGAGCAGGCTTTCGGCTTGCGCTCTGATTGTCGTGTCGTCGGCGTTCACGGCGGCTCCGAAGGAACTGCGGCTGGCGATGGCGGGCGATCCCCGCACATTCGATGCATTGCACGTGGAGGAAAGCAACTCAGAAACGGTTCGCTATCTGACCGGCGGCGTTTTGGTGCGCGTGAACCGCCTGACGGATCAGCTGCAGCCGGAGTTGGCCGAACGGTGGGAACTGCTCGATGGCGGACGCGCCATCACTTTTCATCTGCGCGCGGGCCTGAAGTTTTCCGATGGTTCGGCGCTGACGGCCAGCGATGTGGCCCGCACCCTGAACCGCGCTCTCGACCCGAAGGAGGGCTCCTCGGCCGGCGACACGTTTCGCTCCGGACAGATTAATCCGGAGATTCGCACCGCGTCGCCCCGCGAGATTACCATCCGGTATCAAGCTCCTAAGGCCGGCCTCGACCGGCTCTTCGACGGGTTGTCGATCGTTCCGCCCACGCTGGGGAAGCTGCCCGCTTCGGCCGGTCCGTTTTTTGTCTCCGAATACCACTCCGGCGAGTACCTGCGGCTGGCGCGCAATCCGTATTACTGGAAGCGCGATGCTTCGGGCAAGCCATTGCCGTATCTCGACAGCATCCGCATCGACATTCAGCAGAATCACGATATCGAACTGGCCCGTTTTCTGCGCGGTGAGCTGCAGGTGGTGAATCGGCTGGATCCGGAAAGCTTCGATCGGGTGGCGAAGGAGCTTCCACAAGCCGCCCGGAGTCTCGGAGCATCGCTCGATCCGGAGTTCTTATGGTTCAACCAGGCGCCGGCGAAGAATATGCCGGATTGGAAGCGCAAGTGGTTCACTTCGACGGTATTCCGGCGGGCGGTTAGCGCCGCCATTCATCGCGAGGACATCGCGCGCATCGTTTACCGCGGGCACGCGCACGTGGCGGCCGGCCCCATCTCGCCCGCCAATCGTTTCTGGTTCAATGCGGCGTTGCAGCCGCTCGCGGCAGACCCGCCGGGAGCGCTGAAATCGCTGGCTGCCGAGGGCTTTAGTTTGCGCGACGGGGTACTCCGCGACCGCGACGGGCACGCAGTGGAGTTTTCCCTGATTACCAACGCCGGCAACCGTTCACGCGAGCGCATGGCCGCGCTCATTCAGGACGATCTGCGCCGCATCGGCATGCGCGTGAATATAGTAACGCTGGATTTCGGATCGCTGATCGAACGCATCACGAAGACGCTCGACTATGACGCCGGGCTGCTGGGCTTCAGCAATGTCGAACTCGATCCGCTGGAACAGATGAACGTCTGGCTCAGTTCCGGGGAGGAACATGCGTGGTGGCCGGCGGAGAAGTCGCCTGCGACCCCCTGGGAAGCGCAAATCGATGAGCTCCTGCTGAAACAATCGTCGGAGAGTTCGCGCGAAGTTCGCAAGAAAGCCAACGACGAGGTACAGCGCATTGCGGTCGAGCAAGCGCCCATCGTTTACCTCGTGAATCCGGATTATCTCTGTGCCATCGCTCCATCGGTGCGGGGCGCTCAACCGGCGGTGGCGCCGCCACAGGTATTGTGGAATATCGAGTGGCTGCGGCTTGAGTGAATCCGACCTGAGCAAACCGCCCGTTCTGGAATTCCGGATCTCCGCGCGCTACGGTTCCACGCCGGTGCTGCGGGACGTGGAAGGACGCATCGGTGCGGGTGAGATTGTCGCGCTGGTGGGTTCGAGCGGATCGGGCAAAAGCACCCTGGCGCTGGCTTTGTTGCGGCTCCTGCACTACCGGGGCGGCACGGTGACGGGAAGTATCAGCTTGCAGGGAAGGGAACTGTGCGGCCTCGCCGATCGCGAAATGCGCCGGCTCCGCGGCCGGCAGATCGGCTACGTGCCACAGAGCCCGGCGGCGGCGCTCAATGAAAAGCTGCGGGTGAGGACGCTCCTTGATGAAACATGGAGGGCCCACGCGAAACAGGCCGTGCCGGACGGATTCTACGCGAAGTTGTTCAGCGGCGTGAGGCTGCCTTACGACCAGCGGTTTCTCGAGCGCCGCGCCGGCGAATTGAGCGCGGGCCAGGGACAGCGGCTGCTGATTGCGCTGGCGATCATGCACGATCCGTGTCTGCTGATTGCCGACGAACCCACCAGCGCGCTCGACGCCATCACCCAGGCCGGCGTACTGCGGCTGTTCGGGGAGCTGAATCGCGACCGGGGCACGGCGATTCTGTTTATTTCCCACGATCTGTTGTCGGTGGCGGCCATGGGTGGCCGGGTCGACATCCTGCACGAGGGAAAAATCGTGGAATCGGGGCCGCCGGACGAAATTTTCCGCGAGCCCCGGCATTCGTTTACGCGAGAGCTGGTGAACGCAATGCCGCGCGTTCCCGAAAAATAAGCCCCAACTTACATGAAGTGGGTCCTGGCGGTCCGTTCGTCCAGAGCCACATTGGGCGGTAACGGCAGGGAATCCGGAATGGCGCAACTCGCCAGTTCGAACCGGTTGCGCACTCCCAGCTTGTGAAAAAGCCGGAACAGATAGATCTTTACCGTGCCCTCGGTGATGTTCATTTCGGCGGCGATCTGCTTATTGCGTAAGCCCTGCCGCAGGAAGCTGACAATCTCACGCTCGCGCGGCGTCAGCGCCACTTTCCGGTTTACCGGTGCCGCATCGCGCGCCGAGCCGAAGCCGATCTGCATTTCCCCGCTCGCAACCTTCCTGAGCGAGTCGGCCAGTTGCTCCGGCT
Organism: Bryobacteraceae bacterium; assembly: GCA_050015835.1. Classification (GTDB taxonomy): domain Bacteria; phylum Acidobacteriota; class Terriglobia; order Bryobacterales; family Bryobacteraceae; genus BOG-234. The sequence continues at coordinate 16,793 of JBEKAQ010000056.1, read as the reverse complement.
GGGCTGTCCGTTGCACGATTCCGCGGACGCCGAACTCCAGCGTCCGGAACACGAGATCGAGAGGCAGAGCATCCGCCCAGAGGACTACCGGGCATTCCGGAAAGGTGGTATGGACGTCAGCCAGATTCCCGAATGTCAGGCCGGCCGTAATGTCCAGCAGCACCAGATCCGGCTTCTCCGGCTGCGGCGTGGACGTCAGCGCGGTGGCGGGGAGACACGCCGCTATCTGGAAGCCGCGCTTCTCCAGAACGTGCTCAAATCCGAGCAAGAGAACAGGTTGATCGCTTATCAGAAACAGTTTCGACACAAATCCCTCCGCATACAGACGACTCTTCGGACCTGGTTGCGAGCGCGCCAGAACTCTGCGAGCGCGCGCTGTCGCCGGCGTTCTTCGACGCCGTTCGCGTTTTAACCCGCCGCCGTACCCGGCCGGGGCAAATCTGATCGGGATGAACCGCCTCTTACGGGCGGCTTACCGACTGTCTGTTTCCGGCCACAGGCGGCGCGGGTGGTTTGGCTGCCGCCCGGCGCGTCCGGAATTCATACTTATCGATGGTCATAGCCGTCTGCCCGTTGGCGTTGCGAACGATGCGGCCCTCCGCCACCAGCTTCAGCGGAACCTGATTCTCGAGCCGCGCCGGCCAGTCGAGCGAAACCTGCAGCAACTGACCGGCCTGGAACTGCTCGTTGCTTGTGAAAAGAATTCCCTTGCTGCCGATATTCAGGGTCTCGCTGGTACCGTGTCCCGAGATGATCGGATGCTCCAGCGTCTGGTAACTGACAGCCAGCCGGCAGGGAAAGCGCGCGTTGGTACGGCGCTCCTCGGCCGACTTTTTCTCCGCCTCCGCGCCGGCGTGCTTCAGCGCGCCCACGAACGACCGCCGCAGGTTGGCGGGATCGATATCTTCATAGCAGAAAAAGTCGTACGCGCCTTTACGCACAGCCGTAACCGCCGTATCTCTGTCCTGAGTATGAACCAGGGCAACGACCGGAGTATTGGGAGCGTGCTGTTGAAGATGCCGCAATGTTGCAAGGCCCTGCCCGTCGGGCAGGAAAAGGTCCGTAAGAATGAGATCGAACGGCCGCTCCTGTAAGGCCCGCAGGCCGTCAAACAGAGCTTCGACAGGGCACCATTGGAAGGACGATTCAATGCCATCGCGCAGGATGGCCTCGATCTTCACGGTCGCGCCCGGATCGGCGCTGATGAACAGAACAGAACTTTCACTCATTACAGGCTGCTTCCATTCAGCATAACTCCTGAAGCCTGGCGGAAGCCATGCTTCTCTTCGATATCATGCAACCCCTCCCGTATCATGCGGCCCTCCTTGGGGTTTCGGCCGCGCTCGCCTTCGACATGCGATTCGCCAGCTTGGCCAAAGCGCGCCCAAATGCCGAATTGACAGGCGATTCAAAGCGGTCGCGCGGCAGACCGGCGAGGGCGGGGTGGTCGTTCGGCATCACCGATGCGATACCCAGTTCGAACATTTTCTCGATACTTTCGACCCAGAAATCCTGCGGCGAATTCTGGTTCCGGTTCAGAATCAGACGCACGCGCGCCCTGTCGAAGCCGCGGCTCGTGAGAGTCTGCAACATGGATCGGGTCTGGTAAAGCGCAAGGACGTCGGGCGCAGTCACGATGAATAATTCATCGAGATTTTGCACGAACGCCCAGTTAACGGGATTCAGATGGCGTCCCAGATCCGCCAGTATCCACGCGTATTGGCGCGCTGCAAAACGAAAAAGGTTTTCAATCCGCCAGGGCTCCGGAAGCGGGGGTGCGCCCCCCACGGCCGCGCTGCCGCTGAGTCCATCCACCAGGTCGACGCCCGGGGCCACCTGCGTGACGAAGTCGGGCCAGCACGATGAATTGAGGCGGCGCACCGAGTCCAGGGCATCCCCCAGGCGATTGCGGGAAACCGCACGGAAGACCCGGTGGGCGGCCGGAGACTGATGGTCGAGATCCGCCACCAGAACTCTCTTAGGCGCGCATATCAGACGGAGCGCGGGCGCCAGGTGGCAGATTATACTGGTGGCGCCGCAACCTCCCTTTGCGGATACAACGCCGGCTATTTTGCCCCGCTCAACCTCCGACGTCCGGCGCGCTTCGAGAGTTGTCGCCACCCGGTCCATGGCGTCGAAAATGGTCGGCCGCACGGGTACACACAGGAACTCGCTGGCTCCTGCACGGAGGGCGGAGATCATCTGATCCGGATCGGCCGTAGGATGAACGGCTACCACCAGCGGTATATCCTCTCCGGAACGAATGGTGGCGATCCACTCCGCAGGCTGGACGGAGATGTCGGCTAACTCGACCAGGAGAAGCTCCGGCTTGTCTTTCTGAACCATGTGCGCGACCTCAAACGGGGCCGTCGTTGGTACCATGCTGAACACGCACTCGGCGTTCATTTCCGCCAGCGCGCTGGAAATCTCGAAGAGCAGATCGGGTGTTCTCACTACCAGGCCCACCCGCCAGGGCCATACCGGGATTTTGTGGACCTCGCTTTGAGTTTCTGGCAGCATTAAAACTACTGAATCATTAGTACCATTCGACGGGGGGGTGCGAATAGCCTATCTTCGGCGGTATAACGATTGACAAGTGGGTTTCCCTTTGGCCCACGGCGGCTACCGGTCGCGGACTACCCACTTTTAAGTGGTGTTAAGGTCGAATCGTATGCCGGCGGAGGAATCGGATCGGGTCGTCAAACATTGCTCCGGCCGCTCCATCAATGAGGGGTGGGGCTTCCGACCTGTTCAGGCGTCATTCCATGCGCAGCGCGTCCATCGGATCGATTGACGCCGCACGGCGGGCCGGCAGAAATCCGGCAGCCAACGCGGATGCCAGAAACAAAGCGATTACCATCGCGAGAATTGCCGGCTCGACGCCCAGTATTCCAAAAAGCAGGCTGCGTACCAGGCGGAAGACGAGAAAGCCCGCCGCTAAACCCCCTGTAAGGCCGCCGGCTACCGGAACGTATGCCTCACCAAACGTCACCGCATAAATGGATCGGCGCGTGGCGCCCAACGCAAGGCGCACTCCAATCTCCTGTTTTCGCGCCGCGACGGAACAGCTTAAAACACCATAGATGCCCAGCATAGCCAGAGCCAACGCCGCGCTTCCGAAGCTGATCAGCACCACGGTTTGAAGCCGTTCGCCGGCAATAGAGTCGCTCAACTGCGCGTCGAGTGTCTTCACACGGTTCACCGTCGCGTCCGGAGCGGCTTTCCAGATCGCCTGGCGCAGATCCGCAAGCAGCGCCTCCGCCGGCTGCCGCCCACGCGCCATGAAAAAAGTGGTGAATGGCGGACGATCGCTGTAATGCGCGTAAGCCATGGCGGGCGGAGGCGTCTTCAGCGAAGTGCTGTGGGTATCGGCGGCAATGCCGATTACCGTAAAGTCTCTCCCCGCCGCGATTTTCACCTTTGCCCCCAGTGGATTCTCGCCCGGCCAAACAGCCCTGGCAAAACCTTCCGACAGCACGACGCTGCGCAGATCGCGATCGCCTTCTTCAAAGAAGCGCCCGGCAACCAACCTCTGGCGCAAGGTCTCGAAATATCCCGCACTGACCCAACGCAGATTCAGCAAGGGTGTTTCCTGATGCGGCCGGTCGGACCGGTTCATCTGCTCGATCCACGTTTCGCCTTCGAGCGGCATCGCGCTGACCAGCCCTGCCGATTCAACCCCGGGGATGGCCCGCACGCCGCTCAATATTTTGCCCTCGAGTTCAGCGCGCTTCTGTCGTTCCGGGTACATAACGGACGAAAGGTCCACTTGCGCCACGGCTACGTGCCCGGTGTCGAAACCCTTGTCCTGAGTCAGCAGATTCACCAGGCTCTTGCCAAAGAAGGCCGTAGTCATCAGCAGCGTTACGCACCCGGCAACCTCAAGGCCCACCAGCCAGCCGTTGGCGCGAGCGCTTCGTCGGCTGCCCATCACGCGGCTGCCGTGGCTCTGCAGAGCAGCCTGCGGATCGGTCCGCATAAGCCGCATCGCGGGCAGCAGACCGAATAACAGGGTCGCTCCGACCGTGATCGTCAGCGAGAAAAGAAGAACGGCGAAATTCAAGTGAACTTCGCCCAGGCGCGGAATGTCTACCGCAGAGTAACGCCGGAACAGGTTCAGTCCCAGCACGGCCAGCAGAACGCCCGCAGCTCCACCAACCATCGCGAGCACAAGATTCTCCGCCAGCGCGCTGCGCAGCAGTCGCCACCGTGAAGCCCCCAGCGCGCTCCGCACCGCAGCTTCCCGCCGGCGCGAAATGGTCAGACAGGCCGTCAGCAGCAGCGTGCTTACCGCGGCCATCAGAAGCCACAAGGATTGCTGCGAACTCCCCACCACCGCCTGCTGCATCGGCTGAAGAAATACCTGTGGGCTGATAGAGGCGCCATGCGCATGCATCTGCCGGACGACCTCAACTTCAATGGAAGCGAGTTGCGTCTCAGCCTCACGCAGGCTGACGCCCGGCCGCAGACGGGCCAGCGCGAGCCAGTTGCCGTATTCGCTGTTCCACCCGTATTTCGCCGGATTGAGGGTGGCGGGCTGGAAGATGCCCGGTTCCGGCACGTTGCTCACGCCCTGCTTCCTATGGAATGCACGCAGGGCGTTGGCATTGGGAAACCGAAAACTCTCGGGCAGCACGCCGATCACCTCGCAGACCGTATCGGCCACGCGCACCTGTTTGCCGATTACGCCAGGGTCGCCGTGAAACCAGCTCTGCCACAATCCCCAGGTAAGAATCACAACATGATTGCGCCCTTCGATGCCATCCTCGTGAGTGAAGCCCCTTCCCATCGCAGGACGCACGCCGAGAACGTCGAACAGTCCGGTCTCTGCCGTCACCGACCCGGCGATGCGTGGATGCTCCGTACCGAACGCAACACCTTTTGTTCCCTCCTGCATCAGCACGAGACCGGTGAAAGCGGTGGCGCGCTTCCGCCATAGATCGGCGTGGCGTGGATTGGGGCCGGTCTCAGTCGGACTGAGGTAAGGTACGCGCTCCCATGCGACCACCAATGCGCCGCTTTGGGGAAAACTCAGCGGGCGCAGTAACACGGAATCGACCACCGTGAAGACTGCCGTCGCGGAGCCGATGGCGAGCGCCAGCGTCAGCAGCGCGGTGGTGGTGAACCCAGGGCTCTTCAACAGCAGGCGGCATCCGAAGCGGACGTCGGCCACGAACTCCTCCACGCCGCTCCAGCCCCACGCATCGCGGCTCCTCTCACGCTGCAGGGCGGCATTGCCGAACTGGCGGTGAGCGTTTCGCGTCGCCTCCGCCTCGCTCTGCCCCGCTTCCATCAATTGCTCGGCGCGTTCGAGAATGTGCCCAGCCATCTCTTCGGCCAGTTCCCGGTCGACGCGCCACCGTTCCCTCCAGCGCGATAGAGGGTTCATGACTCCGCCGGCCTCATAATCCGGCCGATGCCCGCTACCAATCGTTCGAAGCCCTCGGTTTCCCTTTTGAGCCGCTTGTTTCCCGCCGGTGTCAGCCGGTAAATGCGCACACGGCGGTTGCGCTGGGACATCCCCCATTCCGCCGCCACCCACTCTTCACGAAGGAGCCGCTGCAATGCCGGATAGAGCGAGCCCTCCTCCACCTGCAGCATTTCGCCCGACGTTTCCCGGATGTATTGCGAAATCGCATAGCCGTGTAAAGGACCGCGGCGCAGCGTCTGCAGGATCAGCATCTCCAGCGTGCCAGGCAAAAGGTCCTGATCCTCTTTGTTCCGTTTCATAGATAATCAAGGCTTAGATTATCTATGCCTGTGTGGCTTTGTCAAGTTGCGACTACACTTCGGTCGCATCCTCTTCCAGCAGCGCTTTCGCCGCCTGTTCATCGTCAATTTTCTTTTGCAAATCCAGAATCGCCATCCACTCGGCAACCAGTTTCTGCGGATCTTTCTTCAGATCGACAGCCTGAGATCTCGATTCCAACGTGCCGTGGAGAAACACGGCGGCGATGCCATCCGGCTGCGCCCGCAGTTCCAGACGCTGCCCGCGCGCTTCGAGGCGCAGCGTGGTGCCGATCCATACGAGGTTCACCTTTGTGCGGCGCTGGTAGCCTGCCCTGGTGGCCTGCTGCATCAAATTCTGCGTCCAGGTGTCGCGCTTGAGCCGTTCAGCCCACGGAGCCGACGCTTTCGCCCGGGCCTTTTCCCGTTCGCGCCTGTTCCCTTCATCGAGCCCGCCCTGTTCACGAGACTCCAGGGCCTTGAGATTGTTTTCGAGATTGTCGAGGAAACTCATCCTACTATCAGTTTCGCCTGGCTCTGCTGCCAGTGTTGTGACGCTCCCGTGTCATCCTGACACACCTGCTGACGCACACCACCACGGGACAGATCGGAGCGATCCCGGGGAATCTTGTGTTATCAATAGCTTGCGGCAAGCGATCCGTGGCGATAAGTTTGCTATTCTAATGCCGAATCGGTAGTAAGTACACAACCTGCCCTCTGCTGCAACACGCAGGCGTCCAGGGATAACGGTCGCGACAACGGACTTTCGGGAGCCGGGGTCGAATCAAACCGGCTCGTTATCCTCTGCTTGACGGTTGCAGCATGAGGGGTTTTTTCTGCCCGCGCTGTTCCTACCGGCCGACGTGGATATGGCGCCCGCGCAGCCCGCCGCCGGCTACCGTTCCGATAAACGAACTGAAAAGCCTGCGAAACTCGCCGGAATCGTAGTTTGCCGGAAAATTGGCTCGGGTAGCCAGTACCTGCTCCCGGACGCTCCCTTCAATCATGCCGACCAGCGCGGAACGCAGTGCCTGAGGAGGCACTTCGCTGTTGAGCTCGCCGTCCGTCGCCGCGCGTTCCAGCGTTCCGTCAATCAGTTCGATGAAGCGGGCGTAACCGCTCTCCGTGGGTGTCAGACGAGCGGCTTCGCGCATCCGTTGCGCCTCCAGCAGAAGCAGGGTCTTCAGTTCCAGATCCTCGTCAAGACTCTGGAAAACCAGACCGGGAATGCAGCTCAGGCGCCCGTTCAAGTCACTTGCCGAATCGAAGCATGCTTTGAACTGGGCGTTGATCCGGTCCCACCCCTCGCTGAAGATGGTATCGAGAAGCCCTGCCTTACCGCCGAAGTGTTTCATGAGCTGCGATTCGCTGGTTCCCGCGTTGCGGGCGATTACGGCCGTGCTGGTATTGTCGTAGCCCAACGACGCGAACAGGGTCTTAGCAGTAACCAGAATGCGGTTCCGGGAAGACTTTTCATAGAGAAATTCGTAATTCTCCGGCTTATACATGGGGTTCATCTGGAACAAGTCCCTTCTCAGTGCCAGCTGGCCGGGGCTGGCCTAGCCTGTCGACGAGTCAGGTTGCACGTGTAGTTCCGTATAGTGCCCGAGTCCTACTGGTGGTTCTAATCCCGCCAGGCGACGGGAGCAACGCGGGGAATCACCACGGTCAGACAGATTGTTCCCAGGACCAGAAAGCCTGTAGTGACCACGAAGGCCCAGTAGAACTCGCCGGTGCGCTGCACGATCCACCCGGTCAGCCAGGGCGCCAGAATGCCCGAGAGATTGCCTATGAAGTTCTGCACCCCCGACCAGCGCCCCGCCGCCCACGGGCCCGAAAGCGTCTGCGCAATGGCCCAGATGTTGGAAGAATAGATGCCGAAAGCGAAGCCGGCCGTGCATAACAACAGAAGAGATGCGACTGGATCGCGGGCCATCACGGCGAGCAGCATGACGGTGGAAAGCATCAGCCCGACTCCGGCGAAGGTCTTGCGCACCAGGTTGGGACTCGCGCCCCGCGAGATCCACCGGTCGGAGAGAGTTCCAAAAAGAAGCGTGGATGCCGCCACCACCCACAGCGGTATCGAGCCGAAGATCGCCATCTGATTCTGCGTATAGTGCAGTTCGTCGCGGAAGTAGGAAGGCAGCCAGGTCACGATGAAGTACCAGGCATAGTTGCCGCAGAACAAGCCGAGGAAACTCCCCCAGGCGGCGCGCTTCGAGCAGATCTCGCCGAGGCCCGGCACTCTGCCGGTTTGCTCGCGCAGCAGCATCTGGTCTTTGGGCGCCCAGATAAACCAGGGCACCAGCCAGAGCAGGCTGAGTCCTCCGGTAATGAAAAAAAAGACGCGCCAGCCGAAGCGGCCCATCAGCAGACCGCCGGCGAGGATGCCGATTGCCGGGCCGAGCTTCGATCCCGCATCGATCGCCGAGTTGGCAAGACCGCGCTGCTGCTCCTGAAAGTTGCCCGCCAGAATCTTCGAGTACGACGGATAGGCGACGGATTCGCCCATGCCGAGCGCCAGCCGCAGCATAAACAGCATCGCGAAGCCGGACGCCGCGCCCGTGAAGATCATCGCCGTCGACCAGATCAGGAACCCGGCGGCGAGCACCCGGTTGACATTGAACCGATCCACCAGCCAACCCGCCACGATTTGGAATCCGGCGTAGGTCCAGAAGAACGCCGAGTAGATCAGGCCGCGGTGTTCCGGGTCGAGCGCGAAATCGGTCTGCAGATAGCGATCCGCCACGGAGAGGCTGCCGCGGTCGACATAATTGATGCAGATGGAAATTACGAGCAGCGAGAGGAAGGCCCACTGAGTCCGGGTGAGCGGAATGTGCGCGTGCCGGGAAGGGACGGCGGCCGTGGCCATGATGGTTCTCAAATCGTATCGCACGGTCTCGCCCGATGGTGCGCCGTTGCCGTGTTTGCGCTGGCCTCCACGTGGAATTATCTGGACCGTTTGGTGCTCTCCGCCGCCGCGCCGCGCATCCGCGCCGAATTTCATCTCAGCAATACGGAGTTCTCGCTGCTGCTTTCGGCGTTTGGACTCTCCTACATGCTGGCGTCGCCCGCCGTGGGCTGGTTCCTCGACTGGATCGGGCTCGAAGCGGGAATTCTGTGCGCGGTCGCGCTGTGGTCGGTGGCGGCGGCGTTATGCGCCCTCACGCGCACTTTCCATCAATTGTTAGGCGCGCGCGTATTTCTGGGGGTATGGGAATCGGCTGGAATTCCGGCGGCCGGTAAACTGAACGCCATTTATCTCGAGCCGAAAAACCGCGCCCTGGGGGCCGCCATGACTCAGGTCGGGCTGACCATCGGCGGTGTTGCGGCGCCGCTTCTGGTCGCCGTATTCGCGGGATGGCGCACCGCATTCTTTGTCTGTGCGATCCTCGGCCTGCTGTGGATCCCGCTGTGGACCCTGGTCCGCCGCGGCGTGCAGCCGTACCAATCCGTGCCCCCGCAAAAGCGGGGCGGAGGATTCTATTTGCTGCGCGATCGGCGATTGGTCACGCTCGCCGTGGCCAACATGCTCTGGATGGTCGGCTACGCGGTGTGGTCGAACTGGACCACGCTTTATCTCACGGAAACCTTCCACCTGACCCAGTCGCAGGCGAATTCGTATGCGTGGTTCCCACCGGTGGCTTCGACGCTCGGCGCATTTACGGGTGGATGGATTTCGCGGCGCGCCATTTCCAGAAACGGCGAGCCTGTGCGCGCCCGCGCGTTCGGCATGCTGGTGAGCGCCATCGGGTGTCTGGTGGTGTTGCTGGCCCCGTTCAACCGCACACCATTCTGGGCGACGCTGGTGGTGGCCGCCAGTTACTTCTGGACCACGGCGGGCAGCGTCAACCTCTACACGATTCCCGTCGACATCTGGGGCGGCGAAAGGGCGGGCTCGGCCATCTCCGCCCTGGTGTTCACCTACGGACTGCTGCAGACGGGAATTTCGCCGGTGGTGGGAAGCCTGGTGGACCACTTCGGATTTGTCCCGGTCTGCTGGCTGGTGGCGTTGCCTCCGCTGGCCGCATGGCTGATGGTGAGAGATCTTGCGGGCGGGCTTGCCCTAAAGTCATAAGGCGCGTCCGCCGATCTTCCTACCATGTGGACTGGTACGACTGAATTGACCGAGGCTCCGGCCGCGGTTGCCAACGGCCCTGCGCGCTTATCGCCCGATAGTCTGCGGCAGGAATTCGAGTGCCATCTGCGACGCACTTTGGCGAAGGACCGTTATTCCGCCACCGACCGCGACCGTTACTTTGCCCTGGCCCTGACCGTCCGGGACCGGTTGATCGATCGATGGATCGCCACTCAGCAAACGCACCACAGTCGGAACGTAAAGCGGATTTACTATCTGTCGCTCGAGTTCCTGATCGGCCGCCTGCTTGGCAACAACGTCATCAACCTGAAGCTGGAAGATAACTGCCGCGCCGCCATGGCGGAGCTGGGGCTGGATTGGGAGGCGCTGCGCGATCACGAGGTGGACGCGGGCCTGGGCAATGGCGGCCTGGGCCGTCTGGCCGCCTGTTTTCTCGATTCCATGTCCACGCTGGGCCTGCCGGCGATCGGCTACGGCCTCCGCTACGACTTCGGCATCTTCAATCAAAAAATCGTGAACGGCTACCAGGTGGAACAGCCCGACCAATGGCTCAAGCTGGGGTACCCCTGGGAAATCGCTCGTCCCGAGTACTCCTTCCCGGTGCAGTTTGAAGGCCGCGTGGAAGTTGCCGCCGGGCCGAAGGGCAAGGAATGGCGATGGGTGAATACCCGGAACGTCGTCGGTATGCCCTACGATCTGCCGGTGGTGGGCTATGGCGGAGGCACCGTCAACACGCTCCGGCTGTGGTCGGCGAAGGCCGCCGAGGATTTCGATCTGGACGATTTCAACCGGGGCGAGTATGTCGATGCGGTGGCGAACAAAGTTCTGGCGGAAAACCTGACCAAGGTCCTTTACCCGAACGACAACGTATTTAACGGTAAGGAACTGCGCCTCAAGCAGGAATACTTCTTCGTTTCCTGTTCGCTGCAGGACATTCTGCGTCGCTTCAAGTCCGGCGGCAATCGATGGGATGAATTTCCCGACAAAGTGTTCATGCAGCTGAACGACACGCACCCCGCGCTGGTCATTCCCGAGCTCATGCGATTACTGATGGATCGCGAGGGCGTCGGGTGGGACGAGGCATGGCAGATTACCACGCATGCGACCGGCTATACCAACCACACGATCCTGCCAGAGGCACTGGAGAAGTGGCCCGTAAGCATGATGGAAAGACTGCTGCCGCGGACGCTCCAGATCGTTTACGAAATCAATGCCCGGTTTCTGCGGGATGTGTCGTCGAGTTGCCTGCGCGACCGGGACCGCGTGCGGCGCATGAGCATTATCGAAGAGGGTCCGGAGAAACTGGTCCGCATGGCGCACCTGGCCATCGTGGGCTCCTGTTCTGTCAATGGCGTGGCGAAGCTGCACAGCGATCTTCTCAGGACCGTGGTGTTGAAAGATTTTGCCGAATACTGGCCGGCTAAGTTCAACAACAAGACCAACGGGATTACACAGCGGCGCTGGCTCCTCAAGGCGAATCCCCCGCTCGCGAAATTGGTCACGGAAACAATCGGGGATGGTTGGATTACCGATCTCGAGCAGATCCGAAGGCTGGAGCCGCTGGCCGACGACGCCGGCTTTCAGCAGCGCTTCTTCGCGGCGAAAGAGCGCAACAAGGAAGCGCTGGCAAAGTACATCCGGCGCGAGCTTGCTATTGCCGTATCACCCGACTCGCTGTTTGACGTACAGGTGAAGCGGCTGCACGAGTATAAGCGTCAACTGATGTTCCTGTTGTACATCGTCGTTGAGTATGGCCGGCTGAAGAGCAACCCTGCCATGGAGATGCTTCCGCGCACGTTCATTCTCAGCGCCAAGGCCGCGCCCGGTTATGCGATGGCCAAGTTGATTATCAAGCTCATTAACCAGGTCGCGGAAGTCGTCAATCGCGATCCCGAGACCGGGGACAAGCTTAAGGTCGTGTTCCTGCCCAATTACCGTGTGTCGCTGGCGGAGAAAATCATCCCGGCCGCCGACCTCAGCGAGCAGATTTCGCTGGCCGGCACGGAAGCGTCGGGCACGGGCAACATGAAATTGCAGCTCAATGGAGCGTTGACCATCGGAACTCTCGATGGGGCCAATGTGGAAATCCTGGAAGAGGTCGGTGAAGATAACATCTTCATCTTCGGACTAAATGCGCGGGAGGTGGAAAAGCGCCGGCCTGGGTACAATCCATGGGAAATTTACCACCACGACGATGAAATTCGCCGGGCCATGGATCTTATCGAGCACGATTTTTTCAGCATGATGGAGCCGGGAATCTTCCGGCCGCTGATTGACGCGCTGCTGGCGCACGGCGACTGCTATATGATCCTCGCCGATCTGCGCGCCTACATCCGGACACAGGACCGGGTGGACGCGGCCTACCGGGATCGCAGGGGATGGATCAGGAAGGCTGTTCTGAACGTCGCCCGGGCCGGGAAGTTTTCATCGGATCGCACGATACGGGAGTATGCGTCCGAAATCTGGCACGTCGAACCATGTCAGATTGTGCCGCAGAGTTTCTCAGGGGATGGCGCCTGGCAGGACATTCAAATCCTCGATCGCGTCTTGAGACGCACCTGACCCAATTCCACTACGGTTCTACCGGATCGAGGTAGAGATCTTCGACCGGGAACGTTTCAGCTTGTTGTTTGGGAAATACGAATATTCCCATGACGGCGGCGACCACCAGCGACGCCGAGGCCATCAGGAACGCCGCAGGGTATCCAAAACGAGCTGAAACGGCGCCGGCCGTGAACGAACTCACCCCCACGAACAGATCGTAGAAGGCGCTCAGGACGCCGACAGCCGTGCCGTGATCGCGAACCGGCGTCTGCTTCAGCACGGCCGATGCGATCGACGACCAGGGAAATGAAAAGCCAAACCCAAGCAGCGCGGCGGCGGCCACCGCGAACACGGGTGGAGGACCCGTCGCGATCGCCACCAGCCCGATCGCCATGGCTGTAATCCCGAAGTAGAACGTAATCCGCGGGTGCATCCGATCCGGCAACCCGCCCAGGAAAAACCGCGAAACCAGGATCAATCCCGCATACGCCGAGAACGCCATCGGGCCGGAGTTTCCGTGGCGGGCGAGATGCAGAATCAGGAAGCCGGCCACCACGGGATAGTGCACGTTCACAAATCCAACCGCGAGCCCGGGCTTGATCAGTGAGCGGGGCAGCCAGTGGCGGGTAGAGGGATGGGCGCTCGGTGCATACGATTCGGGAACGCGCGTCAGGATCGCAAACGCTATGCCGGCAGCCACCATCTGCATGAAGGCCGCCCGGTGAAACGTTCCCAGCCAGTGCCCGACCACGGGACCGGCGGAGATCCCTCCCCAGATTCCGCTGCTCAAATAGCCGAGCGCCTGCCCGCTGCGATGGACGCCGCCCAGTTCCACCGCCCATGCCGCCGCGCCGGTATAAAGGCACGCTTCGCCGAATCCCTGCAGAATGCGGCCCAGGTACGCGCCCGCGATGCCCAGCGGTAAAAGATAGGCGCCGCCCGCCAGCGCACAACTCATCAGACCCGTCAGAAAAGCGATCTTGCGGCCCCGGTTGTCCGCCAGCGGGCCGGAGAAGAAGCGAGCGCCGAGCGCTATGAACGAGAAAATGCCGATTACAAAGCCGACGGTTCGGTCGGAGCCTCCCAAATCTTTACGGATGTGCGGCGCCAGACCGGGCAGCACGGTACCTATGCCGAGGAAGCCGAGAAATGTGGCGCCGACCAGCGCCCAGAACAGCGGGCTGAACTCTCGTGGCGAGCCGTTCAGGGCTTCTCCCCGCGCCGCTTCACGTCTATATTGAGGCGTTTGATCTTCTGATTCAGCGTGGAGAGCGGCACCCGCAGGGCTTCGGAAGCGTCGGTCTGGCTCCAGTTAAAGCGCTCCAGATGTTCGATGATGGTGCGCCGTTCGAAATCCGCCACAATCTCGAAGAGCGAAGCGTCGGACGGCAGGGCGCCATTCTCGCTGCGCCGGATGCGTATGCCGCCGGCGTGCAGCAGATAGTCGGGCAGCACGTCGACCGGAATCACCTGCGTCGCCGCCAGCACCACGGCGCGCTCCACCACGTTTTCCAGTTCGCGCACGTTGCCGGGCCAGGTGTGATCCAGCATCAATTGCAGGGCCTCCGGATCGAAGCGCAGAACAGTGCGGCCGCTGGCGTCGAGAAACTTTTCGTTTTCCTTGCTGAATTTTTCGAGAAAGTGCTGTATGAGAAGTGGAATGTCCTCGCGCCGGTCGCGCAGCGGAGGCAGGTTGATATTGATGACGTTTAACCTGTAGTAAAGGTCTTCGCGGAACTTTTTTTCCTCTACCATCTTGCGCAAATCCGCATTCGTCGCGGCAAGAATCCGGACATCGACCTTCACGACCTCGTTCGACCCCAGCGGCGTGAATTCCTTTTCCTGAATCACGCGCAGCAATTTCGCCTGCGTCTCCGCGCCAATAGTGCCGACTTCGTCAAAAAAAATCGTACCCTTGTTTGCTACTTCGAACGCGCCTTTCTTGTTTTGAATAGCGCTTGTGAAAGCGCCTCTGACATGACCGAAGAGCGTCGATTCGAGCAATTCGGTCGGGAGCGAGCCGCTGTTTACCGGGACAAACGCATAGTCGACTCGCGGAGAGTTTGCATGAATCGCCTTGGCGATCAATTCCTTACCGGTGCCGGTTTCGCCGGTGATCAGGATGGTCGAGCGGCTGCCCGCCACCTGCGTTACCAGATCGAGCACGCGCAGCATGCGCTCGCTTTTGCCGACGATATTGGGGAAGCTGTAGCGCTGCTTGAGCGCGCGCTTGAGCTGCGTGTTCTCGTCTACTAAACGCTGCCCGGCGATGATCCGGTCGATCTCGATCAGCAGCTTGTCGTTATCCCAGGGCTTGGCGAGATAGTCGTTAGCGCCCAGCTTGACCGCCTGCACCGCCGCCTCCAGCGTTCCGTACGCCGTGATCATGAAAATGGGCGTATGGCGATCGCGCTCGCGCACGTCGCGCAGGACTTCCATGCCGGATTTGTCCGGCATCATCAGATCGAGCAGCACCAGATCGTAGGCGCGCTGTTCCAGTTTCCGTTCGCCTTCCGCGGCGTTCTGCGCCAGATCGATTTCGTAGCCCTCCAGATGCAGCAGCGTTTCGAGACTCTCCCGAATCTCCGCTTCGTCGTCGATCACGAGAATGCGGCCGCGCGCCCCGTCCATGGCCCGTTCATGCGCCGGCGCCATCAAGCGTGGACCGCCTTGCGTATCGCCGGAAATTCCAGATGAAAACATGTCCCCTCGCCCGGTTTCGAAAGCGCTTCAATGGCGCCGCCGTGCTCCTGAATAATGCCGTAGGTGACGGAGAGCCCCAGGCCTGTCCCTTTCTTCGCGCCCTTGGTGGTGAAAAACGGATCGTAGATGCGGCTCAGATGCTCCGGCGCAATGCCGTGCCCGGTGTCGATGACGTCTACCTCGACGCCGTTTTCGCCCTGGCGCGTGATCACCTCAAGAATGCCGCGCGGTTCGGTGCTTCCCGGCGCCCGCTCCATGGCATCGCGCGCGTTCAGAAACAAATTCAGAAACACCTGCTGGAGCTTACCGGAGTTGCCCTTGACCGGATCGAGCGCCGGGTCCAGCGTAACGCGCACTTCGATGGCGGACTTCCTCAACTGGTGCTCCAGCAGGGAAAGCGTTTCCTGGATGACTTTATTGAGCTGCACCTCGCTCAGCTCGGCGGTGGACGTCCGCGAGAAATTGAGCAGCGAATTTACAATCTCGCTGGCGCGAAACGTCTGCCGCGCGATCTTATCCAGAATGCGCGATTTCTGTTCGTCCTCCACCACCTGCTTCGCCAGCATCTGCGCGTAAGTGGAAATCACGGCCAGCGGCGTGTTCACCTCGTGCGCTACGCCTGCCGCCAGCAGCCCGATGCTCGACAGTTTGTCGGCCTGCACCAGGCGCCGCTCGAGCTCCGTGCGGTCGGTGACGTCGTCGAAGATTACCAGACGTCCGATCTGTTCGTTGTCGCGCGATACCAGCGGAGCGATGGCAATGTTGTAAGTGGCTTCGCCACGCGCGGCCGCGCCGGGCCCATCGAGCGCAAACTTGTCCAAATGATGGATGCGCATCTCGCCGCGCGTGCGCTCCAGTTGTTCGACCAGAGCGGCAGGGAAAAGCTCGGACAGCGTGCGCCCCACGGCGTCTTCCCGGCCGATTCCGCTGAGCCGTTCCATCTGCGTATTCCAGCTCTCCACGCGATCGTCGAGCCCCGCCGCCAGGATCCCGACATTGATCGATTCGACAATGTTCTCGCTGAACTCCTTGAGGCGCTCGTATTCGCCCGCCTTCTCGCGCAGCGACTGGTACAGGTTGGCGTTTTCCACCGCGATGCCGACGTAGTTGGCCAGCGTCAGCAGCAGTTCCACGTCGTCGCTCGACAGGAACTCCCCGGTTTCCGTGCGGCTTACGCCCAGGAAAGCGATGGCGCGGCCGCGTACCGTGCAGGGCAGATAGTAGTTCAGATCGAGATCGGCGATCGTCTGCCGTACCGCCGGGGGCCACGCTCGGGCGACGGCGTCCAGATGATACCGGGTGCGCTCGAAAAACAGATACGGGCTGTCATGCGGCCAATCGAGGAAACTCAGATCCAGCGCGCCGGCAGCTTCGAGCGGCCGGGCGCTCGATCCCATCGATTTGCGCAGCACCCAGTGCGGTTTGACGGCGGCCGCTTCGCCACCCGTCGTCGTGTCGGTTTCGGACACGAAAAACGCCACGTGGCGGATCGACAGCGTCTGCATCAGCCGGTCGGCCACCGACTGCAGCATATGGTCGAGATCGGTCTCGGAGTTCAGTTCGCGGGCGAATTCGACCAGTGTCTGGCGATAGTTATAACGGTCGCGATAGAAATAGCGGTCGAGCTTCTCCTGAATCCAGTTGCGGATGGGCTGGAACAGGAATGTCGCGATCAGCATCACGATCACGATGTAGATGTTGTCGATATCTTTGGAATTTT
>JBEKAQ010000055.1:0-33753 GCA_050015835.1 Bryobacteraceae bacterium | reverse complement strand
TTGCCCGTCTCCGCTTCACCGGCATCATCAGCTTAAACCTATTGCCGCTTCGAACGGAATCATTTATCATCGAACGGTAAACAGTCTCTTAACTGTTTGTCTCACTCACCGCGACAACCCCAGGAAGTCCCCTATGGACCGTAATGACCGGAATCATCCATCTAAGCAAGGGTGTCCGCCGCGAGGCGGGATCTGAAGAAAGCCGACGAGGAAATCCCGGAAGCGAACTACAGGAAGCGGTCGCGCAGTTTGGCGGCTGCGGCGGATATAAGGCCAGTTTGGTTTGGGTGCCCCGGCCAGGACTCGCCGGCCCCGGCCCGTGCGTGGAGTGTCGATCCCGAAGCCGGGAGGAGTTCACCCGGTACGCAGACGACGAGATCAACTTATCCAGGATAAGGTTGACCATGCGTCTGCGCCGGTGGTCAAACCAGCTGGGTATTCCGGTGGTTGTGGACCGTCTGGTTCAAGAGGCGATCCTGCAGGTGCTGGACCCCATCTTCGACCCCACCTGTTTCCAACTCCAGCTATGGATTCCGCCCCGGAAGAAGCCCTCACATGGCTTTGGAGCAGGCCCGGAAGTACGTAGCTCAGGAAGGGCGCGAGTTTGTCGTGGACCCGACCTCGAAAAGTTTTTCGACCGGGTAAACCACGATATCCTTATGTCCCGAATCGCGCGCAGGATCGGCGACAAACGCCTCATCCTGATCATTCGGCGCTTCCTTCAGGCCGGAATGATGCTGGAGGGGGGTGTGCGTTACTCGCGAGCAGGGAACGCCTGACCAGAGGCACAGAGCAATGGTCAGCCTTGTTTAGGATAAGTTGATTTATGCCGTCTCGCCTGTGGCCCGTGGGCCGCTCTCCCCTTTGTCAGCCAATCTCCTGCTTGACGACCTCGACCAGCTACTCGACAGCCGAGGCCATCGTTTCTGTCGTTACGCCGACGACTGCAACATCTGCGTGCGGTCGCTGGCGGCGGGACAGCGCCGTCGCTCCGGTCGGGGAACGCAAGTTCCTCGGCCATCGGCTGCTTTTGAACGGCAAACTCGGGATCTCTCCCAGGAGCGTGCACCGCGGCGAAGGAGAGAATCGGGCAGATCACCCCTCGAAACCGGGGCGTCAGTCTGGCGCAAGTGATCGTTGAGCTCAACTTGTTTCTGGTTGGAGGGCTTACCTGCTACCGCTTTGCGGCATGCCGATTTGAACTCCAGTGCATGGACGAGTGGATTCGGCGTAAACTACGCTGCTATCGCCTAAAACAGTGCAAGAGAGGCAAATCGGTCGCTGGCTTCCTCCGGCGACTCGGCGCTTCACCGTCCCTCGCGCATCAGCCTGAGAATTTTCTTTCGATTTCACACTAAAGTTTTACGATGAATGTTGCCGGGCAGGATCTTCCCACCGGTTTCGTGGGACGTTCGCCCCGCGTCCTGCAGATTCGGGGACAGATCGAGAAGATCGGCGCGACCCGCAGTTCCGTCCTGATTCAGGGCGAGAGCGGTACGGGCAAGGAAGTCGCGGCGCGCGCGCTCTACAACGCGCATCCTCGCGGCCAGTTTGTCGCCATAGACTGCGGCTCGCTGGTGGGGCCGTTGATGGAGAGCGAACTGTTCGGCCATGCGCGCAACGCGTTTACCGGCGCGGGCGAGGCGAAGCGCGGGCTGATCGATCTTGCCAACGGCGGGACGGCGTTTTTCGATGAGATCGGGGATCTTCCCCTGGAGCTTCAGATCAAATTGCTTCGCGTGCTGCAGGAGCGCGAGTTCCGGCCGGTTGGATCGCTGCAGCAATCGAAGGTGGACGTGCGCGTCATTGCCGCGACCCATCGGGATCTGCAGCGCGAAGTGGCGGCCGGCCGCTTTCGGGAGGATCTGTATTACCGTTTGAACGTGATTCGCATCACGCTGCCGCCGCTGCGCGAACGGAAGGAGGATATTCCGCCGCTGATCGAGCGCTTCATGGCGAACACTCCCGTGCGCTACATTATTGCCCACGAAACGATGGACGCGATGATGAGCTACGATTGGCCGGGCAATATCCGCGAATTGAAGAATTGCCTGGAACGCATGATTGCGCTGAGTTCCGATCCGATCCTGCGTTTTGCGGATCTTCCCACAGGCGTTGTTTTTCATTCCCGGGCGGCGAATCCGGTCGAAGCCTCGGCAGCCGCGATGGTGGGCGTGCGATCCGGCGCGCCCGCGGGAGCAATGCCGCCGAATGGAGTGGTACCGCTGCAGGAAGTGGAACGGCTCGCCATCCGGCATGCATTGGAGCAGACGAAGGGTGACCGGACCGAAGCCGCCCATCTGCTCGGGATCGGCCGCACCACCTTATATCGAAAACTGAAGGAGTATCGATTGGATAGCTGATACGCTCGATCTTTGCGGATCGCGCTCGATGCAACCTATAGCCTCGGCGACGCGCTTTCGGGCGTCGGGATCTATTCCCGCGAGATATTGAACGGCGTTGCCGCCAGCGGTTTCGCCGATGGTTGCGACTGGTTCTACCGCTCGCAGCGCTATTGGCGCGCGCGCCGCCTGCCCCCGCCCCCCAACGTGACGCGTCGCTTCCTTGCCGACACCTGGGGAAATCGCTCGGCCGATCTGTTCCATGGGCTCAATCAGCGGCTGCCCCGGCTGCGCTTTCCCAGGCAGATCGCGACATTCCACGATCTGTTCGTCCTCTCGGGCGACTACAGCACGGCGGAATTCCGGCATCGCTTCGCGGCGCAGGCGAAGGAAGCGGCGGCGGGCGCGGACCTGATTGTCGCAGTTTCGGCATTCACCGCCGGGCAGGTCGAAGGCTACCTGGGAGTTCCCCACTCCCGCATCCGCGTGATCCACCATGGCCTGGTCCCGCGCGCGATTCCCGATCTCCCCCGCGAGAAGGTAGTGCTGTGTGTCGGGGCCATCCAAAGGCGTAAGAATCAGGCCGGCCTGGTGCGCGCGTTTCGCGCTCTGCCCGAAGACTGGACGCTGGTTCTGGCGGGATCGCAGGGGTTCGAAGCGGCGGAAACTTTGCGCGAAATCGCGTCCAGCCCATGCGCCGGCAGGATACGCATCACCGGCTATCTTTCCGAAGAGGCGCTCGCCGCCTGGTACGCCTGCGCCGGCATCTTCGCGTTTCCCAGTTTCGACGAAGGGTTCGGCATGCCGCTGATCGAAGCCATGGCCGCCGGAGTGCCGATCGTCACAGGAAATCGGTCGGCTCTGCCCGAGGTCGCAGGCGATGCCGCGCTGTTGGTGGATACTGCGAACGACGACGAGATCGCCTCGGCGTTGCTGCTTCTGGCTAACGATGCCGGGCTAAGAGAAAAACTCGTGGCGCTGGGAAAGATGCGGGCCGCCGGCTTCACCTGGGCGAAGGCGGTGGCCTGCACGTTGGATGTGTATCGGGAACTGCTGGTGTGAGTGCAGTTCAAGTACCAGCTAAACGCGTTAGTCCAAGCCCAGCTTCTTTGCCTGACGGGCTGTCATCGCCACTGGATATATCGAGCCTGCCCCGCTACGTCGTACTTCATCGAAGGCTTCATCGATAGAACTCGCCCTCAGGTGAACGTCTTCGGTCAAAAACTGCCTGAGCTCGTCACGATTCGCAAAGCGACGCGCGGGCACAGCACCGCCAGCCCCGTGGTGAGGCGCGAAGATGACCGAATACTCCGGACCATGCCGAAGGATGTGAATGAAGCCCTGGTGCTGTTCCTTCGCCTCACGCTGGAGCGCCCTGACCAGTGGGTCGTCGGGACTCATAATAAATACTCTCCGCATCGGCACGCGTTCGTAGACGCCAGCGGTCTGGAGCGCATCGACGAGAGTTCGATACGTTGTGCGTGGCCCTTTACTGTCATACCAGGGAGTCGCAACGATTAATTGCCACTCCTCGAGCTGCGGAACATAATGCCACTCGCACAGCGTTACCGGAATCTGCATTCGATTGAGCGCTTCCATAACCTGCGCTCCAATGTCCCGATCGTTCTTTACCAGTAAAGCCTGATCCATCCCAGCACCCCATCCGATGAGCTCACCGCACCGACCATGTCCTTGCCATTCAGCCCTGCTGCCTCGTACCTGCTGTCCACCTTCCATCCCTTTACGACGCCCCAATTGGTCGCGAGTTGAGGTTTCGTCTTGATGTCTTTGTCGAGTTGGCTATCCAGGCGAGCCAGTTTCAGAAGCTCGCCGAGATCGTGCGTGTAGACCTTGTTTGCGTGTCGCGGATCTGCAGGGAATTCATGGCGTTTGGTTTGTTTGGCGATACAGGCCTTCAATGCGCACTCGATGGCGAATCCACCAGGTAGCAGGCTCCCTGCTGGTTGCCGGCCTTGGCCAGAGTGGCTGCCTCCCGGGATCGCAACTCCGCGAGGCGTTGGAAATCCCGTCGCGTCTTCTTCATTAGAATTGGGGCCGGAGCTGTAGCCATGGTCGCTGGACGCTGCCCTTCCATAATATCCACGAGGCCACCGGGCGCTTCACGCTCCGTCGATTGCCAGCGCTCCGACGCGGACGTTTTCAACGCCCGGGTCCCACACTCCCAGGACGCAGTTTATTTGCCGAATAAGCGTCTCAGCCGGGCTTTCACTCGGTCCAAAAAGCCCAGGTTAGGCGCGGGCATCTCATTGACCACGATATTCGGAGCTCCTCCGGCATCCGCGTCGATGCCCGGAGCGTTCTCGCACGGCGCCTGGCCAGCCGGCCGCACGGCGTTCCCCAGCATCGTGTATTGCTTGCGCACGCGCTGGCCGGGGGCAGTTTCGAGGCAAACCGAGAACGCGCCGGTCTTCGCCAGCACGGGGAAAAAACCCACTTCGCGCCGCTGGATGTACGCCGTCTCGTAGCGGTGGTGGCGCAGGCTCCAGGTGAATACGCGATAACCGTCAAAATCGTGATCCTCGCCGAGCGACTCCGCCGTGGTCCACAACCAGATATCCTTCTGCACGTCGCCGTCGCGGACTTTACCGAGCGAGAAGTAGGAAGTGATCCGGTGCCCTTCGGCGTACTGCGCCACTTCGTCGGGGATGGCCATGTAGATCCGGCTGGTCAGTACCCAGCCGCTCTGGCCGCTTTCGGTGCGGATCAGCGTCCAGTCGTCCGTCGCGGCCGGCGGCAGATTCTCTTCCGGAACCTGCGAGCGCTCCTTCGACAGCTCCACCCAATCCCGCGGGGGCGGGGGCGGCGCGGGCTCCGGAGGCAGCGGCACGCGCGAAGCCTTTTCTTTCTTCGTTTTTCTTTCGGGTTTGGGCGGGGGAACGATTAATTCACGCCTGGGGAGCGGCGCGCGGGTCACCACACGATGCGCGATCACGTCGAACTTCTCGCCTTCCGTCACCTGCACGAAGCTGACCGCCTGGCGATTCGGCTCCGCATGGACATGCAGCGTGCCGAATGTGGTTGCCAGACCCTGCGAGGGCAGACCGCCGGTCTCCTTCGCCATGGCTCGGATACGATTCATCTGGTCGCGGTCGAGCAATCCCGTATCGTCGGTCCAGCCTTCCGCCCCCTTCGCTGTGCGGACTTTATACCAGCGCCGCCGTCGAGCCGTAATCTGCAGCAGATCCCCATGGTGAGCGGTCGCCACGGTGGGCGATTTCGGATCGATGTCACGGTGCAGCGTCAATGTGGCAGGCCCGGCGTAAGCCTCGCCAATTACGGGCGCGCGTTCGGGCGCAACATTACAGCCGACGATCAGCCAGGCGACCAGCGCCAACGCGGCGGTGATGGGAATGATCCGGGAAATCGGCGATCGACGCACTCTTCTGTTGCCAGAGTAGCCTGGTTCAGGCGAAACGGGTCAGCGCGCGCCGGAGGTACGGCTGCTTCCGCCCAGAACTTCGCGAATTTTCTGTTCGAGCTGGATCATGCTGAACGGCTTGACCAGCAGAGAATAGCCCTTCTCCACCACATAACGCTGTACGACCTGGGTGTTGTCATACCCGGACATAAACAGCACCTTGATGTCGGGCCGCAGGGCTGCAATCTCATCCGCGATCATGGGTCCGCTCATGCCGGGCGACACGACGTCGGCCAACAACAGCGCCACATCCGGATTGCTCTTGAAAAGCCGGACGGCGTTCTGGCCCGTATCGGCGGTGAGAACACGGTAGCCGTTTTTCGTTAACATCGCCGTAACCAGCTTGCGGATCTCCGGCTCGTCGTCCACAACAAGCACCGTCGTCGTCTGCGGGTCAAACATACGTTTCCGTTAAGCTGCTGCGATTCTAACCAATGCAGCGATGAGAAGACATACTGCCCATAGTATGTTTTGTACGGTTCTTTACTCTGGCGAGCCGGATTACGAAGCTGCTACTCTGGAAATGCTTCAGCAGCACGCAGGCGCAGTATTGGGAAGCTGGTGTAAATCCAGCACGGCCCCGCCACTGTAAGCGCCGAGGAACCGCTCATATGCCACTGTCCGGTAACGGATGGGAAGGCGAGCGGATTCCGATGACGCGCAAGTCAGGAGACCGGCCTCGTGATCCGGCGAAAACGCCGGAAGAAAATGCGGAAGCGGAAAGGACGGCAGCGCAGGGCTG
Organism: Bryobacteraceae bacterium; assembly: GCA_050015835.1. Classification (GTDB taxonomy): domain Bacteria; phylum Acidobacteriota; class Terriglobia; order Bryobacterales; family Bryobacteraceae; genus BOG-234. Next base: position 27,230 of record JBEKAQ010000055.1, on the reverse strand, counting down.
CCCGAAATATGACTTACCAGAAGCTTGCTTTCTCGACGTTCGTACTATTGTGCTGCGCGGCCGCGGCCGTGGCGGCTGAAGTAACAGGAGTTGTGGTCGATCCATCCGGCCAGCCCATAGCCGGAGCGCAGGTGGCGGCATTTAATGCCGTCGGCGTAATCACGGAGCAAATCACCGACGATCGGGGACACTTCGATTTTTATGTGTCTCCGCTGTATGAGGACGTGCGGCTGCGCGTTGCCGCACCGGGTTTCAGTACTACTACGGTTTCGATTGCGGCTTCGCAGATTCAGCTGTCCATCGCTCCGCAGACGGATTCCGTGCGCGTCACAGGGTTCGCGATGGACATGCCCGCCAGCCAGCAGGGATCGATTGTAACCGTCATTACCAGTCAGGAACTGCGCGACCGCAACGAGCCGATGATGGTGGACGTCTTACGCGCCGACGTTCCCGGGGCCGTGTTCTCCCAGAGCGGATACACGGGTTCCGTAACCGATCTCTTCCTGCGCGGCGGCGATTCGAAATACAATCTGGTGCTGCTCAATGGCATCCCCATCAACAGCTTCTATTACGGAGGACTGTTTGATTTCGCGCAGATTCCCACCGATTTCATCGAAGAAATCGACGTGGTGCAGGGACCGCAGTCGGCCATCTATGGTTCCTATGCCTTGTCGAGCGTGGTCAATCTTGAGACGCGCTCGCCCCAAAACGGGCCTGCGCTCGATGTCGTTGCCGAAGGTGGCACGCACGAGGAGAATCGCTTCGCGATCAGCGGCTCGGGCAAGATCTGGAAAGACCTCGGGATAGCCGGTTCGCTTTCCAGTCTTCTGACTAATGGACCCGTGCAGAACAGCGACTACCGCAACGACAATGCGTTTCTGGCTTTGACGGAACGCTGGCGGACACAGAACTTTTTCGCGTTCGGCGATTTCGATTCGAACAACGTCGGGGAACCTGGCCCCTACGGCTCGAACCCGGTGGGACTCTTCCCTGGACTGGACACGATCAGCCGCAGCAAGAACAATACCTCCACTTATGGATTCCACTGGCAGGATGGGATTACAGATAAGCTGCGCGCCGACCTGTTTACCGGATTTTTTCTGAACAACAGTTTCTATATCAGCCCCTACGGCGATAGCTTCAACAAAGACGTTCGCGCCTATGCCGATGCACGCGCCACTTACTCGGTCTTCAGCCACTGGACCATGGCGGGAGGTTACTCGTTCCAGCGCGAAGAGATGAAGAACACCTATCTGACGGATTCGAATTCCACCGAGTTTCCACTGCGCCGGGACGATGGAGGAATCTATTGGGAGAACCGCTTTACCTTTCAGAACCTCTATATCAACGCGGGATTGCGCGAAGAGATTTATCGGAATCCGCTGGTGCCGGGAGATGTCTATAACTATCCGCCGCGCCCCACGTTCTTCTCGCATACCGATACCAAACTGAATCCGAAGATCTCCGGCGCTTACTCTTTGCCGGGACACGAGCGTCTGCATGCGTCCTTCGGGACAGGTATCCGGCCGCCCGGCGGATCCGATCTGGCGTTCACGAATAACCCCGCGCTGAAGCCGGAAGTTACGGTAAGTTACGACATCGGAATCGAGCAGCGCTTCCTGAACGACCGTCTGTCTCTGGATGCGACCTGGTTTCACAATAGTTACAAAGATCTGATTGTCGGGCTGGGCGGATCGCTTTCGGAGCTTTCGTATTACTCTACCGATAATCTGGCGAATTCGAAGGCGGAAGGCGCTGAGGTCAGCGCTCAGTTCCGGCCCATGCACCTGAGTTGGTTGTCGGCGAGAGCAAGCTACACGTGGCTCGAATCCGAAGTACTCTCGCTCGATGGAGGAATCGGGCTGGTGCAGCAGTATTTTTATCTCGGCCAGCCGCTGCTGCGTCGCCCGAAGCAATCGGGTTCGGCGGTGGTAACCGTTCACTACGGCAAGATGGACGCCAATATTACCGGATACTTTCGCGGCCGCGACCTGGACGTTGAGCCCAACTACGGCGCCTATGCCGGGCTCTTCTGGGACCATGGATATAAGAATATCGGGATCAACGTGAATTACCGGGTACGCGCCAACCTGACGGTCTACGCCAATGTGCGTAACGCGCTCGACGATCATTACGAGGAAGTCTACGGCTACCCCTCGCCATTTCTGACCGTGGTGGCGGGGGTCAAGTGGAGTCTGGCGCGTGCCCGATAAATCTTTCGACCCACCGCGCCTGGCCATCAACCGCGTCTATACGAGGCGCGGGGACACCGGAGAGACCAGTCTCGCCGGCGGGCAGCGCTTGCCCAAAGACGATCTTCGTATTGAAGCCTACGGGACCATCGACGAACTGAACAGCTTTGTGGGGCTGGCGCGGGAATCGGCGAGCGAGTCGGCCGTCGCCGAACTGGCCGAAATCCTGCGGCGCGTGCAGCACGAGCTGTTCAATGCGGGTTCCATTCTGGCGACTTTACCCGAAGATATTCATCCCCGCCAGGCGCGCATCACGGCCGCCGAATCGGAGCAACTGGAGCGCGAAATGGATTGGATGAACCAATCGCTCCCGCCGTTGCGCTCGTTCGTACTGCCGGGCGGGTGCCGTCTCAACGCCGAGCTGCATGTTTGCAGAACAGTCTGCCGCCGCGCCGAGCGCATCTGCGTCTCGCTGGCCGGCCGCGGGGAAGCGGATCCTGAAATTCTGAAGTACCTCAACCGCCTGAGCGACGCCTTCTTTGTCTGGAGCCGCTGGGCCAGTCACCGGCTGGGCGTGCCGGAAATCCTGTGGGAGCCGAACCAGGCATCCTCACAGGCGGTAACATAAGGAGACAGCAATGCAGAAGCAAAAAGAATCTCGCAGTCTTGCCATCGGGCTTACGGTCCTCGGCGCCCTGGGGCGTCTAATACCGCATGCGCCGAATCTGACACCGCTCGGGGGATCGTGCCTCTTTGCGGGTTCGAAAATCTCCGGGGCGCTTGCCTACCTGCTCCCGCTGGCCGTGATGGCCATTACGGATCCCTTCGTGGGCGGATTCACAAAAATCTCGCCGGTAATTTATGCATGCTTTGTGCTGAGCGTGTCGATCGGACGGCGTTTGCTGCCGCGCGTTACTCCCATCCGCGTGGGCGCCGCGGCGTTTCTTTGCAGCCTGCAGTTCTTCGTTTTCACTAACCTCGCCGTCTGGGTTGCAGGTTCCGCGGCGAGTCAGCCGGTTTACGCGCGGACCTTCTCCGGGCTCCTGACGTGCTATGCAGCAGCCTTACCCTTCTGGGGAAGGACTCTGGCAGGCGACCTGTTATTCTCCGGCGCGCTTTTCGGCATTTACGAGCTGGCCACCCGGCGGATACAGGCGGATGCGCCGGTCGCGTTTTCCCGTAGCGCGGAAAACTAAACGCGCCTGCCGAAGTGCATCACGAGGCTGATCGCGAATAAGACCAGAAACAAAACGAACAGTATTCTGGCGATACCCGCCGCCGCTGCCGCCACGATTCCAAAACCGAAGATGGCGGCGATGATGGCGATGAAGAGAAACGTGAAAGCCCAATAAAGCATAGGGGCACTGTGCCTCCGCGGGGGAACGAGAGCAACTCTGTTGCCATACCACGGTATACTCGGGGAAAAGGCGCCGACATGGGCAGAATCCTCAAAGGAATCGCGATTGCCGCGGGTACCGGCGTGGGCCTCGGCCTGAGCGCCACGCTCAAAAGCCGCCTTAGTTTGCTCCGCACCGCTCAACCGGAGGATCGCATCCTCCATCTGGAGCCGTTGTTCGACCGCTTCGACCGCGCCGAAGCCCGGCTTGAAGCTCTCGAAAACCGACCCACCCAGGCCGCTGCCGATTTCGATCGCCGCCTGACGGAACAGGAGTCGGCTCTGCGGGAACTGCGCGCCGAGGTTGACGAGACGGACCGGCGCCTGGCCGCGCAGGCCGAAATCGCGGACAGCCGGTTTGTTCAGCTGCGCGACGAGATTCCGCCGGCGGTGGAAGCGATTCTGAATCCGCGGATGGCCGGCTTCGAAGCGAGTCTCCGCACCGGACTGGATGCCCAACAGAGGCAGAATCTGGAGAGCCTCGAGGAGGCCATCGACCAGAAGATAACCGAGCGCATTTCCGCTCTCGAGAGAACTCTCGCCGAGCAATCCGCATCGATTACCGTGCTGCGGCAGGGAGCGCAAGCGGCGGACGCGAATCTGCACCGGCTGATCGGCTCGGTGGAGCGTCTCTGCGAGGCTGCGAAGGTTGCGCAGGCCCAAACGCAGCCAGTGCCTGTGACCAGGATTGGCGCCCATCCCGAGTCGTTTCAGAACGAACTCACCCAGGCCGTGCGGTATCAGGCCACCTCCGGAAATGGCGCGCCCGACAACAGGAAGCCCCGCGTTCCCATGGCGCGCATTTTCGTCGCGCTGCTCACCTTCGGCATGGCCCGCTTCCTCCGGTAGTACCGGGTCCGCTGCTATCCCGTGCAACGAAATCGAAACCTCGCGTTCATCAGTTTGAACCCGATTCGGCATTAAGGTTAGGGTGTGCCATTCTCTTCGCTGCCATCCAGGCGCCTGCCGGGTCCGCTGGCGGGCGCGGTGAATCGCCTGTTTCAATTCGATAAATTGGAACGCTTGTATGAACACGCGAGATCGGAGCGGCCGCTCGCCGGCGACCTGCTCCACGAACTCGATGTCACGGTGAACGTTTCGGCCGAAGATCTGAAAAAGATTCCTTCGTCGGGACCCGTGATCGTGGTTTCGAACCACCCCTTCGGGATCCTCGACGGCATGATCCTGGTGGATCTGTTTTCCCGCGTGCGTCCCGATACGCGCATCGTCACCAACCATCTGCTGGGTGAACTTCCGGAGCTCGCGCCGGTCTGTATTTTCATCGATCCCTTCGACCGGCCCGAATCGCGGCACGCCAATGGACGCGCCCTCAGGCAAGCGCTGGCGCATGTCCGGAACGGCGGGCTGCTGGTGATATTCCCGGCCGGTGAAGTGGCTCATTTCGATTTTCGGGCCGGCGCGATTCGCGACCCCGAATGGCACAGCACTGCGGCCCGGCTGGTTCGCATCACCGGCGCGAAGGCGCTTCCCGTATTCGTGAACGGGGCCAACAGCATTCCTTTTCAAATGCTGGGAATGGTGAATGCGCGTCTGCGCACGGCGGCGCTGCCGGCGGAATTGCTGAACAAGCGCGGCAAAGTGGTGGAGGTGGGAATCGGCGGCGTGATCGACCCCTCGCGGATGCGCGCTCTGCCGGACGACCAGGCGGCCACTCGCTACCTGCGCCTGCGCACCGATCTTCTGGCCCGGCGTCCGGTTCCGCTCGCCCGGCATAACGCCGCGCCGGACCAGCCCAGCGACGTATCGTCCCCGATTGCCGCCGCCATCCCCGCGGAACTTCTGGCGCGAGAGATCGCCGGACTGCCCGCGCGGTGTCTGCTCGAAACCACGGCGGAGCATTCGGTTTACATGACGGAATCCTGGCAGATCCCTTTGGCGCTGCAGGAGATCGGCCGTCTGCGTGAAGTGACTTTTCGAGCCGCCGGGGAAGGAACGGGGGCGCCGAGCGATCTCGACCGCTTCGATCCGCACTATCTGCACCTGTTCGTGTGGAATTCCCGGAAATGCGAGATCGTGGGCGCTTACCGGGTCGGCGACGTGCCTCGCCTGCTGGCACGCTTCGGGCACAAAGGCCTCTACACGGATTCGCTGTTCCGCTTCAGCGGCGGCTTCCTCGAAGGGCTGGGGCCGGCCCTCGAGATGGGGCGTTCCTTCATCCGGCCCGAATATCAGCGGCATTACACGCCGCTGCTGATGTTATGGAAAGGGATCGGCGCGTATGTGGCACAGCGCCCCGAATATTCCACGCTGATCGGCGCCGTAAGCGTCAGCAATCGATATTCGAAGACTTCGCGGGAATTGATGGTGCGCTATTTCGAGAAGCACGCGTCGCATCCGGGCGCGGGATTCGTCAAAGCGCGCCGGCCGTTGCGCGGCAATTTCGTGCAGAAGTGGGAATTGGAGGCGCTCTGCTCGCTGCTGCCGGATGTCGACGATCTCACGGGGCCCATTGCCGACATCGAGCCCGACGGCAAGGGCATTCCCATACTCGTGAAGCAGTATCTGAAGCTGGGCGGCAAGCTGCTGGCGTTTAGTGTCGATCCCCAGTTTGCCAATACGCTGGATGGGTTTGTGATGGTGGATCTGCGGGAGACCCCGCCGGAGATTTTGAGCCGGTATATGGGGAAAGAGCAGATGCGGGAGTTCTTCGCCTGGCACTCGGCGGCGAGTCCGCGCGTAGCGTAGCCGCAAAGTGGGCCGGGCGTCCGGCCTGCCCGATCTCTGTCGACAGCGTCCTTCACGATAGATGCTAGGCTGTGGCTATGAGGCTCACGATTGAGCTCGAACAGGAAGTCGACGGCCGCTGGATCGCCGAAGTTCCGGAGCTGAACGTCCTCCTGTACGGCAACTCCAAACAGGACGCCGTTCAACGAGCTCAGTCGGCGGCTCGCGAGATTCTTCTCGACCGCATCGCCCGCGCCGAATTGCCTCCCGATTCGGCGGATGCCACGTTCGACGTTGCCGCATGAGTTCCTGGCCCTCGGCCAGGGCGCGGCGTGTGCTCGCCGCACTGAAAAGAATCGGGTGGCGTCACGACCGGACGGTGGGCTCCCAAAGAAGACAGGTCTTTAACGTCAGGACTTGTGGTGCCGCAGCGTAGTTCTCCGGTCAGGGCATCTTGATGCCGGTTTCCCCAATGACTGTGAACACCGACAGGAGATTGGTAACCCCCAGCATCTCCCGAACGCGCCTGCCCAGATTAATTAGTTCAAGGGCGCTGCCCGCCGGCCGGCACGAAACCCACAGGCGAACTACCGTGCCGAGGCCCATGCTGTCCATGTGGGTAAGGTCGGTCAGGTCGAGGACGATTCGTTTGGTGTCCGGGAGCAGCCGGCTGACCTCGATGTAGAGAAAATCGCAGACTCCCGCCACCAATCGGCCGTGGCATCGCACGATGGCAGCGCTGCCAGCACGTTCAATATCAAGCGAAAAGATGCTGGCGGGTGCTTCGTCGGACATTGGATTACCTCTTGAGGGCGGATTGCCAGTTGACGACCACAGTGAGGGGGACGTTGGTGGCGGACTGGTCCTGAGGGACGTGGATGAGGAAGCGGCCGTCTTTGCTCACGTCGAACTGGGCTGCCTGGCGAACTTCGAAGAGCGGCTTGGGAACGCTGGCTTCGAACTTCGCGCCGTTGGCTTTCACTTCGGCTGCCATCAGCTTGTTGTCGGCCGAGATGAAGTAGAGTTCGCGGCCATCGCGGCTCCAGACGGGGAAGTTGCCGCCTCCGGTCGAGATCTGCCACTTGCCGCCGTGCTCGGGGAAGGTCTGCACGTACACTTCGTTGCGTTTGGATTCGTCGGAAGCATAGGCCAGAAACTGGCCGTTGGGAGACAATTTGGCGTAGGTTTCCTGAAACTCTGTATTGATGTAAGGGAACGGTTTCTTGTCCCCGAAGGTGGGAAACACCCAGATGTCGTTTCTGGTTTTGGGATCGATTGCCTCTTCGATCAGATAGCGGCCATCGCGCGACCAGTCGTCCACGCGGTGGTTGCGCTGGTCTTTGTCCTTATCCATCGCCTCTTCCTGGCCCACGCCGCTGGCGGGTTTCTGCCAAGGTTTCCTCTGTGCACCCCCCAGCGAATAGAAGGCGATTCTGCTTCCGTCCGGAGACCACAGGGGGTATTCGTGGCTGCGTGGCCCGAAGGTGAAGCGCGATGCCGTGCCGCGCTTCAGGTCGTGCAGCCAGATGTCCCGAGCGCCCGAGGCATCCATGCGGTCGGCAGCCACCGTTGAGCCGTCGGGCGAGATCGAAGCCCAGTCAATCGGGCCGGGAGTTCCTACTGTACCGTCGGGCTTGCCCGTGCGGTCGAACCAGGTCAGCTGCACGGTTCCGCCGGCGGAAGCGCCCGAGGTGTAGACCAGGATGCCGTTCTGCGATGCGGAGAATTGGCCCTGGTTAGCATTCGAAATGTAATCCACCTGTTCGGCTACGGGCACGGCGTCTCCGGTGGTACGGGCGTTGGCGGCATCGAAGGGCTGGGCCATCAACGTGTGCTCCCGTGCGATGAGCAGATAACCGCCGTCGCCAAACAGCCCGGCACGGGACGGGGGAACGTAGACTGCGTTGGAAGCGGCGGCCACAACCTCGCGCCGGGTGTTGACGCCGGGTTTGGCATCGATGCTGTCCACATAGATCCGCGTCTTCTGGGGATCGCTGTTGCGAGCCGTATAGAGGAAATGGCGGCCATCGGGGAGGAACCACGGGGCGCGATGATGGATCTCGGACGCGGCATGGTCGATCTCGTCCAGGGGCGTGGGAGTTCCGCCCGCGGCCGGGACGCGGAACAAGCCGCCGCCGAGTATTCCATAGACGATCAGGCCCTCTTTATTCCAGGTACCACCGCGGCCACTGACAACGTCGCACACGGTCAGCGCCGGTCCGCCGGTTACGTCGATTTTTTTCAGTTGGCCGGGGGTAAAAAACGCCACCCAGCGGCTGTCGAGCGACCAGAACGGCAACGTGGCGCCGTCCGTGCCGGGCAAAAGGCGGGCGCTGAGCCCATCGAGGTCGCGCAGCCACAATGCACGCTTCCCGTCGACCACGGCCGGGAAGGCCACACGGTGGCCGTCGGGCGAAATCATGGGGATGTCGAAGTAGGTGCCGATCTGCGCCTTCTCCGGCGTCTGCAAGGTCATGCGCAGCACCTGCGGTTCGGCGGCGTAGTAGCGCCAGGCGATAAAACCCAGGCCCAGCGCGGCTATGAGCAATACCGCCGTTGCCACGATCCAGGGCCAGCCGCGGCTTGTAGCCGCAGGTCCAGGGGTTTCGACGGTCTCGTTGTCCAGAAGCAACTTCGCGTCGGTGACCGCCTGCAGGCGGTTCTTCGGATCTTTTTGCAGGCAAGCCCGCATCAGCCGGCGCACGCTCGGCGGCATGAGCTGCCAATCCGGCTCGTCTTTAATAATGGCGACCAAGGTGTCCGGAACCGTCTCGCCTTCGAACAGGCGCTGGCCCGCGATCATCTCCCACAAAACGACGCCGAAGGCCCAGATGTCCGCGCGCTTATCGGCCGGCTTGCCGCGCGCCTGTTCGGGACTCATGTATCCCGCGGTGCCCAGGATCGCGCCCACCTGCGTGCCCGGCAGCATGGTCGGCGAATCGGAAGTGACCTCGACTTCCTCCGCCAGCCTGGCCAGACCGAAATCGAGCACTTTGACGGAACCGTCGGGGCGGATTTTGACGTTGGCCGGTTTCAGATCGCGATGCACGATGGGCTTTTCGTGCGCGGCTTCGAGCGCGTCGGCAATCTGGCTGGCGATGGCGAGAGCTTCTTCGAGCGGGAGCGGACCCTGCCTGATGCGATCGGCCAGGGTGGGACCTTCGATGAACTCCATGACCAGGTAATTCGGCCCGACGTCGTAGAGCGTGCAGATGTTGCGATGGTTCAGGGCCGCGATGGCCCGGGCCTCGCGTTCGAAGCGGTCGGTGAACTGCCGGTCGGAAATCTTGATCGCGACATCGCGCCCCAGCCGCGGATCGCGCGCGCGCCAAACTTCACCCATGCCGCCTTTGCCGATCAGCGAGACGATCTCGTAGGGGCCGAGTTTTGTGCCGATCGCCATACTATTGATTCAGCATCGGTATGCTCTTGACCGGCGGCGGCTCGGGGAACGTCTTGATGTGCGCGTAGACGTCGGCCAGTTCCTGGTCCGACATCACTTTGGCGCGATACTGAGGCATCTCGCCCGATGGCGGATTTCGCACATACGCGATGAAGCCGATGAGCGGCAGCTTCGTTTGCGCGAGCCGCGGTGCAGCCTGTCCTCCAACGGCGGCCGCTCCACCCTGGCCGACCGTACCGTGGCACTGGTAGCAGCCGTTTTTCATATACAGGCGCTTGCCGTTCTCAACGTCGCCAGGCTTCGTCTGGGCCAACGCGGCGAAGGCGAGAACGAACCACGCGAAGATGATTGGACGCTGCATCATGATTCGAAGCTCCTATCTCGGCTGTGTGATGGCATCGATCAACACAGGCTCGCCGGCTTTCACGCGTTCGAGGCCGCGGCGGATGGCCGGACCCAGTTCTTTGGGATCGGCGATCGGACCTTCCGAGTACATGCCATAGCCTTTGGCTATCGAAGCGTAATCGATGTTCGGATCGGTCAGCGCGGTGCCGACATCGGACATGGTCACGCCGCGGTCGAGCTTATTGCCCACCAACTGCAAATACATTCGCTCTTGATGGTACGCGCGATTATTATGCATCACGGTGAGCAATGGAATGCGGTGATGGGCAGCGGTCCAGAGCACGCCGGGCGCGTAATTCAGATCGCCGTCGGGTTGGATGTTCACCGTAATGCGCCCATGTTTGCGGTTGGCCAGCGCCGCGCCCACGGCCGCCGGGGCTCCGTAGCCAATGCCCGCTCCGCCCTGCGCGCCGATGTATTGATAGTGCTTCTTGAAATCCCACAGACGTCCCGGCCACGAGCTTATGAAGACCTCGTTGGAGGCGAGCGACCAGTCTTCATTGCGGATCTGAGCCCACAGTTCGGCCGAGAGCCGCGCCGTCGTGATGGGACTGGCATCCCAGCCGACGGCAGCCAGTTCGCGGTCCTTCTCGCGGGCCTTGCGAATCTCTTCCACAGTCTTCGCGCCTCTGTCCGCCAGGGCTCGCCTGCGGTCGGGCGTAAGCTGCCGCTTGATCTCTTCGATCAGCGCGGGCAGCGTCGCTTCGGCATCTCCGGTAATGGATAAATCGGATTCGTTCAGCCGTCCAAAATCCTGATAGTTCGATTTGTGATTCAATTCCACGGCCGAAATATTGATGAGCTTCGCGCCCGGCAGCGTGGTCGCATGCGACTCCATGCCGTAGCGGTTCAGGCCGGTTTGCGCGTGCATCAGGCTCCACAGGTCCTGCGTTTCGAGACTCAGAATCACGTCGGCATCGGCGAGCCCGGCTCTGGTCGAGAGCGGGTGGCGCGTGGGGAAATTCATGCGCAGGCGCTGGTCGCGCACCGGCGCCTGCAGGGTCTCGGCCAGCTCCACCACAAGCTCCACGCCCTTCGGAGTGCGAGCAACACGTCCGGCCACGATCACCGGATTTTCGGCAGCCACCAGCATCCGTGCAGCTTCCCTGACAGCGTTCGATTCTCCCTGCGGCGGCGCGCTCAGCACCATCTTCGGGATACGCAGATTCTTCTCCGCGATCGGCTCTTCCTGCAGAGCGCCGTCGGCCACCAGCACTACCGGCTCACAGGGCGGCGTCATGGCAATCTGGTAAGCGCGCACGGCGGATTCGGCGAAGTGGCTGAGCGTGATGGGCGTGTCGTCCCATTTCGTGTAATCGCGCACCATGGCGGCGGCATCCTGCACGCTGTGGACCCACTCGGCATTGCCGCGCCGGTAATTGATATCGAGAATATTGCCGAGCACGATGTAAACGGGCACGCGATCGCAATACGCGTTGTAGATCGCCATCGAAGCATGCTGCAGGCCCACGGTTCCGTGCGCCATGATCATCATGGGCCTGCCCTCGATCTTCGCGTAACCGTGCGCCATGGCGACCGACGATTCTTCGTGACAACAAGTAAGCCACTCGGGATTCTTATTGCCCCCGTAATTGATTAAAGACTCCTGCAGGCCGCGAAAACTCGACCCAGGATTGGCCGCAACGTACTCGATGCCGAGCGTCTTGATCACGTCCACCATGAAGTCGGCGCCGACGCGCACAGGCGCCTCCGCCTTCAGAGCCGCCTCCTGGGCCATGGCGATGGGTGGTTTGACGGCGACTAATCCCGCTGCGCTCGCGGCGGCGTTGCGCAGAAAACTGCGGCGGCCTACAGAGCTTTTCCTGGGCATGGAATCCACTCTAACGCAGTTTACTGCGATATAGTGTCATGCAAATCGACATGAAACGACTTCCCGGCATGAAACGACTTCCGATTTTTCTTTTGCTCGCAGCCGCTGGTCTCTTCGGCCAGACGCACCCGCTGCAGGAACTGATTGACGCGGCGCGCGGGGATTCTCCACGGCTCAAAGAACTCCTCGACCGCAAGGACGAGTGGGGCAATCGCATTCCGGAATTGGGCGGACGCGACGGCGTCGCCGTGTGGGGCCAGGAATTCTTTTTCGCGGTCGAAAGCGCATCGCCCGCGACGGTGGTCATCGACGGAGAGCCGGCCGTCCCCATGAAGCAGGTACCGGGCTCGAATTACTGGTATCTGATCAAGCGGCTTCGGCTCGGCACCACGCATCAATATCATTATTTCGGCGCGGGAAAGGAGATCGGCGCCTATCAGGTGGCCGGTTATAACCCGGATTCCTATCCGATTCCTGGAGTCCCGCGCGGCAAGCTGAGCGAGCGAAAAACGCTGGCAAGCAAAGTGTATCCCGGCATGTCGTCCAACTATTGGGTCTACGTGAACCCGGGCGCCGACCTCACCAACGGCGCGCCGCTCATGGTATGGCAGGATGGTGAAACCATCGTCGGCAATCAGGATCTGCTGCGCCTCCGGCTGCAGATCGTTTCGGATAACCTGGTGGCGAAGAAGCAGATTCCGCCCATGGTGCATGTGCTGATCCAGCCCGGCACAGGGGGCGAAGCGCGGGCCATGCGCAGCATCGAGTACGACACCGTGTCGGACCGTTACGGCAAGTATCTCGACGAGGTGCTGGCGGATGTCGAGAGGACGTACAAGATCCGGCACGACGCTTATTCGCGAGCCATAGCGGGCGCGTCGTCGGGAGCGATCTGCGCCTTCAACGTCGCTTGGTATTACCCCGATCAATTCAGCCGCGTGCTGTCGCACATCGGCAGTTACAGCGGAATTCAGTGGCACCCGGAAAAGAATCAGGACGGCGGCTATATTGTTCCCTACAACGTCCGGCGCGGCGTCAAAAAGAATTTACGCGTGTGGATGTCCGACGGCGCCGACGATCAGGAAGGTCCCCCGGGAAGCTGGCCGCTCAATAATATTCAGCTGGCGAACAGCCTGAAAATCAAACAGTACGATTTCCATTTTCGTTTCGGCGTCAGCATGCACGCCATCGCGCAGGGAGCCATGGATCTGCCGGAATCCCTCACCTGGCTGTGGCGCGATTACGATCCCGCGAAAACCGCGCAGACTTATCAGATGGAAGAAGCCGAGCGTGTTAAGCCAGTGTTCCGCGTGAGCATTACGAATCGCGACGCGTGGTAGCGGCGCCAGGATTGGGGATTTCTAACCCAGCCTGCGCATCTGTTTCTGCGCGAGGCGGCTCCACTTTGCTACCGTTGCCTGGCGGTAGCGCGGGGCCGTGCGCACCGCTTCCACCACGCGGGCGTACATTTCGCGCGCTTCCGCCGTCTTGCCCGCTCCCTCCAGCGCCTGGCCGGCGTAGAACAGACCCTCCGGATCGTACGGGCGCCGCTCCACATAGACCGCCAGTTCGTCCCATGCATGGTTGAATTGGCGGGCGCCGATGTAGAGCGCACCGAGCTCACGCAGGATTTCGCTCTGCTGGAAGCTCGTGTCCTGGTCGAGCACGGTCTGGAAATGGCCCAACGCATCCTGCAGACGCCCCTGCTCCCGCGCGATGCGTCCTGACTGGAAATGCGCGCCGGTCTCGCCGGGATCGATGGCCACGGCCGCGCGGAAGCGCTCGCTCGCTTTCGTAAGCTCGCGCCGCTGCTGGTACATGAGCCCGAGCTGATACTGCGCTCCGGCATCGTGCGGATTCACGGCGGCCGCCTGCAGGGTGCGATAAAAGCTCTGACGGCTGCGCAGGCCCGCGCCCAGATTACCGATTTCTCCACCGAGATAGTAATACGCGAAGAACAGGAAGAACGGGGAGGCAATCCATCCAAACACAAATCGCAGCGGCCCCCACAGGAACGCGGCAGCCAGTAACGGGAGCCAGGATAACGAAACCACCGCGATGGAAACGCCGTTCCCGGCGCCGGAAACCGTGCGCACCACGAAGAACATCAGGAACAGAAAATACAGGTACGCCGCACCGGCGACGGGCAAATAAAGCGGCTGCGGAGCGACGCGCAGGGCCAGCCACAAGGGCAGATTCGCCGCCGTCCATGCCATGGCCGTGCAGGTCAGGAGCGGCGCGTAATCGCGCCGGAAGACCATGCCGAATCCGCCGCCGAGCCGCCCCAATAGCTGGACGAGCAGCAGAACGCCGGGCACGTAGACCACCGCCAGGATGAGCAGGGGCGTGTAAAAGCGGAAAGGGAACGGGAGCGCGAGCGATATCGCCAGCACGGCGAGGCTCGCGAACAGCAGGCTGCCGCGGTCCAGTATTTCGCTCATGGCGGCGCCGGGTTGCACGTAGAGGCGGAGCGCCAGCTTGGCGTTTTCGATCAATTCAGAAGAATAGCAATGGACAGGCGGAAGCGCCTGTCCCACATTACTTGAAGCGCTTTTTGAAGGCGAAGTCCAGGCCTACGTAGCCGTTTTCTTCGCGGATCAGAATGGCCGACCACTGCCGGTTGAACGACCACTCCACGCGGAAGAGCTGCGTACTGGTGCTCGAGACGTCGCTGATGTAGGTGAACAGGAGCTCCGGCGTCACCTGCTGCTCAACGGTCAGCCGCGCCTCCGGGCTTCCCGTGACGCCGGTCAATTGCGGATCGATCTTGATCCGGCTCACTCCGAAGAAGCGCTGCAGGCGATCGCTCGAGGGGTTCGCGATGGCCGCGTCGAGCAGCGCCGACGCACCCAGATCCTGAAAGCCCGTCGACGGTCCGGTAACGCCCCATCCGAGCGACGGATCCGTGGGAGAGCGCCCGGTCGCGAGCAGCGCTACAATATCCGAAAACTGCAGGGGCGGATCGGATCGGTAGTTCACGTTCAGTTTGTTCAGCGGTCCCGAAACCGTGAGAATCACGTCCACGCCCCGCGCCCTGGTTTCCAGATCGATGTTGAGAATCGGATCGATCCGGGCCGGATTGAAAAACGAAATCGAACCCTGGTTGATGGAATATTTGTTGCCGAAGAAAAGCAGATCGCCCTGCGTTATATTGATGCGCCCCAGCAACGCCGGATTGGTCGCGGTGCCGCGCACGCGCAGATTGGCGTCGGCCTGAATGCTTTGCGCCACGCTGGTTTCGAACTCCACATCGGGCGCCGTCTCAACCTGAATGTCGAGGTTCACGTTGGCGATCAGGCCGCTCTTCGGGGCGGAGGTCTGCACAGGCGAAACGGTGGCGGCGAGAATTGTGGCGGCATCGGCGCGGGGGTTAATCGCCACGCGATGCACCGTGATCACGCCCGAAGCCTCACTGCGCTGGGACGTGCCGGCGAAGGTGAGCGCGGCGTCGGAGATGGAGCTGACGCCTTCGGGGTAACGCACGCGCACTCCATGCGTCCGGGTCTCGATGCGAAACGCAAGCAGCCCGTTAGCGATCGCCGCGAATCCGCCGGCATCCACCTTTCCTCCGCCCGATTCCGCGGTGAACGATTCAATATTGGCGCGCGAGCCGTTGAAGACAATCGTGCCGTTGGCGTTGGTCAAGCCGTTGGAAAACTGCGCATAGTGAAAGTTGCCGTTGTGGAGGGCCGCGCTGCCGGAAAAATCGGGCGTACGCCATCCGCCGCGCACCGTGGCGTTGAGGGTGAGCGCGCCCGAAGACGTCAAGTCGGGGTTGATCGTACCGGCGAGCGCCAGATTCACCTCCCCGCGCACGCGAAAATCGAGCGGCGCCCGCTGTGTGAATGCCATCGTGCCATCGATCGTGAGGTCGGTCTGCGGCGCCTTGAAGCGGGCGCTCTCGATGCGCATCGACGACGTGGTCAGCGCCATCCGCACGGGCCCGTCGTTGGTCAGCGCGAAATTGGGCAGTGTCCGCGCCAGTTCCGTGCCGGGAAGCGGCTTCACTTCCACGCGCGCGATGTTCATGGTGGCGGTCAGGCGAGCCGGATCCCTGGCCGGGCCGGCGAGTGTCACGTCCCCTTGCGCGCTGCCGTCGAAATTCAGATTCCTCGCGTCCTCCTCTTTAACGATCAGAGCCGCCAGAGCGTTCAGTCCGGCGTCGCTGAAAGTTAACTTTCCGTTCACGGGATAATCGCCGGCAAGCTCCATAGTGCCTTCGCCGTGGATGACGGCCTTCGCCGCGTTCGAATCGAAACGCGCCGTCACGAAGCCATTCTTCGTCTGCGCGGTGAAATGGGCATCGCCCAGATTACGCCCCTCCAGTTCGATGCCATTAGCCGAGGCATCGGCGGTCAGATCCAGCAAATCGAACTGGATCTGGTGTTTTGCATCATGGCTGATGCGCAATGTGCCAGTGGTATGGAATTCTCCGAAGCCGTGGATGTCGGGTTGCCGCTGGCGCACCAGCGCGATCTGATTCAGCGGCATCGTATTGCTGGTCAGATTCAATTCGAGCAGACCCGCCGGGAATTGGGTACCCGCGTGATCGAAGCGGGCGCTGATGTTCACGCGTTTGGGTCCGGAGATAAACAGACCCGTGATCGATTGCGCGCTGTTGCCGGTCGATTGCGCGCGCCCCGTGATGGAGTCGAAAGGCTGCGCGTAGATGTATCCTTTGCTCAGCGTCAGGTCCGCCTCGCCGAGCGGACCGCCCAGCGTGCCGCCGATCTGCGCGGTGGCCGTCAGGTTGCCGCTGATTTCGATTTCCTTATGGCCGGCCAGTGCGAGGATCTTTGTCAGGTCGGCATTGGCGATGGTGACATGGGCAACCACGGGAGACGCCGCGCCGGGCGTCCAGTCGGTCAGGCCGAGGGAGCCATCGGCACGCCCGTGAATGCCGTTCGAGACGATCGCGCCATTCCGTACCGAGATATTGGTCCCCGATGCCGTAAAGTCGCCCGCCATCGATTCGATCTGCTGCCCTCTGTACTGAACGTCTTCCACCGCGGCATGCCCGGCAATCTGCGGATTGGTCAATGCGCCGCTCACCGTGCCCAGAAAGGACAGCGACTTATAGGTGACGGCGAGGGGCTTGCCGCCCGACGCCGTATCGAACAGCGGAATCAGATCGGCGGCATCCTGCGATTCGAGCTTGAGATCCAGTCTGGCCCCCAGGCGTTCGCCGAACGTCCCCGCGACATCCACGCGCGTGTGGGGCAATTCCAGCCATGATCGACCGAGTTCTATGCGCCGTGCAGCGGCGTCATAATGTACGGCGATGTCCCCGCGCACGGCATCATAATGTACGGCGACGTCCCCGTGCACCGCACTGGGCCCCGCCGGAGCAATGCTCAAATGAGCGCCGACCGAGATGCTTTCGTGACGCAGATCGCGCAGCCGGCCGCTGGCCTCGAACGGCCCCGAGATCAACCCATCGTAGGGAAGCCGGTGCGCCGTAACCAACGCCGCAACTTCCCTCCCATCGAAGTGCTCCAGTCTCCCATTGGCATGAAACTCGTCGAAGCCCCGAATCTCCCCCGACGCCGTGATCTGGCCCCCGAGGGCGTTCACGCGGGCAGCGTTCACGAGGACCTTCTCCGGCCCCGCATCGAAATTCCCGGCAAATGCCACATTGCGCAGAATGTCGAACGCGATACCACTGCCGTGCGCTTCGCCAGTGACGCGATAATCGGTGCGCGACACAAAGTGCGCTTCGCCCGCCGCCATCACGGTGCCCGCCTGCCTTATGTCGAGTTTGAAAATTTTCTCGACCTCCGCCAGCGAGATCGTGGCGTCATATTGCGCGGCGATTTCCGGGGCATGGAAGTTATTGAGTACGGCATTCTTCAGGTCGACTGCGGATTCCGCGGTCGTCACGTGGGCGGTTGATAAAACGATCCGGTTCCGCTCCATCGCCGCGCCGGCGGAGATCCACACGTCCACGGGCGCGAGGCCGTTCCACGCCAGATGCAGCGGTTGGAGCGAGATGTCGCCGGAATACCGCGCCCGGGCCAGATCGTACAGCACATGCGCGGTCAGATTTTCGCCGTGCGCGCTCAGCGGCACCATCTGCGCCGGCCGTCCCTCGGACTCTTCGAGAATCGCGCCGTCCCGCAAATCGAATTGCGCGATCTTCAGATCGAGAATGGTTTCTGCGACGGGCTTCCGCGTTATTTTTGGTTGCGGCAGATTGGTATTGCCGTCCGTGTGAACGATCAGGTGCGCGCGCGGCCGGTCCGCCTCGATGCGCTCGATGCCGACGTCGCGCTGGAGCAGAGAGACGACGCGGAGCCATACCTTAACGCGATCGATCGCCAGCAGCGGGGCCTGTCCCGCCGGTTCCGTCCCGTGGATTACCAACCGATCGATCTCCACGGTGAGGGTTCGCCAGTCGAGGCGCAACGCCCCCAGTTCCATCTTCCCGCCAGTGGCTTTCTCCGCTTGTTCCGCCAGGCTCAGGCGGATTTTTTCGATCAGCCATCCGCTGCGCACCGTCCATACACCGATCCCGACGACGGCGCCCAGCAGGATGGCCAGGATGCCCGCGGATATAAAGACGCGATGCCGCATGCGGGACACCGCCGGATAATGCCTCAAGGCGCCAGCTCCTTTTCCAGGTATTCGATCTTCGTGCGCTTGCGCTGGTCTCCGATCCAGGCATTCATATCCGCATCCGCGCGTTGGTTGGCAAGCTGCGCATTCTGATCGCTCACGGCCAGGCGAAAACGCAGATTCAGAAACGTAAGCACGTCCGATTGGCGGGCCAGATCGGCTTCCAGATCGTCCTCCGTGAGGCCGTAATCGAGCAGCGCGCGCCGTATGGCCGCAGTATCCGATTTGAAATCGTCCTTTACGTAATCGGCGAACAGTTGTTTGCGCGCGTCTTCGCTCAGCCGGGGATAATGGCCCACGTCCATTTCGCGTTCCACTAATTTCTGATCGATGAGTAATTGCGCGGCCTTCTTTCGAGCTTCGAGAGTGAATACGGATTTCTCGGCGTTTTGAAAGGCGGTCAGGCGAATACGAAGGTCGATTTCGCTGTCGGTGATGACTTTATTCCCGGCAGCAATGGCGACGCGGTCTACAAGGACTCCGGGTGCGGGCAGCGTTAACAAGAGCGCTGCGAAGAAGAGATGCGGGCAGATCGGAAATCTGCCCCACCGGCCGCCTTGGGATTTCCCTGTCAGAAGGCCTGCCCTATGGAGAAGAAAAATTGAAAATGGCTGATCTGCTGCTCCGACGCCTGGCACGTGTTGGCTTCCGAACATTGCACTAACTGGACGTAGCTGCCCGGAAAACCGTTATACTTCGGCGGATTAATACTGTACGCAAGATCGAAGCGCAGCGGACCGACCGGCGTCCGGTAGCGCAAACCGATTCCAGCCGCGTGCACCATGTAATTGAAATCCTCGTTATTCCGCTGGTCGACACGGAACGACATCTGGCCGATATTCGAATAAATATTGCCCGCATCTTCGAACAGCACGCCGTTGACGTTGGGGCCGTAAAGAGGGAAGCGCAGTTCCGTGTTGTTGAAGAAGAGGGCCGAGCCGCCCAGCGGAAATCCGGTGGTAGAGTCGCGCGGTCCGGCCTGGTTTTGAGGAAAGCCGCGCTGGGTGGTACCGCCGCCGCCGAAGAAGCGTTCGGGCAGCGGGATGGGATCGCCCTGTTCGACGGCGCTCTGCGCGGCGGTAGCGGAAACGTTGAAGGCGGGCTCGACGCCGAACTGGGTCTCGCGGGCCAGCACCAGCCTGGGCCCGAGCTTGTAGTAGGTAGCGTTGCGGGCCAGCACGCGGGCGAAGCTGGTCTGCGATCCAAAGGCTTTGGTCGCGAGACCCACATCGACGGTATTGTAAATTCCCTTGTGCGGATCGACCGGGTCGTCGCGGCGATCCTGCACCAGGTTGAACGAACCGAATCCGACGCGAACCGACTGGGCGATCAGCGGCACCAGTTCCGGATTGATGGCGAGATCCGAGACGTCGACCTTCCGGTAACTGAAGCGGTAGAACATGGTGACCGACTTCGAATAATGTTCGACGATCTGCCCCGCAGCCTCCCGCCGAATGGCCCGGAAGGTATTCACGTCGTGCGTGTCGTCGTAGAGGATGGAAAGCGTGGCGTCGAATTTCGTCAGATCGAAGACGCGGGGAATGAAATAACTGATCGACGCGCGCTTCTGCAGCGTGGACAGGCGGCTCTGAAACGTCACCGACTGGCCCGTGCCGAGCAGATTCAGCCGGGTCATGTCGAGCGTGACCCTGGGGCTGAAGCCGGTGGCGCCGCCGGGGTCGGAAAGATCCGTGAGCGCGTTGCCGCTGCCGATGCGGGCAAATTCCGCGCCGAATCCGGTGGTGATGGAATAGCGTCTGGCTTCTTCGATATCGTAGAGAACGTTCTTCTGGTCCTCGTCTCCGTCGGGATTCTGAATCGCCATGTTGACCTGCGCGAAGATGCCGAGATCGTAAAGTTTGCGCTGCGTATCCGCCATGGCGGCCTGCGACAGCGGATCGCCGGGCTTCAGATCGAGGCGTTTCTGAACCAGCGCCGGGCGGGTGGTTTCGAGCCCCGTCGCGACGATCTGGCGGACAAACTGCCGCTCGCCTTCATCGATGGTGAAGCGCAGATCCACTGTGTAAGGCAGCGGGCCCGGCTGCGTATCCCACTCGACCGAGGCGTTCTGAAAGCCGTTCTTTCCGTATTCGGCGATGATGGTTTCACGGTCGGTGGCGACATCGAATTCGCTGAAGACCTGGCCGGTTTGCGAATTGAGCGAGTCCAGCGTCTTCGCGATGTTGAGCTTCCGCGTGCCGACGATCTGGAGCGCGGCGACTTTGTACTGGGGCCCCTCTTCAATGGTGAAAAAGACCGCCTCGTCGCCTTTCTTTCCCTTATAATCGTCAACCGTGCGCGAGGCGATCTTAACGTCGCGAAAGCCGTTCGACTTATAAAGGTCGGCGATGGTCCGCTCATCGCGCTTGCGCAGAGCGTCGCTGTAGCGGCCGTTGCGGAACTCGAACGACTTCGGAAGCAGAAACATCCGCTCGCGGAGGGTATTGAGATCGAAGTACTTACTCCCGTCGATCTGCAGATAAACAAAGCGATGATGCGCGCCCGGCGTCACTATATAGTCGATCTGCAGCTTCCCGTCCCGGATCTGTTGCTGCTTGAAATCAACGTCGGCGTCGAAGTAGCCTCGCGTCTGGAAATAATCGCGGAGGTTATTCGCGCCTTCCGCAAGCAGATCGGCGTCGACCGTGTGCTCCTCGAATACGGGCACGTTCTCTTTCAAAGTCTTGCGGCCTACCGTGGCGCCCCGTACTTCCACGTCCACGATGCCGCCGGGGTTCACGGCGATGTGCGGCTCCGCGCGGGGAGCGCCTTTCTTCTTTTGTGGTTGCGGCCCGGATGGCCGCGGTGGGCTCTCCTCTATGTCCAGACTGTCGAGCGTCACCGTCGCCAGCAGACGATTGGCGTTCTGATATTTGAGCCGGATGCGATCGATGCCCGAGCGCGTGCGATTCCCGGTGATCCCACGGTAGCCGGGGAGCAGAAACCTGTGCCAGCGGGTCGCCTTATCGATCTCATTCTCCGTCAGGACCGACGTATCGCCGGTGATCGCCGGAGTGTCGTAATGGGCTCGCTTTCCGGTCGAGATCACGAAGGTAATTCTCACCTGCTGGTAGAAGGCGTCGTAATCGAGCCGGTGGTAGACCTCCGGATTGAAGTAACCGTTTTCCGTCAGCAGTTTGCGGATTTTACCCTCGGCGGTGGAAAGTTGAGAGGGGTCGAAAGGGACGCCCAGGTCGAAGCCGGAAGCGCTCACAATCTGCCCGGCACCGGGGGGTTCGGAGACATCCGACTCGACGCCTACATGGCCGACAAACCAACTGCTTTTCGTGATGAAGGTGATTCCCACGCCGCCCGCGACCTCGGACGCATCCACCTGAATGTCCTGATACCGGCCTGTGGCGTACAGCCGTTCGATGGCGGCGCGCACTCCGGAAGCGTGGTAGGGCTGATCCTGGCTGATCGGAAGAATTTGATGAATTTCGCTGGTTTCGAGCGGTTGATGCTCCGGCACGAAGCCGATGCTTACAATGGGCAGGCCTTCAAATTGCGTCTGCGCCCGCGCCGGCAGGCATGAGGCGAACGAGCAGAGGGCGAGGATGGTCGTGGCATAGCGGTGCCGCACCAGTTTCATCCTATCAATTCGCGATCGAACGGCGGGCTTCGCCAGGTACAACTGCGTATAACCAGGCGGACCGATTGCCACGCACCCTTGAAACACACGGCTGCGGGACCGCTTTCTATGTCCGTCGCTGCGAGAGCGTGAAATACAAATTCCGGAACCTCGCCGCGCAGCAGGAAGCTGGGGAGGTATTTGTCGTGGAGGATATTCTTCAATGATCTCGAGTGTGCCAGCCGCGTCACGGAGCACGTCTCCGGTCAGCCGCCGTTCCTGCAACCGCATGGTTACGCGATAGGCCCGCGAACTCGCTCAGCGGAAATACACGCCCTGATGAAGGCGCGATAGCGGTCGTGGAACCGTTTGTAGAGGAAAAGCTCAATTCCCTTTGGTTGCCGGGATGAAGTTGGTGATTTCCAATCCTATTTCATAGATGCCGTCCTCAGGGGAGTGGCAAAAGCGAGCTTCGGCGCGAATCGCTTTGTTTCTTTTCGCGTCGGCGAAGGAGATGGCGACCCGTTGACCCGGCCACAAAGAACGCGCTGCCAGCAGGCGAAGCCCGGATTTCGAGACATTGATAATCCGCGCCGCGAACGGTTCGGGATCGTCGGGAGGTTGGACCGCAACCGGGGTCACGTTGCATAGATAGCGGCGCTCGCGCCGGAAATCGAAGGCTGAAAGATCTTGTGAGGAATCCTCTTCCGGTTGCTTTGTTTCGGCTTCGTCGGCGCGGTGGAGAATTTCGATCATATTCTGTTGGATCGGCAGAATCGGGGAATTTCCTTAGGGACGCGACGTTGGCCCGCGTTAATCCGGCTACTGCGCGAGCACAACAGATTTCGAAGACAGGCCGGTGTATGTTCCCGTGGGATCGTTCCTGAGCTTCGCGCCGCTCGTAAACCACACCTGCTGCGCGATTATGGCAATGTAGCTAGCCGAGGAAGTGCCGTTCGAAAAAGTAATGTTTGTGGTCGGAAAATAAAAAGTGCCGGTGATTGCCATGGAGGCGCCGCCGGTAACGGCTGCGCCGTTGCCCTCGGTAGAGGTAATCGATCTGTCCTGAAAGAACAATACCCCCTGGTAGGTACCGGAGGCCGGCGCCGAGAAGATAACGCTCACGCCATTCTGGATTGCCACGGAATCGTAAGTGGAGTTGGTGCCCGTGAGGTAGAACATCACTCCACTGCCCAGGACAGTGCTGCCGGAGCCGTTCAATGACACCCCTCCGCCGTCGATTATATAGATACCCGGCGAAAACGTAACATTGGTCGCGCCGTTGCCGACGTAAATGCCTCCGCAGTAGGTTCCGGGCGTGAGTACTGCGTTAGTAGCGGGATTGGTCGTCGTGGGGTGGGCGGTGCAGTTGCCCAGAGGAGGCACAGGCAATGAGGCAAAAGGGTCGGCGACCGCCCCCGCTCCGGTGACCGGGTCCGGCGAGGCACTACCGCCATTGCTTATGTCGGTCTTGCCAACTACGTCGATTACCGATGCGGTGACGGTCGATCCGGTTACGGTCAGGGCGCTGCTGTCGCTCGAATTGACGGCGATGCCGCAGCCGCTGGCGTCGACCGCAGCGCCGTCGGTGGCCGAGAAGGAGCCAGACGCGGATGAATTGAGAGCATATATACAGTAGGTTGAGGCCGCGCCCGTGATTCCGGCTGTTGCCTTGGCCGAGATGGTGGTATGGGCTGGCCCTCCGACAAAACGGATCATTCCATTATTCAGAATTCTTTTCACGGTGACGCTAAATGCAGGAACGGCGACGGACGAAAGGGTGACGCCGGATATAGTAGCGGGGTAACTCAACGTCACCGTGTCGGAGGCCGTCGCGCCGAAACCGTTGTCCCGCGCGTAGACGCAGGGCGTGCGGCCGTCCGTAGTAGTACAAACGTATGAAGCGATAGGAGTCGCGCCGGTACCGAACGTATAGGTGGAGGTCGCGTTGGTCCCCTTTTCAATGCTCAGGATGCCGGCCTCGGCGGCGGCGTCCGCGGCGGCCTGCGCCATTTGGTATTGGGCATAGATCTGGCCGCCGTCGACGGCCAGACCGAGCGCGCCGAACATGAAAATGCCCATCGCTGCAACCAGAAGGATGACGGCCTGTCCGCCTTCGGGCCCAAAACTGGTCGCGGAGCGTTTCAAAATATGATGATCCCCTGCGAAGCGCTCCCCAGGCGCAATGTCTTCGAAAACCAGGTAGTCAATGGATCGTAGGGATATACGACAGTGATATTTACCGACTGGCCAGGCGCGTTGGAAGCGCCAGGATAGGTGACATTGATGACCAGAAGGCTGGTGGTTAACAAGCCGGCGCTGGCGAAGTCCTTCACCACCGTAAGAACCTGCGCGGGGTTACTGGCCGGACCGCTGGCATCGTTGGTTGCGGCACCGGCGGCGCGGCTGCTGCCATGCACGATGGCGTAACGCACACCGGCGCGCGCGGCATTGGCGACGGTCGCGTACACCAGCAGCGCGCGGCCCATTTCGACGATGAAAAGAAGCATGATCAGCGTCATAAACGCCACGAGGCAGAACTCAATAATGCTCTGTCCGCCGCGTCCGTCGGTCGGGGTTACTTTGCTCACTGCAGCATCCTCATGACAGCCTTGCGGTGGACGGTGGCCGATGGCAAAGTAGCGGCGATGCCTAAACCCGGGAACAGGAACGAGGGGATCAAAGGTTTATAGGTATAAGTCACGTCCACGGTGGCAAGCGTGTAGGTGGGGGCCTCGGGATCGTGGAGTGTCGTGCAGCCGTTGGCAGCGGTGGCGCTGTTGGTGCATGTGGCAACGACAATGGAGGCTTTGTTCGGCAGCGAGGCGACGTCACTCGCCACCAGGGCCCTGATCTGCGTCATCGTGGCCGGAGTCGGCGCCCCCGGCGAAGCACTGGACATGACCATATATTCGGCGCCGGCCCGCGCCGCGCCGGCCACCGTAATCCACGCAAAGATGAAGCCGCCGAAGTTCACGACGTTAACGGCCAGCAGAAAAACCAGGGGAACGATGACAGCGAACTCGACCAGCGCTTGCCCTTCCCTGCGGGACGGGGTTCTGTCGGGCGGGGGCGCGGTTCTGGCGGGCTGAACGGAAAGCCCCGCCAGGAACTTCTTAAACGTCGAACTCTCTGCCTTGTCGCGAAAGGCGAATTCGACGCCTACGCCGTCGGGTCCGTGCCTGACGACGCGCGCGTGAACGCAGGCGGTGGCGGCCGGAGCGGTCGTCCCATCCTCTCGCTCCGCTCTCCGATATCCCTGAAGAACGATGCGTACGATGGTGCCGGGGTACCAGCGCTCAGGGGTGTAAATATATGCTCCAGCCTGGCTGATGTCGCGCAGGTAGCGTCCCTCGGGCGCCGAGCCGTCCCAGTAATGCACGACGACATCCGGCTGTATATATCGCGGCGCGAACCTCAGGTCCGGCGTTTCCCAGAGCAGCCATCGTTTTGCCCATCGTGTCATAACGGCCAGCGCACGCCTCCACATCGCCGGGCCTCAATTCTCCCGTTCCATGGAAGCGCCGGTGTTCGATTCCTCTTGCAATATGCTTCTTATTTCTTCCGGAGTGCAGATGAGTAATTTGTCGCCAATCTGCGTATTCGAGGAATAAATCGACCGCGACTTCAGTTCCAGAATGCTGGCGCATCCGATGCGAATGGGCGAGATCCGAAACGGGCCAAGATGTTCCACCAGATGAATCACCCGGTTGGCCGCATCGAGGTAGATTAAGTCGATAGCAAACAGCATGCCGATGGTGTGCGTGCCGCGGCAGGGAACCAGCCAGACGCCGTCGTCCGGCTTCAGTCCGATCTTTCCGAGGAGTCCCCTGAGCCGCCTGATCAGCGTGTCGGCCGGAATGACGCGCAGCCCGAGGAAGGACTCGCGATTCCGATTGAACACGCACAAAGTCCGTTTCATCGTCCGTTTACCGAATATTCCTTCACTCCCCGGCCGCTGGCGATCGGGATACACGCTCTTTCGCGCGGATGCCGTCGACGCGAAATCCCTTGCGGTGCGGACTTCGCGTTGACGGTGGCGCCTAGGTTAACTTCTTGCGGCGACGCTGGATTAAGAACACCAATCCGATGACAAACAAGATCGCGGCCACTACGCGAATAACGGTTACCGTATCCATACTGTTCTCTCCTTTCTTTTCGGGTTTCGGCCGGCAGGACGCCGGATCATTTCAAATACTCCGAAAAACCTTCGTACATCAAAATCATGGAAGGACCCAGCGTAACCAGAAAGAGCGAAGGGAAGATCAGCAGGACCAGAGGAAAAACCAGTTTCACGGTGGTCTTCGCCGCCTGCTCCTCCACTTCCTGACGCCGCCGCACGCGCAGCGTATCCGCGTGGGTACGCAGCGTCTTTCCGATACTCGTGCCGAACTTATCCGCCTGAATGAGCAACGACGCCATGGAGCGAATGGAATCCACGTCGGTGCGTTCCACCAGATGCCTCCATGCTTCCGCCCGCGGGCACCCGGCACGCTGTTCCAGACCGACCAGATTCAGTTCGTCGGCAATGTCGGGCTGGCTGATGCGCAGCTCCTCCGCCGCGCGCATCGTAGCTTTATCCATGGTTAAGCCCGCTTCGACGCAGATGACGATCAGATCCAGGGCTTCGGGAAGACCCAGGCGAAGGCTCGTCTGCCTGACCGCAATGCGGCTGCTCAGCCAGTAATCGGGGATCAGAAACCCCAGCCCCGCCGCCAACCCGTATATGAACAGCGGCGCGTAATCGTAAATCTGCGTGACTGTGGCGAGGATGCAGAGCAGACCCGGTACGAGCACCCTGGAACTGTAAAAGACGTTGATCCACGCTGTTTCCCGATAGCCGGCGCGGACCAGGCGCTTCTGCACCGTCGAAACCTCCGCCGCATTTCTGGGCAGTATCTTATGGAAAGGCGCGGTAAATTTTTCGATCCGCGAAACGCGCCCCGCCCCGCTGTTGCGCAATAAACCGCCCTCAACCGCCGGAAAAGCCACGCGCGACAATCTTCGCGGCGTCTTCCTGCGCCCGAACAGCAAGACGCCGAGACCGGTAAGCAACAGGAACGCCGCAAGGAACGCGATCAATGCCAGCCCCATATCAGACTCGAATTCCCACAATCTTTCGAATGACGATG
>JBEKAQ010000054.1:0-33768 GCA_050015835.1 Bryobacteraceae bacterium | reverse complement strand
CGAAATCCAGTACGTTCAGAATCGCCTGCAGAACCGCGGTGGGGATGCGCGAGCCGCCGGGCGCTCCGGCGGTCATGAAGAGCTTGCCGTCGCGCAGGACGATAGTCGGGACCATGGAAGAGACGGGCCGCCGGGATGGAGCAATAGCGTTAGCTTCGCCCTGCACAAGCCCGAATCCATTGGGTTCGCCCGGCTTGGAAGCGAAGTCGTCCATTTCGTTATTGAGCAGGAACCCTAGCCCCCGCACCGTGATGCCGTTGCCGAATCCGCCGTTGAGCGTGTAAGTCACGGCTACTGCATTGCCTTCTGCATCGACCACGGAATAGTGTGTGGTCTCGTCGTGCTCGCTGCCCGCGGGATGGCCTGGCGCGATTTCGGCGCTGGGTGTAGCGCGCTCCGGGTCGATCGATTCCCGGCGCTTCGCGAGGTAGGCGGGATCGAGCAGCCCCGCGATGGGCACTTTGATGAAATCGGGGTCGCCCACGTATGTGTTGCGGTCCGCATAGGCGCGCCGCATCGCTTCCGCCATGTAATGAATGGCCGATGCCGACCCGAAGCCGGCCTTTTCATATCCGGTGCCTTCAAGCATTCCCAGCATCTGCAGGAGCACGATACCGCCGGAGCTCGACGGGGGCGCGGCGACAATGGTGTAGTTGCGGTAGGATCCGGTGAGGGGCGTGCGCTCGGCCGCGGTGTAGTTCCTTAGGTCGGCAAGCGTGATCAGGCCGCCATTCTTTTCCATCTGCGCGGCCAGCGTCCTGGCGGTTTCGCCTTCATAGAATTCACGGGCGCCGCCTTGGGAGATGCGCGTCAGGGTTTGCGCCAGTTCGGGCTGGACGAGCACGTCCCCCGGATCGTAGAAAGCGCCGTTCTTCTGAAAAATCCGTCTCGATTCCTCGTTCTTCGCGAGGTTGTGCGAACCCCTCAGCGACTCGGCCAGTGCATAGGAAACCGTGTATCCTTTGGAAGCCAGGGCGATGGCCGGGGCAAGATCTTCCGCCCACTTCAGACCGCCGTAGGGCGACTGCGCCAGCTCAAATCCGCTGACCGTGCCCGGAACTCCGGAGGAGCGCCAGCCTTCGATGCTGTCGCGCGTCAGGTTGCCATCGGCATCGAGATACATGTCGTGCGAGGCTTTTTCCGGGGCCTTCTCGCGAAAGTCGATGAAGGTGGTGCGGCCGTCCGCCAGACGGATCAGCATGTAGCCACCGCCTCCGAGGTTGCCCGCGAACGGGTGTGTCACGGACATGGCAAAGCCCACAGCGACCGCGGCATCGATGGCGTTGCCCCCATGCTTCAGAACCTCGACGCCCACATCGGCGGCGATCGATTCCATGGCGACGACCATGCCGTGGCGGGCACGGACGGGTTGTCTGGCGTCGAGCGTAGCCGCTCCGACCGCGGCCAGGGAGGATGCAAGGGCCAGAGAAATGAAGACTCGAAGAAAGCCCATAGGAAGTTTCTGGTTCGAACCTTTTCCAGTGTTTCTATTTCTATAGACTATAGGATGATTCTCGGTTTGAGTCAATGGACGAAAAAGATCTAACGATATCCGCGCGATTAACCTTGACGCCGAGTGGTCAGGTAAGGCCTGGTCTGTTACCTTAAAGTGCAGACGCAATTCGCCGTAGTTTCGTCACGTAGTATGTTGGTATCATTGTTTGTTCCGAAGATAAAGGTGCGGCATCTGCGCCGAGCTGGCCCACGCAGCCTCGTGCGGCGCGCCGCAGTCTGCAAGGGTCATCGCTTCTGAATGAAAATCGGCATCCTCTTTGTTTTCGCGGCGCTGGCTGCACTGGGCGCCGAAGTACGGAATTCCGGTTCGCTCTTCAGCGTCCTCGATCCCAATGGCGCTCGCGGACCCGTGGCCTTTACTCACAAACTCCATGAATCAGTCATAAATCCCGACGCCGGGTTTCCTCACCATGCGACTGTGGGTAACGCGTGCATGGGTTGCCACCACAGTGTGAAATCGACAACCGCGGCCACGGAATATCAGGCGTGTTCCGCGTGCCACGGGCCTGACGGGCGGGCGGAAAATCCAGCCGACAAGGAAGGTATCGAACTCAGTAATCGCGAGATCTCGCACCGCGCGTGCATTGGCTGCCATCGCGCCACCGCGGCGGCAACACCGTCCGCTTTTAAAAATAATAATGTTACGTGGACGAAGTGCGGCGAATGCCATGAGCCATCGCTCAAGGCGCCGTCTGCGCCGGAAACGCAGACTCCTGTGTTTCTCATTTCGGCGGCGCCGATGGCCCCGGTTGCTGCCTCGGCGCCCGGGACGCCGGCTCCGGACGCGGCGCCGATCAATCGTTGGGATGTGAATCCGCCCATGCGGCATGAGGGTCCCCGGTACGACCCCTACCATCAGAATCCGTTGAAGGGCGATCTGCCGTTATTCGGCGGAACGCACTTCCTCAGCATTTCGGCCGAGAGCGAGACGCTGGGCGTGCAGCGCCAAACCACCGGGACGTGGGCTCCCGGCAATCAGGGAACAAACCTGCTGGAACGCGGCAACCAGTGGGCGTTCCGCGAGAACCTGCTGCTGACGTTCGATCTCTCCTCGAAATCCACGGCATTCCGTCCCGCCGCCTGGCGCCTGTCGTTCACGCCGGCCTTCAGCTTTAATTTTCTGCGCACGCAGCGTCCCGGCATTCCGTTCGAGGACGAGGCGAAGGGGCTGGACCGCAGGAAGGTGTTCGCGACGGTGCAATCGCTTTTTGCCGACTTCCGTCTGGGCGACACTCCTAAAGTGTTCCCGTTCCTGCATGCGGATGAGGGGATCCGGGGCGATAGTCCTTATTTCGATTCCACTTCGGTGCGCGTGGGTATTCAGCCGTTCCTCAGCGATTTCCGCGGCTTTATTTTTAACGACACGAATCTGGGCGTGCGCATGTTCGGCAACGCCGCGGCCAATCGTTACCAGTTCAATCTGGCGGGATTCAGCATGCTCGAGAAGGATGTCGACAGCGAGTTGAACACATGGCTGTCGCGGGGGCAGACCGTGGTGATCGGCAATATGTACCGGCAGGATACTTTTCTGCCCGGGTATACGATGCAGTTCAGCTTTCACTACAATCACGATCGCGGCGGCGTCTATACCGATGAGAACGGATTCGTCGACCGGGTGGTGCCGGCCGACCTTGATGCGGTGTATCTGGGGTGGGCCGGGGAAGGCCACCTCGGCCGCCTGAATCTGACGCACGCTCTCTATCAGGCGCTGGGACGCGACGGGCACAACCTGATCGCGAACCGGCCGGTAACCATCAACGCGCAATTCGGCGCGGCCGAGGCTTCCATCACCGAGGACTGGATTCGTTTCAAGGCCGGATTCCTGTATGCGTCGGGCGACAGCAAACCGTTCGATGGAACCGCGCGCGGCTTCGACGCGATCATGGATATGCCGGATTTTGCGGGCGGCCGATTCAGCTTCTGGGACGCGCAGCCGCTGCGCCTGGTGCGGACCGAGTTCAATCTCCGTTCACAAAACAGTTTGCTGCCTTCCATGCGCACCAATAAATTCGCCGGCGTATCGAACTTCGTCAACCCCGGCTTGATTCTGTATAACGCGGGATTCGATGCCGATATCAAGCCCAAGGTGCGCTTCGTGGCGAACTGGAATTATATGACATTCGATCATACGCAGCCCATATCGGCGGTGATCGGGGTGAATAACATCAGTACGAAAATCGGGCTCGACAATGGCTTCGGGTTCCGCATCCGGCCGCTGCTGAACGAAAACTTTACGATCGATACGGGCTATTCGTTCCTGTTTTCGGGTGAGGGGATTCGGCAGATTTACGGGGGCACTGGCCAGGCGGGCGCGGTGCTGCATGCGGTGTTCCTGCGGATCAGATTGGTTTACTAAGATGGCTCTTCGATTTTAACTATGGCTCTTCGATTCAAGACGCCCATTGTCGCCGCGGTGCTTGCCATAGGGATCGGCGCCCTGCTGACGCGCGGGCAGGCGCCTGACCCGCAGCCGGCAGCAGCCGAGGCCATGGCGAGGAGTGCGGGATGTCTCAGCTGCCATCTGGGTATCGAGGACATGCACAACGGCAAGGTTCCGCTGGCGTGCGTGGACTGCCATGGCGGCAATGCGTCGTCGAGTGCGCCCGCCGGGGCCGCGAGGGGCTCCGAGGCATGGCTGGCTGCCAAACGCGCGGCTCATATCGCGCCGCGCTTCCCCGACAGCTGGCCCACTTCCGGCAATCCGCAGCGGACCTATACGTTGCTGAATCGCGAGAGCCACGAGTTCGTGCGTTTCGTGAATCCAGGCGATTTGCGGGTGGCCAATCAGACCTGTGGAAGCGCCGGCTGCCATGGCACGGACGTTCACAACGTGGGTCGCAGCATGATGACCACGGGCGCCATGCTCTGGGGCGCGGCAACTTATAACAACGGCGCGTATCGCGTCAAGAATTACCGCTTCGGAGAGAGCTACGACAGCGCGGGCCGGCCGCAAAAGCTGATCGCCGACGAGCCGGTTACCGCGGAACAAACGCGCGCCAAGGGCATTCTGCCATTCCTCGAACCGCTGCCGCACTGGGAGATTACGACGCCGGGAAATATCCTGCGCGATTTCGAAGCGGGCGGACGGCGTGCGCCCGAAGTGGGCCAGCCCGCGATCGAGGAAACGCCAGGGAGGCCTACGCAGAATCTGCTCAGTTCGCGCGGTCTCGGCACCAACCTGCGCACGGATCCGGTGTTTCTGGGACTGCAGAAGACGCGGCTGCTCGATCCGCTTCTTTCATTCCTCGGAACCAACGATCAGCCGGGAGATTACCGCTCGAGCGGCTGCACGGCTTGCCATGTGATCTACGCCAACGATCGCGATCCGGTGCATTCCGGACCTTATGCGTTTGCCGGTCATGACGGCTTCAGTCAAACCGGCGATCCTATGATTCCCAAGAGCGAATCGGGCCATCCGATCCGGCACCAGTTCACGCGCGCCATTCCTTCGAGCCAATGCGTGGTGTGCCACATGCATCCGGGAACACTGATGCTCAACAGCTATTACGGGGTTACGTGGTGGGATCTCGAGACCGACGGACGCGTGATGTATCCCGCCGAGACGAAGCACCTGACGCCGGGACAGGTGCAGGCGATCCAGGAACGCAATCCGGAGAGTTCGGCGCTTAAAGGCCTGTGGGGCGATGTCAGCTTTCTCGATAAGCTTACTTCGGAAATCAATCCGAAACTTCAGCACACACAGTTCGCCGATTTCAACGGCCACGGGTGGATTTATCGCGCGGTATTCAAGCAGGACCGCAAAGGCACGATGCTCGACATGGACGGCAACCCTCTGCCCAAGCCGCCGACGGCCGCGGAGATGCAAAAAGCCGTGAGCGGTGAAGCGCAGCCAGGCTTGCCGGTGCACCTGAAAGATATCCACATCGAGAAGGGAATGCAGTGCGTGGATTGCCATTTCCGCCGCGACAGCCATGGGAACGGAAATTTGTATGGCGAACCGCGCGATGCCATTGAAATCGATTGCACGGATTGCCACGGCACGATCACGAAGCGCGCCGACCCGAGTTCGCTCAATGCGCGCACCAGCGCGGCTGCGGGCGGGAATCCCATGCTCGACTACCGGACGGTGATCCCGGTTGACGCGGAGTTGAACAGCTCAGTGCTGGGCAAGGATCGGTTCTATAACAAGGACGGCAAGATCTACCAGCGTTCGGCCGTGGAGGAAGGCAAGGTCTGGGAAGTGGTGCAGGTGAAGGATTCGATCACGCCGGGGAATCCGCATTACAACGAGAAGGCGCGTCTGGCGAAGACGATCCTGCGCGATGGCAAGACGTGGGGATCGGCTCCCGGCGACGAGAGCCTGCTCGCGCACTCGAACGCCAACATGACCTGTTACGCGTGCCACACTTCGTGGACGCCGAGTTGCTTTGGCTGCCATCTTCGCCAGCAGGCTAACAAGAACACCCCGATGCTGCACTACGAGGGGTCGCAAACGCGCAACTGGACTTCCTATAACTTCCAGACGCTGCGCGACGACGTGTTCATGCTGGGGCGCGATGGCACGGTTACAGGCAACAGGATCGCTCCGCTGCGGTCCGCATGCGCCGTGATGGTGAGTTCGCAGAATGCCAATCGCGAGTGGATTTATTCGCAGCAGCAGACCATCTCCGCGGAAGGCTATGCGGGGACGGCGTTCTCGTCGCACTTCCCGCACTCGGTGCGCACGCGCGAAACTAAAACCTGTGCGGATTGCCATGCCGCGGCCGGAAAGGATAACAACGCTTATATGGCGATGGTGCTGGCGCAGGGCACCAATTTTTATAACTTCATCGGACGCTACGCGTATGTCGCGAGCGGCAAAGGCGGCTTCGATGCGGTGGCGGTGACGGAACACGACGAACCGCAGGCGGTGATCGGGAGCACGCTGCATCGGATCGCGTATCCGGAAAATTATCGCGATCATGAAAAACGCGGGGGGGCGCTGAAAGAGGCGTATCATCACGCGGCGGGCATCCCGGCGCTGGGCGATGCCGAAGTGCTCGACCTGCAGCTGCGCGGCGAGTATGTTTATGCGGCGATGGGCAAGGGCGGCTTCCGGATTTTCGACGTCGCGAACATCGACCACAAGGGATATTCGGAACGCATCGTGACCGCGTCCGTGTCGCCGATGGGCCAGAACCTGGTGGTGCCGACGAAGTACGCCATGTCCGTGGCTTCGCCTTCGACGCTGGCCGTCGATCCGACGCGCAGCCACCTGCCGGAGAACGAAGAGGCCAACAATCGGCGCGACCCGCAGCCGATTCCTCTGGTCTACGCTTTCCTCTACGTGGCCGATCGCGAGGAAGGCCTGGTGGTGGTGGGCGATCCGAAGAAGGGCGTGGGCACGCTGCTCGACGGCAATCCCAACAATAATTTCCTGCGCCGCGCGGTGGCGTGGAATCCGGGCGGCATTCTGAAAGGCGCCAATCATATTTCTGTCGCTGGGCGTTATGCGTACATCACGGCCGATGCCGGGATGGCGATTGTGGACCTGGATAATCCGGCCGCACCCAAGCTGGCGGCTATGGTGGGCGCTCCGTTCCTGCGCCAGCCGCGCGATGCGCAGATTCAATTCCGCTACGCCTTCGTTACCGACGCCGATGGCATGAAGGTCATCGACATCACCGATCCGCACAAGCCGGTGCTGGTAGCGAATGCGCTGGTGCCGCTGGCCGATGCGCATCGTTTATATCTGGTGCGGACCTATGCTTATATCGCGGCGGGGAAACAGGGCCTCGCCATTGTCGATATCGAGCATCCGGAGCATCCGAGCCTGGTCCGGACTTTCAATGCCGGCGGCAAGCTGAACGATGCGCGCGACGTGAAGGTCGGGATGACCAACGTGAGCCTCTTCGCGTATGTTGCCGACGGCGCCAATGGATTGCGGGTGGTGCAGCTGACTTCGCCCGAGTACACGCCGGGGAATATGGGCTTCAGCCCCACGCCCGATCCGCATCTGGTGGCCACGTACGCGACGCATGCTCCGGCAGTGGCCGTGTCCGAGGGGCTGGATCGCGACCGCGCGGTGGATGAGAGTGGGAACCAGCTCTCGGTGTTCGGCAGACGCGGCGCGCGCCCGTTCAATGGAAACGAGATGCAGCGCATGTATCTGAAGCCCGACGGGACGCAATGGTCGGTTCCCGAGATTCGCTCCGAGGCTGATATTCGGCGGGTGTACGGACCGCCCGCGGGGGGACGATAGCGTGGCTGCAGCCCTGATCCCCGTGGTGTTGGCGCTCTTTTTGGCCGCCGGCGATCCGGGAGATTCCCTCGTGCTCGACCGCGAGGGGCAGCAGGGTACGGTTGCATTCGATCATGCGGTACACGTGAGAGCGCCGCGGGATCCGGCGTCGCCTTTTCCGGCGCCGGCCACTGCTGCCTGCGGCGGCTGCCACCATACTAATGACGGCAAGGGCGTAATCCAGCTGGCGAAATGCGAAGGCTGCCATGGTCCCGAGGGCGATCCGCGCAATCCGCAGAGCCGGGCTTTCGACGAAGAGAACCGCAAGACCGCGTTTCACGAGATGTGCATCGGGTGCCACGCAAACCTGGCTAAGGCGGCGGCAGGTTCCACGAGCAACGCGCGCACGGGTCCGGTTGACTGCGCCGATTGCCATAAAACCAACGCGAGGGCCGCGAACCGATGAGGACGGCACCGGTGGTTCTGGGATTGGCGATCGCGCTCGCGCCGCTGCGGGCCGCGGATTTCGGCGCATCCGCGGCTTATTCACATCTGCATCCGAAGCATGTCGGGATCGAATGCCGCGAATGCCACTCGCTCGAAGCGGACCAGGCCGATATTCATAAGATGCCGGGTCACGCGGCCTGCTCGGCTTGCCATAATTTTGCCGCCGAGGTGGTGAAGCGGGCCGAGGCGTATTGCGGGGAGTGCCATACCTCCCTCAATGCGACGAAGGATCGTCCGGCGCTTTACGATTTTCCACGGCAGCACGGCACGCACGATTTCGGCGATCTGTTTTCGCACGTCGGGCACAAGAGAGCCGGCGCGGCGACGCGGTGCGATGCGTCCGGCGGGGCGACTCAATCACAGTGCGCCGATTGCCATGCGCCGTCAAAGTCCGCGGGAAAACGGCCGGACAAGCAGATGGAGGCCAGCCATACTTTCTGCTTCGCGTGCCATTGTGAAAACCCGCGCGGGTACAGCGCGGCGCAGAAGAGCGCGAACCCCAGCCGCAACGATTGCGCGGTTTGCCATGCGGCCCATGAAGGAGCTCCGACTTCATTCGCCGACATCAAAGAATTCCGCCACGCGGACCATGTGCTCGATACGCGGCCCCGCCTGAAAAGCGCCGGCCCGGTTTCGCACGATCCCGACGTGCTGTGCGTGGAATGCCATAAGACCGCAGCGGAATCGAAGCAACTCAGCGATATCCGGGAGCCGGCGGCCGCAAGGTGCTCTTCGTGCCACACCGGGAAGGTCGGCCTGCCGGATGTGTTAAATGCCGATGTGCTGAGAACGCTGGAGCAGCGGCCATGAGGATATTGGGCTTCTGTTTCGCGCTGGAGGCAGCGATAGCGCTTGTGTCCTGCGGGGAACGGACGGAAATTCCGGCTTCCGCTCCGTCGGCTACGATCACTCCCGCGAAGCGCACGCAAAAAGCGGTGTTCGATCACCGGCTGCCGGAGCACGCGAAGGTGGCCTGCGAGAGTTGCCATGCGCGCAGTCTGGACAGCCCCACCGCCGCCGAGCCGCTGCGCCCGCCGCATATGGCTTGTTCGGATTGCCACTCGACGGAAAATTATCTGGATGCCTCGGCTGCGGAACCTCTCTGCACCACCTGCCATCCGGCGGGAAAGATACTGGATGCATCGCTGAAGACACAAGTGCTGCCGTTCCCGGATCTGCTGCACCAGTTTGGCGTGCGCGCATTCTCGCACGGCGAGCACATGGACGACGCCAAAATGTCGCCGGAGCCGACGGATTACGGCTGCGCATTCTGCCACACGGGCGGGGCGGGAGTGTCGACCAAAAGCTTCCCTGGGCACGCCGAGTGCTATGGATGTCACATCCACGAGGCAGGCCAAAAGTTCGGACGCTGCCAGGATTGCCATGCTCCCACCGGCGAGTCGCTGATGTTCGCTCGCGACGCGGGGACGGCCGGACGCGACTACAATTTTCTGCATTCCGGCCATACGAAACACAAAGATGGCTCGGCGATTGCCTGCGCGACGTGTCACGATCTGACGGCGGAGGCGCCGAAGGTTTCAGACATCGCGCGCGCAGAGCCGGCGCGTGGCGAACAGCATCGATCCAGTTGCTGGGGTACATGTCATGTACAGAAGGACGAAACGCGATGCGGTAAGTGTCACGTGCGCGGCGTGCCTCTTCCCGTGAAGGCCGGATAGCGTATGCCCAGGGAAATCCAGAGTCGCCGTGAAGTCCTCCGCGCCATCCAAAAGGCGCCGCCACTCGAAGATCTGCTCGAGATCCACGATGGCCACTACGCGTACGAGCTCGATCTGGAAGTCTGCGTGTACGGCCGGAACTATCAGGGCAAACAGGTGGGTCCCTACATCCGGCTGCTGGCCTGTGAACCGGGGGAGACCATCATCAAGCAGGGGGATTGGGGCGGCAACACGTTTTATATAGGCGTCGATTACGATCTGGACGTGTTCATCAGGACGCAGGATGGAGGAGAGATGCGCGTCGCCTCCATTTCGCCCGGCGCGCAGTTTGGCGAGATGTCGGTTCTTGCGGGCGTTCCCCGTGCGGCCACCGTAAAAGCTGCGCAGGATACGGGCGCACGCATACTCGAGGTGCAGCGGCCGGCGCTGCGTTTGCTGCGAAAGATACCATTCTTTCGGGACAGCCTCGACCTCCTCTATACCAACCACGGGAAGATGGTCGCCTTCCAGCGCATGAAGATTCCGAAAGAACTGGGCGACTACATGATCCGCCCGGATAATTTCGGTCTCGCGCGCTTCCAGGTATTTTCCAAAAACCACGTGATGGCGCATCAGGGCGCGCCGATCCAGGAACTCTATGTCGTCAGGGAAGGATGGCTGCGCCGGACTACGGCGGAGGGTCGCCGGGATTTTCTGGGACACGGTTATTGCTTCGGACTGGAAGGCGCGAAAGAAGGTGCGGTCTGGCCGTACACGGTGACGCTTCTTTCCCGCACGGAACTTCTGTGCATCCCGCTCGAAGGTTTGCGCCACGTGCCGCAGATCCGGGAGCAACTGCTGCGGGAACTCGGTGCCTTTGCGGCTCCGGAGATGGGTAACGCGGGTACCGTCCCTGCGCAAAACCGCACTCAGGTTGCGGCGTCGCAGGCACGGCTCATTACCACAGGTCTGGTGGATGCCACCAACCTGCTGGTGATGGACATGAAGCTCTGCGTGCGCTGCGGCCGTTGTTCCATGGCTTGCCACGAGATTCATGGCCGATCGCGGCTGGTACGGCACGGTATCGCGGTGGAACGTCTGGTCACGCCGACCAGCTCTAAAGTGGAGGCGATGCTGGCGCCAATGGCCTGCATGCATTGCCAGGATCCGGAGTGCCTGACGGGCTGCCCCACCGGAGCCATTGGCCGCTTCGCCGACGGACAGGTCGATATCAATCCGAAGACCTGCATCGGATGCGGCGATTGCGCGGTGAACTGCCCCTATAATGCCATCTCCATGGTGCTGCGCACTCCCAAGCCGGCGCCGGTTCTAACCCGGCGCCAGCAGCTGGAACAATTGGTGCAGATCCGCCCGGCCCCGCTGCCGCAGCCAGTCGAGCCCACGGAGGATTTGCTGGCGGTCAAATGCAATCTGTGCCGCGGCACCACGCTGAATCCCCCCGACAGCAAAACGCCGGCTTACAGTTGCGAGGAGAATTGCCCGACCGGCGCGCTGGCTCGTGTGAGCCCGAGGGATTATTTCGACGAAATCACCATGATCGAAGGGCCGGCCTATCCCCGGGAGAAGACCAGCGGCCGCAATATTCATCGATCGGATCCACCGGCGAGAAAGATTCATATCGCCGGGATCTCGATTGTTCTGGTAACCGTTCTGGCAGCGGTTTTCGGGCTGATGCGCTATGGCTTCAACGGCGCGTTCGCAGGGTTCTTTACGATCCGGTGGGCCACCGGGATTGTCGGTCTGGCGGGCATCGTGGGAACCATGTTGTATCCGCGGCGGCGGCGTATCTTCCGCAAGAGAGCGGGACCGCTGCGCTACTGGCTGCTGGGTCATATTTATCTGGGTGTCCTCGGGGCCGCGATGATTCTTCTGCACGGGGGCACCAGAAGCGGCGGAGCGCTCACGACCGTGCTGGCGATCAGTTTCGATCTGGTCGTCCTCACAGGCTTGTGGGGGCTCTTCTGCTACCAGATTGTGCCGGGCTGGCTGATTGCGCTGGAGCCGGGCACCCCTCTGCTGGCGGACGACCTGAGACGGCGCTATCACGAGCTCGAAACCCAGGTGGCCGACCTGCTCGCGGCGGCGAGCGAGCCGGGGAGGAACCTGATGGAGTCCGCCATTCGCAAACTATCTTCGTGGGGATTCATGATGCGCCAGTTCACCCTGCGGGAACCGCTCGAAAATATGAGTGCCGACGTGCGCCGCGATTTCGCCGAATCCGGAGCGAAGCTTGCCGACCCCAAAGATCGGGCGCGCATGGACCGGCTTACCGATGCGGTTACCTCGCTGCGCCGCCTCGATGCGCTGCGGTTCCTTCACGGGACGCTGAAATCGTGGCTTGTTCCGCATGTGGTTGCCACTTCGCTCATGCTGGCGCTGCTGGTAGTTCACATCTTCCAGGTGATATACGGAGTTAGATGATGCCCTCGGGACTATTTCTGATCGAGCGTCTGGACCGTGCGATTAACGATATCCGCATTGAGAGCGACGGTCTCACCATCGGCCGCCTGCCCGGCAATGAACTGGTCCTCAATCACCGCGGCGTCGACGAAACGCACGCCGGAATCAAGCTGATCGAGGGGCGTTACTGGGTCTTCAATCTGTCAGGCAACAACGGCATCGTCCTGAACCGGAAGCTTGTCGAGAGGAAGGCCATCGACGACGGAGACGTTCTGCAGGTGGGTCCGTTCCTGCTGCGTTTCGCGCTGCTGCCGGATAGTCTGAAGATTACGGTCGAAGTGGCGGCCGGATGGCAGGTGGAGGATGCCAACCCTGGTGCCGCGAAGGCCGATCTTGCCGAGGTGCAGTCGCTTGAAGTGTTCTGGGACAAGCGTAAGCGCGAATCGGGCAAGATTACCGATGAGACGGTGTTGAATCCCAAGGGCACGCGCAAGCTTGGCAAGGCGCTGGCCTGCTGGGCGCCCACGCTCGATCTGCAGCAGCCCTGGCGCTGGGGCTGGTTCATCTGGGGTGGTCTGGCCGCACTGCTCTTCGGGCTGAGCGCTCTGGCCGCATGGCATGGCGCGTATTCACCGGGCGAACTGGCGTCTCCCCACAAGGCTGCGACGCTGGCCAACCATACGATCGCCACACGGGCGGCGGCCGGCTCTTGTTCCGCGTGCCATTCGCCGCTGGCTTCGATGGACAACCAGTGTTTATCGTGCCATCGCGTTGCTGAGTTCGCCGAGGCAATTTCACCGGCGCATGTGAAGGCAGACATGAGTTGCGCCAGTTGCCATCGCGAGCACAGCGGCGCCGATCCGCGCGCGGGTTTGATGACCGACAGCGTCTGCCTCAACTGCCATACCAATAACGCGCCGATGAAGGAAGGGCATCGCGCGGGCGCGGTTTTGGGCGCGCCACACCCGGTGACGCAGGGCTATCCCGTGGTGGACGGGGCGTGGAAATGGAAGGGTCTCGGCGCGGCGGTTTGGAAAGCCAAGGGACTGCCGGAGTCCTGGGCGCGCCGTCCCTCGTCGGAGCAGTTCCATGCGGTGCACCGCGCCCTGCATATGCCCGCCGCCGGCAAAGGCCGGATGGATTGCGATGTCTGTCACGGTGAAGGGACTCCGAAGAAGGAGGACCGGCCCCTTGCGTTACTGCAATCCTGCGGCGCCTGCCATGTTTCCTCGGGGCCCGAGGCCGCATCGAACGCGGGGTGCGTAAGTTGCCACCCGCCGCATGGCTCCACTCGCGAGGCTGAGGCTGTGCTCTCGGGCGTACACGGCGATTTTCGGCTGTTGCACCAGCAGGTTGAAGCCGAACGATCCGCTATGATCCACACCCCGCCGGCGCCGATCGAAGCGGCGGCCGCACGGGTTGGTGCGCTGCCGTGGGTGGGCTGGATCGGCGTGCTGTTCGTGCCCGCCATCGTTTCATTTGTCGTTCTGTCCCAAACCAGGACGCGCCTGCGCTCGACGCTCGCCGCCGTGCAGGCCGAACCACGCTCCGCTGCCGCCGAGAACATGAGGGAGGAAGGACCCCGCTATCCGCATCCCGTCATCGACCCCCTGTTGTGTATCGGCTGCCACGCATGTGTCGACGCCTGCCCACACGACGTCCTCGCCATCGTCAACGGAATCGCCACTCCGGTCGCGCTCGATCAATGCATGGAGGACACAGCCTGCATGGCCGAGTGCCCCGTCAATCCGAAGGCCTGCGTGGTTGTGAACACCTTGAAGAAGATCCCTCCGCGCAGCGTGCCGAAGCGCAACCAGAAATACCTGACGAACGTGCCGGGCGTCTATCTGATCGGCGATGTTTCCGGAGTGCCTCTCGTCAAGAACGCGATCAACGAAGGCGCCACCGTCGTCCAATACGTCGCCGAAGACCTGCGGGCCGAAAGTCCGGCGGGGGATTTCACCTGCGACGTGGCCATCGTGGGCATGGGGCCGGCGGGCTTTTCGGCCGCTGCCTGTGCAAGCGATCTGGGGCTGAAGTACCTTGCTTTCGAGCGAGGCCGGCTCGCCAGCACCATCCGGAATTATCCCGCCGGGAAGTACGTCTTCTTCAAACCCGACACCGTCAGCGTCAAAGGCCCGGTGCCTCTGCCCGGGGTGGGCGGGAAGAAAGAGGATATCCTTCACTCCTGGGATGAACTCGCGGCTCGCATTCAGGTTCACGAGATGGAGCGTTGCAGCGCGATCCGGCAGATCGCCGGAGGTTTCGAACTTACGACGCAGGGTGAAGCGGGGCAGGGACAGAGCACGTACACGGCCCGTCGCATAATTCTGGCGGTCGGCAACATGGGTTCGCCGCTGAAGCTGGGGGTCGCGGGCGAAGACATCGCAGTTCCGCTCGGCCCGGATGGCAGGCAGGTACCGAAAGTAAGATACAATCTCTCGGACCCGGACGACTACGTGCGCCGCAAGTGTATCGTGGTCGGTGCGGGCAACTCAGCCATCGAAGCGGCAGTCGATCTGACTGGCTTCCAGCGCAACGGCGATCAGTTCACCTTCACTCGCGAAAATGAGGTCACGCTCCTGTTGCGCAGCGGCTTCAAAGGCGACCTGAAGCTGGGTAACAAAATGAACATCTTCGACTGCATGGACGCTGGACGTATCAAAGTCCGGGACCAGACCGTGATGAAGGAAATCCGCGAAGGCGATGTGCTGCTCGCCGACTCCAGGAGCGGCGCGGAAAAGGAACGCATCGCAAACGACTTTATTTTCGCGCTGATCGGCAGCGAACGCCCGACCAAATTCCTGCAATCGATCGGCGTGGAGATCGAGGGCGAAAGCCGGAAACCCAAGAAGTGAGAATGTTCGCAGCGTGGTGAACCCTGCCCGGCGAAAACCGCCTCAGAGGAATCGGCGGTCGATCTCCGGCGCGAAAGCGAGAGAAGCCCCTCTCACTGGATGTTCACAGTTACGGGATTCGCCGCTACACCATCCACGACGAGTTGCAGGGTGAGCGGACCCATGCCGATCAGCGATCGATCGATCAGCGCGTTCACCTGGTCGAGGCCCGCATCGGTGCCTTGAGCGCCCGCATAGCTCACCTGCAGGGCTACGCCCCCGAGCGTCACCGATACCCCTGCAAGGCTGCTGCGTCCTCTGATGCCGGTACCGAACAGCGCAAGATAAACGTTGGTGGAAGCCGAGCCGAGATCGATAGGAGCGGCGCTGCAGACGGCGGGCGAGCCGCTGCAGGCGAACACAGGCAGAATCTGTGGCGAAGCGTTGGAGGTATAGGACAGCGAGAGGGCAGCGGGCACTCCGGTCCCACTGGAATCGGCGGTAAAGAGAGAGGGAGATACTTTTGCGATAGTGGCGGCGAGCGAAACGTGGCTCCCGGCGGAGTTGTTCACGGTGACCGTCGCGCTGCCATTGGCGAGGCCCTCGGGAACGAGGAAATCGATCTGCGTGGGGGAAACGTAAAAGAGCGGCGCCGACCGGGTCACTCCCGTTGAATCGGTGACCGATACCGTCGCGCCCGCCAATGTCGCCGGAAGCGTCAGAGATTTGGTCTGCGCGGCAGTGGTGGAGAAATTGGCCCCGAAGGCAACGACGTATTCATCGGAAGCAAGGGGAGCCGCGGCATAGGAACCTGCATTCAGGACGGAATCAATGGCCAAAACGCCCGGGGCCACGGTAAAGGTCCGGATGACGGGCGTGGCGGCCTTGTAGTTATTATTGCCCGCTTGTGCGGCCTGGATAGCGCAGGATCCTAAACCCACCAGCATAACTGTCGCACCGTTAACGGTACAGACAGACGACGTGTTCGAGGTGAAACTTACGGCGAGGCCAGAGGACGCAGTCGCGTTTACGGCAAAGGTGCCCATTGCGCCGAGTACCTGGTTAGCAAGGGGGCCGAAGGTAATGGTCTGGCTGCCCGGCGCCACGGTGAAATTCTGCACGACCGGTGTGGCCGCGGCGTAGTTGCCATCGCCGGGCTGATCCGCCTGGACGCTGCAGATCCCCGTGGCGATCAGCGTTACGGTAGAGCCCGCCACTGAACAAACGGTCTGCGTAATCGACCCGAAACTGACGGCAAGGCCCGAGGATGCGGTGGCGCTCACCGCGAAGGGAGGGGCACCGAACGACTGAGTGGTGAGAGCGCCGAAGGTGATGGTTTGGTTTTTCGGTGTCACGGTGAAACTCTGGACCACGGGCGCGGCTGGAGCGAAATCGGCGTTACCCGGCTGGGTCGCCTGGATGGTGCAAGTGCCCGCCAGCGCCAGAGTCACCATGAAGCCGGATACCGAACAGATCCCCGAATTGCTGGCGAGACTCACGGGAAGCCCCGAAGACGCGGTCGCGACGATAGTAAATGGGGCAGTACCAAGCGCTTTGCCGGGGAGTGCGGCGAAGGCTATGGTCTGGGTGCCCGGCATCACGGTAAAAAACTGGACGACCGGAGCGGCCGAACCGAAGGAAGTATTACCGGTCTGATTCGCCTGTATGGTGCAGACGCCCACGGTGAGCAGCGTTACGGTGGCGCCGGCTACGGTACAGACGGAAGAGGTAGTCGAGGTGAAGCTGACAGCGAGGCCGGAGGACGCAGTGGCGCTCACCGTGAATGGAGCGGTCCCGAACGTCTGGTTGGCGAGAGCGGCGAAGGTGATGGTCTGGCTTCCCTGCGTCACCATGAAACTCTGGCTCACCGAAGAGGCCGCAGCGTAGTTGCTGTTGCCCGGCTGCGCGGCTTTGATGGTGCAGGTTCCGGTTTTGACCAGCGTCACGGTCGCACCGGCTACAGTGCAGATGGGCGAAGTGGCCGATGTGAAACCAACAGCGAGGCCCGAGGATGCGGTCGCGCTCAGAGCGAATGGAGCGGTCCCGAATGCCTGGTTCGCGAGCGGCGCGAAGGCGATGGTCTGGCTGCCCTGCGTCACGGTAAAGTGCTGAACGACCGGCGTGGCCGCGGCGTAGTTGACATTGCCGGGTTGCGAGGCCTGGATAGTGCAGACTCCCAAACTCACCAGCGTAACGGTCGAACCCGCCACCGTACAAACGCCCGGTGTAGTCGAAGCGAAACTGACCGCAAGGCCCGAAGACGCGGTAGCGCTG
Organism: Bryobacteraceae bacterium; assembly: GCA_050015835.1. GTDB lineage: Bacteria > Acidobacteriota > Terriglobia > Bryobacterales > Bryobacteraceae > BOG-234. The sequence continues at coordinate 16,375 of JBEKAQ010000054.1, read as the reverse complement.
AGCGGGAATGGGGCGGTGAAGGTTTGGCTCGGAATAGAGCCGAAGGTAATGGTTTGGTTCCCCGGTTTGACGAGGAAGCTCTGGCTGACCACAGGGGCCGCGGAGTAGTTACCGCCGCCCGCCTGCGAAGCCTGAATGACGCAGACACCGGTGCTTGCCAGCGTCACGGTGACGCCCGATACGGTACAGACGGAAGGGGTGGTCGAGACGAAACTGACGGCGAGGCCGGAAGATGCGGTTGCGCCTACGGCGAATGGGGCGGTCCCGAATGTCTGGTTGGCAAGGGCGCCGAAGGTTATGGTCTGGTCTCCTTGCGTTACGGTGATCTGAATGCTGTTGCTGGTGGAAGAGGAGTTTGCCGGATCGGCGCCGTATTGGGCGGTTATGGTGTGGTTTCCGGCGGCCAGACCGTTGGCGGTAAACAAATAAGAGCCACCCGCCGCCGCAACGGCGCCGATTACCGTTCCTCCGTCCAGAAAAGTTCCCGTACCGGCCGGTGCGTTGAAGCTCCCGGATGGCAGGGTTACAGTAAGCGTCAAGGGCGCGGGAGTTCCGTAGGCGAGGGTAGAGCCCGCCGTCGTGCTTAACAGGGAACTGGTGGGGGCCTGCTGGCCCAAAAAAATCGATACTGAGCTCGAGCCGCCATTTGCCGTGGCAATATCCGGCCTGCCATCGCCGTTGAAGTCCGCCGACGTCACGCAAATCGGCGCCGCGCCGGCCGCGAACGAACTGCCTGGCGCCGGCGTAAATCCGCCCGATCCGTCACCGAGAAGGACCGTTACGGTGCGATCGCCGGAATTCGCCGTAACGATGTCGGGTTTGCCATCCCCGTTAATGTCGACCGCGGATACGGACTGCGGCGACGATCCTACCGTAAATGGACTGCCGGCGGGAGGTGCGAAAGCGCCCGATCCGTCACCCAGAAGAACCGTCACGGTGTTGTTGCCGGAATTCGCCGTAACGAGGTCCAGCTTGCCGTCCAGGTTAAAGTCGGTCACCGCGACGGATTGCGGAAAGGATCCGACGGGGAAGACCCCGGATTCGGCAAATCCACCCGCTCCGTTGCCCGCGAAGACCGTTACGAAGTTGCCGGCAATGGCCGTGACGAGATCCGGTTTGCCGTCGCCGTTGAAATCGCCCACAGCCACGGAGCGAGGGAAGGATCCTGCCTGCAAAGGGCTGCCTGGCGCCACCGTAAACCCGCCCGATCCGGTTCCCAGCAGGATTGTCAAGTCGCGGTCGGCATAGTTAGCGGTGACGAGATCCGGTTTGCCATCGCCATTAAAGTCCGCGACCGCCACGGACTGCGGTTCGGTTCCGACGGCAAAGGGGCTGCCGGCGGCCGGGGTGAATCCGCCCGACCCGTTGCCGAGCAGTATGGTGACGTTGTTAGATCCGGAATTGGCGATGACGAGGTCCGGAATGCCGTCGCCATTGAAGTCCGCCACGGCCACGGAAGCGGGATTCGTTCCCACCGCGAAGGGGCTGCCCGGGGCGGCGGTGAAGCCACCGGACCCATCGCCCAGAAGCACCGTTACGCTGTTGGCGGAATAGTTCGCCGTGACAAGATCCGGCTTGCCGTCCCGGTTAAAATCGCCGGTGGCGACGGATTGCGGGCTTCCTGCCGCCGCCACCGGACTGCCTGGAGCCGTGCCGAGAGTTCCGGATGGCGTGGCAACGTTGAGGGTCACCTGCGTCGAGGCATCGAAGAAACTCGGCGCCCGGTAGCGAACCGCACCGGTATACACGCCAGGCGCAAGGGAAGCCGCGTTGGCGGACAGATAAACGGTCGTAACGCCGCCGGTAGCGTTGGACCCCGGAGTGGCCCCGAGCCAGGGCTGATTGGAAGAAACCGTATAGCTGGATCCGGCGGTCGAGGATCGCACGCCTACCGGAATGCCGACGGGAGCGGCCCGTCCCGCCGCCGCAAAGAAGGAGAGCGATGCGGGATGCGCGGCGATCGGGGGCAGCATGTTCAGGAGCACCGTCACCGTATTGGCGCTGAAATTCGAAGTTGCGAGATCGGCCTGGCCATCTCCGTTGAAGTCTCCCACGGCTAAACCCAGCGGAGTCGCTCCCACGGCGAAAGGACTGCCGGCGGCTGCCGCGAATCCGCCCGATCCGTTCCCCAGCAGCAGGGTTGTCGTATTGCCGCCGGAATCAGCCGTGGCAAGGTCAGGCACGCCGTCGCCGTTGAAGTCTCTCAAAACCACGGAACCGGGTCTCGATCCCACCGCGAAGTGCGAGGCGGCCGCGAACCCGCCGGTTCCGTCGCCCAGAAGCGACGTTACGGTATTATCGCCTGCATTGGCGGTGACGATATCGGGATTGCCGTCGCCGTTCACATCGCCCAGTGCCACTGATTGCGGATTTGCTCCCGCGGCAAATGGGTTGCCTGGGTCCGGTGTGAACTGGCCCGACCCATTCCCCAGCAGCACCGTTACGGTGCCGTCGCCGGAATCAGCCGTGACGATGTCGGCTTTGCCATCTCGATTGATGTCTCCGATGGCTACGGATTGCGGACTTGTTCCCACCGTGAAGGGACTGCCCGCGGCGGCCGTGAAACCGCCCGCGCCGTTGCCCAGAAGCACGGTTACGGTGTTGTCGCCGGAGTCAGCCGTGACGATGTCGAAGATGCCATCTCCGTTGACGTCTCCGATGGCTGCGGATTGCGGATTTGTTCCCACGGCAAACGGGCTGCCTGGGGCGGCCGTGAAACCGCCCGAGCCGTTACCGAGGAGCACGGTTATGGTGTTGCCGCCGGAATTGGTTATGGCGAGGTCCGGCTTGCCATCTCCGTTGAAGTCGCCCACGGCCACGGAAGAGGGATTCGGCCCTACCGCAAATGGGCTGCCCTGGGCGGCGGTAAACCCACCGGAGCCATTGCCGAGAAGCACGGTTATGGTGTTATCGCCGAAATTCGCGGTGACGAGGTCCGGCTTGCCATCCCCGTTGAAATCGGCTGCCGCCACGGATCGGGGCATCGACCCGGCAGCGAAGGGGCTGCCCGGGGCGGCGGTGAACTGCGCGTGCGCGCTTGTGGCCGCGAGCAGGATTAAGGCGATATTCGCCAAAATCCTGCGGGCGGGTCCAATATGTGCCTCTTCCATAAGTTCGATTCGGGTTGAAATCGTGTCGGCGTCACGATGAAGCAAGCGAGAGGTCACGCCTCATTCGCCTCATCGGCAAACGACATCCAGGCTTCTAATCGAAAGAGATCGCCCCGGCGCCGGGCGTCAAAATTGTGACAGCAGCCGGTCGCGCTCTACGGCATCAATCGAGCTGTCTCTTCAGGTTGGCCCTGGCCTTCCGTTTGCTTGGCTTTCCTTCATCGATGCGACACGCGAGCGGTCTCTGCATGATTTTGAAGAACGGGGCGCAGCACATGCCTCGATGTCTCGAATCGGTGCGCGGACTTGCCGGAGAGTCGATTGTGGCCGATACCGGGTCGCCGGATGCGACTCCATCCATCGCGGCACGCTACGGAACTCACACGATACCTTCGATTTCAACGATCGCAGATTTCGTGGCCGCACGTAACCACGGGATCAAGCGCGCAGCAGGGCGCTCGATATTGGTGGTCGACGCGGATGAGACGCTGGACCTCCGCCGGCTCACGATTATTTTCAATCAGATAAAGTCGATCCGGAAGATCCACCCGGTGGTCGGGCTATCGTTGTTCGGCCATCCCGGATGAATGCCGGCATCACAGCTCACGAGCGTCCCGTTGTGCATCACCAGGCCGTGCGGATCGCACGAATTGGGCACGAAATCGACGGTCTCGAGCACCCTTCCGGTTGCGGCATCGTACTTGACCAGGCCCGGCCGGTATTCGGCATAGCTCTTGCAATCGTTGCCGACAATCTGCCAGATCGCGCCATTGTCCCAGGCGATGCCGTGGTACCGCGTCCGGTCGGGAGCCTCGTAGAAGGGGATGAAGAACTCCGGCTCCCACGTGGTGGGGTCCACGCGCAGAATCCCACGCAGCCGCAGGGCCGCGATCCAGAGCTTGCCCTCGTTCCACAACGCGCCATGACAGCCGCCCCCGTCCTTCGCCGGTCCCAGCGGAATCTGGCGATGGCTCACCAGGCGGGAGTTCATGTCTACCTGGAAAACGCCCTCCGGCGGCTCATTTGCGCACATCCAGATATACCCGCCTCCGAAGGCCATCCCGCTGGTATTGCGCGAAGGAGTGGTCACGGTCTTCAACACCTTGCCATTCCAATCGACCAGCCAGGCGGCCTCCGACAGATCCTTTGGCTCGGGCAGGTGATACGAAACCGCGTGCTCGCCGGACATTTTCTGCTCGCCGATCCACAAGCCTTCGGGCGCGAGGGCAAGCGCGTTGGGAAAGCCTGGGGGAGCCTTGAACAGCTTCGTGGTCTTCGCCTTCCGCGACGGGACCTTCGCTTGCTGCGCAAAAACCGCTTTCCCCAGCCCCAGCGCAGCGCCGGCACTGACGGCGAGGAACTCTCGTTTGGTCATGACTGCCAGATACTATATCTCAATTCGCCGGCACGAACACCACGCAAGCCGGCTCCGGAACATTTGACACCACCTGTCCCGTCGGAGTGAGCCGGCCGGTCTTCGAATCCACCCGGAAAATCACGACGTTGTCCGAAACCTGGTTGGCCGCGAAGAGGTACCGGCCCGTGGGATCCAGATTGAAATCGCGCGGCGTCTTGCCCTGCGTGGATACGAATTCCACCGGCGTGAGCTTGCCGATCGAGGGATCGACGGCCAGCACGGCAATGCTGTCGGCGCCACGGTTCGAAGCATATATAAATTTCCCCGCGCGATCGATCTGGAACTGCGCCGGTGCACTCGTGCCTTTGAAATCCGCCGGTAAAGTGCGTACCTCCTGAATCTGATTCATGGTTCCCCCCGCCGCGCCGTACTCAAGGACCGTAATGAAGGATTCCATTTCATTCAGCGAATAAAGAAACCGGCCATTGGGATGAAACAAGAGGTGCCTTGGCCCGTAGCCCGGCGGCGTCTTGAAAAACGGAGGATCGTTCGGCGTAAGGGAGCCGGTCGACGCATCGTAGTGATAAATCATCACCTCGTCGATGCCGTTCTCGGCCACCAGGGCAAAGCGATTATCGGGCGAGAAAGCGACGCCGTGTGCGCGCGGGCGATCCTGCCGGGGCTTGGGGCCGGTCCCGTGGTGCTGATCGAAGCCCGTCACTTCTCCCAACCGGCCATCCGGCAGAATCGGCATCAAGGCCACACTGCCGCTGCGGTAATTCGCCGCCAACAATCCCTTGCCCGTCTTGTCGACTGCAATATGCGCCGGCCCTTCGCCGCGCGTCGACACCTTGTTCAGAAAAGTCAGGGCGCCGGTTTTTGGATCGATGACGAATGCGCTCACCGAGTTGTTCTTGCCGGCCACATCCTCGCCCTCGTGTTCGCTTTCGGCGTACAAAAACTTCTTATTGGGATGCACCGCCAGAAACGAGGGGCTGGATATCTCGGCCGCCAGCGTGAGTTCGGTCAGCTTGCCCGTAGCCGGGTTGAAACGCAAAGTGTAGATGCCCTTGCCGTGAGTCCGCGTGTAGGTGCCGATATAGACGAAGGTCTCGCTACTGGCAGCGAAGGCGACGGATGCGCCGAGCAGAAACAGGAACAGGCCGGCCAGTACGCCGATGTGTTTAGGATCAACTCGCATTTGTCGATTAGATCACGAATCAGAATCCGCTGGGCCGGATCCAGAAGCTTTCTTCCCAGGTTCCCCCAGGCGGAATGGACTGGAGCTCTTTGTAGACTCCCCGATGAGCCAGGTTCATCCCGTTCGTCACGGACGCCGCCGGCTCCAGATTCACGAAGCCCGACATTGGAGAGGATGGTGGGGGTGCATAAATTCCCATAGCCTGCCAAAGCGGTCCGAGCACTAATTCGATTCTCTGCTTTTTCCCCTGCATCCAGAACAAACAGCGCCCCGCCGCATCCCGCTCGAAATCCGCGAACTGGTTATCGAGGTCGAGGCCTTTCAGCGCAAGATTCTGCCGGGTCCCGTAAACCTCTTCCACGGTTCGAACCTCGCCCGTCGGTATTTTCGCCGGTGTAAGGAGCCACGTGCCACGGGCGCCGATTCCCAGTGTCCATTCGTCCCGAGGCGCGTCGGTCAGCCGGAAACCAGGCTCAAATCCGAACGCCACCGGCATAGGTTCCAGGCTGAGATTCTCCACCCGAGTGCGCACTTCGAGCACCCCGTTCTCCAGCCGGTAAGTCACTTCGACGGTATGCGCAAAAGGCCATTGAGCCATCCAGTCCGGATGCCGGTAGAAGTCGAGCTTACTGGTTACCCAGGCTGCCCTGGCGTCCGCCTTGAATTCCACGAGCCGCCACTGGTTGACCGGGTCGATCATCGGGAACCCGCTCATCGCCTGTGCCCCTCTGATATTTCCCAGGCCATCGTTGAACACGTACTTCTTGCCATTGGCCCAGAATGCGTGCTCATCAAGGCGGTTAAACCAGGGCCCCTTGTAGGACACACCCGTCGAGGTGGGCTTCGCCAGGAAATCGTCCACCGAATTCCAGTTGGAGCGCAGAATGTCGATGCCCTTGACCCTGATTTCGATCGCCAGAGCGCCGATCGCCGGGGTGACCGTGACCACCGTCTGGTTGCGTACATCCTCCAACTGAACCACGGCGCCCGTCTGGCGCGCCGCGTATTGCCCACTCAAAGGCAGGATGGGAAATAAAGCCAGTGCCGCAAGCCGGTTCATGACCGACCCAATGTATCACCAAACCGAACGGCAAAACCGGTTATTGCCCGGTGAAAGCGTGTTCCAATTCGGAGATTTTTCCAGAAGACGCGCGCCGCCCCGGATGCATCAGATCGGGTCCAAACTCGCGGAAGACATTCCGCAGCACGTCGTACCCGATACCAAAAGCCCCCCTCGAGAGGCCATCGCCAACGCTGCGGTATCCCTTCGGTTCCCATTCGTTTGCGATCATGCCCGCGCCGAAGTTCCCGCCGATTTCCGAGACATTGATCATTTTGCCTCCGGCATCCTTATTCGCGACGAAGGTCTGGGTGACCGCATTGCGGAGGCGCGGAATGAATCGGGCTTGCGGCATACGGCGGTATCGGGGATCGAGATGAAAGGCGACATCGAAGCCGAACGCAATCGAATTATGCACTGCTATGTATCCCTCGGCGTCGGCAAAGCGGCGTCCGAAACCTTCCGCACCTTCTCCCCACTGCGGCGGTGTGTCGCGCCATTGTCCAATACCGGCGCTGAACGAAGAAGTGAGCAGAGTTTCCGGCGTGATCAGATTCAGTGCGCGCCGCTCCGCTTTCTGCAGCGGAGTCAATGGCTGGTAGACCGTGGACGGAGCCGGGATGGAGATGGCAACCGTGCCGGCCGCCGCCGGAGCCGGATACTGTGCCAACGTCAACGCTGGAACGGCAAACAATACTCCAGTAGCCAACAGTTTTGATTTCAAAGCAGCGCGACCTCATCGCACTATATTGATAAGCACGGCTATGGCCATCCGGGCCAGCGGCTCAGTGGGACATGGCGTAAACGATGTAATTCGTGCCGATTCTGATCCCCAGCGCGGAAAACTGCTCCGGGTATTCCGGATTGTCCGCGTGCTCCCAGGAGTCGCCCAGATCCATGTTGTGGCAAATGGCGGCCATCAGGCGGCCATGATCGTCATAAACGCCGCGCCAGCGGGGCTCGATGCCGTCCTTCTCGGCGATTCTGTGCGAGTACACATACTGCAGTCCCGGTACCTGATAACGCGCGCTCAGATCGTAAACCACATGGAATATCTGGTCGTCGTTGGGGATCTCCACGATCGGCCGGTCGGGAAAGACGCGGTTCATCGTCGCCACAAAGCCCGCCCACTCCTGCGTACCATGGAAATCGTCGCACATGAAAAAACCCCCGCGCAGCAGGTACTCCCGGAACTTCTTGACCTGCTCCGAGGTCAGATTCCAGTAGCCCACTTCCACCGCGTACAGCCACGGGTAATTGAAAACGTCGTTGCCGACATCCAGATCCACCGGCTGTTCGACGGAGCGCGCATGAATCCGCGTCAGCCGGCGAATCGCTTCCGAAAGATGGCGGTCGGAGCGCGGATAATCGATGGTCCAGTTCGCGTTGCCGTTCTTCCAGTCGGGGTTGCCTCGGAAACCGTAAGAGGGCAGCGCCGGATACATCAGCCGCGCAAAGACCCACTCCGTCTTCTCCCGATAATCCGGCGGCAGAGGGAAATTTTCGTACTCGACGCCGGGATATTCGCGGAACGGACTCGGCGCCTGCCACGCCAAAGCACTGCCGATGATCAGCAGGCCCGCCAGCGCGACGCATATTGTGGCCGGCAGGCGCATCAGTTCCCCATCGTTTCCGCGATCCGTTCCGTCAACATGTCTTCAAAACGGTCCGGAAGGAACCCCGTCAGGCGGCTCGAAATCTTCCCCTCGGCGTCCAGCACAATAATCGTCGGAATCGAGGAAATGTTCATGGCCCGCGCCAATCCCCCCTCGAAGTAGATCGGATCGTTCCAGTGCATTTCCCCGAGAAAAGGCGCCACCAGCGAACGATCTTCGTCCGTGTCGACCGAGAGGAAGACCACCTTCCCGCTCTCCTCGAAATGCTGCTTCACCTTTTCGATCAGCGGGTGCTGAGCGCGGCAGGGACCGCACCAGGTCGCCCAGAAATCCATCACCACGGTCTTTCCTTTAAGAGACGCCAGCGCCAACGGACTGCCTTCCGGGCGGGGCAGCGCGAAATCCGCGATGTCGGTGGCCACGGCGTTCGGATCTTTAGCCTTCAGGGTAGCGATCTGGTCGCGTTTCAGCGCCGCTGTCCGGTCATAAGCCTGCAGAATCAGGTCGCCCAATCCCTTCTCCGAACCGTTGAGCTTCCTGTAGAGATCGCCCATCAGTTTCCGAATCTCCGTCCGCTCGGCCTCTGTGGTACGCGCGTCCTCGATCGTGAAAGCATCGGCGTAAAATTCCACGGCCTCCGCGTCGCGCCCCAACCTCGCGAGCCATTTCGCCACCTCGCGCGCCGCTTCCGACCCGGGATATATCGCCCACGCGTTCCGGGCGATTTTCAACGCGTCTTCCGGCTTGCCCAGGTTCCCTGTGGCCCGCGCTTCCAGAACCATGGCGCGGACCTCGCTTCGATCCGCCTGTTCCGCCCACCCGCCCGGGGTCATATGGCCTTCCGGTTCCCGCGCGCGCATCCTCTCGACGGCCGCTTCATAGCGTTTCGCGTACGCCAGAGCCTTCGCATAATCGCTGTCGATCAGGTCGCGCGTAACATGATCGAGCAGCGGCAGATCGTCGCTGTTCGGCTCCGCGGCGAGAACCTTCTCCCCATAAAGCAGGGTGCGGGCGCGGTCGTTCATGTCCACGGCGGATTTCGCCAGCGCCTTCTCGATCATGGCGCGCTGCGGCGAATCCGGATATTTCCGCAGATGCCGCTCCAGCGCCCGCGTGAAATCGATCGGGCTCGATCCCGCGTCGGCCAGCGCCTGGCTGAGTTCGGCTTGCTCCTGTTGGGCGGCCTTTTGTTCGGCGCTTGGCGGTTCCGCCGGCGGAGCCGGGTTCTGTGCGCGCACCATCGTGGCCACCGCCAGCAATATCAGGCAGGTTCTCATTTTTGTGCCCGGATGCTTTCCGCCAGCGCCGCCGCCCGCGAACGCGCCATGTGGATATAGCTTTCATTCCCCACCACGCGATCGAGCAAGGGAAGAAATTGCTGTTCCGCCACCAGCCGCTTCTGATCGCGCAGCGTTTCCACCCGCAGGATTGCGTCCTGCACGCCCAGCTTGTCGAACCGAACCGAAGTTTCGAGCCCGATCAGCGCGCGCTCCGTTTCCGCGATCCGCTCGAACCAGTCGAGCAGAGTCTTCGCTTCCAGATCTTCGGAATAGTTGAACTTCGCTTCATGCGGTTCGCCATCGCCTTCATAACGAAACGTCTTGGCCCCCATGAAAGCAACATTCAGGCCCGATTCCAACGGACGCGAGAAATGATCGAGCTTGTCTCCCAGCGCGAAGATCGTCGCCGTGTCGGAGTCGGTCAATTGGAACTGCATCGGCCGTTCGTCTTTCGGATCTTCCCGGTACTCCGCGGCTCCGGACTTCTCCACGCGGATCTCCACGTAAGCCGGCACGCTGCCCGGAAACGACTTGGAAAAAACGATCCTCGGGTCGCCGGCCGCCAGCGGCAGACAAGTCAGCAGCGCCATCAGGAACTTCAAGCGCGCGCCTCCTTCCGTTCCTTCAGCCCGGCGAGCATCAGCATGGGCACGTGCGTGGCATGGCAAATGGCGATCGCCAGCGCATCGCACGCGTCTTCGGACGCGATCGGTTGGCGCAACTGAAGCAGCGACGCCACCATCCGCTGCACCTGCGATTTTTCCGCCCGTCCATAACCCACCACGCTCATCTTCACCTCGAGCGGAGAGTACTCGGCAAAGCTCACCGACGCCTCCGCCACAGTCAGCAATGCGACTCCACGCACATGCGACAACTTGAGCGCGCTCTTGGCGTTCACCGCGAAGAATACCTCTTCGACGGCCGCGTAATCCGGCCTGTACTCCGCGAATAAGCCGCGCAAACCGCCCGCGATATTCAGCAGTCGCTGTTCGAGTGGTTCGCGGGTGGAAGACCGGATGCACCCCGACGCGACCAGCGAATGGGCCCGGCCGTCGCTGTCGATGACGCCATACCCGGTCCGTTCCGTGCCGCAATCGATTCCGAGCACCCGCATGTTTGCGGCTCCCCCGCTTAGCCCTCGAGTTCGTCTTCGTCGATGTCGACGTTCGAGTAAACGTTCTGCACGTCGTCATGCTCTTCGAGCACTTCGCTGAGCCGGATCATGCCCTGGGCGTTCTTGCCTTCGAGCTTCAGCAGGTTCTTCGGCAGCATGGCCATCGCTTCCACCGACGCTGTTTCAATCCCGGCCTTCTGGATCGCCGCGAGTACCGCTTCGTGGTTGGCGGGATCCGAAATCACTTCCCAGGAATCGCCGCTGTCTTTCAGATCCTCCGCGCCCGCCTCGAGCACCAGGGTCATCAGCGTATCTTCGTCCGCTTTGTCCTTCTCGACGACGATCTGGCTCTTGCGCTCGAACATCCAGGAGACGCTGCCCGGCTCGCCGAGATTGCCCCCGTTCTTCGAGAACATGTGCCTGATATCGCTGACCGTGCGGTTGCGATTGTCCGTCGCCACCATAACCAGCACCGCCGCGCCGCCAGGACCGTAACCCTCGAACATGATCTCGTCGATCTGCCCGCCTTCCAGTTCCCCGGTGCCGCGCATGATGGCCTTCTTGATGTTGTCGGCGGGCATGGAGACGCCCTTGGCCGCCGCGATGGCGGTGCGCAGCCGGGGGTTGCCTTCGGGATCGCCGCCACTGCGCGCCGCAATCTGGATTTCTTTAATAAGACGAGTGAAAATTTTCCCGCGTTTGGCGTCGGTGGCGGCCTTTTTATGCTTGATCGTCGCCCACTTTGAATGACCTGACATGGTTGCTGGAAACTCCCGAGGTGCAAACCGGCGGCTGTCGCTGGAGCGGACTGCGCCAGTATATGTTCCTGATCTGCCAGCATATCAGATGAGCCGTGTAGAATGATTGAAATGAAGGGCAATCCCAAGGTCCTCGCTGCGCTGAATGAGGCGCTGAAGGAAGAACTGACCGCCATCAATCAGTATTTCCTGCACGCCGAAATGTGCGAGAACTGGCATTACAAGAAGCTCGCCGAACACATCCGAAGAGAATCCATCGCCGAAATGAAGCGCGCCGAATCGTTGATCGAGCGCATTCTGTTTCTCGATGGCGCTCCGAACCTGACTGAGCTCATGCATTTGACCGTGGGATCAAACGTGCAGGCGCAAATTGAAAGCGATCTGAAGCTCGAGATCGCCGCCGTCGCCATGTAACCGCTGCGTGCAACTGGCGAGGGATGAGGGCGATAATGCTTCCCGCGAGCTTTTCGAGCGCCTCCTGCGCGATGAGGAAGGGCATGTCGATTGGCTCGAAGCTCAGGTCCATCAGATCAAGGAAATGGGCTATGAGCGCTACCTGAGTCAACAGATCTTTGAAGGCGACTGATTCCGAACCGGTTAGAGGGCGGGCCCGGCGCTGTGCAATTTGCCTGCCGCCTCTCGCCCGGTTTTGCGGCTATAATCGGAACTTCTGGTAAAGGTCCTGATTCCAGGAGAGTCCCTGCATGGCGTCCTCCCCTGAACTCGCATCCGCACTGTCCCCACGCGTCCGTGAGGATGGGGATTCCCAGGACGCTGCCCTCGAAGCCTCCCTCAACGCGATTCCCTGCGGCGTGCTGGTTTTCGGCCAGAACCGTTTGCTGACCTTTGCCAACGCGGCGGCGAAGGATTATATGGGCGCCTATGACATACCGCCTGGAAATTCACTGGATAACCTGCTGAATGTATTCCGGCTGTTCGATCCGGAAAATGGGCGTTACGTGCCGCTCGATAAAGCTCCGTTGTCGCGGGCGTTACGCGGCGAGACCGTGGATGCCGTGGAATACACCGTCCGCGATCCGCGCGGGGGAGGCACCAAATGGATTGAGTGCAGCGCCCGCCCCACGCAGGGGCCCGGCGGCGAGATCACCGGCGCGGTCATCACATTCAGCAATATCGACGACCGGAAGAAGCAACTGCTTGCCGTGGAAGCCGCCGCCCGGCTCAACAGCTTCATCTACGATGAAAACCTCGCCGGCATCATCCGCGCCACCGTCGATGGGCGCATTCTCGAATGCAATGACGCCATTCTGCGCATGCTCGGCTATGCGTCGAAGCAGGAACTGCTCAGCGTTCGCGCGCCGCAGCTCTACTACGACCCGAGCGAGCGCGACCGCATGCTCCGCCTGCTTGCCGTGACGCGACGGCTGAGTGAATTCGAGGTCTGCTACCGGCGCAAGGACGGCGCACGCTGCTGGGCGCTGCTGAATGTGCGCCTGATGGATCCACCCGCCGGCGAGGTCGGCGGATCCATCGTCGCCACCGTCATCGACATTACCGGGCGCAAACTTTCGGAGGAGACGCTGCGCCAGAGCGAACAGCGTTTCTCCGCCTTCATGCGCCACCTTCCCGGCGTCGCATTCATTAAGGACCTTGGCGGGAAATACGTCTACTACAACGAAGCCTGCTGGAACCATTTCCGCATTCCTCCGGAAGAAATCGTCGGCAAGACGGCCGAGCAGGTCTGGTCCGCCGAACGCGCGGCCATCTATCGCCAGAACGATGCCAGGGTGATCGAGGCGCAGCATCCCCTTGAATTCGTTGAGCCGATCACCCATCCCGATGGCGAGCACTTCTGGCTCATGTACAAGTTCCCCTTCGTCGGGGAAGGCGAAGTCATGCTGATCGGCGGGGTCGGCATCGATATTACCGAGCGCACCATCCTCGAAGAGCAGCTCACCCAGGCGCGGAAGATGGAAGCACTGGGCCGCCTGGCCGGAGGCGTGGCCCACGATTTCAATAATCTTCTGACCGTGATCGCCGGTTACGGACAGCTCGCGATCGAAGGCGTCGGCAACACCCCGCCCGACCGGATGATCGCGTATCTGCAGGAGATTCTCAACTCCTCGCGCCGCGCCGCCGGCCTTACCAACCAGTTGCTGGCCTTCAGCCGGCGCCAGTTGATCGAGCCCAAAGTTCTCGATCTGGCCGATCTCCTGCGCAATATGGAGCGGCTCCTGCAGCGCGTGATCGGCGAACATGTGGATCTGATCGTGCGCTGCGGCTCCGCGCCCTGTCCGATCCGCGCCGACGCGCACCAGATGGAGCAGGTAATCATGAACCTGGCGGTGAACGCCCGCGATGCGATGCCGCTCGGAGGAACGCTCGTCCTGCGCTGCGAGTGCCTGGCGCAACCGTTCGAAATCGACGGACAAACGGAGCCGTTCACCGTGCTCCTCGAGGTGCGCGACACCGGTGTGGGGATGGACGAACAGACCCGTGCGCGCGTCTTTGAGCCTTTCTTCACATCGAAGGAACTGGGCAAAGGCACCGGTCTCGGCCTTTCCACGGTCTACGGAATCGTCTCCCAGGCCCGAGGCCGTATTGAAGTGGAGAGCGAGCCCGGTCAGGGCGCCGTATTCACGGTCTATTTTCCCGCCGCTCCCGCCGAAACCGACGACTCCGCGCCGATCAAATCCGTCTCCGCTCCGAAGGGTAAAGAAACTATTCTGCTGGTGGAGGACGAAGCGGCTGTCCGCACGCTCGCTCAAACCTTTCTGGGGCGGGTTGGCTACAATGTTTTGGCCGCCGATTCGGGACCGGCCGCAATCGCGCTCTGGGAGCAGCATCGCGGCCACGTCGATGTTCTGCTCACCGACGTCATCATGCCCCAGATGAGCGGCGGCGATCTGGCTCACAAACTGCGCGAGATCAATCCCCGGCTGAAGATTCTCTTCATGTCGGGCTATACCGACGACATGATCGCGAGCCACGGCGTTCTGGCGGGCGAGACGCAGTTGATCCAGAAGCCCTTCTCGTCGGAAGCTCTGGCCCGCAAACTGCGCGACGTGCTCGACGCATGAAGCTTCTGCCGGGTCTATTGTCGGCCATGGTGATCGCCAATGCCTCCGCCGCGCCTTCGCCGCCTTTGCCCGGACCGGGCATTTCCGAAGCTCTCGCGCGCGAACGTTCCGAAAATATCTCGGAACTCAGATACCAGGCTTCCCTCAACATCCCCGCGGTAAAAACCGAACCCATTCAAGGCTCTCTAACCATCCGTCTGAAATTGCGTGCGCCCGCGCGCGTGGTCCTCGATTTCGATCAGCCGCGCGACCGGGTGCGCAGCGTCCGCGTGGGCGGCAAGCCGGTCCAGGCGGCGTTTGTCAATGGGCATCTCGTCCTTCCGGAGGCCGACACTAAGGCCGGCGAGAACGTCATAACCATCGAATTCATCGCTGGCGATGAACCGCTCAACCGCAACGAAGATTTTCTCTACACCGTCTTCGTGCCGGCGCGCGCGCACCTCGCCTTTCCCTGTTTCGATCAGCCGGATCTCAAAGCGACTTACGCCCTCACCCTCGAAATTCCCTCCGCCTGGCAAGCCGTTTCGAACGGAGCCGAGATGGGCCGCGTTCCCACCGGTAACGGAACCACGCGGATTCGTTTCGCCGAGACGCAGCCCCTGCCCACCTATCTGTTTGCCTTCGCGGCGGGCCGGTTCAGCATCGAGACGGCAGCGCGCAACGGACGCACCTTCCGCATGTTTCATCGCGAAACGGACGCGCCGAAAGTCGTGCGTAATCGCGATGCCCTGTTCGACCTGCACGCCCGCGCCCTCGCCTGGCTTGAAGAGTACACCGGCATTCCTTATCCGTGGGGCAAGTTCGATTTCGCGCTGATCCCGGCGTTCCAGTTCGGCGGCATGGAGCACGCCGGCGCCATTTTCTACAACGCCTCGAGCATGATGCTCGATGAATCCGCCACCCAGAATCAGCTGATCGCGCGTGCCAGCACCATCGCGCATGAGACGGCTCACATGTGGTTCGGCGATCTCGTCACCATGCGCTGGTTTAACGACGTGTGGATGAAAGAAGTGATGGCCAATTTCATGGCGGCCAAAATCGTCAACCCTTCGTTCCCCAACGTCAATCACGATCTGAGATTTTTGCTGGCGCATTATCCGTCCGCCTACGAAGTGGACCGCACGGCGGGCGCCAACCCCATCCGCCAGCCTCTCGCCAATCTCAACGACGCGGGCACCCTCTACGGAAATATCATCTACGACAAGGCGCCCATCGTGATGCGGCAGTTGGAACTGATGGTGGGCGAGCAGGGCTTCCGCGACGGCCTCCGTGAGTATCTGAAGCGCTATTCGTTCTCGAATGCAAGCTGGCTCGATCTGGTGCATATTCTCGATGCCCGCACAGGTCAAAACGTTTCGGACTGGAGCCGCGTGTGGGTGGAGCAGCGCGGGCGTCCCGTCTTCAGGACTGAACTGTCTTCCCGGCTGTCGTTCACGCAAAGCGATCCACTGGGCCGGGGACTCATATGGCCCCAGCAGCTCAAGGTTGTTCTCGGCTATCGGGACCGCGCCGAGACAGTCCCGGTTTCCGTCAACGCCCGCATCACGGAAGTTGCCGGGACGCGCGGCGCGCAACCCCCGCTCTACGTACTTCCGAACGGCGAAGGATTGGGCTACGGGTTGTTCGTTCTCGATGCGGCCACGCGCCATTATCTTCTTGACCATCTGCAGGACATCCACGATCCGCTGACACGCGGCAGCGCCTGGGTCGATCTGTGGGAAGACCTGCTCGAAGGGGCCGTTACGCCGCATGATTTTCTCACCACGATCACGCGCGCCCTGCCGCTCGAAGACGACGAGCAAAATACACAGCTGGTGCTCTCCGATCTCGTGCGCGCG
>JBEKAQ010000053.1:0-35134 GCA_050015835.1 Bryobacteraceae bacterium | reverse complement strand
TTGGCCCGCAAGGCTGCGGCGGAAAGTCTCTCTCCGGACGATATCAAGAAGTCCGTTAAGAACTGGCGGGCCGATCACGACCGGCTTTAGCTTGCTCCACAGCTTCCTGCAGACGCGCATCGCCGGCGTGGATCGACATCGCCGAGATAGCCAGCGCCGCCGCAGTATCGCTGCCTTTGCGAATCAGTTCCAGCAGGAGTTTGATGGCGCTTTCGGTGCGTGAACTGGCCAGCGCCAGCAGGATACACTTCCGCGTATCGCGATCCGCCACGGCGCCGAATTTCTCTTTGAGATATTCGATGGCGTCGGCCCGGCGGCTCGCCCCCAGCGCCAATATGGCCGCCTCGCGCACTTCCGCTTCTTTCACATCCACCAGCGATGCGGCCAGCGGCAGAGCTTCCGCGCCATCCACTTCGAGCAGCCCGGTCAGGCATTCCGAAAGAACCTCGGGTTGCCTTGAAGCGCAGCAACAGAGCGGCCGACTCCGAGCCCACCGCGGCGATCGCCCGCACAGCCCCGGCGCGCGCCGGCCATTCGCGGTCTGTCAGCAGTTCCACCATCGCGCGAAGTTTGCGGGCGTCGCGGCTGTTGGCAAGGCCGGTCGCGCACACCGCGCGCAATTCCGCTGCCGTATCCTCGCTGCCGCCCCAGACGCCCTCCATCTGAATATGCTTCATGCCGCGCCGGAACAGATCGGCGTCATCGTGATCGAGTTTCACCAGTGCCCGCGCGATGGCGGTCAGGGCAACGCAGCCTCTGTCGGCCGCCGATCCCTTTTCGAGGAAGCGCCCGAAGGCGGCGGCCAGCTCGCCAGTCAGATCGGTAAGTTGCGAGTCGCCAACGATGCGGGCCGCTTTCGCCGCGACCAGATTCGATTTGGAAGACAGCGCCCGAGTGAAGCGCTTCTTCGCTTCCGGCGCGTCCGTCTGAATATCGTCCAATGCGGCGAGCGCGGTCTGAACCCAATCGTTTTTCATGCCTCGCCGATAATCGTTGCCATGACGCCCTGTGCGTTGAGCGTGCGCGGTCGGAGCCGGATCAGGCGATTGGGCGCATACGGCAGGTCGAGTTGCGCCTTAACGTAGTTATCGGTGAGCGCAAGTCCCAGGGGCTCGATCGTGACGGCTGTCAATTCGCGCCCCAGCAGGCTTTCGCGAAACGCCAGGTTTTTCGCCGCCGCCAATTCGCGCAGCACGCGGTTGCGATCCTTGCGGACGCGCATCGGCACGCTGTCCGGCATCAGGGCCGCCGGCGTCCCCGGCCTTTCGGAGTATGTGAAAACGTGCAGATAGGTATAGGGCATCGAGGCGATAAACTGGCGCGATTCCTCGAACAGTGAGTCCGTCTCGCCGGGAAATCCCGTCATCACGTCCGCTCCGATCGCCGCGTCCGGCATGAGCCGCCGGGCCTTTGTGACGCGGTCGGCGTAGTGCCGCGGCCGGTACTTGCGATGCATCTTGCGCAGGATGGCATCGGCTCCCGATTGGAGCGGCGCATGTACGTGCTTCGCAATGCGCGGCGATTCGGCCATCAGGCCCAGCAGATCGTCGGTGAAGTCCATGGGCTCGACCGAACTCAGGCGGATGCGCGCAATTTCGGTTTCGGCGAGCAGGCGGCGCAGCAGATCCGCCAGTCGCAGCGTGCTGCCCGACTCGCGGCCCCAGCGGCCCAGATTGATGCCCGAAAAAACCACTTCTTTGTACTTTGTCGAAAGTGCGCGAACTTGGTCGAGGACCTGGCCGGCATCGACGAAGCGGCTCTTGCCGCGCACGAAGGGGATGATGCAGAACGAGCAGCGATTGTGGCAGCCATCCTGAATCTTGAGGTTGGGGCGCGTACGATCGCCGGAGGCATCGAGAATGGGCGCGGTCAGAATATCGCGCGTGGCGAAGATGTCGCCGGTCAGGATCTGGCTGTGACAGGCCTCGCTGCCGGCCGGATCGTTTCCAATCAGCTCCGCAATCTGCGTCTTATGGGAGTTGCCCACTACCCACTCGACGCCCGGCATCCGGGCCAGCTCTTCGGGCGCGCGCTGTGCGTAACAACCGGTCACCAGAATGCGCGCGGCGGGATTTTCGCGATGCACCCTGCGAATGGCGGATCGCGCATCGTTATCGGCTTCGGAGGTCACTGTGCACGTATTCAGAATCACCAGATCGGCGTTCTCCCGAGCGTCGGCTTCGGCCAGGCCGCGTGCGGCGAGCTGGGCCTCGAGAGCCGCGCCGTCGGCCTGCGTGGCGCGGCAACCGAAATTCTGGACAAAGAAGCTCGTCAAGCCTTGTCCTCATCCAGTTGGCGGAACAGATCCGCGACGTCAATCGACACTGTCCCATCGGCGGTTTCCACACGATCGGAGACAGTGCGCGCTCTACTTGGTTCGTGCACCGTCAGAGTCTGAGCCCGCGGATCGACCACCCAGATGTTTGGCACTCCGGCGTCGAAATAATCCCGGAGCTTGGTTCTCAGGTCGCCCATGCGGTCGTCCGGCGAGATGATCTCGATCACGATGTAAGGGGTTTCAACCTGATAGTGCCGGGCGCGTCTCTGGCCCGGCGCAAGCGCCATCACGTCGGGTATGCGGAAACGGTTCGTGCGAACCTGGAAGCGCGTCTCCACATAGGACCTGAGGCCTTGCGCCTTCAAAGCCATGCCCAGTATCAGTTGCAGAAAGCCGTGATTTAGTTCGCCCACGTTCCTCTCGATCAGGCGTCCGTCCACATACTCGCGGTCCGGATCGTATGACGTGGAAAGATATTCTTCGAGCGTTACCATCGCCGCGACAGCCATGCAACCATTCTGACAGCTATAGACGAGGGATTGTTATGCCTCGTCCTCGTCCAACCGGCGGAACAGGTTTTCAACGTCAATCGACACTGTCCCGGCGACCGTTTCCACGCGATCGGCAATAGTGCGCGATTTTCCCGGTTCATGCACCGTGAACGCTCGCGTCAGGGGATCGACCACCCACACGTTGGGCACGCCCGCGAAGAAGTAGTCTCGAAGCTTATCGTTCATATCGCCCACCCGGTCGTCCCGCGACACGATCTCAACCACGATCCACGGCGTGTCCCGCAGGTATGGTTCCCGCAACTTCTGTCCCGGTGCCAGCGCCAGCACGTCGGGGATGCGATAACGGTTCGGCCTGACCTGAAAGCGAAGCTCAACGTAGGTCCTCAACCCCTGCGCCTGCAGCGCCATCGCAATATTCAATTGCACAAAGCTATGCTTGTTGGTTCCCGCGTTCCTCTCGATCAGGTGCCCGTCCACATACTCCCGGTCCGGATCGTATGACGTGGAAAGATATTCTCCGAGCGTTACCATCGCCGCGACAGCCATAGAAACATTCTGACAGCTTTAAGCGGCCCGTTTCGGAAGCACGTCGCGCTCGATCGCGGCATGGTCGAGCGAGTCGAGATCGAAGCGGTTCTGAAGATTCAGCCAGTACTGCGCCGAGGTGCCGAAATAGCGCCCCAGCCGCGCGGCCGTGTCCGCCGTGATGCCGCGTTTCTCATTGACGATCAGGCTGATGCGGTTCGCCGGCACACGGATCGCCTGCGCCAGTCCGTTGATGCTGATTTCCTCGTCCCGCAGGTCTTCGTGCAGGATACGGCCGGGGTGAATCGGCGGCAGGTTCTGTTCGCCGCTAAGGGTAGTCGGTGATTTCGTCGCAAGGTGGATGGATGGCATAGCTTCTTCCGTTACTTCCGTCGCTTTTAGCGGTAGTCGGTGATTTCGACCTCGGTTGGTCCTTTCGATTTCCATTTGGAGCAGATTCGATATTGATCGTTGATCCGAATCCTGAATTGATCTTTACGGCGGCCATTCAGCGCTTCCAGCCGGTTTCCGCGAAGCGCTCGCAGATCGTCGAGGGAAGTAGCGGAGTCGAGCCGGATCAGGCGAGTGCGAGCTTGTTCTTCGATGTTTACCAGTTCAACGACGCGCTGCCGCTCCATCAGCTTCCGGACTCGCTCGTCTTTGAACGACTGAATCATATTTATAAAGTGTTATTCCTAAGATAATATGTAAATACGTTCACATCACGCGAGCGGGCGAAAGCTTGGCTACTGGCGCAACCGCATGGACAGCCCGGCAGGTCGCAAAGGGAACGGCACCAGACCAGGCGATTCTCCGACTCCTCTGACGGCTGGTCAAAACGGTTCGGTGTTCCGCGTCTTTTTTGCCTTCTTCGATTTCGCCCATCCCTTTTTCTATACTGAATAGAGAAACCTTCCCTAAAATGGGCGAATCCAGCGTTCTCTGGCTCCGCGTGGCCGCCGCTCTCTATTCCTTCGGCCTCGTCGACGCCATCATTACCGTGATCCGGCGCCGCGAAGGACTCTTCCGCGTAGCGCTCGCGGCGTTCGGCCTCGGCGCGCTGTTCCAATTGGTCTCTATCGTGGAGCTGGGGATGGCGCAGCATCAATTGCCGGTGAGCGATATTTTTGAAACCATGTCGTTCTGCTCTTGGATCATCACCGCCGCATTTCTGGCCATCTACTATCGCTACAAAGCCGGCAGCCTGAGCATCTTCATCTTCCCGCTGGTCTTTGTGATGACGCTGATCGGCGCGCTGCGCACGCCCGTCTCCACCTGGTCGAGCCCGGTGATCGCCAATACCTGGCTGGCTATCCATGTCGTCGCTATCCTGCTCGGCTATGCGGCGCTGCTGTTCACGGCGGCGGCTTCGGTGGTTTATCTGGTGCAGGAACGGCAGCTCAAGCGCAAGGGAAAAAGCGCCAAATCGTTCTTTCGCGTGCTGCCGCCGCTCGGCACGCTCGACGACCTGATCTCGAAATCCCTCGGGGTGGGCTTCGCCTTCATTACCCTCGGCATCGTCATCGGGAGCATCTGGGCGTTCGTCGAAATGGGCACGCGCTGGATCGGCGAAAGCAGCATCGCCATCTCATTCGTCACGTGGATGGTTTATCTGGCGCTGGTGTTCTTCCGCGTAAGCTCGGGGTGGCGCGGACGCAAGACGGCGATCCTCTCCATCGTGGCATTGGCCTGCTGCCTCGCGACCTGGCTGGCGCACGCGCAACTCAAGAGCCTGGCGCAATGAAGCTGCTGCTGACAGGTTTGAGCCACAAGACGGCGCCCGTGCACATGCGCGAGAAACTCGCCATTGCCGAGGCTACGGTGCCGCAGGCTCTGCAGGATCTGCAAAAGCTGGGCGCATCCGAAGTTGTGGTGCTTTCCACCTGCAACCGCGTCGAGTTCGCGCTCTCCTCTCCCGACGACATAGAGCCTCACACTATTTTTGACCGCTTCCTCACGGATTGGCAGGGTTCCGCTTCGGCCTTCGACGGCCACATCTACCGGCTGCACGCCCGCGATGCCATCACGCACTTATTCCGCGTCGCCGCCAGTCTCGATTCCATGGTGGTGGGCGAGCCGCAGATTCTGGGCCAGCTCAAGGCCGCGTACGCCATCGCCAAATCGGAAGGCACGGTGGGCGGTTTACTCGAATCCGTGCTCACGCGAGCTTTCAACGTCGCCAAGCGCGTCCGTTCGGAAACGGGCATCGGCCAGATGGCGGTCTCGATCAGCTATGCCGCCGTGGAACTGGCGCGCAAGATCTTCGGATCGCTGCAGGGACAAACGGTGATGATCGTCGGCTCGGGCAAGATGGGAGAACTGGCGGCCAAGCACCTGCGGCGGTCCGGCGCCAATCGCATCCTGGTGACGAATCGGACCTGGGAGCGCGCTCAGGAACTGGCCAGACTTTTCAACGGACAAGCCGTCGAGTACGCGCGCTTCCAATCGATGCTGCACGAAGTGGATATCGTGATCGCATCGAGCGGCGCTCCGCATTACATCCTGAATCGCGAGGATATGCAGCGCGTCATCGCTCTGCGCAAGAACCGCCCGATGTTCCTCATCGATATCGCGGTGCCGCGCAACATCGATCCAGCGGTAAATGAGATCGAGGGAGTTTTTCTCTACGACGTGGACGATCTGGAAAGTGTCGTCAACGAGAATCTGAAAGAGCGCGGCAAACAGGCCGAGCAGGCCGAGGCCATCGTCATCCACGAAGTAGAGCAGATGATGGCGCGCCTCAGGATCGAAGAGGTGACCCCAACCATCATCAGTCTGCAGGGGCAACTGGAAGAGATTCGCGCCGCCGAGGTAGCGCGGACGCTGCGCCGCATGCCGGCGCTGACCCCCGAACAGCAGCAGCAGATCGAAGCCATGACGCGCTCCATCATCAACAAGATCGCGCACGGACCGATATCGGAACTGCGGCGCAACGCGGGCCAGCCGGAGGGCAATCAGGCGATCGAGCTGATCCGCAAGGTCTTCCACCTGCATTGAGTACGTCGTGGGGCAGGTTGTTTAACCTGCAGCCGATTGGCGATCGGCCTACCCAGGCGTGCGCCATACGCCGAATCGGAGCCAGGCTTGCCAATCGGGCGTCACCGGAGCCCCGTACAGGCGGGTTACCAACCCGCCGCAGACTACCAGTCTGCCCCACGGGCACCCCTGCCGTTACACTGAATTCATATGTTGGCGATCGGGTCACGAGGCTCGCAGCTTGCGCTCTGGCAGGCGCACTACATCAAGGACCGTCTCGAAGCGCGCGGCGTCGAATGCCGCATTGAAGTCATCCACACCAAGGGCGACAAGATTACCGACGTGCCGCTGAACAAAGTCGGCGGCAAAGGCCTCTTCACCAAGGAAATCGAGGAAGCGCTCCTCGACAAGCGCATCGACCTCGCGGTGCACAGCATGAAGGATCTGCCCACCGAGCTGCCGCCGGGCCTCACTATCGCAGCCATCCCGCAGCGCGCCGATCCGCTTGATGCCATCGTCGGCGGCAAGCTGCGCGATCTGAAGTTCGGCGCCAAAGTGGGAACCAGTTCGCTGCGCCGCATCGCCCAGTTGCGCCGCGTCCGCCCCGATCTGAATCTGCAGCCCATCCGCGGCAATCTCGATACGCGCATCAACAAGGTCGAGAAAGGGGATTACGACGCCATCGTCCTGGCCGCCGCCGGGTTGCGCCGCCTCGGCTGGGGCGACATTATCAGCGAAGTCTTCCGCGCCGACATCGTGTGTCCCGCCGTGGGCCAGGGCGCGCTGGCTGTCGAAACTCTAGAGGACAGCGCCGGATATGAGGCCTGCGCACCGCTCGACGATCCCTGGACGCGCCTTCCGGTCAGCGCCGAACGAGCCATGCTCGCCGAATTGGGCGGCGGCTGCCAGGTCCCCATCGGCGCCTACGGCACGCTCGAAAATACCGAGATGTTCCTCACCGGCGCGGTCTTCGCTCCCGACGGCAGCGCAATGATCCGCTACACCGCGACCGGCGAATGCTCGCGGCCTTCGGAGTTGGGGCGCAACGTCGCTCAGGTGCTTCTGAATCGCGGCGCGCGCGCCATCCTCGACGAGGTGTATCGCGAGGCGCCGGATGTCGCATTATGAGTCCGGACGACGCCCCTGTATGAGCAAGGTCTGCCTGGTCGGCGCCGGACCGGGCGATCCCGAACTCATCACGCTCAAAGCCCGTCGCCTGCTCGAACAGGCCGATTGCGTTCTCTACGACCATCTGGCCAGTTCCGAGCTGCTCGATCTCGCGCCCGCGGCGGCCGAACGCATCTACGTGGGCAAGAAGAAGGCGGAGCACGCGCTCTCGCAGGAAGAGATCTGCTCGCTGCTGGTCGATCGCGGTAAACGCGGCCTGAACGTAGTGCGGCTCAAAGGCGGAGACCCGTTTATATTCGGGCGAGGCGGCGAGGAAGCCGAAGCCCTGGCGGACGCCGGCGTTCCGTTTGAAGTGGTTCCGGGCGTCACCGCGCCGCTGGGGATCGCAGCCTATACCGGTGTGCCGCTCACCCATCGCAATCATACTTCCGTGGTCACCTTCATCACCGGGCACAGCGCAGCGGATATCGATTGGAATAAGGTCGGCACATCGGAGACCCTGGTAATCTTCATGGGGCTCTCGCAATTCGACGACATCGCGGCCCGGATCATCGCCGCGGGCCGAGCCTCGACGACCCCCGCCATGGCCGTCCGCTGGGGCACGCGCGCGGACCAGGAGACGATCGTCGGAACCCTGGATACTCTGCCGGGCCTCGTCCACGAGCAAGGCATGAAGCCGCCCGCCACCATCATCGTCGGCGAAGTGGTCCAGCTTCGCGGCAAGTTGGATTGGTTTGAAAGACTGCCGCTGTTTGGGCAATCCATCGTAGTAACCCGCGCGCGCGAACAATCGGGCGCGCTCTCGACGCCCCTGCGGCAATTGGGTGCCCAGGTAATCGAACTACCTACCATTGAGATCCAGCCGGCGAGCGATTACGGTTCGCTCGACCGCGCCCTCGCGCAACTCGAAAGCTACGCCTGGCTGATCTTTACCAGCGCCAACGGCGTGCGCGCGTTTCTCGACCGGCTCGATGCCGGCCCATTCGATCTCCGCGCCATCCGCGGACGCATCTGCGCCATTGGGCCCTCCACGCGCGACGCACTCGAACGCTTCCACATCAAGGTGGACGTGGTGGCCGAGCAGTATGTCGCCGAAGGTCTGCTCCAATCGCTCGCCGGTTACGACCTGGCCGGCGCGCGGATTCTGATCGCGCGCGCGGCAGTTGCGAGAGACGTGCTCCCCAACGAACTGATGCGGCGCGGAGCGCAAGTGGATGTGGTCGAAGCCTACCGGACTTCGGCGCCCTCGGGCCTTGCCGATCGCGCCGCGGAAATCCTCGGCAACAAGCCCGACTGGATTACATTCACCAGTTCATCGACGGTGGAAAATCTCCTCGCTGCGGTTGGCGCGGAGGCCATGCGCGGCATCCGTCTCGCAAGTATCGGACCCATCACCACGGCTACTCTGCGCAAGCATGGCATGGCGGAGACAGCGGAGGCATCGATCTATACCGTGGAGGGGCTTGTGGAGGCAATTCTCAAGGCGGGTATAATCGGATGATGAAATTTGTTTCCATCCTCGTGGCGGCCCTGGTCGTTCTCGCGGGCTGTTCGAGTAAGAATGTCGACACGCTGGATGCAGTGAAGCAGGGAGTCATCCGCGACATTTCGAAGAACGTGAATATCGGGGCCATGGACGTGAACGTCGTCTCCGTCTCGTTCCGCGATAAGGAGGCCGACGCCGTGGTGTCGTTCGCCCCGAAGGGTGGCACGCCGCAACAAGGCATGACCATGAACTACACCCTGGAGCGGCAAGGCTCGGAGTGGCATATCAAGAAACGCGGGCCGAGCGCACATACGCAGCAGCAGCCGCCTCCAGGGCCCATGACGGGCGGGGCCATGGGTGGTGGGAGTATGGGTGGCGGCAATTCCTCGACACTGCCTTCCGGCCATCCCCCGATGAACGGCGGCGAGACATCGCCCCCCAGCTCCGGCGGCGCGCAGCTGCCTCCCGGACATCCGCCCCTCAACGGCCAATGAACAACGGCCCTGGGCTATGAGGGTTGCGATTCTCGGCGGGGGTCCGGCGGGCGCATTCGCGGCCCAGCGTCTCGCCTCCGGTGGAGTGAACACCGTTGTTTTCGACGAGAAGCTCGCATGGGAGAAGCCGTGCGGCGGCGGGCTCACCTGGAAAGCTTATTCGCAATATCCCTTCCTCGCGGATAACGGCACCCCGAAGAAGATCATCCATGAAACGGTTCTGGCCGCACCTAAGAGCCAGCCGGTCAGGCTCGCGCTCGATCGTCCTCTGGTCATTTACTCGCGCTTCGATCTGAACGGGATGCTGCTCGACCGCGCGCAGCGCGCCGGGGCACAGATTGAAAAGACCCGCGTTCTCAGTGCCGAGCGCAAGGGCCGCGGCTGGAAGCTTGCCACGAAGACCGGCGATCTGGAAGCCGACTACTGCATCGTCGCCACCGGCGCGCGCAATCCGCTGCGCGATTTCGGCACCGAGCTGACCGCGAGCGATACCATGAGCGCGCTGGGCTACTACATCGCCGGCGATCGCGACCGCATCGATATTCAGTTTCTTCCGAAGCTCGAAGGTTATATCTGGATCTTTCCCCGCTGTGGACACCTTTCGGTGGGTATCTGTGGCAAGGGCGAGCCCGCATCGGCCCTCCGTGTGAGGTTGGATCGCTACATGGAAGAGCAGGGGCTCTCGAAGGCGGGCGCCACTTTCTACAGCCATCTGCTCCCCTGTCTCGCCACCCCCGCGTGGAAGCGCAACCGCGTGGCGGGCGAGGGATGGATGGCCGTCGGCGACGCGGCCGGTCTGGTGGACCCAATCACCGGCGAAGGGCTCTACTACGCCATGCGGTCGGCGGATCTGGCCGCGCAATCCATCCTCCAGGAAGCAGGAGAAAAAGACGCGGGTGAAAAGGCGGACGCGGCTTACCGCCGGTTGCTGCGCCGCGATTTTGCCTGCGACCTGGAATTCGGCTCGCGCCTCGCGCATCGCGTCTTTCATGGCACGTTTCTGTGGGGCGCGGTCACCAGCCGCATGGTCCAGTTCACGCGCCTCAGCCCAGGGTTCCGCGACGTGATGCAGGATCTCTTCGCCGGCACCCAGCCCTACATAGGACTGAAGAAACGGCTCTTCCGCAATTTGAATGGCAGTCTGGTCGAGATCGTGTGCAATCTCGGATTCGGCAGATTAATTCCGCGCCGCGAAACCGTTTAGGGTTGTGGGGCCAGGACGAAATCGAAATCCACCTTAAGGCCTGAATCGTCTCGCTGGAATTCGCGGATCAGCGAATTCTTCACCGCGAAGACCGCGTCCGATTTCAGATACGGGTCGGTCGAATCGAAGATATGCGTGATCACAGGCTCGTAGCCGTCGGCGGAAACGGCGAAGTGGATGTGGGCTGGGCGCCATGCATGTCTTCCGGTTGCGCGCAGCATTCCGCCTACGGGGCCGTCGCTGGGAATTTGATAATGCACCGGGCGTGTGGTGCGGAACTCGTAGCCTCCCCGCGCATCGGTTCTGAACTTGCCTCGCATGTGCAGTTCGTGGAGATCCGCATCCTGCGAGTCGTAAAGTCCATTGGAAGCGGTCTGCCAGACGTCGAGTACAGCGCCTTCGATGGGCTGGCCGCCCAGACTCAACACGCGCCCGGAAACCAGCACCGGCACTCCGTCCCGATCCAGATGCGCGATGTTTCCACGGGCTGGCAATTCCGGCGCGCCCTCTCGGTGAAAAGGACCGAACACGGTCGACTCGGTGGCGCCGTCCGGTCTCGCGTGAGCCACCAGATCGACCATCATCGAGATCCCCATTACGTCCGACAGCAGAATGAATTCCTGCCGTTTATCGCTGCACTTCTGCCCGGTTCTAGTGAGAAACTCAATGGCCTGGTACCACTCGGGCCCGGTCAGTTCGACGTCCCGGACGAAGGCATGCAGATGGCGCGTCAGACTCTGCATGATCCGTTTGAGGCGCGGATCGGGCGTCGCCTCGAAGCTGCGCAGTACGTCGGCCGTGATGTCGTCGGCGGTCTTCATTAATCGACCAACAGCGGGTTCAGCGCTTGTACCAGGGTGGGATATCGGCATCCACGTTAACCCAGACGGATTTCGCCTCGGTGTAATCGTGCATGGCTTCAAAACCCATTTCCCGGCCGTAACCGGATTGGCCGACGCCGCCGAAAGGTGAACCCGGATTCACCCGCTTGTAGGTATTGACCCAGACCATGCCGGATCGAATGGCCGCGGCTACGCGATGGCCGCGCTGGAGGTCGCGGGTCCAGAGCCCGCCGCCCAGGCCGTATTCCGTCGAGTTGGCGATTCCGACGACCTGCGCCTCGTCGGTGAACCGCGTCACCGAAACGAACGGGCCGAAGACTTCTTCCTGACAGACGCGATCTTCGGGCTTCGCGGTAACGACTGTAGGCTCGATATAACAGCCAGCCGCCAGCGCGGGATCCGACGGGGCCTTGCCGCCGGTAAGGATCTGGCTGCCCTGCTCCTGCGCCACCTTGATGTAGCTGATAACGCGGTCGCGATGCCCCTGCGAGGTGAGCGGCCCCATTTCGGTTTGCGGATCGAGCGGATTCCCCAGACGAATGGATCGTGTCAGGGTGAGGAAGCGATCCAGAAATTCATCGGCGATCTTCTCGTGCAGAAGCAGCCGCGACCCCGCAATGCAGGCCTGGCCCTGATTGTGGAAGATAGCGAAAGCGGATCCATTGACGGCAGCCGGCAGGAATGCGTCCTCGAAAACGATGTTGGCTCCCTTGCCGCCAAGTTCCAGCTGCACTCGTTTGAGATTTCCGGCGGACGCCGCCACGATTTTGCGGCCCACCGAAGTCGATCCCGTGAAGCAGATCTTATCCACGCCGCGATGCTCCGCAAGGTACTGCCCGGCGGTATGGCCGTAGCCCGGTACGATGTTGACGACGCCCGGCGGTATGCCCACGTCGGCCATCAGATGGGCGATTCTCAGCGTCGTCAGAGGGGTCAATTCGGCCGGCTTGAGCACCACCGTATTGCCGGCCGCGAGCGCGGGCCCCATCTTCCAGCTGGTAAACATCAGCGGAAAGTTCCACGGCACGATCTGGCCGACCACGCCCAGCGGCTCGCGCGTCACATAGTTGAGGAAGCCGGCTTCGACGGGAATAATGCTCCCCTGGACCTTATCGGCCATGCCGCCGAAATAGCGGAATGTAGCCGCGGTGCGGGGCACGTCCAGCATTTTCGTGTCGCGAATCGGATGGCCCGTGTCGAGGCTCTCAAGCTCAGCCAGGTATCCGGCATCGGCCTCAATGGCGTCCGCCAGCTTGAGGAGCAGCCTGCCCCGATCGGCGGCGGCCATCCGTTTCCACGCAGGAAAAGCCTTGCGGGCCGCCGCCACCGCGCGGTCCACATCGGCGGGCGAGGCTTCGGATACCTCGGCGAGGAGACTGTTGTCGTGCGGATTGAGAACTGGAATGCGGCCGCCCTCGACCGCATCCGTAAATTCGCCTCCGATGAAAAGGCGCGACTCGATTTCGAGAGCTCTTTCGGCGCCCACCAGCGCTGTCATCAGAACTCCACGGGATAGGGCTTCAATTCACCGCTGGCGTATCGTTGGGGCAGCGTGCCATCGTTGTTCTCCCAGACGATGAGAATCGATCTCTTGGGCGAATAGCCCTTATGGCGAATGTCGGCGGGCATGGCGGCTACGTCGCCGGCTTTCATCACCACTTTGGCGCGGGGCCGGCCGGTCTTGCCGTCTTCGACGTCCCAGATAATTTCGTCGCAGACCTGGACGAACCACTCGACGCGATCGTTGCCATGGAAGATGGGCAGCATGTGCTCTTCGGTGGTAGCGCAGAACTGGCTGTCCTTCACGTTCGAGACCACGGAAGGATTCCACGTCACGTCCGAGCGCGAAGTATAAGCAAACATGTTGAAAGCGTGAACCTCGCTCTCGAAGCCGGGTTCGGCATGGATTTCGGGCTTGTCCTGAGGGACGTCCAGGAACTGGCGGTTGACGGGCTGGCCGGCCTCGTCGGTGCGGTATTCCAGATCGCCGGGCATGCCGACCATGCGCTTGGCCACGATGCGCTCGCGTTTCAGGGCCTTGCTGTTGTTGCCGTGCTTGGGGCCGTAGGCGACGCCCGTCTCGTCGGGAGCGGCGTAGGGATCGAAGCCCTCGTTAGTCCAGTCGTCGAGCATTTCCTCGAAAACCTTCTTGAGATCCCGCGAACTGAAGGTCTCGACGTAATGGCGGTTGTTGGCGCGGTAGCCTTCGTTGAGCAATCCGACAAACAGGTCGACGGTGCCGTAATGGTTGATGGTGCCGAGGACGCTGTCGAAGTTGACCGTTCCGTAAAAGAAGCCCCAGCCGACATCGCGCATGAGGGCCCGCAGGAACGCCTCAATGTGCATGAGGTGGCGCCCACCCGGGTAATAAATGTGGGCGAAATATTCGTCGCGCTCGAAGCGGTATTTACCCGCCGAGAAGGTTTTATAGCCAAGGTCCTTGGCTGGCGTTGCGGGGATAGTGGCAGTGGCTGTGCTCATAACGATCTCCTATTTTAACTTAAATTATGCAGTCTGGCAGATCTCTGCCCAGCGTTCCACGGTGTGGTCGCCCTTGATGGTTTGCAGCAACAGAACTCCCGGTTTGGCGCTGCGGAACTGATAGGCGGCGCCTTTGGGCAGCAGCGCCATGTGGCCGCGGCGCACTTTCATCCACCCCATGTTCTTGCCGGCTGGCTGGCCGGCGAGCATCACCGAGCCCACTTTGTCCTCGGCCGTCAGCGGGGCGTCGGGCTTGATGAGATGCACTTCAACCTCGCCATCCATGATCAGCGCTGCCTCGTCGTGGGGCGCGGCAAACCAGGGCGAGTCGCCTTCGGTGCGCAGGGCTTCGATGACGTAATCGAGATTCATCCCCACGCAGACCTTTTCGTACGGCTTCGATTTGGAAGCGACCTCAAAGACATTGGAAAACACATAGTGTTTGGGGTCGTCGTCGACTACCTGGACGCCGCCTTTCTGATAGTGCTCAAGCGAGCCGAACTGCGTGTGATAGTTCATTTCGGGATACTCCTTAGGTTTCCCGATTCAGTTTACCCGATGGTCCAGCCAGCCGCTAGCAGAAACTCCGCCCCCTTGACCACGAAAATGACATCGTCCGGGAGACCGCCCGGCGCCTACCGTGCGAAAAAAGGCATATAATAATCACCGGACCACGTTGATGATTCCGCTCACCAGGGACGTGTTTACGGTTCGGGAGACCCATGGCCGGGTTCTCCGGCCGGAAAACCGCGTCATCGCCCACAGCCAGGATGTGGGCTGGCGGTCGATGTTTGCGGCCATCATCGAAGAAGCTCCGTTTCAGGCGACCGAATCGGCTGTCGGCCATCCGTTTTTCATTTACCATCTGGCCCGCCCCACCGAAGTAATGCGCCGGATCGACGGCGGTCCGATGGAAAAATCCCTGATCGGGCCGCGCCGCTTGTGCCTCACTCCCGGAGAGGCCAAGACGCAGTGGCAGCATTCCGGGAATCCAGAAATCCTGCAGGTCTACCTGCGGCAACAGGTGTTCGCCGGGGCGGTGAGCGAGATGTACGGGGGCGATCCGGCATGCGCCGAATTAGTGCCGCGCTTTGCTGCCATCGATCCGCTGCTCGAGCAGTTGGCGCTGGCCATTGCTTCGGCACTGCGCGACGGCCACGCGAGCGACGGCCTTTATATCGATACGCTGGCTCAGATGATCGCAGCGCATCTGGCCCGCAATCACTCCACTCGGTCGCGTGCGCCACGTACTGTGGCCGGGCAGACGATTTCCGGCTGGAAGATGCGGCGTGTGATTGAATTCATCGAGGAAAACCTCGACCACGATCTGAGCCTCGAGGCCATGGCGGCGCAGGTTGAAGTGAGCCCGTTGTACCTTCCCCGCGCGTTTAAGGCGGCGGTGGGCCAGTCGCCCCATCAATACGTCCTGGCAAGGCGCATTGAGCGTGCCAAAGAACTTCTTCGCAATACAACGTCCCCGATTGCCGATGTGGCGTTCTCTTCGGGATTCTCGTCGCAGAGCCATCTTTCGAACTGGTTTCTGCGGCTGGTGGGTGTCTCGCCGGCCACTTACCGGCGCCAGGGATAAGCGAAGCCCTCAATTCCTGACGAACTTTGACAGCGTTCTTCCCGCGACTTCAGCCCCGTAAACATTGCCGGCGCCATCCGCCGCAACGCCTTCCGCGAAGCTGGTGTTGGTATGATCCGGGTCGTCCGGTTGGTAGTTAGGGATGAACGCGGTGACCTTGCCATCCTTTGCGCTCCCAATGTAGATACCCCTCTTGAATCCAGGATTACGCGGGATATTCGACTCCGAGTCGGCCACGTAAAGAACGTCGCGCTTATCGATATAGATCCCGCTCGGCCGGCCGAACTGCTTCCACTCCGTTATGTACTTCCCATCCGGAGTGAAGATCTGGATGCGATTGTTATTGCGGTCGGCTACAAAAAGCCGCCCTTTGGAATCGATGGCCAGGGCGTGCGGCAAATCGAACTGGCCGGGCGCCGAGCCTTTGGTTCCCCAAGCCTTGATAAATTTTCCGTCTTTATTGAACTTGACGATGCGCGCGTTGGAAGCGTCGCCATGCCCGTCGGCCACGAAAATGTCGCCGTTCTTTGCGATCGCCACATCGGACGGCCGGTTGAACGTGTCGTTGCCTGTTCCTGGCACGCCCGCCTTTCCCAGCGTCATCAGCAGCTTGCCATCCTGATTGAACTTGAAAACCTGATGCCCCTTAGCGCCCGGGCCATCCTCGGCATCGGTCACCCAGACATAACCCCGATCGTCCACCGTAATGCCATGAGGCGAGAAAAACATCTTCGATCCGAAGCTCTTCACATACTTTCCAGACTGGTCGAATTCAAAGATCGCATCTTCCGCGCTGTTGTTGCAGGCTCGGTCGCCGCATCGTTCGAAGATCCAGATATTGCCCTTCGGATCCACGTCCACCGAAGCCACTTGTCCCCACTTCCGGCCCGTCGGCATCTGGAAATAATCCTTCACCAGATGGTAAGGATTGGGCAGCGATTCGGGCCCGCCCGTTGCGGCCGGAATCGTGACGACGCACACGAGTATCAGAGCGGCGGCTGATCGAAGGTGAACTCTCTGCATAATGGCTCCACCAGATTATATAGCTACTTCGAAGATCTTCTGTATAATTAACGCGTCCCCGTTCGACCCTGTTCCGGGGAGGAGAGATCCCATGAACTTTAAGAGCGTCATCCCGTGCGCCGCCATGATTGCTTTTTCACTGGGGCCGAAGCCTTTGACGGCGGAGTTGCTCAACCCGCCCACCAAGCCCCAGGTCGCCCCCATGAACGCGCAGGAGAAAAAGAATCTTCAGTTCGTGCTGAAATTCTGGCGTGAAGTGTTTGTCGCCGGCCACACCGGGTTGATCCCGAAATACGTGGCTGCCGACTTAATCCAGCACAAGCCGAACGTTCCGGCAGGCCGCGACGGCCTGGTTGAATACATCCGCAAAACCACTCCGCCGATGAATCCCATCCCGGCCAAACTTCCCAATGTGCCGGTGGTCATGGCAGCCAAGGGCGACTATGTCTATTTGATCTTTGAGAAGCTCGAGACCAGCCCCCTGAAGGCGTCCGACACGTACTACACAACCATCATGGAACTGGTCCGCCTGCAGAACGGCAAGATTCAGGAGCAATGGGACAGCGCGCGCAAGCAGCCGGGCGCCGGTCCGATCGTGGAGGGCGTATCTCCCAGGCCGATGAAACAGTGGAACACCGGCACGCTTTCGAAAGAGGAGGAAGAGACGCTCCGTCTGGCCACGGCCGAATTCAAAGACATGCTGCAGAGCGCGCGTCTCGAGATGGCCCAGACGCTGCTCGACGCCGACTACCTGCAGCACAACGCCAACTTCCCGCAAGGCCGCGACGGACTGGTCAAGGCCATGAGCATGCGTCCCGGGCGCCGGCCGGAAGACGCCAAGCCGATCATGCCCGAATGGCGCAATCCGCCGATCCTGACGCTGATCAACGGCCCCTATTCGATGATGATATGGCCGCGTCCGGGTGAGAAAGATCCCGACGATCCAAAGAAGTCTTATAACTTCTACCACTACGATCTGGTCAAGGTCGAAAAAGGGGTGGTCAAGGAACACTGGGACGAATTCGTCATCAACCCGCCCGGCACCGCGGGCCGCATGAATTAGCCGGTGGGGCGGATTTCAGATCTGCCCGCGTCTTACTTCCCGGGACTTACATTCTCGTACCATTTGACGTTGTTCGTAATCGTCCCCACGCACGCGATATCCTGTTTCCCGTCGCCGTTGATATCGGCCATCACGCAACCATCGGCGCCCATGTTCGTGTCAAGCGAGCGGCGGTTCCATTTCTTGCCGTCGAAGTTATAAAGGTACAGGCATTCCGCGCGGTCCCGGCAACCCGCGACGATCTGATCGCGCCCATCCCCGCTGAAATCATTGACGATCAGTGCATGGCCATAGACCAAACTATCGTCGATGACCTCGCGCTGCCACGCCGAATCGCGCTCCCGATAGACCGCGACCTCGTTGCCGTGCCACGGTTCGATGGTGGCCAGAATACGCTCCATCCCCAGATGACCGACCGCAACCTCGCTCGCGCCTCCCTTCGGCCACGGCGCCGGATCGCCCTTGGTCAGCACGGTATAGTTCCAATGGCCGTCTTTGTCCAGCTTGTATAACCGCACTCCGGTGAACCCGGCAATCAGAATCGAATCGCGCCCGCTGTGGTCCCAATCGACCGGTGTGATGGCATGCACCACGCCCTGATTGCTGTCGTCGATCAGATGCCGCTTCCACTCACCCGCGCGATAGTAGCTCAGCGGGACATTGCCGCGAAAGTCGGGCGGTTCCGTATCCGCCGCTGCCACCGGAGAACTGACCAGAACCTTGGTCCCCGATCCGTCAATGTCCGCCAGGTGCAGCCGGTGCGTGCCTGGCAGACGGTCGATCTCCGTCATCGTCCAGGGCTGGCGTGGGTCGCCGTTGTGCTTGAGCAGCGAAACGATCCCCGCGCTGGTCCTGGTGCGCGAAGAAAATTCCCAGGCAAGGACGATTTCCGGAATGCCGTCACCGTCGATGTCCCACGCGGCCAGATCGATCATGCTGTGCACGTTGCTCACGATCACGTGACGCTCCCAGCCGGGGTTCTCAAACCAGACCAGGTCGCCCGATTGGGGGAGCACGACCAGGTCCGTCTTGCCATCGTGGTTCATGTCCACGGCCAGAATCTGGGCGGCCTGCCTGACCTCCGCGATGTCGTGAGCCCTGAACTCTGGCGGCGCGCCAACGAGCGGGAGAGTCAGAACGGCTGCTAAGTACCGGTAGAACATGCAGCCAATGTTATATGAGTTTGGTCGGGATTCAAATATCTGGCGCGGACCCACCCGTGATATCCTTACGGAGGAAAAGTTGGAGGTCTGCGATATTGAGAATCAAGGACATCATTCTTGCCGTGACCGCCGGAATGTGTTTGGCGGCGCTGCCGCTTCTCGCCCATCATTCGTTTGCCGCCGAGTTCGACGACCACAAACCCATCAAGCTCACAGGCACGGTGACGAAACTGGAATGGACCAATCCCCATGCCCGCTTTTACGTCGACGTAAAGGACGATCAGGGTAAAGTCACCAACTGGGAATTCGAACTGGCTGCGCTGAATGCTCTCATCCGCAAGGGTTGGACGCGAAATTCCCTGAAGCCGGGAGACGTGGTCACGGTGGAAGGCTTTCGCGCCAAGGACGGCTCGAATCTGGCCAACGCCACGGCCGTGACTCTGGCCGATGGCAGACGCGTTTTTGCCGCATCTTCTCATGGCGACACCGAGACGACGGCTGCTCCTCACTACTGACCCCTCAGGTCCGCATGATACTTCGACATGGTCTGGCTGCATGCGCGCTGGCCGCTCTGGCTGTGGCTGCCCCATTGCCGGTCGCGAAGCCCGAAGCGGTCGGCATGTCCTCCGCCCGTCTGGCCCGTCTCGGGACGGCGCTGAAGGCTGAAATCGACCGCGGACTGTATCCCGGCGCCGTAGTTGCGATCGTCCGCAAAGGCAAGCTCGTCTACTATGAATCGTTCGGCTATGTCGATAAGGCCGGGGGAAAACCGATGCCTAAGGACGCTATCTTCACCATCGCGTCCATGACTAAGCCGCTCACTGCGTCGGGTGCGCTCATGTTGGTTGAGGAAACCCGAATGCTGCTGAACGATCCGGTGGGCAAGTACTTACCCCAGATCGACAGCGTAGTGGTGGCGACCCCGACGGGCGTGGAACCCGTCCACCGCAAACCGACCATTCAGGATCTGATGCGCCACACCGCGGGTTTCACCTACGGTAATCGGGGTACCAGCCTGCTCTACAAGAACTATCCGCAAAGCTCGAATGAAGCCGCCGAAGCCATGACCAGCGATGCCTTCCTCAAGATGTTGGGCGGCTTGCCGCTTTTCTACCAGCCAGGCACCCATTGGGACTACAGTTTTGGCATGGACCTGGTAGGGCTGACCATTGAGGCCGTAACCAGACAAAAGCTCGGCGACTATCTGCACGAACGGCTGTTCGGCCCGCTGGGCATGGTCGACACGGGGTTCGTCGTTCCCGCCGAGAAGGCCTCGCGTTTCGCCAGGCCGCTGCCGGTCGACCCGGTGACAGGTAAGCCGCAGGCCTTTCGCAATCCAGTGAATCCCACTAAGTTCGATTGTGGAGGCGGCTGCATTTATTCCACCGCCATGGATTACGCGCGCTTCGCGGAGATGCTGCGTAGTCGAGGGAAGTTCGAAGACAAACAGTACTTAGGGCGTAAGACGGTGGAGTACATGACGTCCGATCAACTCGGCCCCGAAGTAGACACCGAAAAGCTGCGCGAGTTTCCCAACATGAACGGCTACGGCTTCGGCTTGAGCGTTGCCGTCCGTAAAGGCGGCGGCGTCTCGGGAATCATGGGTACGGCGGGCGATTTCGACTGGGGCGGCTCGAACGGCACGTACTTCTGGGTGGATCCAAAGGAAGAGTTAGCTGTGGTATTCATGGCCGCCGCGCCAGGCGACATGCGAGTTCACGTCCGGCAGGCGATCACCACCCTGGTTTTGCAGGCCCTCGACTAACGTCCCGGTTGCAGCCCGCGTGAAGTCCAGGCCTTAGCCGCTTCCACCGATGCCAGATAATCCAGCAAAGCCCGTGCCGTAACCCGGTCTTTAGTGTGCGCCGAGAGGAACCCAACGTATCCCGTAGGCGGAACCAGTTCCCGCGGAAAGGCTCCAATAACTTCCAGCCCCGCATAATTCATGGTGCTTACAAAAGTGACCCCGTAATCGGCCTCGCCCTTGAGGACGAAATCCATAGTTCCCGCGCCGTTATGCCCGTGCTTCAGCTTCGGCTGGATCTCGCCAGAGATACCCAGCTTGTCCAGCATCTTCAGGAATGCGATACCCGAAGCCCCGCCCGGCTCGTCCGGATAAGCTACGCCCTTGGCCGCAAGCAGCGTGCGTTTGACCGCTTCGGGGGTCGAGATATCGGGCTTGGGCTCTCCCTTCCTGCCGGCGATTCCCAGCGAAACCGTTGCCAGCGGCGTCTCGCTCGCGCCATCGACGTGGCCGGTCGCGAGAACTTCCGGATAGGGAGGCTGCAGCACGATCACATCGAATAACTCGCCGCGCATCACCTGCTGCCTCGTCACGCCGCCCGAAGCGAACGTGGCCTTGACCTTATGGCCGGTCTTGCTTTCAAAGGACGCCAACAGGTTTTCCATTGACGCTTGTATACTGCCCGGCGACAGGATTGTAACTTCACTCTGCGCGAAGACAGCCGAAGCGCTCAGTAACAGCGCGATAACTGCCGATGAAAGCTTCACGGCTTGTTCTTACCCGACAAATGTTCCAGATCCTTATTGTTCTCGTTGCAAACGTGCTCCAGCAGATCGGTGTCGGGGAAAAGCACCGCGGGCTGCGTCACCGTCCATGGCTTCTTATAATCCTCGGGGTCGTCGATCGTCGTCGTAATCTCCAGATGTCCAAAGTCGATCCGGTGAAAGCGCTCCGTCGTTTTCAATGCCTCTGAGGTAGGCAGCCCCGCCTGATCCATCCACGCCTTGCCGTTGAATCCGATGGAATTAACTACCAGCGTATCGCCCTCCCAATGGCCCACCGAATACCCGTACCACTGCGGGTTCGGATCGGTGGGCAGCGGCCGCCCATCGAGGAAAAACTGCCGGTACTGACCGAATGCTTCGTACAGCATCACCACCAGGTCGTGCTCCTGCACGATCTTGAACGGAAGCGGCGTGTGGTGGATCTTCGGAACCCCCTGTGGCAGGCAATGCGCGTCCGGATCCTCGTTGGCGACAGCGCCGGACTTGCGTTCGTTGTAGATCGCCTGGGCCTTGGGCGTTAACTCCACGTCGCCCGGCTTCAGATGTGCCGTGGCGTCGTGAAGCAGGGCGGGCTCGGCGATCCAGATGCCGCTCAGGTCCGGGTGTCCATCCGGTTTCCGCGGAGGCAGCGGCGCCGAGAGATTGGGCGTGCCGTCCTTGTTGCGCGGGATCTTGTCCTGAATGATCCATTGCGCCGGCAATGGCGCCAGCAAAATCAGGCCCGCGATAATTGCTCTCATCACCCCGAGATTATACATGGTTAATCCGGCAGCCGGTAAGCCAGATACTCACCCGCATAGCCCGGCCCGCTCACTGCCACCACAATGTACTGCTTGCCCTTGAGCATGTAAGTCATCGGCGATCCCGTCTCGCCCGCAGGCATCCGAACCATCCCCGCATCCGCCCCGGTGGCTTTGTCGTAAGCCCGCAGATAAGCCCCCTTCGTACCATCGGGCATCGTGTTCGTAGCGGATTCGCCCGCAATCAACAGCGACTTAGTCGCCAGCATCCCCATACCGATCCCGGCTCGCCCCGTGCGCGGAATGTCGAGACCTTTCAGCGCCGGATGATTGCGCACGAAATCCGGCGTCTCCCCATGCGCGATCTGCCATAGATTCTTGCCCGCCCCCAGATCGACAGCCGTAATCGAACCATACGGCGGCTTATAAATCGGCAGGTTCTGCACGGTGAGCGCCGGCGGCGAGCCCGCCCCACCCGTAGCTGTGCCCTGCACATATGCGAAATCGGTCTTCGTCTTATCGCCCGGCACCAACCCCAGCCTGAGTATGAATTTTTGTGAGTACACATAGGCGATGCCGGTCTCGGGATCCACAGCGCCGCCCGGCCAATTCGTGCCGCCTCCCAGCGCGATCGTCGCCAGCGGCCCCGGGGCTTTGCTCAGCACCGGAGGCGTGAAGATCGGCCCCAGCTTGTAGTGCGCCACCAGGGCCTCGGCTTGCCTCCTCAACTCAGGCGTGAAATCGATAAGATCGTTGGCCGTAAAACCCTGCGTGTCGTAGGGCGGCGGCCTGGTCGGAAAAGGCTGCGTAGGGCTGGTCTTCTCACCCGGCACCGTCGATTGCTCGACAGGCCGCTCCTCTATCGGGAAAATCGGCTGGCCTGTTACGCGATCGAACAGATACAGGAAAGCCTGCTTGGTAGGTTGCGCCAAAGCCTTCACGGGCCGGCCGTTCACCGTGATATCCACCAGCATCGGCGCGCAGGGAATATCGAAATCCCAAAGGCCGTGGTGCACCAGCTGATAGTGCCATTTGCGCTTGCCCGTCTTCACGTCGACCGCGACAATGCTCTCGCCGAACAAGCCGTTGCCGGGACGATGGCCGCCATAATAATCGCCCGTCGGAAGCTCTACCGGCAGATACGCGGTGCCCAGTTGCTCGTCCACGCTGATCTGCGCCCACACGCCGGTATTGCCCGTATAATCGGCCGCATCGTCTTCCCAGGTGTCGTAGCCGAATTCGCCCGGCTTGGGGATGGTGTGAAAGATCCACAGGCGTTTGCCGGTCAGAACGTCGAAGCCGCGCACATAGCCCTTCACATTGGTCTTGCTGCGCGGACCCCCGCTTGAGAGATGCGCGGCGCCGATAATAATCACCCCGTTCGCCACCGTAGGCGCGGACGCGAGACCGATGTCGGCCTTTACCAGATCCATCGTCTGATCGTCATCCTGTTTCAGATCGACGATGCCATCCTTGCCAAAGCTCGCGATCGGTATGCCGTCCTTCGCATTCA
The DNA here is from genome assembly GCA_050015835.1 of Bryobacteraceae bacterium. Lineage (GTDB taxonomy): Bacteria > Acidobacteriota > Terriglobia > Bryobacterales > Bryobacteraceae > BOG-234. Next base: position 11,589 of record JBEKAQ010000053.1, on the reverse strand, counting down.
GCGCGATCAGCCGGTACCCCGGGGTTACGTAGTAGATGCGCTCCTCCCGGCCATCCGTCCAGTAAGCGAGGCCGCGTCCGGAAATCGGCCGTGGAGCGTTGCGCCCCCGTTCGCCTTCATCCTCGCTGTGCATCCACAACAACTCGCCGGTTTCGGCATCGAGCGCCACTGGGTCACGCCGCGATCCGGCGGTGGCGTAAATCCTCCCACGCACCATCAGAGGCGTTCCCTCGAGGTTGAATTCCGGAAGCGGCCCAAGGAAGCTGGTGCGAAACCGCCAGGCTAATTCGAGATCATTGAAGTTGCTCGCGTCGATTTGATCGAGTGGAGAGTAGCGCGTGTTGCCGGTGTCGCCGCCGTAGGTGGGCCATTCGCCTTTCTTTGCGCCCATCTGAGAGAATGCCGGGGGCGAGGCAAGGACCAGCACGAACAACGCGCAGGCCGGGAACCGCATCAAGGCGCCAGTCCTTCGGTGATCTCAATGTAAGTGCCCCACGGATCCGTCAGGAAAGCGCTCTTGATTCTTGTACCGGGGATCTGGTGCACCGGAGTATCGAGCTTGATGCCCTGCGCCTCAAGCTTCCTGACAAATCGATCGATGTCTTTGACCTCGAAGCCAAGGTGATCCACTCCGCGGCCTTTAGTAGGCGCCAACTTCTTGCCCTGATCGACAAACGAAAGATTCCCGCCCGGAACGAAGTCGCAGTCCACCCAACCCACTCGCGCCACGCGCGCCCGTTGGCCCGGTACTAATCCAAACGCGTTCTTATACCATGCCTGGATTCCCGGCACGTCGGTAATGAACAGGTGGAAATGGTCCATGCGAACCGGCACGTCCTGCTTCGCGTCCTGAAAGAACTCAAGCAGGTCGGCGTCCTCCGGCGCATGCACGGAACCCTGCAGTGGGTTCCCCACCTGGTAAATCTCGAAGTGATTCGCCTTCCACTTTGCCATCATGGCGGGCACGTCCTTAAAGATGAAACCGAAGTGGTCGATCACGGAACCGGCCGCCGGCCCCAATGGATCGCCCCGGCTGATCGTAATGTAAACGCCCGGAAACTCGATCAGCTCCAGCGAACCGTTCTTCACCAGCTTCCCACCGATCATGGAAATCCAGAAATTCTTCTGCGCTTCCACGTCTTTTGCGATCAGATGGATCTGTCCCAGCGTCACGCCCGCTTCGTTGGGAGGAGCCAACTGCGCCGAGCCCGGAGTAAGGTAAATGAAGGCGATCGCAAGTGGCAAAAGCCAACGTGTCATGGCGATCCAATATATCAAGCTTGCGTCGGCCGGCAAAACCGATTAGCGTAGAGACGTTATGACGCTTCGCACCTTCGCACTCATCGCCGCCTTGAGCACTTTCGCTGTCCCGCGGGCGCCCGCGCAGGACTTGGTTCCGACCAAAGACCCGGGCGTGGCGCGCGCCTCGCTCATCATCAATCCCGGCGCCGGTGTCGACGTGCTGCGGCTGGAGTTCCAGCCCGGCGCCGCCCGCAGCATTCACCAGCACGACGACGTCCGGTTCCATCTGTTCCTCAGCATGGAGGGCTCGATCGAAGTAACCATCGGCTCAACTAAGACTGTGGCTACTCCGGGCCAGGCGTTTTTCATCGAGAAGGGAACGCCGCACGGCTTCCGGAACACGGGAACGACGCCCGCCAGGGGATTCGAAATCTTCGTCCGCGATCCTAAACAGGGCACTAAGGCGGACCTTGGCGATGCCCAGAGTGATGCCCTCAAGTTGGCGATGGCCCTGGCTTCGGCGCGTTAGGACACGCGTTCAATTATCGTCGCGATGCCCTGTCCCACCCCGATGCACATCGTGCATAATCCGTAGCGCCCGCGGGTTCGTTGCAGTTGATAGAGGGCGGTCGTAAGCAGCCGCGCGCCGCTCGCGCCCAGCGGGTGCCCGATCGCAATCGCGCCGCCGTTCGGATTCACATGGGCCGCGTCGTCCGGCAATCCCAAATCACGAAGCACGGCCAAAGCCTGCGCGGCAAAAGCTTCATTGAGTTCGATCACATCCATCTGATCCAGACGCAGCCCGACGCGGTCAAGCAGTTTACGCACAGCCGGAATCGGCCCCAGCCCCATGACGCGCGGAGCCACCCCCGCGGCAGCGCTTCCAATAATGCGCGCCAGCGGCTTCAGCCCATTACGCAGAGCCGCGGATTCCGACGCAAGCACCAGAGCGGCCGCGCCGTCGTTGATGCCTGAAGCGTTGCCCGCCGTTACCGTGCCATCGGGCCGCACCACCGGTTTCAATTTCGCGAGGCCTTCCGCGGTGGTGTCGGGCCGAGGATGTTCGTCCAGCGTCACGGCATCCTTTTTAGGAATCGCAACCGGCGTGATCTCTTCGGCGAACAATCCCCGCGCCATCGCCGCCGCGCAACGCTGCTGGCTGCGCAAGGCGAACGCATCCTGATCGGCGCGCGACACCGCGCACTCCGCAGCCACGTTTTCCGCTGTCTCCGCCATGGAATCCACTCCATAACGTTCGCGCATTAATGGATTGACGAAGCGCCATCCGAGCGTAGTGTCCTCCAGTTTCTGCGTACGCGCCCACGCCGCATCGGGTTTTCCCAGCACCAGCGGAGCGCGCGACATGCTTTCGACTCCACCCGCCAGCACCACCGACGCCTCGCCGCAGCGGATGGCGCGCGCGGCCATCGCCACCGCATCCATGCTCGAACCGCACAGGCGATTGACCGTGCTGCCTGGAACCTCCTTCGGGATCCCCGCCAGCAGCAGCGCCATGCGCGCTACGTTGCGATTATCTTCGCCGGCCTGATTCGCGCAACCGAAGAGCACATCGTCGATCGCCGCCGCATCGAGCGTTGTGTTCCGGGCCAGCAGCGCGCGCAGCGGAATCGCCGCCAGATCGTCGGTACGCACCGGGGCCAGCGCGCCGCCATAACGGCCGAAAGGCGTCCGCACGGCATCGCAGATGTACGCAAACTTAGTCTGTCCATTCATTCATTTGTATGATAAACGCAGGGCCATGAAGCTTCCCTGGATCGTTTCTTTCTCAGTACTGGCCTGCGGGCTGCTGCTCGTTCCCGCCACCAGTTCCGGCAAACCGGAATACACACGCATGACGAATCAGGAGTGCAATTATTGCCACGTCCCCAACAGCAGAAAGCTGACCGACGCCGGCCTCTACTACCGGAAGCACCGCACGCTCAAAGGCTTCACTCCTCCGAAGCAGTAACGCGCGACACGATATCGTGGGCTCATGCTTCGGTATCGCGTAGCGTTCCACCTTCCCCGGGTACCGGGTGAAATGGTTTTTGCCCTAGAGCGCTCGATTTTCCTGGCGCTTTGAGCCAGGGCTTCGATCTTGCCGATACCCGGCTGATGATCGCCAGCGCGATGGAAGATCTCGCGGAAGCGATACTCGAAGGGGGCAAGCCTCTGCCGGTGCCCGATCCAGAAGCGGTGGCTCTGGACGCAGATCTGGTCGAACTGATCCCGCTGTCGGTTCACGCCGGAACGCGCGTGTGAAGCGCCAAGAGCTGATGGGCCCATTTGCGCCGCCACGGTTGCCGGATTGAACGGGAAGGAACACGGCATACAATTCTCGGCAATCCTGTCACCGGTGCGAAGGCTCCGGTTCCGCGGCATACGGAAATCGACAACCGCCTGGCGGTAAAAATCTGCCAGCAACTTGCCATCCCACCAATCCGATAGCTACCTTCTCGGTGTCGGGGGCCGTCTTCGCGATCACCGGCAGGGATTAGCGTTCGCAATATACCCTCCGCTGGTACAGGATCAACACCGCGCCGCAAATGGAGCTACAGTAATTTGAACAACCCGCTTACCCCGCAGCGTGGGCGCGCGCGGTTCTCTCCTGCAACTCGCGCAGCACCCTGAGCTCAATTTCCGTGGGGGGCGCCGTAGTGTTTACCTGCGCGGCTACCTTAAGCGCCCAGCCCGTGGCACCGATCACCTTCTCGATCGACACCTCGGGATGCACGCTGGTCAGCGTGAGCTCCTTACTGACCGGATCGGGAGTCAGTATCCCCAGATCCGTAATCACGGCCGTGGGTCCTTTGCCTGGAAAGCGCATGCGCGCGCGGCTGTCGCCACCTTCCAGATGTCCTCCCGACGTAACAAAGTCCAGCCTTTCGACCATGGCGCGCTTACTATGCCGCAGCGTAATCAGCACTTCGCCGCATGACGCCGCAATTGCCGGCGCTCCACCCGCGCCGGGCAATCGAACCCCAGGCGTAAGGTAATCCCCCACCACCGTCGAATTGATATTCGCGAACCGATCGATCTGCGCCGCGCCCAAAAATCCCAGATCGATGCGCCCACCCTGCAGCCAGTACGTAAAGATTTCGACCAGCGAAACCACCGTATCGGCCGTCTCCGCCAGTTCGCCGTCGCCGATCGAAAGCGGCAGCACCGTGGGCTTGGTCCCGATGGTGCCAGATTCGTAAATCAACACCGCATCCGGAGCATGTGTGAGGCGCGCCAGATTCGCCGCCGCGCTGGGTAACCCGATGCCGACGAAACACGATGCGCCATTGCGCACCATACGCGCCGCCGCGATCGTCATCATCTCGTCCGTCGTGTAAGCCGCCTCAGGCATGCGCTTCCTCCGGCTTCAGACTGCGCAGAAATTCCGCGAAATCCGCCGTGCCCAGAACGTGCCGCTCAATCCACGCTTCGAAACTCGCCCGCTCCCGCGCGATGCCGTCCCACAACTTGTAGAACGCGTTGTTGCGCTGATAATAGCCCATGGCATACGAAGGGAACGCCCCGCGCTTCACCTCGCACACCGCGCCGATCACCCACGTCGGCAGCACCGTCGCGTTGGGAGGCGCATGCAGATCGTCCACAATCTCCTCCACCGTGACGATCGACCGTTTCGCTGCCAGCACCGCTTCTTTCTGCACGCCCACCACGCCCCACATCTGCACGTTGCCGCGCCGGTCCGCCTTCTGCGCATGGATGATCGTAACGTCGGGACGAATCGCCGGCACCGCCGCGAGGCGCTCTCCGGTGAATGGGCAATCGATGAATTTCACGCTCGGATTATGCTGCGGCAATTCCGTGCCGAGGTAGCCGCGCAGAATCCCGAACGGCAGATGCGAAGCGCCCGCCGCATACCGCGCCGCCATCCCCGCGTGCTCATGCTCGTCGAGTTCGAGAGGCCGAGGCCAGCCGTGCTCCACGGCATCCCGCAAGCGATGCAGCGAGCCCACTCCGGGATTTCCGCCCCATGAAAACACCAGCTTCGACGCGCACCCGGCGCCGATCAGCTGATCGTAAATCAGGTCCGGCGTCAGGCGGATCAGCGTCAGATCGCGCCGCTTCTGCCGGATGATTTCATGCCCGGCGGCAAACGGAATCAGATGCGTGAAGCCCTCGAGGGCCACCTGATCGCCATCGTGCACCAGTTCCGCAACCGCCTCTTTGAGATCGAGAATCTTAGCCATCAGGCTTAGGCTTTCGCCTCGACTTTGCTCTCGATCCAGCCCCGAATGGTATCGAATACCTGCCGCCGATTATTTTCGAACATCATGAAATGGCTGTTCCCCAAAATTCCCTTATCTTTCAACTCCAGATCGTCTCCTTCGCAGCCCGCCTGCTTCAGGAAGGCTGCGGTTGCCGGTCCCGCGCTGCGTCCCGATTTTTCCGCCGTCACGTAGACGACCGGAATGCCTTGCAAATTTTTCAACACTCGCGGAGTCCCGTCCTTCAGTTGTGCCGGATCGGTCACCGGCGGCTCCCAGACCAGAGGAACGTCGGTGAGCCCCCACGGCGTGCCCCCGCCGAACGGAGCGCCGCCGCCCTCCACATTAACAATCGCCTTCACCAGATGTGGGCGCTCGTTGGCGACCAGATATCCAAACGGCCCGCCCGCCGAATGCACCATGATAATTGCCGGCCCGGTCTTATCCAGAATCTGCGCCCCACCGCTCGCCCAGAGCTTGTGGGCCATCACGGAATCCTGCGGTGCAGCGTTCTGGCTGGCCATGAACTGATCGATCACAACCTCTGCGACCGGACGCGCCGACCGGTTGAACTCCGCCACGATTGCCGCATACGAGGGATTCGCGCCGATCGGTCCCAGCGCATCCGGATGATAGGGCGCGCGGCCATGGCCGGGGCGATCGATCATGTACACCTTGTAGCCTTCCTGCAGGAAATAATGCGCCCACCCCGCCGCACCGTCCCCAGGTCCCATGTAATGCAGCATCTGGCCGGTACCGCCATGCACCAGTACCACCGGATAAGGATGCTTCACCTTAGCCGGAACCAGATATTGCACATACATCTGGCCCGCGATGATCGTCCCATAGGGCATCTTCTTCCGGTTCATTCCCGCCCAGAAAAAGCCCTGTTCGGACAGCTTCAGCGCCGTGGGATCGGCAGGACGGCCCCGCATGGGAACGCGCGTCGATTTTGGCACGTTCTTATCGATCCACGCGAGAATCGGCTCCAGCACTTCGGCGCTATTTTTCTCCACCATCATCATGTGGCCATTGCCGTGGATGCCGTGGTCCACCAGCCGCAGCTCTTCCGCCGTGCAGCCCGCCTGCCTGAAGAACGCCACCGCGCCGGGATTGCCCGGCGACGCGAACGAACCCTCCGACGTCACCACCACGATCGGAACGCCCTGCAGATTTTTCAGTTTGCGCGCCGGCTCGGCCTGCAGCTTGTAAGGCGCAATGCCTTGTTCGGTGGGCGTCACCGTCACCGTCCTCAGCTCCGATGGATCCAGAATGGGCGGATCGTAAGCCACCGGAATCGTCGACATGCCCCACACATTGGCGCCGCCGAAGGGCTGCCCGCCGCCCTCGATCGCCACGATGCCCTTCACCAGATTGGGCCGCACCTCCGCCACCAGCCAGCCGAACGGACCGCCCGCCGAGTGCGTCATGATGACAGCCGGGCCGATCTTATCGAGCAGCATCGCCCCCCGCTCGCGCCACGCGGTATGCGCGATGACGGCGGTCGCGTTGGGATTGCCCTGCACGGTCACATACGAGCCGCCCTGCGAAGCCACAAACTGATCCAGATCGTCCGACCCCACCTCCCCCGTTCCCGGCCACCGATTATGGAAATGCTGGAACGGCAAAGGCTTGTTGGGCGTGGTCGGATTGGGTGGAGTAAACCGCCCCGAGATATTTTCGAGGGTATTGGCCTGTGCCGGAAACGGCCCATGGATATCGGGGTGAAACGGAGAGCGCCCGTGCCCCGGTCGGTCGACCACATAAACCTTGTAGCCCTTCTGCACCAGCATCGTCGCCCAGCCTGGACGGCCATCGGGAGTGCCCATCCAATCCGTCCCCTGGCCGCCTCCGCCATGCACCAGCACGATGGGCACGGGATGCTTCACCACCGTGGGGATCCAGTACTCGACGTACATCTGCTTGCCGCCCACATACGTCCCACGGGCCAGCGGAGCGCGTTCCACACCCACCCAGAAATAGCTCCACTCCGCGAGATCGATCGGGTCGATGGAAGAGTCGGCACGTGAATCGGCTGCGAGCGCGCCCAAAGCGGAGAGAGCGCAGGTGGCGGTAGTTACAAATTCGCGGCGGTTTATATTCATTGGCGATGCCTCTCTCAAAAAGAATACTCTACAGATGGACAGGCGGAAGCGCCTGTCCCACATGTATCCACATGGCTACTTGCTAAAATCGCGATCAATGCTTGAGTTTGTCGCCGACCAGCCCGCCTCGCGAGTAATTTTCGGCCAGGGATCGCTCGGCCGCGTCGCCGAAGAAGTCAAGCGTCTCGGAGCCACCCGCGCCATCGTTCTCTCCACCCCCGAGCAGCGCGCCGAAGCCGAGGACGTCGCCCGCCGTCTGGGACCCGTTTCGGTGGGCATCTACGCCGAGGCCTCCATGCACGTGCCCATCGAGACCGCCCGCGCAGCTCGCGAAGAAGCGCGCCGCCTGAATGCCGATTGTTGCGTGGCCATCGGCGGTGGTTCCACCGTCGGCCTCGGCAAAGCCATCGCCCTCGAAAGCTCGCTGCCGATTCTGGCCATCCCCACCACCTACGCGGGATCGGAAATGACGCCCATCTACGGCCTCACCGAAGCCGGCGTCAAGAAGACCGGACGGGATCGCAGGGTGCTGCCGAAGACCGTGATCTACGACCCGGTGCTGACCCTGACCCTGCCGCCGAAAATTTCCGGCCCATCCGCCATGAACGCCATCGCCCACTGCGTGGAAGCGCTCTACGCGCACGACGGAAATCCCATTATTTCCCTGCTCGCCGCCGAAGGAATCCGGGCGCTCTCACGATCCATACCGGCCGTGGTGAAGGATCCAGGCGACCTGCATGCGCGCGCCCGGGCGCTCTACGGAGCGTGGCTGGCGGGAACCGCGCTCGGCGCCACCAGCATGGGAATTCACCACAAGCTCTGCCATACGCTGGGCGGAACCTTCGACCTGCCGCACGCCGAAGTGCACACCGTAATCCTGCCGCATGCCACCGCGTACAACCGCGAGGCCGCCGCGGGGGCCCTGCGCACCATCGCCAACGCGCTCGGTGTCGGCGATGCCGCCGAGGGCCTCTACGATCTCGCGTTGCGCATTCACGCCCCGGTTTCCCTGCGCGAATTGGGCATGCCTGCCGACGGGATCGAACGGGCGGCAAAACTCGCCACCGCGAACCCATATCCGAATCCCCGTGAATTGGAATATGATGGTGTCTTCGCATTGATCGAAAATGCGTGGCATGGGAGACGGCCGTCCTGACCCCCTGCCCGTAAGTCATGATTCTGTCGATACAATACGAGTTTATGCAAGCCGCCAGGCAGGTTCATCGTCTAGCTTGGTTGGGAAACTGATGGCTTGTTGGATATCAGGAGCAAAATCGGATGAAGGCAAGACTGGCGTTGATGGTGGTTCTGCTGGGAGCGTGTGCGATTCCCGTCCTCGCCCACCATTCATTCGCCGCAACGTATTTCGAAGATAAAGTGATCACCATCGAAGGCGACCTGGTGCAGTTTCAGTTCCGTAATCCGCACTCCTTCGTCGACGTCGCCGTCAAGGACAGCAAGGGCGAAGTGACGCGCTGGGCCATCGAATGGGGCGGCGGCGGTCAATTGAGCCGCGAGGGCGTGACACGGGAAACCCTCAAACCGGGTGACCATGTGATCGTCACCGGGAACCCCGGCCGTAACGAATCGGATCATCGCATCCGCATGCAGAGCATCACGCGTCCCAAGGACGGCTGGCACTGGAAGGGTGTTATACAGTAGCCACCATGCGGCTCCTCACAGCGGCAGCGCTCTTCAGCTCAACAATCGTTCTACTCGCGCAGGCGCCTCCCGCCGCGCAACCGCCCCGTACCCCGAAAGCGGGCGCCCCCATCGATCTGACCGGCTATTGGGTCTCCATCGTAACCGAAGACTGGCGCTTCCGCATGGTCACTCCGCCCAAGGGAGATTATTCGAGCGTGCCGCTCAATGCGGCGGGCAAGAAGGTCGCCGACACCTGGGACCCGGCCAAAGACGAAGCAGCCGGGGAACAATGCAGGTCCTACGGCGCGCCCGCCATCATGCGCGTGCCCGGCCGCATCCACATCGCCTGGGACGACGATAATACGCTGCACATCGACACCGACGCCGGCAAGCAGACGCGCCTGCTTCATTTCAACGGGCAGGCTCCATCGGGTCCGGCCACGTGGCAGGGATTCTCGCTGGCCAAGTGGGACATTCCCGGCGGCGGACGCGGGCCCGATCCCACGGCGCGCGGTGGATCGCTCAAAGTCGTCACCACCCACATTCGCCCCGGCTACCTGCGTAAGAACGGCGTTCCCTACAGCGCCGACGCCGTGGTGACCGAGTACTACAGCCGCACTCATGAGCCCAACGGCGATTCGTGGCTCATCGTAACCACCGTCGTGGACGACCCCAAATATCTGACTACGCCATTCATCACCAGCACTCATTTCAAATTGCAGCCGGACGCGACCGGGTGGAATCCCTCGGCGTGTACCTCGCGATAATTAATACATGTCCATAACCGGCTGGATGGACTGGCTGTCGAACACGCCCTTCAGCGTCTACATACGCGAATCGTTGTGGGGATATCCGATTATTGAAACGGTCCACGTCCTGGGCCTGTGCCTGTTCCTCGGATTCACCGTCTTGCTGGACCTGCGCCTGTTAGGCGTCGCCATGAAGCGCACGCCGGCATCGGAAGTCTGCGGGCGCCTCGAGCCGTGGATGGTCGGCGGATTTGTGGTGATGATCGTGAGCGGCGCGCTTCTGTTCTACGGAGACCCCGTTAAATTCTACGGCAGCATCTTCATGCGCGTCAAATTCGCCATGCTGCTGCTGGCGGGCCTGAACGTACTGATCTTCAAATCCTCCACTTACCGCAAAGTCCACGATTGGGATCTCAGCGAGCCGACGCCGCGTGGCGCTAAAGTGGCGGCGGGACTTTCCCTGACCCTCTGGTTCGGGATCGTGGCGGCGGGGCGTGCCATCGCCTATTTCCTCCCACCCAGCTGATTCCATGATGCCCCTCGTACAATGGCTCGGCCATACCGGGATCGCGCAGGCGATCCACAACTCCTCATGGCTTTTCCCCTTCGTCGAAATCTTCCATCTGCTGGCGCTGGCGTTGCTGGGTGGAACCGTGCTGCTGATCGACATGCGATTCTTCAACCTTGGGTTCCGAAGCAAGAGCATGCCTGAGCTGTTCCGCGACGTAGAGCCCTGGCTCGTCCTGTCTCTGGCCGTGATGTTGCTCTCGGGGTTCCTGCTCTTCATGTCGGAAGCCGTCAAGATGTACACTAACGAAGCTTTCCGTTACAAGATGCTGTTTCTTGCCCTGGCGTTGGTCTTCACCTTCACCATCCATCGCAAAGTCGCGAATGCCGGGACCGCCCGGCCTTTGATGGGAAGACTGATCGCCCTGATCTCACTCGCCCTCTGGACCGGAGTAGGCCTGGGCGGGCGCGCCATAGGCTTCGTCTAAATATCAGTCGACTTTGTCGTAAATGACATGGGCCTCCACGGGCTTGCCCAAAGGGCTCACGCCCTTCGAGAACGTAGACATGGACTTACCATCCGCCGAGACCACCGAGCGCGCCGTAAACACCACCTTGCCGTCTTTCCATCGGCTGATCTCCCGTTCGCTCGGTCCGATGTGCGTACCCGAAATGCCGTCATAAGCGGGCGACGTCTCGAACATCTTGCCCATCCCGCCGTCGTAAGGGATCGTGTAAAAGACCAAAGTCTTCTTCCCCTCCGCCGTAACCGCCGCCACGTGCACATGCATTTCGCCGCCCTCCACGGTAATGGTGGCGATCTGTTCTTTGGGAGGCGAACCCCGCTTATATTCCGACTTGGCCGGATTCATCTTCCACACTCCGACAAAAGGGTCGGCCGCGCAAAGCGTCGCCGCAAATGCAACCGAAGCGAAGACGACCTTTATATTCATGTGGCGCATGGCGACCACTTTATCACTCTGAAACCGTGCTACTATCGCGCGCAGAGGGTCCGGATCCATGAAAATCAGAGCCGCCTTACCGGCACTGCTAATTGCCGTTGCGAGTCACGCTGCCGATAACAGCCCCTTCTATGAGCCCATCCGTAACAACGATCTCGCC
>JBEKAQ010000052.1:0-57780 GCA_050015835.1 Bryobacteraceae bacterium | reverse complement strand
GCCACCCACTTGCCATCCGGCGAAAAGGCTCCCTGCTGCTCGTTGAACGGCGTGCTGAGAAGGGGGAAGGGTTTTCGATCGCCAGTTAACGGCAACACCATCAGGTCGCCATTGTTCAGCGAACTGTGGTACAGGATGAAGCGCCCATCCGGAGACCAGGAATTGGGCCGCTTGTTGTCCGCCGATTGCAGCAGGATCTCCTCACCGCCCGAACCGTTGGCCGGTTTTTGGTAGAGATCAAGGGCTCCCTTGCGGTTCGAGCCGTACACCACGCGCGCCCCGTCAGGCGACCAGATCGCGTACACGGTAGCGCCCTGGCCAAACGTGAACCGGCTGGCGCGGGTGCCCTCCTCGATCCAGATGTCGTTCAAACCCACTGGTCCGCGCGTAACTGCAGTCCGTTTGCCTTCGGGTGAGAGTTCGGGAAAGCGCGTATTGAATTCGTCCGGACCGCCCAACGTGCCCACATTCTGGCCCGCACGATTAAACCAGATCAGCTGCCTTCGGTCTGCCCCTCCGCCGCTGCGCCACGCGATCGCCCCGGTGGGCGACACCGAGAACGAGCCGGCCCAGGTGTTTGGATCGACGCCCACGGCCTGCGCGAGCGTGACCGGATCGCCGGAGAGCTGGCCACGGCCGGCATCGAAACGCTGCGCTGTCAGAACGGCCTGCCGCACACGGACCAGCCATCCCGGCGCGAGGTATTCGGCAGCCGAATCGGTTCCGGGCGTCAGCGTGGCGATGCGGCGCGGCTCGCCACCATCCAGAGAGCCCAGCCAGAGGGCCTGCGCCCCGCCAAAGGACATGAAAAGAAACTGCCGGCCGCCGGGGAGAAAACGTGGTACACAGTGGCCGGCTTGCCCGTTACCGAGCTTTGTCGCCGCCGCTGCCTGGCCGCCCGATGCCGGTACGCGCGACAGTGGAGTAGCTGCGCCCTGAGAAAATAGGATCACTCCCTCCTCGCTCCACGCGCCCTGTGTGGAAAGAGCTGCGACGTCCGCCAAAGCCTGCGGTTGCCCACCACCGAGATCGATTCGTTTCAGTTTCGAATTCGCGAAGAAGCCGAGGGAGCGGCTATCGGGCGACCAGAAGGGATGGAGCGCGCCCTCGGTGCCAGGCAGGGCTTGTGCCGAGGTCGAATCGAGCGAACGCACCCACAGGCGCGAAGCGCCATCGCCAGACGCCACGAAAGCAATGCGCCGCCCGTCGGGCGATAGCGCGAAGGAGGAAGGAGCGCTGGTTGCCGGAGTCACGATGTCCACGCGGGTCTCGGGAGCACTGACGTTCGGCGTCCGGAAATACAGGGTCGCCAAAGCCATCAACAAAGCCCCCAACACCACCCACCCCACTGCCGTACCGAACCGTGACCGTGAGGGAGCGGCACTCAACGGCTCAGCCTCCAGCAAAAACTCCGCGCCGCTGATATCCCGCAGCCGTTTCTTCGGGTCTTTCTCCAGACAAGCCCGCAGAAGCCGCCGAGTCTTCTCAGGCGCCAGGCTAAGATCCGGTTCATCCTTAAGGATCGCGACCAGCGAATCCGAAACCGTCTCCCCATCGAACAGCCGTTTCGCCGTCACCATCTCATACAGCACCACTCCGAAGGCCCAGATATCCGCGCGCTTGGTCGCCACTTGCCCGCGCGCCTGCTCGGGGCTCATGTATCCCGCCGACCCCATAATCATGCCGGTACGCGTGCCGCCAGGCATCATGGTCGGCGACTCCGACGTCACCTCCGGATCGGCGCCGGCCTTCGCCAAACCGAAATCCAGCACCTTAACCGAACCATCGGGACGGATCTTGATATTGGCCGGCTTCAGATCCCGATGAACGATGGCTTTCTCGTGCGCGGCTTCGAGGGCCTCGCCAATCTGCTTCGCAATCCCCAGCGCCTCGTCGAGCGGAATGGCCCCCTCGGCGATGCGTTCGGCCAGCGTGGGGCCTTCCACCAACTCCATTACCAGGTAATTCGGCCCGACGTCGTAAAGCGTGCAGATGTGGGGATGATTCAGCGCGGCGATAGCGCGCGCCTCGCGTTCGAAACGATCACTGAACTGCTGCGCCGAGACTTTAATGGCTACCTCGCGGCCGAGCCGTGGATCGCGCGCTTTCCACACCTCGCCCATGCCGCCCACGCCGAGGCGCGAGACGAACTCATACGGTCCCAGGCGGTCTCCTGGCGAGAGAGACATGATTCAGCCAAGTTTACCCCAGTCAGGGGCGGTCGCAGGTTTGATCGGCGGCGCTCGAAATCAGGCCGCGCAGATTGGGCATCGGCCCTTCGTCGCTCAGCACCCGCGAGAGCACCGGGTCGCGCAGAACGTCGTAGGCGGACTTCGATTGCCCGTCCACCATTACGGTCTCACTCACCAGGCGAATCCCGTGGCTGTAATCCGCATAGCAGGCGCCGTGGACTGTGCTGAGCGGCTGAATGGGCGCGCCATTCAGACGGTGCCATCCGTAGATCGCGATCCGGCCGGGATTGTTGAAGAGAAGATTCGTCATCACCACGTCTTTCTTGTGCCCGGAAACCAGCGCGCCCTGCGTAACCCCCAACGTGCGGGATTGCTCCTCGATCTTCTGGTTATGCGTCTGGTAGTACGCGGTGGAGCGCATCTGCGGACCGGCCTGCATCGGCTCGGGCGCGAAGTGAAATGCCGATTGCTCGTAAATGGCGTTGACGATCTTGCGCGTCGGCAGGATAAAGCCCATGCGCGTGGCCACGGCGGCGGCCGTATAGAGGTTCATGGGGATGCGCAGAAAATCTTTGTCCGAGCCGATCGCCAGGTACTCGGGCATCACGAAGACGGTCGCCGTAACCGTCTTCCCGTTGGGCGCATGGTAGCTGAGGGCCACGGGAATCAGGTTCTTAAGGAAGCTGGGCAGATTGCCGTTCAGAAGCTCTTTCAGAATCGCCTGTTCGCGCTGGCGTGCGTCCATCCGCGACACATAGTCGGCAAATTGCGAACCAGTCAGCCCTCCCGCCATCAAACCGCCGGAGCCGATCAACAGAACGAGAAGAAGATTAAGGAAAGTCAATGTCCCAATGGTATCACGATTTGTACCCGGTAAACAGCCTCCCCCAATCCGTCTTTAATGCCTCGCGGACCCTGCGCCGTCCCACACAGTTGTACCAGTAAACATCGTGATATAGCCTGGACGCGACGTAGGACCACGGAGCGATCGATGTGCGCAGCAGCAGCTTCTCGAGCGGCTTCAGCGGTCCCCAGTAAATCAGCTTCTGGCCGCGGCTGGCCAGCGTATCCTCGTGCGCGTGAAAGTGGAAATTGACGTCCGTGATGTCGTCGCCGACGATGTCGATTTCCCTTATATCCCCGCAGCCCAGACCGCGCTCATGGGCGAGCCGGATGAACTTAATCGAGAGCGGATCGAAGCCCATCATCTTCGCCGCCACGGCATCGATCGCCACCATATCCCCACTCGCAAGGATGAAGTTCTTGACCAGCGGTACCATGCAGCGCGGGCCGGGACCGTCGCCCGCAAAGGTCCCGTCCATGACGGCGAAGATACCCGGATGAATCTCCTGCTGGATGGCCAGCAGATCCACCAGCGTCTCGTGGATTACGCTGTGCGTCCAATGGCGTTTTTCGAAGAGCAGGCCGCCGAACGCATTCTTCATGGCCCCCGTCATCGTGGTGAATACGTGCGTCTTCATGGTCGGCAGATGGATGATGTTCGACCCCACCAGGCGCTTCGGAATGCGAATCCCTTCGGGATAAACCTGGTCGAGCGCCAGCATTTTTGCTTTCGGCCGGTACTGCACCCACTCCTCGCCTTCCTCATACAGATGGATATTGCGCAGGCCGTATTTCTCGAGGACCGCCTTCTGTTTGTTAGCGATCTCACCCTTGCGCGAATCGACCACGACGGTGCGGTTGTGACAGCCGTACAGTTTCTCTTTGTCGTAGCCGTCTTCGAGCAGCGTCGCGATGACGCCCTCGAGCTGCCACGGCGTGGTGGAACAGGCGGGATAAAAGTGGTGCCAGCTGATGTTGATTTTGAGCGCGGTCTCCCGGTCGCGCGGCAGAAACTGCGGGTAGCACGCGAGGCGCATCAGACGGCCGTAATCGGCAATCACGCTCGACGGCGACGTTCTCAGAACCGCAACCCGGGACCGTGTCATTTTGAGATCTGGCCTTTGACCAGCACCTGGAATGCCAGGCCGGTAGGAGAATACAGGAGTGCAGCCGCTTCGCGGATCTTTTTCGGTGCTGGTGCTTTACGATGTGGCGGAGCAGATCGAACTCGACAAGCTGCGCGCCATTCAGGGCACGGAGCCGCCGGCCCGCAAGCCCAGTTTCAAGCATCCGGCGCCGGAATACGTACGCTTCGAGCGCCCGCCGGTAGTGGAATACCTCGAGCCAGTGTCGATCGGCCCGGGCGAGCCGTTCCTGGTGCGGCTGAAATACTTCGCTTATGGCGTCGTCAGCGTCGAACTGGAATTGCCCTTCGAGGCCGGCTGGGACGATCTGGTGCGGCTCTCCAGCCGCTTCATCGCCGCGCCCGAGATCGAAAAACGCACTCTGGAACTGATCCGGACGCGCCTCGCCGACGTAGCTTCCGCGGTGGTGGAACCTTATTCGTCGTGGCTCAGCGAGGATTACTACATCATTAATGTCAGGGAGGCGCGCGACGAACAATCGAACCCGCTCCCTTCGGCGTCGATGCTGGCGGAGCACGGCGACGAGATCGCCCGCATCGTGCGCGGGGAAGCGGGGCCGCTGGCGGAGAGCGAGCGCGCCGACGCGTTGCAATCGAGCCTCTCGTACTACCCGACGGATCTGCTCGTTGTGGGGTGGGTGGCGGCCTTCGTTTACGACACGCCGGAAGGCGCCGAGCCCGCCATCCAGCTGCTCGAATATGCCAACACCCAGCTGCTCGAATACCGTCATTACGACGAAGTATTGACGCGCATCCTCGAGCGCGTCTACAAGGCCGTCGAGCGCAAAGGCGGGCCCTTCCGCCACTGGCGCATGACGCGGCATGCCGAAAAGCTCAATGCCGTCCGGCTCGAAGTCACCGACCTGACCGAGCGCACCGATAACGCCATAAAATTCATCGGCGACATGTTTTACGCCCGCGCCTACCGGATGGCCGCCACCCGGGTGGGCGTGCCCGATTACCGCAATCTGGTGGAGCGCAAGCTGCGCATCGCCGCCGATCTGTACCAATCGATGGTAAACGAATACCACCAGGCGCGGTCGTTTCTGCTGGAGGCGATGGTGGTGGCGATTCTGGTGATTGAGCTGGTTCACTTGTTTCGCGGTACCTTTTAGGCGCACACTGTATAGGTAATGCCACGCCGTTTCGCGACTCTTTTTGCCGTGTTTGCTCTGGCCGCGCCGGCTTCCACCGCCAGGGCGCAGAGCCAGACCGAGCAACTGGCTCGCGCCGGGATTACCAACCTGATGGCGCAGAAATTTCCTGAAGCGGAAGCCGCATTTCGCAAGCTCTATGAAGCCGAGCCCGACAAGATCCGGGGCCTGATGGGGGTCGTCGAAGTGTATATGGCGCAGGGGAAAGAGGACGACGCACAGCGCCTTCTCGACGCCGAGATCCTGAAGCCTCCGGCCCGGCCCGACCTGCTGGTTTTCGCCGGCGACACGGCCATGCGGACGAAAAACTACGATAAGGCCGTGGTGCGCTTCCAGCAGGCGATCGAGGCCATCGACTTCAAGTCCGAAGGCACGTTTTATGTGCATCGCGCAGCCACCACGGGAAACAGCCTGGCCGATTCGGTCAACGCCCTGATCGGCCCGGACGCTACGCCGAAGGGCGCGGCCGGCGTGTACCTTCGGCTCTGTGAAGCGTGGCGCCGGAAGGGCGACGATCCATCGGCGCTCGACGCCATCCGGCACGCGAAGGAATTGGCGCCGCGCGATTCCGCCGTGCTTTGGTACTTCGCGACCCCAAAAATGCGCTGGCGCTCAACAATGCCGCCTACCTGATGGCCGAGACGGGCGGCGATCTTTACGAGGCGCTGCGCTATGCCCAGCGGGCGGAGCTACTGGAGCCCAAAATCTCGCAGATCGCCGATACGGTCGGATGGGTGAAGCTGAAGATAGGCTGGACCGACGATGCGATCACCACCTTCTCCGGACTGGTGGCGAGCGAGCCGGGCAATCCCAGTTTCCGCGCGCATCTGAGAGTGGCGCTCGAGAAGACGGGCGCCCATTCACCGAAACTCGATGCCCTCATCGCGGAGCTGAAGAAAGATCCGTCCCCGGAAAGCGACCCGCTGATCGTTGCGCTGCTGCAGGAACTCGGTAGAAAAGATCAGCGGCCGAAATAGTCGGCGTTCTTCTTTGTGAAGTCCGCCCACTTTTCCGGCAGATCGTCGAGGGCGAAGATTGCCGAAACCGGGCAGACGGGTACGCACGCGCCGCAGTCGATGCATTCGACGGGATCGATGTAGAGCATTTCGGCGTCGGCGAATCTCGGGTCTTCTTTCTTCGGGTGGATGCAGTCGACGGGGCAGGCGTCGACGCAGGCCGAGTCCTTGGTGCCGATGCAGGGTTCCGCAATAACGTAAGCCATATTTAAAAGAAACATCCAACGTACCATATGACCCCAGGCGGGTATAAACTAGCGTCCATGAAAACAGCCCTCACTATGCTTCTGCTGTCTTTCGCGGCGTTTGCCGCCGATTCCGCGAAAGCCGACAAAGACGTTCTCGCCGCCGTGGACACCTGGAAGCAGGCCATGCTGAAGGGCGACGCCGCCACGCTCGACAAGCTCTGCCATAAAGACCTCGTGTACACGCATTCGACCGCGAAAGTGGAGATGAAGGCCGAATGCATTCACAACGCGACCAAGCCCGACGGCATTTCGAAAGGGATCGAAATGCACGATCTGACGACGCACGTTTATGGCAACACGGCCATCGTGAAAGGGAAGTTCGACATGATCAGCGCCGAGGGCGTGCTCAACCACCTCGACGTGCTGATGGTGTGGATGAAATCGCCGCAGGGCTGGCAGCTGCTGGCGCGGCAGGCGACAAAGATTCCGTAGTGGGGCCGCAGGTTAACAACTTGGTTAACAACCTGCCTCACGTCTTTTTCGAGAGTCGGAGGAGGACCACGCCATGTCCCGGCACGTTGCCGGAATAGCCTGTTTTGCCCAGCGGGACGTCTTTGTGCAGCCACAGATCGCGCGCGGTCTTCGGCGCCTTTTTGATATCGAGATCGCTCCAGTTCACGGTGACGTTGGCGTCTTTGTCCCCACGATTGAAGATGGCGAGGGCTTCGGCGCCGCCCGCCAACTGGCGAATCCACACTTCCTGATCGCCCGATTTCCAGATGCGCCGTCCCTGGTGGCCCTCCCGATCCTGATCGATCGAGATCACCTCGCGATCGGTCAGGATATCGAGCACAGGCTGAGGCACGCTGCGCAGATCGTTGCCGGCAAGCAGCGGCGCGGCCAGCATGGCCCACAGACTCATGTGGGTGCGATATTCGGTATCCGTCATGCCTCCGTTGCCGATCTCGAGCATGTCGGGGTCGTTCCAATGGCCCGGCGCCGCGTAAGACCCGAGCGCATCCTGGTTGAAACCGATGGTCGTCATGGAATCCCACTTGTCCTGGATGTCGCCGGTGGTGCGCCATAAATTGCCACCGACCTCCGGGCCCCATTTCCAGACGTCCTGACGGCCGTACTGGCAGAGGCTGAAAACGATGGGGCGGCCGGTCTTTTGGAGCGCATCGCCCATGATCTGGTAGAGCGGCTGCATTTCTTCGTCCTTATACAGAACGCGGGCTCCGCACCAGTCGTACTTGAGATAGTCGATGCCCCACGCGGCCCAGGTGCGCGCGTCCTGTTCCTCGTGTCCGTAGCTGCCTTCGTAGCCGGCGCAGGTATTGGGGCCGGGCGAGGAATAGATGCCGATTTTCAGGCCCCTGGCGTGGACGTAGTCGGCGAGGGCCTTCATATCGGGAAACTTGTTGTTGGTGGTGATGTTGCCCTGGGCGTCGCGGCGATCGCCTTCCCACGTGTCGTCGATATTGATGTATTGGTAGCCCGCGGCCTTCATGCCGTTCGCGGCCATGGCGTCGGCGATGGCGCGCACGGTCGGGTCGTCGATGCGGCCGGCGAACTTGTTCCAGCTGTTCCAGCCCATGGGCGGCGTTTTGGCGAGGCCGTTATAGGGGACTTTGTGCAACGCGGGCAGTTCCATGCGCTTTGGGTAAGCGCCTTCGGAGATGGGTGCGCGATGCGCGACGATTTCGATCACGGGCGCGTCCGGAGCGCGGCGGGTCATGACGTGCAGTTCGTCGCCAACGAGCTTTATCTCGTACGTGGCCCGGCGCTCACCGTGGCCGTCGGTCATGCGCGCCGAGAGGCTGAACGTCTCGGGCCCGGTAGCCGCGCTGTCGGCGATGGTATAGAGCACCTGCAAGGTGCGGACATAACCGGTCACGTGCGCGCCTTCCTCGACCAGATTGAAATACGTGCGGCGAAGGGTGCCGTCTTTCATGTCCTCGGCGGCCAGCCAGTTTCCCGTAAGATCGGCTGCAAAAGAGAGGCTGGCGAGAGGCAGCGCCAGCAGGATCAGGCGAACGATGCTGTACATTTCGGTACTAGAACAAGTCTACTCGAACGGATCGGGAGCCGTCCGGCATTTGTGGTACAAAGGCAACATAGATGCAGCCGGCGCCCCTATCGACACACGATGCGATGCGGCAGGCGCTGGTCCACGCGACCGGTGAAATCCAGCAACTGCGCAGCACCATCACTTCCATGCGCGAACAGATGGAAGAGATGAAACTGGCCGAACAACAGAAGGTTCAACAGGCCGTGGCCGCGGCCAACGAAGACGTGGTGCAGCTGAGGAAGACGATCTCGACGATGCGCGAGCAACTGGAGACGCTGCGCTTCGCGGAGCAGCAAAAGGCGCAGCAGAGCGTCGCCGCCGCCAACGAGGAAGTGGTTCAGCTCCGGGCCACGGTGCAGGCCCTGCGGGACGAAATGGACCGGCTGAAGTTGAAGTACGACGATTCCGTTCAAGCCATTCAGACAGCCTCGCGAACCGAAGTGAAGCAACTCCACCAGACCATTGTGGAGCTGCGCGATATCCTGGAAAAGCAAAATGTCCCGGCCTAAGCAGCGGGTAGCCGGCCCCACGGAGATTTCGCCTCGTGCGCGGAAGAAGGCCCAGCAAACCGGCCTGTTGCTGCAGATTGCCACCAAGGTGGCGGCGGCGGAGACCCTTGAAGAACTGCTGCGCTATATCGTGGAAGTGAGCGTACAGCAAACCGGCGCCGAGCGCGGCACGCTGTTTCTGAACGACGAGAAGACCAACGAATTGTATTCGCGGGTGGCGCAGGGCGTGGGCTTCCGGGAGATCCGCCTGCTCAACAACTCGGGGATCGCGGGGCACGTGTTTCAGACGGGGGAAGGCGTCATCATCGGCGACGCTTATACCGACCCGCGTTTCAACCGCGCGGTGGACGCCGATACCGGTTTCGTGACGCGTAACCTGATTTGCGCGCCCATCGTGACGCCGGGCCGGGAAGTGATCGGCGTGCTACAGGTGCTGAACAAGCGCATGGGCGCGTTCACGCACGAAGATCTGGATCTGCTCGAATCCATGACCGCGCAAACGTCGATGACGCTGCGCAGCGCCCAGGTGATGGAACGTATGCTGGCGGCCCGCCAGGAGGAATTGAAATTTCTCGATCTGGTTTCCGAAGTAACTTCCGACATGGATCTGGGGACCATGCTGGCGAAGGTGGTTACCGAGGCCGCGAAGATGCTGCAGGCGGATCGCGCCACGCTGTTCCTGAACGACGAAAGGAAAAACGAGCTTTTTTCGCGTGTGGCGATGGGGGCGTCCGTGGGCGAGATCCGCCTGCCCAATACGGCGGGCATCGCGGGTGCGGTGTTCACTTCCGGCCAGGCGATCAACATCCCGTATGCGTATGCCGATCTGCGCTTCAACCCGGGGTTCGACAAGCGCACCGGATACTTCACGCGCTCGATTTTGTGCGTGCCGATTACCAACAAGCAGGGCAAGACGATCGGCGTCACCCAGGTGCTGAACAAGAAAGGCGGCCCCTTCACCGAGGAAGACGAGAAGCGCCTGAAGGTGTTCACCGCGCAGCTGGCCATCAGCCTCGAGAACGCCAAACTGTTCGACGACATTCAGAACATGAAGAACTACAACGAGGGCGTACTGCAGAGTATGTCGAGCGGTGTGGTTACGCTGAACGAGGAAGGGCGCATCGTCACCTGCAACCATGCGGCGCTGCGCATCCTGCGGGTAGTGGACAAAGATATTCTGCAGCGCCCGGTGGGCGAATTCTTCAGCGGTTCGAATGCCTGGATCGTGGAGCGGATCGGCACGGTGGGGGAGACGCTGTCGCCGGATCTCACGATGGATGCGCAGCTGGCGGTGGGTGCGGAGAAACTTTCCGTCAATCTGACCGTGCTGCCGCTGATGAGCGAGGCGGAGAAAGACAAACCCGGCAAGAAACTGGGGTCGCTGCTGATGATCGAAGACGTGAGCAGCGAGAAGCGCATGAAATCCACCATGTCGCGCTATATGGATCCGGGGATCGCGGAGAAACTGCTGGCGGGCGGCGAGGAAGTGCTGGGCGGCAAGAGCGTGGTGGCGACGGTGCTGTTCAGCGATATTCGCGGCTTCACGCCGATCACGGAAGACCTGGGAGCGCACGGCACGGTCAGCCTGCTGAACGAATACTTCACGATCATGGTTGAGTGCATTCAGAAGCAGGGGGGAATGCTCGACAAGTTTATCGGCGACGCGATTATGGCGGTGTTCGGGCTGCCGCTGCCGCATGACGACGACGAAGACCGGGCGGTGCGCGCGTCGATTTCGATGATTACCGAGCTGCGCCGCTGGAATGCGGAGCGCGTGTCGGCGGGCAAGCGGCCCATCGATATCGGGGTGGGGCTGAATACGGACAGTATCGTGTCGGGCAATATCGGATCTCCCAAGCGCATGGATTACACGGTGATCGGCGACGGCGTGAACCTGGCTTCGCGGCTCGAAAGCGCCTGCAAGGACTATGGGGCGCGGATTCTGATCAGCGAGAACACTTCCAGGAAATTGCGCGGGACCTACCGGATGCGCGAAGTGGATCGGGTCGTCGTAAAAGGAAAAAGCGAGCCGTCTTCCATATTCGAAGTGCTGGATTATCACACGGACGAGACTTTCCCCAATATGCGCGAATGCCTCGAATGCTTTCGGGCGGGATTGTCGTTTTACAGAACGCAGGACTGGGATAAGGCGGATCTCTCGTTCCGGACGGCGCTGAGCTGGAATCCTGGCGATGGCGTGGCGAAAGTATACCTCGAGCGGGTGGCCGAGATGCGGAAACATCCGCCCGGCGACGATTGGAACGGCGTCTGGGTGATGACTCATAAGTAGGGAAGGCCGGCAAACAGGCCTTCCCTCTCTTAATCTGGGAGCTCCCTGCCAGTTGATTTCAGGTGCTGGCGCCTTCATCCATCGTTGGTTACGCGAAGCAGCCGCTCTTCCCGGGATCGCGACTGGTGTAGGTGGTGGGTGCGCCGATGGAAGCGGTCCACTCTCACGACCGAAAAGTAGCACGCGGGCTGCGGGAAGCGGATTTCGGTGCAAGGCCTGGGTGGGCGTAAGACCTTTGCATCGTGCGGACTAAAAATATTTTCGCGAGTTGTGACCGGGTTTCGCGCGCGCGATCGTATGGACCGGCGAGCCCGGGTGCCGCATCCTGACGTGGCTGCCTTTTTGGCGGACCACGCCGTAGCCCAGGCGCTCCAGCGCGCGAATCACACGATCCGCCGAAATTCCGCGCGGCAATTTCACGCGGCGTGGACCGGGATCAGTTCGTCCTTCACATAATGCAACTGGGCCAGCCGCGGAGTCACCGGCGCATTTTCGAAGTGGACGGAAATCGCTTCGAGTACATTGGCACGAAGCTCATCCCACGTTTCCGCTTCGGTGAAAATGCTGTACCCGAGTGCCCGCGCGCAATAGCCACCTTCCTCGGCATCGCGAACCTCGAAGATAAGCTCCATCCCCAATCAGGATACCCTGTCGCGAATCGATGAGGGGATTGCCCAGCTTGACGCGGGACAGCTTGCCCGTTGGCTTCAACATCACGGCAAGGCCACTCCCTCACGGTCGCGGCTCAATCAGGAATCAGGCCGGTTGGGAGCCGAGCTGTCATCGGCTTCCATATAAATCGAGATCCAGTTGCAAATCCGCGAGGCCCTCAACATTCACGGTCTGCGCGCCTGCCAGATCCATTGCGGCCGAATCCGGCGTCAGGTACTCAAACGTCGCGAGCACCCGGTACGTCCCTGGGACGAGGCTCTCGATCCGGTAGCTTCCGTCCATGCCCGTTCGCGTAAAGTGAAGTTCCGTCAGCCTCTTACGTGTATCGGGATTCCATGCTTCGAGGAAAACGGGGGCTCCCACCACCGGCTCGCCCGCAGTCTTCACCATCCCGTGCACCGAACTCGCGCCGCCCGACAGATTCGCCCGCACCGAGCTGTTGCCAGGAATCGTCACCTCATTCCAGCCATCGGGCCGGACGCTGCTGTCGCGACGCGCGGGTGCGAACTGCGTGACGTAATATCCGGGCGGAGGCAGCACCATCAGTTCCCAACGGCCCGGAGCCAGCAGCGCCCGATTATCGTTCAACTGCAGCGCCAGCGGAAGCCCAGTGCCCGCCAGATCCTTGCGGCGCGCCATAACGGCCGACGCGTCGCCGCCGCGGAACTCGAACTGCGTTTCGCGTACTTCCCGCATGGCGACGGCGAAATTCGTCAGCGCACGATCGAGGTTCAGTTGCGTATAGCCGCCCAGCAGCCTCGATCCCGGAGGGTTCTCGCGCGCCTCCACATGGATCTCGTAGGGCCCGGGCGGAAGGCCGGCGAAGCTGAACGGATTGCCGCTCGATCGCCTGCCCATGTCCGATGCCAGCGTTACGGTGGTGGTGAAGCCATCGGGAATGGGTCCGGCGGCGCCCGCCAGCGAGAGCAGCTTTCCCGGTATCGGCCGCACGTCTACGTTTCTCGCGTCTTCCCCCAGATAAACCGGCACGGTCTGCGCCTCTTCCACGCGCAGCGTCTGTCTCGAAAAGGTCGGAATATAGCTGACGCCGCTGGCGGCCTCACCCATGGTTCGGATCAAATAGTTGCCCGGTTCGAGGCCGGCAACGCGATAAATTCCGCGATCGTCGGTGATCCCGTGCGCCACCAGCTGGGGCGGCTCCGAATTGTGGTACGCAACCACTTCCTGATCGGGAATACCCACCTCGTTCTCGTCGCGAACGATGCCTGTTATGCCTCCGAAGCGATGCAGGCGCATAACCAGGAAGGCTTGTCCATCGGCGGTCAGAACCACCGGAGTGCCGGCTGAGTTCCATTGCCTCTGGCCGTACTCGCCGGGCAGGAAGCCGCGCCGCTCCGCTTTAAGGATGTAAACACCCGCGGGCAGAGAGGCGAATTCGAAGTTACCCCTGGCATCGCTGCGCAGCGTCGCCGAGTTCGCGGCGCTTCCCGTTGCGATCCGTTGGAGCGTGACGATGGCGTTGGCCAGCGGGTAGCCTGTCTCGTTTTCGAGAACGCTTCCCCGGATCACGGCGGCGCTCACCACTGAGGCCGCCAGCAGGAAGAGCGTGTACAGACGATTCATGCCGTATTGACGCACCGCCTGCTCCCGGCGTTGAGCTCAAACAGTGAGCGAAACTGGGAGGTTATGAGGAACTTCGACAGCCTGTCGGAACGTGAGATGCTGGCGCTCGCCATTTCGCTCGAAGAAGAAGACGAGCGCGTGTATGCGGATTATGCGGAGGGTCTGCGCGGGAAGTTTGCGGCCTCGGCGGCGGTTTTCGACGGCATGCGCGAAGAGGAGTCGGGGCATCGGCGCAGGCTCATCGAGCTTTACCAGAAACGATTCGGCGACCATATCCCGCTCATCCGCCGGCAGGACGTAAAAGGATTTGTCACGCGCAAGCCGGTCTGGCTGATGGAAAACCTGGGGCTCGATACGGTGCGCAAACAGGCCGCCACCATGGAGGTGGAGAGCCGGCGGTTTTACGAGAAAGCGGCGGCCCGCGCGCAGGATCCACACATCCGGCAGCTGCTCGACGATCTGGCGCAGGAAGAGCGGTCGCATGAAGATCGCGCCGAAAAGCTGGAAGAGGAGAAGCTCGGCGGTACCGCCAAACAGGAGGAAGATGCGGCCAATCGCCGGCTGTTCGTTTTACAGATCGTGCAGCCGGGCCTGGCGGGGCTGATGGATGGATCGGTATCCACGCTGGCGCCGGTGTTCGCGGCCGCGCTGGCTACGGACAAGAGCCACGATGCGTTTCTGGTGGGACTGGCGGCGTCGGTGGGAGCGGGCATCAGCATGGGATTCGCCGAAGCGCTGTCGGACGACGGCAGCCTGACGGGGCGGGGACATCCATGGACGCGCGGGCTGGTTTGCGGGATGATGACGGCGCTCGGTGGCATTGGGCATACGCTGCCGTTTTTGATTCCCGAGTTTCGCGTGGCGATGACGGCGGCCGTGGTGGTGGTGCTGGTGGAACTGGCCGTGATCACGTGGATTCGGCATCGTTACATGGATACGCCTGTATTTTCGGCGGCTTTGCAGGTGGGGTTGGGCGGGGCGCTGGTGTTTATTACCGGGATTCTGATCGGGAGCGCTTAGGCGTCACGGTTGATCATGAAGGTTGCTACCTGATGGAAGAATTGGCGCAGGATGACTTCGGCTTCGGCGGGCAGATTTGCTTCCTCGAGCGCCCTCGTCATCAATTGCATCCAGCGGTCCCTGGCTGGCCGGTCGATCGGGAGCGGGGCGTGGCGCATGCGTAAACGCGGATGGCCGCGCTGTTCGATGTAACGCGGGGGCCCTCCGAAGCGGAAAATCAAGAAATCGCGCAGGCGTTGTTCCGCGCCGGCGAGATCTTCGGTGGGATACATGGGTCCGAGGATATCGTCTCCTGGAACCTGGCGGTAAAAGGCAGCGATGAGCCGCTCGAAGCCTTCTTCGCCAATCGCGGAATATACGTCCTGATCGTCCACGCGATAATGGTAACGAACCTCTCCGGATGGATTTTGCCCAACAGCTCAAAGCCGAGATCGACATTGTGCGAGTGATCTCCGACTACGTGCGGCTGCGGCGCATCGGCAATCGCTACGAGGGCCTGTGCCCGTTTCATAACGAGAAGAGGCCGTCGTTTTCCGTTTACGCGGAACACCAGTTTTATAAATGCTTCGGCTGCGACGCGAAGGGCGATGTTTTCAATTTTGTGATGGCGCACGAGGGTCTCACCTTCTGGGAGGCGCTCAGGAAACTGGCCGATCAGCATGGCATCGCGCTGCCGAAGCAATCGCAGGCGGGCGACGAAAAGACCAGGCTGCGGGCGGCACTTTATGAGATGCATGAGATCGCGGCGGATCATTTCCGCGCCAATCTGGCGGGAGCGGGCGGAGCTTCGGTGCGCGCGTATCTGAAAGACCGCGGCGTTACCGGGGAGTCGGTGCAGCAGTTTCAGATCGGCCTGGCCGATGGCGGCGGCCGCACGCTGCTGCGCATTCTCGAGCAGCGCGGCTTCAAGGCCGATCAACTGCCGGCTTCGGGGCTGCTGGGCCGGCGCGAGGAAGACGGGTCGCTGTACGACCGCTTCCGCAATCGGATCATGTTTCCCATCCACAGCGAGTCGGGGAAAATTATTGCGTTCGGCGGGCGCGCGCTCGATCCCGAGGACAAAGCGAAGTATCTGAATTCGCCGGAAACCGAGATCTATAAGAAATCGCACGTGCTTTACAACCTGCATCGGGCGAAACCGGCGGCCATGAAACTGGATCGCATCGTGCTGGTGGAAGGCTACATGGATGTGATCGGCGCCACCCAGGCGGGCGTCGTCGAAACGGTGGCGACGTGCGGGACTTCGCTCACCATCGAACAGATCCGCGCCATGAAGCGGCATTCGCAGAAGCTGCATCTGAACTTCGATCCCGATGCGGCGGGCGCCAAAGCGGCGGAGCGATCCATCAAGCTGCTGCTGGATGAAAACATGCGCATTCGCGTGGTGGATCTGGAAGGCGGCCTCGATCCGGACGAGTATTGCAAGAAACACGGCGCCGAGATGTATCGCGAGAAGGTGGCCGGCGCCAAGACCTATTTCTTCTGGCTGGCGGACCGCGCGCGGGCGCGCTTCAACATGCGCGATCCGCAAGGCCGCAGCGACGTGTTCAAGTTTCTGCTGCCCGCGATTCAGGGGCTGAACGACAAGCTGGAACGGGTGTCGGTCGCAAATGAGTTGGCGGTTTATCTGGGCGTGGAATCGGGATTGGTGCTGGAAGAATTCCGTAAAATGGCGGCCGATCGCACAGAACGGATGCCACTGGCTCCGAAGGCGGACCCCGCCAGGGCCACCGATCGCATCCTTTTACCGCTCCTGCTCGCCAACCCGGAAGCGCGGCCCACGCTGATTGAAGGGCTGCGCGGGATCGGCGCGGTGCGTCAGGCGGTAACGGCGCCGATTTATGACATATTGACCACGATGCACGATGCCGGCGAGCCCATCGGCTTCGTCTCGCTGCACGAGCGGCTGACGCCGGCCGACCAGGAGCGGCTGGCGTCGATCGTGCTCGATACGGATTCGGCGCGGCTGACTCTCGAAGACGGGCTGGCCTGTATCGATGCGGTGCGGCGAGAAGAGCGCGAGTCGATCCGGCGCGAGTTGAAGGCTCGCATCAAGCTGGCGGAGCGCGAAGGGCGGATGGAAGACGCGCTGCAACTGATGGGGCAACTCACCACGATCGTTACCGAACCATGAACAGTACTGGTTTTTCGGACGCGGTGTAACGGGACGGTCCGTATTTGCACTCGATATAGGGTTCTCTTTGGTTAACCTGGACTACTCAACCTCGAATTCAGAGGTACAATGAATAAAATTCACGCCGTTTAACGGGAGCATCTTCAGTGGCCGAAGATAAATTTGAGGCTGTTGATCCCCTTGCCATGGTGAGCAAGGAGAGCGGTTTTGTGCTGTTCGACGACGTGATCGAGATCATCCCACACGACCTGATCGCACCGGACATTGAGGAGCTTGCGTTCGACGGTCCGGGCACGGAAGTACCCGCGCTCGACGACAAGCAGGACGACCGCCGCTTCGAGGAGATCGACGATCTTCCCGAGATCGAGAGTTTCGACAAGACGCACGATCCAGTGCGGCTTTATCTGCGCGAGATGGGCTCGGTGCCGCTGCTTGACCGCGAGGGCGAGATTGAGATCGCGCGGCGCATCGAACGCGGCCAGATGAAAACCCGCCGAACGCTGTCGCGCTGCCCGGTCATCGTGCAGGCCATCGTCAAGCTCGGCGAGCAGGTCGCTTCCGGCGCGGTGGCGGCGCGCGACGTGCTTCAATTCACCGATCCCATCCCGACTGACGAGACGTACGAAGCGGGGGCGGCCGAGATGGTGGCTTCCTGCGCGGAACTGGAGCGCTTGCGGCGGCGCTTCATGCAACTGCGGCAGAGGCTGGTAGCGGTGCCGCGGCAGACCAAACCGAAGCAGAATCGCAGGCTGCGCTGGGAACTCGGGCGTCTGGCGGTGCAGATCTCGCGCCATGTATCCGCGCTGCGGCTGCAAAACGGGGTGGTGCGCAACCTGATCGCGCAGTTGCGGGCGGTGGTCGACGAGGTGAAGCCGATCGAGCACCATATCGCGCGCAATCAGCGAGCCATCGAAGCCTCGGGCGGGCACTCCGAAGTGCTGCGCGAACTGCGGCGCGAGCAGCGCCAGTTGAGCCAGGCCATGCAGGATCTGGAAGACCGCTTCGGTTCCCCGGCGACGGAACTGCGCCGCGCGCTCGATCTGGTCAACCGTTCGGACCGGCAGACGGAGTGCGCGCGCCAGGAATTGATCGAGGCGAATCTGCGCCTGGTGGTGAGTATCGCCAAGCGCTACAACAACCGCGGATTGCAGTTCCTCGATCTCATTCAGGAAGGCAATATCGGATTGATGAAGGCGGTGGAAAAATTCGAATACCGCCGCGGATACAAGTTCTCGACGTACGCGACCTGGTGGGTGCGGCAGGCCATTACGCGAGCCATCGCGGATCAGGCGCGCACCATTCGCATCCCCGTGCACATGATCGAGACCATTAACAAGCTGGTCAGGACATCCCGTTCGCTGGTGCAGGAATTCGGGCGCGAGCCGACCAGCGAGGAACTGGCGGAGCGCATGGAGATTCCGGTGCATAAGATCCGTCGCGTGATGCGGATTGCGCAGGAGCCAGTTTCGCTCGAGACGCCGGTGGGGGAGGAGGAAGAATCGCACCTGGGCGATTTCATCGTGGATCAGGGGAATGTTTCGCCGTCGGAACAGATGATCAACGTGAACCTGCATGAGCAGACGGCGGAGGTCCTGAAGAGCCTGTCGGCGCGCGAAGAAAAGATCATCCGGCTGCGGTTCGGGATGGAAGACGGCAGCGAGCATACGCTCGAAGAGGTGGGCCAGAATTTCAGTGTTACGCGCGAGCGGATCCGGCAGATCGAGGCGAAGGCGTTACGGAAGTTGCGCCATCCGAGCCGGAGTTTTCGGTTGAAGACCTTTATGGAAGAGGTGTGAGCCTCAGTCGTACGCCTCGCGCCGGTGTGCTATCCCAGTGACGCTGACAAGTTTTGCAGCGTCGTCGATGATGTAGAGGACGCGCCAGTCACCGATTCAAACGCGCCATTGATCTCTGAACCCCTTCAGCTTTTTGGAGCCAACCGGCCTGGGAGTGTCGGCGAGCGCCAGGATCTTCCGGTCTATACGAGCGAATAGCGGATCGTCGAGGGCATCCAGTTCCCTTTGCGCCGACCGTTTGATATCGAGCGTGTACTTAGGCACGCGGGCGGGCGCGCTTCAGGCGCGTGGCGCGGTACTGTTCGTAGGGAATGCCTTTTTCCCTGCGGCGCGATTCCGATATGAGACCGTCACGGAAATCCTCCCAGATTGCACCGTGCTTTTTCAGGTCGATGAGAACACCGACCTTGCGGCCCTTCTCATCGGTTACGAACTGAATTCCACTCATAGCTCCATTCTAAGGCCGCGCTAACCCGGGCCAGGGTTCCACGTGGACCAGCACGTCGGCCACCCAGGGAATTTCTTCGCGGATCTTATCGCGCACTCTTCCCGCGATCTCGTGCGAGGCGCGCACGGTGATCTCGGGATCCACTTCGAGATGCAGATCCACGTGGTAGCGGAGGCCTGTCTTGCGCGCGAAGCACTTCTCCACGCCCTCCACATCGCCGACGCTCAGCGCTACGTCGCGGATTTTCGCCATGGCCGCGTCGTCGGGCATGGTGTCCATCAGGTGCATCGAGGTCTGCAGGATAATCCGTACCGCGCTGACGATGACGATGATGCCCACCAGGAAGGCGCCGTAATGATCGGCGCGACGGAATTCGACCGGCTTCCAGAGGGTCAGGGAGAGCGCGCCCAACGCCACGCTGCCGGAGAGAATATCGATGCCGTCGTTGGCCGCGTCCGCCAGCAGCGAGGAACTGCCGATGCTGCGGCCATGGCGGTACTTCACGAGCACCAGGCCCATCTTGGCCCAGATGGAAACGATCAGCGGACTCACGGTCCACGGCTCCGGGGTCAGCGCGTCGGCGGAACCGGTCAGTCCGTGCCACGCGATCAGAGCGCCCGCGCAAAAGAGAAAGAAGCCGAGCAGCAAGCCGGTGAGCGTCTCCACGCGGCCATGTCCATAGGGGTGGTTCTGGTCGGGGGGGCGCGCCGCGACGATGAGACCGATCAGCACCAGGCCGGAAGCAAAAACGTCGGCGGTGGATTCGAGGCCGTCGGCAACCACCGAGGCCGAATGCCCGCGCCAGCCGGCCGTGAGTTTCAGGATGGCGAGCAAGCCGCTCACCACCATACCCAGAATTGCGATCTGCCGGGCTCGTCGCATTCGAGTGCAATTCAGACGGCTACGGTGTGCCTGGCCAGCAGGCCGGCGACGAATTTGCGGCTGGCCTCGACCAGCTCCCACGATCCGGCCCAGAAGCACATATCGATGGTCCACCATTCAATGTTGGGCACGGCCAGTAATTTAGGCGCGAGGCGCTCGAAATCGATCAGACCTTCGCCGAATGGCCGATGCGTGCTGGTTTCATCGTGGTGCAGCGTGCCGTCGCTGTCGATGAGGTGGATGGCGCCGATCCGGCCCTGCAGTTTATCGAGGAATTCGGAGACGCCGCCCTGCAGCACGTCGCGTTTCCCATGCTGGCGCGCGCCCACCACGCCGCACATATAGGCATGAGAGGTGTCGAAAACGATGGAGAAGTTGGGATGCCGGACCTCCTGATGCATGCGCACGATCTCTTCCGGTTTATTAAAGACGAAGCCGGGCTCGAATTCCCATACGAGGCGCACGCCGGCATTCTGCGCG
This sequence comes from Bryobacteraceae bacterium, assembly GCA_050015835.1. Lineage (GTDB taxonomy): Bacteria > Acidobacteriota > Terriglobia > Bryobacterales > Bryobacteraceae > BOG-234. The sequence goes on along the minus strand of JBEKAQ010000052.1, from coordinate 37,357 downwards.
ATCTCCGCGCCTTCGGCCCAGATGCGCGCCAGGCGATGGAACGCTCGGTCGTATTCGTCGTCGGGCAGGGAGCCGGGAGCGGTAACGCTGTCGATGCGGAGGGAGGGGCTGCCGATATCGACGGCCATCTGCACGTTGCGGCGCAGCAGATCGAGGTAGCGGCGTTCGTTTTCGGTAATGATGGGGTTGACTTCGGAAAAATCGGCGGAGTAGCCCGATACTCCGAGGCTATGATCTTCGAGAAAGCGAACGAGTTCCAGGCGCGACGGTCGCGAAGGATATTTTTCGAGGGTGACATGCGGGGGAAAACCGCTGACATCGATGCCGTCAAAGCCAGCCGCGGACAAACGCCGGACCACCGCTTCAAAAGAAACCGGGTTGGCTGCGTAAGGTCCGAACGAGAACGCCCAGCTACCCAGTGAGAGTTTCATGCCGAAATGCCCGACCGTCTCACTCTACCGCACCCGCTGTGCCGGCCGCGACGCGGCCTGTCATCCGCGGACCGGGCGCTTGTAGGGCGAGTTGATGTAATGCTGCGATTCGCGGGCCGCTTCCGCCTCGGGCGCGAACCGGATGGCCTGCTCATAGGCCTTGACGGCCAGATTGTGCCGGTTCTGCAGATCGTAAATCTGCCCCTGGCGCATCAGGGCGAGAACGCCGGTATTCAGATCGAGTTCTTTCAATTGATCGGGCGAGGCGGTGACCTTTTTCAGATTCTCGAGCGCATGATCGAGGTCGTCGAACCAGAATTCGAGGTTGCCGGTTTCGAAATAGATTTTCTCCCAGGGGACGCGCCCATAGCCGGGGGCATTTTCTTCCTTGCGTTTTGCAATGTCCGCCAGGGTGTCGATGGCGCTTTTACGCTGGCCGGCGGCGCCGTACATCTGCGCCATTTCGAAGCGCAGCAGATAATTGCGCGGAAAGCGGTCGATCAGCCGCGCGACCAGCGGGAGGGCGCGATTGACCTGGCCTTCCCGGCGGTAAAGCGCGCAGAGAATAATGTCGGCGTCAACGCGGTTCTCATGGCCCTTCTGCGCCACCTCCGCAATGGTATCGAGGCCGCGCTGTTTGTCCCCGTGAAACCCGGCTACAAAGCTAAGCGCGCGCATGGACCAGGAAAGACTCCCGACGATGTAGTCGTAAACTCCCTGCAGCAGGCGCGCATCGTAATCGCTCGGGTCGATCTGCGTCACATCGTTGTCGTACTTATGCGCGTGGGTGGCATCCGACAGGGACGCCACCCACGCTTTCCGTACCAGCAGGTTGTAATTGGCGCGCAGACTGTAGGCGACGGCCAGCGTATGCAGCGCGTGGGTGTCGCGCGGATTCTTCGCGATGCGCTGCAGGCAAATCGCCATCGATTTATCGATTTCGGCGAAGAAGCGCTTTTCCACCTCCGCGGCGGGCTCCATTTTGGCGCGGCGCAGGAAGGAATTGCTGCCGGTTACCAGCTGACTTTCGAGTGCTCCGTTGCGATACAGTTCGCGATAGAGCAGGGTGTGGGCAAGGTGGTTGTGCAGTGCGGGATCGTTGGGGGCGGCTGCGAGCGCCTGCTCGTAATCGGCGAGAGCCTGGTCGTAATCGAGGTTGTAGAAGGCCTCGTACGCATCGTCGAGCACCGTCGCGGCGCTCGCCACCGAAGCCGCAGCCAGGAACATTACGCAGAAGGTTTTCATGCCCTGTCAGCTTTATTCTAAATGTCGGTGCGTTGTAACATTCGGTGGATATAGAATGGGCATCGATGTCTTCTCTACTCCGCATCACACGCCTCCTCTGCTTGACCGCCGCTTTGCCGTTTCTGGCCGGCGCGCAGAACTACACCGCTCAGAAGACCACCGACCAGGGTCTCGATATCGTTCGCCTTACCGACGCCGCCCACGGCGTGGAGGTCTCGATCGTTCCGTCCATCGGCAATCACGCCTATGCGATGAAGGTCCATGGCAAGAACATCCTCAATGCGCCGGCGGCGGATGCGGGCCAGTTGAAGCAGCGGCCGGGTGCCAGCGGCATTCCCTTTCTGGCGCCCTGGGCGAATCGCATGGCCGACGGCGGCTTCTGGGCCAACGGCAAGAAGTACATATTCAACGGCACGCTGGGCAGCGTACGGCTGCAGCCGAATGGGATCTCGCTGCACGGCGAACTGACGACCTCGCCGTTGTGGGAGGTGACGTCGGTGGGCGCCGATAAGAAGTCGGCGCACGTGACCAGCCGGCTCGAGTTCTGGAAGTATCCGGACCTGATGGCCAACTGGCCCTTCGCCCATGAGTACGAGATGACGTACATCCTGTCGGATGGAGTGCTTGAGGTGCAGACGACCATCGTCAATAAGAGCGCGGCGCCGATGCCGCTGGCGCTCGGCTACCACCCTTGTTACAAGCTGCCCGATGTCCCGCGCGACGAGGCGGTGGCGCACATCCCGGCGAAGAGCGCCGTGGTCGCGGACGACAGGCTGGTCGCTACCGGCGAATTGAAGCCCATGGATTTGCCCGATCCAACGCCGCTCAAAGGCCGGACGCTCGATAACGGCTACACGGATTTAATTCGGGGCGCCGACGGTAAAGCGCTGTTCTAGGCTTCGGTGGTCTATGTGCCGGCCAATCAGCAGACCGCCTGCTTTGAACCCATGGCCGGGATTACCAACAGCCCCAATCTGAATCACGACGGCAAATATCCGCAGCTGCAAATGCTGGCTCCCGGGGCGACCTGGAAAGAAAGCTTCTGGGTGCGCGCGAGCGGAATCTGAAGATGACCCGACTGGCTTGTTTGCTGATTCTGCCCTGCATGGCTGCCGCGCAAAACTATACCGCTCAGAAGACGCAGGATCACGGCGTGGACGCGATTCGCCTGACCGATGCCGCACATAGCGTAGAGGTTTCAATCGCGCCGTCTATCGGCAATCGCGCGTATGAGTTGAGGGTCCATGGCAAGAATTTCCTTTATCTGGGTGCGGCGGACGTGGGGCAGCTCAAGCAGCGGCCGGGGCTGAGTGGGATTCCGTTCCTTGCGCCGTGGGCGAACCGGATGGCCGATGGGGGATTCTGGGCCAACGGCAAGAAGTACACGTTCAATTCGGGATTGGGAACGCTGCGGGTTCCTCCCAACGGAGTCGTCTCGCATGGGATGCTGACTAGTTCGGCGCTGTGGGAGGTCACCGAAGTGGCGGCGGACGCGAAATCGGCGCATGTGACCAGCCGGCTTGAGTTCTGGAAGTATCCCGATCTGATGGCCAACTGGCCTTTCGCCCACGAATACCAGATGACCTACCGGCTGCAGGATGGCGTGCTCGAAGTAATCACCACGGTGATCAACCGCAGCGCGGAGCCGATGCCGCTGGCGCTCGGCTATCACCCTTATTACAATCTGCCGGATGTCCCGCGCGATGAGGCGGTGGCGCATATTCCGGCGAGGACAGCGGTGGTCACCGACGACAGGCTGGTGGCAACCGGCGAGATGAAGCCGATGGATCTGCCGGACCCGACTCCGCTCAAAGGCCGCACGCTCGATAACGGCTACACGGATCTGATTCGGGACGCGAATGGCCGCGCGACCTTCTACGTGGAAGGCGGCGGCAAGAAGATCGAAGTGCAGTATGGGCCGAAGTGGCAGGTGGCGGTGGTGTGGGAGCCGGCCAACCAGAACTTCATCTGCTTCGAACCGATGGCGGCGATTACGAACGGCGTGAATCTGGCGCACGACGGCAAGTATGCGGCGCTGCAGACGCTGGCTCCGGGCGCGACCTGGACGGAGAGTTTCTGGGTGCGGGCGAGCGACCACAACTGAGCGTCGTACCTGATCGCCCCTACTGAATCAGGCGATACCGTTTCATCTGGCGGAGGAGGTTGGCCAGATTGATCGGCTTCATGAGATAGGCATCGCAGAACTCCTCGAAGCAGCGGATCACCTGTTTGAGGTCGTCGACAGCCGTCGTCATGATGATCTTCGTTCTGGCGATCGAGACGATGCCCTGGGCTTCCTCGAGGGCGCGCACTTGCCGAACGGCTTCGCGGCCGTCCATTTCGGGCATCATGATGTCCATGCAGATCAGATGGTACATTTGCCCTTGCTCGAGGGCCAGGCGGCAGGCCTCGACGGCTTCCCGGCCATTGAGCGCGAGATGACACTCGCCGTGGCGTGAGAGGAAGGACTGCAGGATGAGCCGGCTGGCGAAGTCGTCTTCGACCAGAAGCACCCTCATCCGGCCGCCATTGAGGTCTTCGTGGGCCGCCGGGGCAAGGACGCAGAGCGGCGCGAGCGCGGTCATGATTTCCGCGATATCGGCCTGATTGCTCATCGGCGCGTGCTCGATCAGGCTCTTCAGCCGGGCGGCGGCGCGCAGCAGAACACGCACGCGGACCGGGGTGGGAACCAGGCGGCGGGCGCGGATCGGCTCCAGCACTTCTTCCATCCGCTGGGCGAGATCGTGGATGGTCTTCAGACCCAGCAGACCCGCGCCGCGCACCGCATGCACGGCCCGGAATACGCGATCGGTGAGGGGATGCGTATCGATTCCCGGTGCGCACTTTACGATGGCGAGAAGATCCTCCTCGATGGCGGCAACGCGCCCGCGGTACTCGCCCAGACAATCCTGCGCCAGTTCGTCGTCGAGATCGATCATGGCCTCGGCATCTTCCATTCACCGAGTCAGGCCGAAAGCCTGCATCTGGTCGAGTAATTTGCCCACATCGATGGGCTTCATCAGATAGGCGTCGCAGAGTTCCCGGAAGCATTGCATCACTTCCCCGATATCGCGAACCGTGGTGGTCATGACGATCTTCGCGCCGGCGGTGGAAAGGATGCCATGGATTTCTTCGAGGGCGCGCACCTGCCGGACCGCCTCGCGGCCATCCATTTCCGGCATCGTGATGTCCATGCAGATCAGATCGTAGCGCTGCCCGCAATCGAAGGCGGAGCGCACCGCGTCGACCGCTTCGCGGCCATTGACGGCGACATGGCATTCGCCGTAGCGCGTGAGGAAGGTTTGCAGCAGCCGCCGGCTGGCGAAGTCGTCCTCTACGAGGAGTAGCCGCAGGGGCCTGCTTCTTCCCGTGGCAAGCGCGGCAACCGCGGACAATCCGGCAGAGACCCGTCGATCGGCGCAGAGTTGCGCCAGCGCGGCCATCACCGCGGCCGTGTCGGCTTGGTTGCTCGTGCGCGGGTTATCGATCAGCTGGCTCAGCGTGGCGGCGGCGGCGAGCAGGACGCGCATCCGTTCCGGGTTGGGCGCCATTTTACGGGAGCGCATCAGCGCCAGCACGTCTTCGGTGCGATGCGCTAACTCGCGGATCTTCACGAGATCGAAAAAGCTCGCCCCGCCTTTAATGCAATGGACGGATCGGAAGACGCGGTTCACGACCTCCTCGTCGGCCGGCGCGCCGCTCTTTTCCATAGTCAGAAGGTCTATCCCGACCGCTGCCAGATACTCCCGGCACTCCGACAGGTAGTCGGCGGCCGATTCATCGTCGAGACTGAGCGTCTGTCTCAGGCCCTCAATCTTCATTTTTTATTTACCCACCCATTCCGCTCCAGAGTGTTTCTAAAGCGATCGAATTCCCGCGCCGCACGCGGCAGAAGCTCGCCGCAACGATTAAGCTCCGTACCGGTCCCGGCTTGTTCCATGGCGAGCGCGATGCCGTAGAGACCCTCGGCGGATACCGTGGCCGACGATCCCTTGATGGTGTGTATCCGGGCGTGCGCGCCCGTTGCATCCCATTGCTCGATGCTCGCGCGGAGTTTTTCCAGTTGGGAAGGAAAGTCCGCGAGAAATCCTTCGAGTACGACCCCCGCCAGCTTCCGGTCTCCCATGAGCCGCCCCAACAGAGTCCGCTCATTGAACGCCGGCGGGAAGCAGCGGGCGAGCGCACTCTCCAGCAGCCCCATCCCGACGGGTTTGGCGAGATAATCGCTCATCCCCGCGCGCAGGCATCGCTCGCGGTCGTCCGCCATGGCGTCGGCGGTGACGGCAATAATCGGGATATCCGGGTGGGACGATGCGCGAATCCGGCGGGTGGCTTCGAACCCGTCCATTACAGGCATCTCGCAGTCCATCAGGACCAGATCGAACTTCCCGGACTCAACGGCATCCACCGCGTCGGCGCCGTTTGATACCGCGCTGGCCTCGAATCCGAGCTTCCCCAGTTGCGCCAGCGCTACCGTGCGGTTGACGGCGTTATCGTCCACCACGAGGACGCGCTTGCCGTTCGGCGTCTGGCCATAGGGCGCACGCCGAAGCCAATCCGGTTCGGCCGGCTGTGGTTGGCCTGTGGCGGATGGGAGACCCAGGATCGCGGTGAACCAGAAAGTGGAGCCGTGGCCTTCGCGGCTTTCGACGCCGATCGCGCCGCCCATCAGTCCTGCAAGCTGCTTGCAGATGGAAAGACCGAGCCCCGTGCCGCCGTATCTGCGCGTGGTGGATGCGTCGGCCTGCACGAAGGGTGAAAACAGCCCTCCCACCTGATCCGGAGCGATGCCGATGCCGGTGTCGGTAATAGCGAAACGAACCGTTGCCGCGCCCTCGGTTCCGCCCTCGAGCCGCACGGCGTCGTCGACAGACACTTCGATGGTCACGCTGCCGCGATCGGTGAACTTGATGGCGTTGGCGGTGAGATTGGTTACTATCTGGCGCAGCCGGTGGGGATCGCCGCTCACGAGCGCGGGAATCTCGGGGGCGACGCGGGCGCGGAGATCCAACCCCTTGGCGGACGCCTGCACGCGCAGAAGCTGGACGATATCCTCCACGGCGACCCGGAGGTCGAAGCTCATGTTCTCGAGCACCACCTTGTGCGCCTCGATCTTCGAGAGATCGAGAATGGCGTCGATGAGCGAGAGCAGACTCCGTCCGCTGTTCTGCGCCACTTCGGCGAAGCGCTGCTGTTCCGCGGTGAGGTCCGTTCTGAGAAGCAATTGAATCATGCCCAGCACGCCGTTCATGGGAGTGCGGATCTCGTGGCTCATGTTGGCGAGAAAACGGCTCTTGGCGCGATTGGCGGCATCGGCGCCCTCGCGCGCCCGGATCAGTTCCGCTTCGTAGCGCTTCTGCTGGGTAATCTCCTCGGCAATGCCGACGACCCGTATCAGTTGGCCGTCCCGATCATGGATGGGAGAAGTCCGGCTGCGTATCCATTTCTCCACCCCGGCGGGCGTGCGTATGCGGAATTCGGACTCGACCAGTTCGCCATCGAGTTGCCTCGCGGCCGATAAACGGACTGTTTCGAGGTCGTCGGGATGGATAGCGTCCTGCCACGACATGGGGCTCTGGTAGGCGCTCGCGAGGGTCCGGCCCCAAACCTCTTCATAGGCGGGGCTGATGTAGATGGTGTCGGCGCCAGCCGGGCTCATGACAAAAAACACTTCACGGACGTTCTCCGCCAACTGGCGGAATTTCTCTTCGCTGTGGCGCAGATTCTGTTCGGCCCGCCGGCGCTCGGTGATGTTGATGTGCTCGACGAGAATGCGGGGAAGGCCGTTGCCGAAGAAGCGCGTGACGCGTGCGATGAACCAGCGCTGCTCGGTGGGGGAGTGGCAGGGGTATTCGGTCGAATACCGGGCGCGTGAGCCGTCGAGAACCGCGCGTATGCCGGCGGCCAGATCGGCTGCCTCGGCGGAATCGGGGCCGGTCGAGCCGTCGCAGACCGTCAGGTAATTGGCCCGTTCGCAGAGGCCGGCCGCGGAATCCGCGCTCCCGTTGGCCGCCGCGAAGTTCTTCCAGGCCTGGTTTACGGCGATGATGGCGCCCCGCTCGTCGAGCACGCAGATGTGGGATGAGAGCGCATCGATGGTGGATTGCGCGAACTCGTGCGCCTCCAGAATGGCTTGATCGGCCTGCCTGCGCTCGGTGATGTCGGAGCTGAGGCAGACATGGCCGAGGAACGCGCCCTCCGGCGATAGACGCGGCTCCGCATGGGAGCCGAACCAGCGCCATTCGCCATCGGCGCGCCGGACCCGCGTTTCACCGCGGAACGACGTGTGCTCCCGGATCGCGCGCTCGAACTCCCCGGTATAGGCGGGCGCATCGTCGGGGTGAAGCAACAGCCTCCATTTGCCCTCTTTGAGCTCGTCGATGGTGACCCCGCAGAATTCCCGGTAGGCCCGGTTGATGAAGCGGTTGCCGCCTTCGGCGTCGGTCACCCACATCATGGAGGGGCAGCTGTCGGCGATGAGACGAAAGCGCTCTTCGCTCTCGCGCAGCGCCTCGGTGGCGAGCCGGCGCTCCGTGATATCTTCCACGTGGACGATGGTATGGAGCGGAACGCCGCCGCCATTCCGCACCAGCGAGACCCTGACGCGGCCCCACAGCACAGACCCGTCGCGGTGAAGGTAACGCCCCTCCGCCTCCAGACAGATATCCGGGTTCTTCCAGAATCGTTCTTTGTTACGCAGGCTGATCTCGCGCTCGTCGGGATGGATCAATTCGAGCCAGGCGGTGCCGATTAATTCCCGCTCGGAATACCCCGTCATCCGGCAAAACGCCGCATTCACCTGGAGGAAGCGTCCGTCGAGCCCGGCCACGTACATGCCGGACGGCGCGTATTCGAAGACCCCGCGAAAGCGTTGTTCGCTTTCCTGGAGGTTCCGCTCGGCGTGCACGCGCTGGCCGATGTCGCGGGCAATGCCGGAAGAAGCCACGATCTCTCCGGCCGAATTCCGAATCGGGGAGACCGAGATCGAGACGTCGACCGCGTGTCCATCCTTGTGCAGGCGGGTGGTGTCGTAAGCACTGACTCTGTGCCCGCTGCGCACAGCCGCGAAGTTGCGGAGTATTTCGCCGCGGCGGTCAGGCGGGCAGAACAGGATAAGGTTCTTTCCGACGATTTCCCGGCTCGGGTATCCGAACAGCTGTTCGGCGCCGCGGTTCCAGCTGACGAGGTCGCCGTCCATGCTTACCAAATAGATAGCGTCGTCCGAGGATTCCACGATCGACGCCAGCAAGGCGCGCGACTGATCGGCCTCCCTGCGCACCGAGACGTCGCGGTGAATGACGGAAATGGCCACCACGTCGCCGGCTGAGTTTCTCACGGGGGACCCGGTGACGGATATGGGAATCTTCCGCCCGTCTTTGTGCCGGCACACAGTTTCGTATTGAGGGATGGCATTGCCCCGCAGGATCCGTTCGGTGAAAGGCGCCAGATAGGGCAGCCGTTCCGGAAGTACCACGATGGAGAACCGCTTCCCGATCGCATCTTCGGCGGAGTAGCCAAAGATCGCCTCCGCGCCGCGGTTCCAGCTGCGGATGATCCCGTCGGGTGAGTAGGCGACGATGGCGTCGTCGGAGCTTTCCACGATGGCGGCGAGCAATCCCTGCGCTTCCTCGGCAGCGCGGCGCTCGGTCACGTCGTGTTTGATGGCGATGTAACTGACGATTGCGCCCGTCGCATCCTCGACGGGCGCGATGCGCATTTCCTCGGTATAGAGGCTGCCGTCTTTGCGCCGGTTGACGATCTCGCCGTGCCACTTCTTTCCGGAACTGATGGTTGTCCATAGCTCCGCATACAACGAGTCGGGCTGGCGTCCCGATTTGAGGATGCTCGGGCGTTGGCCCACCGCCTCCTCGCTGCTATAGCCCGTCAGCGCCGTGAAGGCGGGATTCACGTACTGGATGATCCCGTCGGTACCGGTGATCACAACGCCGTCGGCAGCCTGATCCACCGCCGCGGTCAGCCCCGCTTGCTCAACGCTGCTGGTCTCCCGATACACGATGCCTCATATGCCTTATCGGCCGCCGGTCGAATTTCTTTATAGAGGATGGATTATGGCCCTGAAAGTGCCTATGAGCAAGTATGCATGTACCACATCACATCGATTCGGCGTACTCCCTGGTGGCGATGACGTTCGGTGTCATCGTGATCCCGGTGATCGTGATCGGGACGCTGTTCCTCGCCGCTTCCAGGTAGGTCAGGCGAGAAGTTTTTTCACCACGTTGCCTTCCACGTCGGTCAGGCGGAAATCCCTGCCCATGTAGTTGTACGTCAGGCGTTTGTGGTCTAAACCCAGACAATAGAGCAGGGTAGCCTGCAAATCGTGGATGTGGATGGGATCTTCCTCGATGTTGAAGCAGAGGTCGTCCGTCCTGCCGACGATCTGACCGGCTTTGATGCCGCCGCCCGCCATCCACATACTGAAGGCCACGGGATGGTGGTCCCGGCCGACGCTCGAGAGATCCGAGGGATTGCGCAGCTCGCACATGGGAGTGCGGCCGAATTCGCCCCCCCAGACCACCAGCGTTTCGTCGAGTAACCCGCGCTGTTTCAGATCCTTAATCAGCGCCGCGACGGGTTGGTCGGTCATATCGCACTTGGCTTTCAGACTGCGTTCGAGGTTGGTGTGGTCGTCCCAGCTGGCGTGAGTCAGCATCACCGAGCGCACGCCGCGCTCGACCAGCCGGCGGGCCAGCAGGCAGTTGCTGGCGAAGGGTTTGGTGGGTAATTTATCCACGCCGTACATTTCGAGAGTGGCGGGCGATTCTTTCGAGAAATCGAGCAATTCGGGCCCGGCCATCTGCATGCGAAAGGCGAGTTCGTAGGAATTGATGCGCGCGGCGATTTCGAGGTCGCCGGTTTTCAGGAGATGCTCCTGATTCAGGTCGCGCAGGGCGTCGAGCGAGGCGCGCTGCGTCTCCCCGCTCACACCTGCGGGATTTGAAAGATAGAGAATAGGGTCCCCGGCGTTGCGGAAGGGCGTGCCGCTGTAAGTGGAAGGCAAAAATCCGCTCGAGAAATTCGATTCGCCGCCACTGGTGCCGGCCCCGGCGCTGAGCACCACGAAGCCCGGCAGATTCTGCGATTCGCTGCCCAACCCATAGAGCACCCACGATCCGAGGCTGGGGCGGCCCACCTGCAGGGTGCCGGCGAACAGCATCAACTGGCCGGGATGGTGGTTGAAGGCCGGGGAGTGCATGGAGCGCACCAGCGTAATCTCGTCTGCGACGGTGCCGAGGTTGGGCATATAGTCGCTGATATCGATTCCCGCCTGACCGTATTTGCGGAACTGGCGGCGGCTGGCGAGGACGGCGGCGGTGGGCTTGATGAAGGCCAGCTGCAGATTCTTCGTCAGGGAATCGGGCAGCGGTTTGCCGTCCCATTTCGCGAGCTCCGGCTTGGGATCGAAGAGATCGAGCTGGCTGGGGCCGCCTTCCATGAAGAGGAAGATGATGTTCTTCGCTTTGGGCGCGAAGTGGGGTAGCTTCGGGGCAAGGGGATCGGGGGCAACAGCGGCGCGCCCTTCCTGTGCCAGAACCTGGGCCAGGGCGATGGTTCCGATGCCGCCCGCCGCTTCGCGGAAGAACGTGCGGCGGGTCTGGATTTGCCGGAATGTGCTCTCGTTCATGGTGTCTTATTCCCGCGTAATAAATTCGTCGAGGTTCAAAATGATGCGGCTTACGCCCTCCCAGGATTGCGCTTCATACAACTGGGCCAGGCGCACGGTTTCCTTGTCAGTAGGGTCGCGATTGAGCGTGATGCGATACGCAAAATCGAGACGCGCTTTGAAATCGCCGCGCGCTTCGGTTTCGATGCGATGGGCCAGCGCCTGGGCGGCTTCGAAAAACACCGGATCGTTCAGCAGATCGAGCGCCTGGAGGGCGGTATTCGAAACGCCGCGCCGGGTGCAGGCTAGGGTGGAATCGGGCTCGTCGAAATTCACGAGGAACGGATAGGGCGTGCTGCGCTGGTAGTGGATGTAAAGGCCGCGCCGGTACTTTTCGCGTCCCGGGCTCTCGGTCCACAGGTTGTATTTCCGGCCGAAACCAAGCTCCGCCACGCCCGCCGGTTGAAACGGCTTGATACTGGGGCCGCCCACGTCGGTATCGAGCAGGCCGGAGACGGCGAGCGCCTGGTCGCGAATTAATTCAGCCGGAAGGCGCAGCCGCGATTGCCGTGCGAGCAGGGCGTTGGCCGGGTCTTTCTGTTCCAGATCGGGACGCGCGTTCGACGACCGGCGGTAACTGCTTGAGAGGACGATTTCGCGGATTAGAGCCTTGTTGCTCCAGCCCAGATTGCGGTACTCGCCAGCCAGCCAGTCGAGCAGCTCCGGGTGGGACGGTTTGTCGCCCTGGGTACCGAAGTCATCGGATGTGCTGACGAGGCCGCGTCCGAACAGCTCCTGCCAGATGCGATTCACGGCGACGCGCGCGGTCAGCGGATTCTCGGGCGCGACGATCCAGCGCGCGAGGTCGAGGCGTGTGGGCAGGGGCTTGTCGGATCCCGGCAGAAATTCCGGGACGCCGGGTTGCACTTCCGCGCCGGGATTCTTGTAATCGCCGCGCAGCGCAATGTGCGCCGGACCGTAATCGGCGCGGTCTTCCATCACATACGCCATGCTCAGGGCGGGGAACGATTTATTCAGCGCGGAAAGTTTGGTGTCGAGCTCATTGAGCTTCGCCATGAGCGCCTTGTCGGCGGCCACGCGCGGCCCCGGGGTGGCGATGAAGCGGGCCGTCAGGCGGCGCCGATCCAGTTCACTGCGCTCGGCGGGAGGCGTGTGCAGGACGCGGTCGGCGTGGTCGAAGCCGGAGCGCATCTCGGTCACCTGAAAGTCCCAGTCGGTATGCTTGCCGGGGTCGTCCATGGCGCTCACCATGTCCTGTTCCCACTGCTCCTGCAATTCGGGAATGTCGTATTCGGCGAGGAGCGCGGTGCGCTTCCGATCATACTCGGGGCGGGCGCGCAGGTACAGGCCCGGCTCGCCGGGCAGCGGCGCTTCGATATTGGCCTCGTCGGCCCCATTGAAATACGCCAGCATGCGGTAGAAATCGCGCTGCTTGAGCGGATCGAATTTGTGGTCGTGGCACTGCGCGCAACGCAGGGTGAGGCCGAGGAAGACGGTGGCGGTGGTGCCGACGCGGTCGACCAGCTGATCGAAGCGGGCTTCGCGGGGATCGACGCCCGATTCGCGGTTGGTCAGCGTGTTGCGATAGAAGCCGGTGGCGATGCGGTCCTCGACGGTGGCGCCGGGGATTTCGTCGCCGGCGAGCTGCAGGGTTACGAAGCGGTCGTAGGGCAGATCGCGGTTGTATGCGTCGATGACCCAGTCGCGATAGCGCCAGGACCACGCCCGCTCCAGATCCTTTTCGAAGCCGTCGCTATCGGCATAATGGGCCAGATCGAGCCAGTAGCGCGCCCATTTTTCGCCGTAATGCGGGCTGGCGAGCAGGCGATCCACCTGGCGGGCCCAGGCATCGGGACGCTGATCTTCGAGGAATTCGGCGGTTTCCTGCGGAGTGGGCGGCAGGCCGGTGAGATCGAGCGAGAGGCGTCGCAGCAGAGTGGCGCGATCCGCCTCGGGCGAGGGCGTAATGTTCTCCTTAGCGAGGCGCGCCAGGATGAAACTGTCGATGGTCCCGGACGGATGCCCGACCGGTTGCCACGCCCAGTGGGGGGCGATGGTGGCGTTTGACGGCCAATCCGCCCCTTGATCGATCCAGCGCGTGAGCGTCGCGATCTGGACGCCGCTGAGCTTGGCGCCGACCGGCGGCATCACTTTGCCGGTTGCACCCTTGACCATCTGGATGAGACGGCTATCGGCGGCGTGGCCGGGAAGAATCACGCGGCGGGCGGATTCGCGATCGTCGAAGCGCAATCCGGCGAGGTGTTGCTTCGGACCGTGGCAGCCCTCGCAGCGCTGCTCGAAGATGGGCTGGATGTCGCGCGCGAAATCGACCTTGCCGCCGACGCCGGCGCAGAACGCGGGGAGTGCGAGAGCGCAAAGGGCAGGGAAGATCCGGAACTGCATCGCCGCTTTGATTCTATGCTACTCGGCCCCGGCGGCACGCGGGATCTTTCCGTATCAGCCCGGCGGCGGCAGTCTCACGTCCAGCACGTCGCGCAGATAGTTGATGTTGTGCGCCAGATAATCGTCGACGGCCACTTCCATGTTGCCGCCGATGGCGTCGAAGCCGTCGTCGCCCTTTCTCGGTTCGTCGACGTCGAAAATCACCCAGCCTTTGAAATGCCGGTCGCGCAGCACCTTAAACACGGCCGGGAAGTCGACGCCGCCGCCGCCCAGATTGTGATAGACGCTGGCCACGCGGTGTTCCTCCTGCGTCGGCGTGGAGGTGTTGCCACGATATTTGGCGTACGTGTCCTTGAGATGCACTTCCGCGACGCGGGGGAAATAATCGTTGATGATCCGCACCGGATCTCCGCCGCCCAGCACCAGATGCCCCGTGTCGGCCGTCAGCCAGACGTATTTCGGATCGGTCAGCTCCATGGTCCGGCGCATGTCTTTTTCCCGTTCGAGCGGCCCCCAGATATGCGGATGCGGCGCCAGCCGGATTCCCAGGGCAAGCGTTTGCCTGCCGAGCTCGTTGAGGGTGTCGGCGAGTCTCTTCAACTGCTCGTCGCTGGGACCGCCGGGCGGACGCGAGCCCATATTGACTTTCCAGTGGTCGCTGCCGAGCGGCTGCAGAAAATCCCGCGCGAAGGCCACATGGTCGGCAATGGTTTTGGGGATCTGCTCCTTATCGATGAAATTTGTCGACTGGCCGCGCTCGCCGTTGGACGCATCGATGAAGGTGATGCCCGCATCGTCGAAAATCTTTTTGAGATCCAGGGGATTTTTCCGGTACTTCTCGATGGCGTCGCCATACGGCTCCATGCCCTGCAGCCCCAGGGCGGCGATTCTTTTGACGGCCCACTCGGTATCGCGCACGCCTCTCCACATGGAGCTGGTGGTGCCGTAAAGAATATCCGGATTGACGGGGTCGAGCGGTTTATGGGTAACCGCGCCCCACGCCCGGGCCGCCGTCACACCGGACATGGCCAGCACGGAAGATATAAACTCGCGCCTCTTCAACATGCTATGCATCATATTCCTTTTGGGAGCTGGTATCCACAACGGGTGAGTACCGCTCCCTTACGGTCGCGGCTCGGTAACGCGCCGACCCCCATTCCGAACCGCGACCGTGAGGGAGCGGTACTCGGGAGCAACTTAGAAGTGTTACGTCTCGGGGGTCCCGATGACGCTGTGGCGGCTGCCGAACGCGGCATAGATCCCGAGCCCGATCGCCAGCCAGACGACGAAGCGAATCCAGGTAATCAGCGGCAGCCCCATCATCAGCAACAGGCAGCACGCAATCGACAGGATCGGCACCAGCGGAACGAAAGGTACCCGGAAGCTGCGAGGCCTTTCCGGCTGATGTCTGCGCAACACAATCACGCCGGCCGAGACCACGACAAACGCGAACAGAGTGCCGATGTTCGTAAGTTCGGCTAAGGTATCGATATCCCAGATTCCCGCCGGAATCCCCACCACCAGCCCGGCGATCCACGTGCTGATGTGCGGCGTCTTGTATTGAGGATGTACACGGGAAAAGATGCGCGGCAGCAGGCCGTCCCGCGACATCGCGAACCAGATACGCGTCTGCCCGTATTGGCCCACCAGCAGCGACGACATCATCCCCATCAGCGCGCCGAAAGTCACCACCAGGCGCAGCCGGTTGTAACCGAGCGCCTTCAGAGCGGTGGCGACGGGAGAATCGTTATTGAGCGTTTCGTAGTGGGCAATGCCGGTGAGCACCAGAGCCACCGAGCAGTAAAGAACGGTACAGACGATGAGCGTCGCGATGATGCCGATGGGTAGATCGCGCTGCGGCCGGCGGCATTCCTCCGCGGCGGTCGAAACGGAATCGAACCCGATGTAGGCGAAGAACACGATGGACGCGCCGGTGAGGATGCCGGAGAATCCATGCGGCGCGAAGGGGTGCCAGTTCTCGACCTGAATGCCTTTGGCCGCCCCGAAGCAGAAGAAGGCGATGGCGGTGATCTTCATCGCAACCATGGCGGCATTGGTGCCGGCGCTTTCCCTGACGCCGCGCACCAGTATCCACGTGACCCCGAGCGTAATGGCGAGCGCCGGAATGTTGAAGAAGCCGGCGGGCTGGCCGGGGGCGGGGAAATGAGGAAACGCAATAACGGCGGGCAGATGAAAGCCGAAGAGATTATCGCCCAGGTCCTGCAGATAGGCGGAAAATCCCACCGCGACCGACATGTTGCCGACGGCGTATTCGAGGATCAGATCCCAGCCGATGATCCACGCCACGATTTCGCCGAGGATGGCGAACGCGTAGGTGTAGGCGCTGCCCGCGATGGGAATCATCGACGCCAGTTCGGCGTAACAGAGCCCGGCAAACGCGCAGGCGATGGCCACCAGGATGAAAGAAATCGAGATGGCCGGCCCGGCGCCGGGACGTCCCATCATGGAGCCGGCATGCGTGCCGTGCAGGGTGAGGTCGAGGATGGTGGCGTGGAAGATGGATTCGATCCTCTCCACATGCCCCGCCGCGGCCGTGCCCGTGACGGTGAAGATTCCCGAGCCGATGACGATGCCGATTCCGAGGGCGGTAAGGCTCCACGGTCCGAGGGTTTTGCGCAGGCGATTTTCCGGTTCTTCCGAAGCGGCAATCAGCGCATCGATACTGCGGGTGCGAAACAGCCTGTCGAAACGGACGCCCGTCACGTCAGCGTTTACGCGTCTGGCCCTTGACCATCTGCTTCACTTTTTTCTTTTGCGAGCCGCGTGCCACGCCGGCCGCGCGCTTCGCTTTGGCGGGCGCCTTCTTGCGTGCCGCCCGCTTCAGTGCCTTGCGTTCTTCGGTAGATGCTGCGTTCTTTGTGTTCATCGTAGATATGGTCAGGCTTTCTTGAGTCCCGCGTATTTCTCCACTAATTTCTTCATCCCATGGCGGTCGAAGATGACGATCACTTTGGCGTCGTCGCCCTCGCCCTCACGGCGCACGATGGTTCCCGTGCCGTACTTGGGATGTTCTACTACTGTACCTGTTCGTGCCGGACGGCTGGGAGCGGGCGGCGCTTTGGGCAATGCGGGGACGGCGGCAGGTGCACCAAAAAGGCCTCCCTGCACGGGATGAGTTGCGGCGGGACGCGCGGTGGCTGGGCGTGCAGGGGTTGCTGGGACCGCCGGTTCGTCCCAGGGCATTCTTTCGCTTACAGCCGGCGGCGGGACGGGCTTGGGCGCGGGTGGACGGCTGAGCGGGGAGCGCAGCGGCGGCGTATTGATCCCGCGCTCCTTGAAGAACTGCGCTACGTTTTCAACCGAGTTGTAGGTCTTGCCCGTGAAGAGGTTCTTGCGTGCGTCCTGCCGCACTTGCCAGCGTTCCGCCGTAAGATCGACCTGCGGAACGTCGTCGTCTTCCTCCACGCCCAGAACCATGACCAGGTTCGACGGAATCTCCGACAGAAAACGCGACTTGAGGGTGCGCTCCTGCTCCCCGCCTCCAAAGCGCCTGCGCATCTTCGCCCACGTGAGAATCAGCCGCTTCTCGGCGCGCGTCATCCCGACATAGCAGAGCCGGCGTTCCTCTTCCATGGCGGGCTCGCTCAAGAGAGACCGGCTGTGCGGGAACAGGCCGTCTTCCATGCCCGCCATGAAGACCACGGGAAATTCGAGGCCCTTGGCGTTATGGATGGTCATCAAAGTGATCTGCGCAGTTTCGTCAATGGCGTCCGCGTCGGCCACCAGCGCCGCGTGATCCAGAAAATCGCCAACGGTCTCGCCGCGCTCCACCGCCTCGGCCGCCGCGTTCATCAGTTCGTTGAGATTTTCGATGCGCGCTTCGGCTTCGGGCGTATTCTCCTGCTCGAGCATTTTGCGATAGCCGGTGCGATCTTCGATAAACTTCAGGGCTTCGTTCAAAGGCCTCGTCTGCACCGCTTCGGCCAGTTCTTCCACCATGTTGCGGAACGCGGCCATGGCGGCATGCGCGCGCGTGCCGAACTGATTCTCATCCAGCATGCGCCCGATGGCGTCCCACAGAGGCATGGTGTTTTCGGCGGCGAATTTCTCGGCCTGCTCGATCGTGGTGCGGCCGATGCCGCGCGCCGGCACATTAACGATGCGCCCCAGGCTGATGGAATCGAGCTGCGACACCGCCAGCTTCAGATAGGCGACGATATCCTTCACCTCGGCGCGCTGGTAATAACTGAAGCCGCCCACGATGTTGTACTTCAGGTTGTAGCGCCGCATGGCTTCTTCAATCTGGCGCGACTGCGAATTGGTGCGGTAGAGAACGGCCACGCGCCGGTCGGGATACTGGCGCAGAATCTTGTTAATGGTGTCGGCGATGAAGAGCGCTTCGTTCTCGGCATCGTGCGCGGGATAGATGCTGAGCATGTCGCCTTCATCCGCTTCCGTCCACAGCCACTTGCCCTTGCGCTCTTTGTTATTCGAGACCACGGCGCTGGCCGCTTCGAGGATGTTCTTCGTCGAGCGGTAATTCTGCTCGAGGCGAATCACTTTGGCGCGCGGAAAATCTTTTTCGAAATCGAGAATGTTGCGGATATCGGCGCCGCGCCAGCTATAGATCGACTGATCTTCGTCGCCCACCACGCAGACGTTGTCGTGGTGCTGCGAGAGCAAACGCATCAATTCATACTGGCTGCGGTTGGTGTCCTGATACTCGTCGATCATCAGGTAATTCAAACGCCGATTCCACGCATCGCGCGTATCCTGGTCGTGATAAAGCAGCCGGACGCTTTCGAGGAGCAGATCGTCGAAATCGAGCGCATTGGCCTGGTGGAGCGCCTTTTCGTACTCCTCGTAAACCGCCGCGATCCTGGTGATGCGCGGATCGGCCGACTTGGTATAGAGATCCTGTGGCGTCTCCTTCTGGCTCTTGGCGTGGCTGATCTGCGACATCGTCGCCCGGTACGGCATGGCCTTTTCGTCGAGCCCCATGCGCCGGTACGCGGCCTTGATAATGGCGAGCTGATCTTCGTCGTCGTAGATGGAAAACGTGCGCGTGAAACCGGGACGGATGGACGCCAGCGCATCGCCATCGCGGCGCAGCATGCGGACGCAGAAGGAGTGAAAAGTGGCGAGCTGTGGATTCGAAGTGAGCGCCGCGCCTTCGAGCAGAGACAGGACGCGGGAACGCATCTCCGCCGCCGCTTTATTGGTAAACGTGACCGCAAGGATGGCCGACGGAGGCACATGATTGGCGGTAATCAAATGCGCGATGCGATGCGTGATGGCCTTGGTCTTGCCGCTGCCCGCGCCGGCGAGGATCAGCACCGGTCCTTCGGTGGTCGCCACAGCTTCACGTTGTTGGGGATTCAGACCCGAGAGAAAATCCACTGATAACCTATTTTCGCATTGTGGGATAGGCGCTTCCGCCTGTCCACATCTCATGTAATATAGACTCGATTGTCATGTCCAGGTTGAACAGAAGAGAATTCATAGGAGCCGGCGTTTCGGCCCTGGCCACAGCGGCGCGCGCCGCGGATAGCGCGAAGATGCGTTTCGCCTACAGCGGAACGGCATTATTCGGAGCCGGCGTCAATCCCCTCGGAGATCAGTTCACCAAGACCGATCGGGAAATGATGGACGCGCTCAAACTCTGCGTGCGCTACGGCTACCAGGGCATCGAGCCGTTTCGAGGCCAGGGCACCTTACCCGACGATCTCCCGAAACTCAGGGCCCTGCTCACGGAATCCGGCCTTGCGCTCTCCACCGTATCGGGAGGAGGCGATCTGATTTCCCCCGACAAAGCCCCGGCCACCATCGACCGCAATTTCACTTACACGCGCGATGTCCTGAAGCCCCTCGGCTGCGGGCATCTCAAGATCAATATCGGCGGACCCGGCGGCTTGCAGCGCCCGCCCGGCGACACGCCCATCGAGCAGTTGAAAGCCGCCGCGCGCAACACCAATGAATTAGGCAAGCGCGTGACCGAGGAACTGGGCATGAAGATGGGTTTCCATCCCCACATCTGGTCGCCCGTCGAAAACGAGCGCGAAATGACCGTGATTCTCGAGAACACCGATCCGCGCTTTGTCGGCCTGGTTCCCGACACCGCCCACATGGTCCTCGGGAAGATGGATCCGGTCAAAGTGCTGCGCCAGAACTACTCCCGCATCGTCGCCATACACCTTAAAGACACCGACGCCAAATACCGTAACTGGACCGGCCCCACCCCTACTCAGGACGAGCACCGCAAGCACAATCTGTATCAACCGATGGGATCGGGCGGCGTCGATTTCCCGGCGTTCATGGCCGTTCTCCGTGAGCACAATTATTCCTATTGGGTAACTCTCGATTACGATGCCGCACGCAAAGAAGAGGGAACCCTCGAGCAGCAAATGGCCGCCAATACCCGCTATCTGCACGAAAAACTGAAAGTATGAAAATCCGCATTTTCGCGGCCGGCTTACTGTTCCTCCTGCCCCTGGCCTTTGCCGCGGCGCCGCCCAACGAGTGGTTGACGTGGGGATACGATCCGGAGCGCACCGGCTGGAACCAGGCCGAGACCACGCTCAGTAAAGATAACGTCTCCCAACTCGAGTTGAAGTGGAAGACGCAGCTTTCGACCGCGCCCAACGAGGTAATTCTCTCCACGCTGACTGCCCCGCTGGTCGCGAATGTGAACGCCCGAACGCTGGTTTATGTGGTGGGTAGCGACAACACCGTTTACGCCATCGATTCCGCCACCGGCAAAGTCGCGTGGCAGCGGCCGTTCCCCAACCCACTGAAGCCCAGGGTGCCCTCCACCTGGCTCTGTTCCAATTCGCAAAACGCCACGCCGGCGATCGACAAAGACGCGGGCATCATTTATGTATCGACCAGCGACGGCAAGCTGCGCGGCCTCAATCTCGAAGACGGCGCGGATCGCATGCCGGCGGTCGACTTCACCACGCCGTACGCACGCAACTGGAGTCTGAATCTGGTCGATGGCGTCATCTATTCCTCCTCGGCGCGGGGCTGCGGCGATACCGTCGCGCACTTCACCGCGCTCGATGTGAAAGATCCGGGGCACCGCAAGGTCGAGTTTTTTACCAGCGGCGGACGTCCCGCCGGTGCCTGGGGACGCGGCGGTCTGGTGCGCGGTCCGCGTGGCATGTACGCCCAAACCGCCGACGGCGTCTACGATCCGGCCGGCGGCATCTGGGGCGAGACCCTGATGTCGCTCCATTTCCGGGATCTTCGTTTGATGGACAGCTATACGCCCACCAACTGGCAGGCCCTCAATGCCAAAGATCAGGATCTGGGCTCGGCCAGTCCCGTGGTGTTCCCGTTCGATAAATGGACCTTCGTCGCCTCCGCGGCCAAGGAATCCGTAATCACTCTGCTCGACGACGAAGATCTGGGAGGGCAGTTCGACCATCACACGCCGCTTTACCAGACTGCGCGCTGGGGCAACGATGGGCTTCTTCTCGCCGGCCAGGGCGTTTGGGGAGCGCTCGCGACGTGGCAGGACGCCCAGGGAAAGCGCTGGCTGCTGGTGCCGATGTGGGGTCCTCCCTCTAAAGACGCGCCCGCCTTTCCGGTGAGCTATGGGCCCGCCGCCGAGGGCAGCGTCATGGCATTCGAAGTACGCCTGAATGACAAGAAGGATAAGCCGATGGTGATCCCCACGTGGATGTCGCGCAACATGCACGTGCCCGATCCGCCGGTAGTGGCGAACGGCGTGGTCTACGCCCTCCAAACCGGTGAAAATGTCCTGCAGAATCAGGCGATAGCGAACGCTAAGTTCCGCAGCACTCCGGTGACCAACGCCGTGCTCTACGCTCTCGACGCCGAAACGGGGAAGGAATTATATTCGAGCGATAAGTTGATCGATAGCTGGACGCACTTCAGCGAACCCGTAGTAGCCGGCGGCAAGGTCTACGTCTCCACTTGGGACGGCAGAGTGTACTGCTTCGGCCTGAAGAAATAAATGCCCTGGATTCCACTCGCCAAACTTACCGACCTGCCGCCCGGGTCCGTCATGGAGATCGAACGCGGCGACGATCTTTATGCCGTCTGCAATGCGAATGGCGAGATCCGCGCGCTCGGCGGCGTCTGCCCGCATCAGGGAGGCCCGCTCGGCGAAGGTACGCTCAACGGCAATCTCATCACTTGTCCCTGGCATATGTGGGAATTCGATTCCGCCACCGGCGCCTGCGGGCTCTTCGGCGGCCCCAGTGTCCCCACCTACCCGGTACGCATCGAAGACGGAGTCATCCTGGCGGACGTTCCGCGTGCCTGAGCTGCCCGAAGTAGAAACGGTGGTCCGCACCCTGCGCCCGGCAATCCTCGGACGGCGCATTCTGAATGCCGAATTCCTCGGATTGCGCGTGCTCCGCGGATTGCCCCAGGAGACCTCGCAGGCGCTGGCCGGACAGCGTGTGCGCTCGATCGAACGCCACGGAAAATTCATTGCCATGAAGCTCAACCGGGGATACCTCGTGGTGCATCTGGGGATGACGGGGAAACTCCTTGTCGACGCGGCGTGTACCAAATGGACGCACGCCATTTTCACGCTCGATCGCGGCGTGCTGATCTACGACGATCCGCGGCAGTTCGGCCGTATCGAATATGGCGTGGAATTGCCAGAGCGGGTGCGTGCGCTCGGCCCCGAGCCGCTTGAAGTAACGCTTGAAGAATTCGCGTGCCGGTTGAAGCAGCGGCGGTCGCCGGTGAAGGCGGTGCTGCTCAATCAGGCGGTGGTGCGCGGGGTAGGCAACATCTATGCGGATGAGGCGCTGTTCCGCGCGGGGATTCATCCTAAACGCCTCGCCGCCTCGCTGCGCAGGGATCGCGTGGAAAAGCTCTGGCGCGCCATGCGCGAAGTTTTGGCGGAAGCCATTGAAAGCCGGGGATCTTCCGTTTCGAACTATGTGGATGCGGAGGGCAGAAAAGGCAGTTTTCAGCTTTCCCACCGGGTTTACCAACGCACCGGCGAGCCCTGCGTGCACTGCGGCGCGAAGATCCGGCGCATCGTTCTGGTGCAGCGCGGCACCCATTTCTGCCCCGCTTGCCAGCGCTGACAGAGAGAAACAATTAAAGGAATCTGCAAGGCCACCGATAAGTCTCATAGCGACCAGTAAAAGAGCGGCCGCCCTCCCCGCATCGTCGTGGAGAAACCTAACAAAGGATGGTCCTCCATGGACTTATCGGTATTCAAAATCCGCGGTGCAGGAGCATTCGCTGCTCTGCTCGCAACCTCGATCATCGGCACTGGCACGATGCAGGCCATTCAAACCGTGGTAATAACCGGCGGCCCCGCTGCTGTCACCTGCAATACGGCTACCGGCCCCGGCGCCGCGGCCACCATCACTGTAAAGCTCGGCACGGCGCTGGTGGGATTGGCTACCGAAGTCGTCACTGTGTCCGCGCCAGGCGGCGGACTCGTTGTGACGCCTTTAACGCAAACCTTCGCGCTGGCCAACAATACCGCCGGACTGACGTTCTCGATTAATACCGCTGCCGGCTGCGTCGGGAACGCTACCGGCGCCACTACGCTCACCATCACGCCCACCGGTGGAACGGCGAACAGCACCCTGGTTGTGAACGACGTCGTTACCGCGACCACATCCGCCCTTAACGCTTCCCCGGTCATCTTCCAATGCATTGCGGGAGGAGTTCCGGGCCGTGCGCAAACCGTTTCGGTCGTTTCCGCGGCAACCGGCGGCACGCCCTTCACGCTCGATCCACTCGGTTCCGTCGGGTCCGACGCAGCCCTCGCTGCATGGGCCGTGGTGAACAATGGCTACGCGGGAGGCACGGCCAACGCCACGGGGGCTTCCTTCCAGGTACAGGCTAATGCTTCCGGCGATTGCGGCGGCTACGCCCTCGGCAGCACTCACACGACATATCTCTATCTCGATAACGCGCCGGCGCCGGCCGTGAAGGTGTCGATTACCATCAACGTGGTCTCGGCATCTCCCCTGTCTGCAACCTACACGCCTTCGAACGCCCAATTGACGTATGTCAAGGGCTCCGAAGCGGCGGGATACGTGGATGTGGCCGTCACTTCCATTCCCGCATCGCTCTACGTTACGGTGGGGCAAACGCCCAACTGGCTGGTGGTGAATCTTCCCAGCTCGCACGCCGCGCCCAATACGTTTCGCTTCACTTCCACCGCCATCTGCGACTCGCTGGCACCGGGCAGCTATTCCGCTACTATCTACCTCTCGGCTTACGGCTACGCGGATACGCCCATCGTCGTCAACATGTTGCTCACCAACAAGGCGCCGACCCTCTCGATTAACCTGACCCCTTATCCCGGACTGGTAACGACGGGTTTGGGAGCCTCCACCGCGACCAACCAGAACATCAACTGGGTTTACAATTCGCCGAATCTTCCGGCGCCCATCATCACTCTGGTGTCGTCAGATTCCCCCATCCCCTACACCACAGTGACGGCCGGCGTGCTTGCGCCCGTCATTTCCTCGATTCAGGAAACTAATGTAGCCTTCAATACCGGCACCGCGGTAAACGTTTCCTTTAACAATTCCGTCTTTGCCTCGGCCGTTCCCGGTACCGTGCTCACAGGCACCGTCACCTTCACTTCGGGCACCCCGGCATCGAGCATCACGGTCACGCTGAATGTCACCGTCCAGTCGGCGGGCGCCATCATGACCAGCATCCTGCCCGCCTCCGTACCTACCGGCCCTCCCGGCTCGGTCGTCAACGTTACTCTCAACGGCTCGGGCTTTGTGGTCAGTTCCGATCCTACGGTCAGGACTAAGGTAGGAGTGGTGATTGCCGGCGTCCAGAACCCCACCGATACCAACTTCGCCTACACGGTAACTCCCTCGACCATCACTCTCACCATCACGGTCCCAGGGGTGGGCTCGGATTCCAATCTGGCGGCATTCGCGGCCGCGGCCGGAGGCACCATTAATATCGGTGTCTGCAACCCGGCGCCTGTGGTAGGCTGTACCGCACCGACCGGCCAGGAACCTCTTATCGTTGCCCCCGGACCCATCATCCAGGCCGTAACCAGCGCCTCCGCGTTCACCGAGGTCGCGCCCGGAACAGTCCCCGTAACCGCTGCGTACGACATGCTCAGCGTCTTCGGAAACAGCTTCTGCAGTTCCACTAACACCGGCTGCTCCAGCAGTCAGATCCTTTACGCCACGCCGGACGCCATTACCCAGCGCTATCCGACGTCTCTCACGCCGGACACGAGCGGGACCATCCGTAACCTCACCGTTACCTTCTACAACCATGGCGGCGCGTGGATCGGCAACGCTCCCCTTCTCTTTGCCACCAACAGCCAGATCAATCTGCTGGTTCCCGCCGCCGTCACGCAGGTCGGCATCGGAACGGTCGATCTGGTTGTGAGCTTCGTTTCGGGTGCACTGCCCACGTCGGCGTCGGTCGAACCCACGGCTGCAACGACGACCGCGGCCATCTACAACATGTCCGTTGCCGCTACCGATCCGGGAGTCTTCACGGTGGGCGCCGACGGACAAGGCCTCGCCGCCGTCCTCAACGCCAACACCTACGCGGAAATCACCCAGGTCGCGCCGGCCGGTATGCGCGCTACCGCTACGAAGTCCGATACCGTCGCGTTCTATGTGACGGGTCTCGGCATTCCCGACAGCGTCGCCGCCAACGCCACTGGTGGAGGCAACGTGAATATCACCGATTGCATCGCCGCCACCGGCGCCGGCGCCACCGTCAGCTATGAGGGAGCTCTCCAGAACTCCATCGGCTCCACCCCCGTGTTGACCACCATTGATGGCGCCATCATTCAACAGAGTCTCATCGACCCCACCCGTTTGCCGCCCTGCATGGCGACCACGACCGGCGGCGATGGCTCCTTCGGATCCACGGTTCCTTCCGTGACCATCGGCGGCGTACTCGTGCCGTCGGGCAACATCGGCTTCGCCGGATTCGTGGACAGCGCCGTCGCCGGTCTGTATCAGATCAACGTGACGCTTCCCTCCACCGTCTCCGGCGGATCTCCCGAGTTCACCGACGTGTCGGGCGCTCTGCATAACCACATCACCGCAGCCACGCAGCTGCCGGTGGTGATTACCTCGAATGCCGTAGCCAGCCAGGCGGGCGTCAGCATCTGGGTTGCACCGCGGCTGTATGTCGTGCCGCCCGCCAACCTGGTCGGCCCCTACAGCATTGCCTGGGGCAGCGGCGCTGCCAACACGATCAGCGCCGGCACGGGTAACCTCGAAGGCGTGTCCACCTACGCCTTCACTCAATCGGGCCTTCCCACGGGTCTGACGATCGGCGCCGGCACCGGCCTCATCGCCGGCACTCCAACCGTCACCGGGGCATTTCCCGTTACCGTCAGCGTGACCGATTCCAGCGCACCGACTCTGTCGGGCACCACAACGTTCACCCTGACCGTCGGTCTGGACGTAATCCAGACTCCCGCAGCCCTCCTTACCGGCTTCCCGTCGGCGACGCTGTCCGCCGGCATTACCACGGTGAGCGCAACCGGAGGAAATTCGGTGTATACCTTCACCCCCACCGTCACCATCACCTCCGGAGGCGGCGTAATCGGCGATGTCACGTTTAACGGCACCAACACTGTCGTCGGGTTGGCCGCCACCTGCGCGGCAAACACGACGTACCATATCGTTTACGCCGTGAACGACTCGACGTCGCCCACCGAGAACGTGGGAACTATCACGTTCGACATAACCACGGGCGCTTAAACCCAACCTGGTTTACCAGACCAGCTAAAACCAAACGCGGCGGCGGGAGTCTAAAAAACTCCCGCCGCCGTTTTTCCATGTATAGTACGATCTGATCCCATGAAGCTCGTAACAGCGTTTTGCTTTGCCGCCGCCAGCCTGATCGCCGCCGATTTCCCCGCAGCCGATATCTCGAACGGCATCCTCAAGGCAAAGCTGTACCTGCCGGACGCGGAGAAAGGCTATTATCGCGCCACCCGGTTCGACTGGTCGGGGCAGATTCCGAGCCTTGAGTACAAGGGTCACACTTATTTCGGAATGTGGAATCCGGCGCCGTACGATCCGAAACTGCATGACGCCATCATGGGTCCGGTCGAAGAGTTTTTGACCGACGGCATGGGGTTAGGTTATGCGGATGCCAAGCCTGGCGGAACCTTCGTCAAGATCGGCATTGGCATCATCCGCAAACCAGATGAACCGAAGTTCGCGCAGTTCAAGACTTACGAAATTGTCGATCCGGGTAAGTGGGACGTAAAGGCGAAAGCCGATTCGATTGCATTCACGCAGATCGTGAAGGATCCCGCGTCAGGCTACGCCTACGAGTACACGAAGACGGTGCGTCTGGTAAAAGGTCAACCCCGCATGGTACTCGAACACCGCTTGAAAAACACCGGCACGAAAGTCATCGCGTCCGATGTCTACGAGCACAACTTTTACATGATCGATCAGCAGCCGACCGGACCAGATGTCGTGGTCAAGTTCCCGTTTGAAGTCCACGCCGCGGGCGATTTCCACGGGCTGGCGGAAACGCGCGGCAAAGAGTTGGTCTACCTGAAGGAACTTGTCGACCGCCAGTCGGCGCAGAGCGAACTTGCCGGCTTCAGCTCAGATGTGAAGGACTACGATATCTCGGAGGAAAACCTGAAAACCGGCGCGGGAGTCCGCCAGACTTCCGACCGGCCGCTGGTGCGGATCAACTATTGGTCAATCCGCACCACCGCCTGTCCCGAGGCTTACATTCGCATGCGCATCGAGCCGGGCAAGGAATTTACGTGGCGCATCGCATACGACTTCTACACTACGAAGTAGACCTCTAGTTCAATTTGAAATTGACCTCAATCGTCGCGATTACGGGGACGGGCTGCCCGTCTTTCAAGCCCGGTTGAAAGTGCCATTTCTGGAGCGCCTCGACGGCTTTTCGGTCGAGTCCCGCGCCGGGGGTCTTAATGACGCTGATGTCGTGGGCAAGACCGTCGGTCCCAACGACCAATTGCAAGACGACGGTGCCATCTATCTTTGCCGCCCGCGCCTCATGGGTGTAGTCCGGATCGACTTTGTAGAGAACTTTCGGCGCAGCGATACCGTCTGCCATCTTGTACGGATGGTCGGCAGGCCCCTGGGGCGCGGCATTCAGAAGGGCGATGGTGACGATTGCCGCGGCGAAAACAATCGCGGTGCGGCGCAAAGTCGCGGGTGAAGACATGCGCGGCAAGCCGTGCTCGAACAGGCGCGCGATTCTCGATTTGAGCGTTTCCTGAGTCATATGACATCCGATCAGATTGGTTGAAGTGATGGAACGAGCGGTCGCGATCAGCGCTTCCGCGTAAGAGGCCGGTTCAAAACCGGAGCAAAGAACGGCGTCGTCGCAGGCGGTCTCCTGCTCATCGCGCATGCGGTGCGCAACGGCCCACGCGAGCGGATGAAACCAATAGACGGTGCAGGCGAGATGCGCCATCAGACTGGTCCAGAGATCTTTGCGTTCCACGTGCGCCAGTTCATGTTTCAGGGCGGCGGCGAGTTGCGACAGGGGCCAGCACTCGACGGAACGCGGCATCAGGATTACCGGCCGCAGGAGTCCGGCAACCATCGGCACCGCGACATCCGAAAAAACGTACCCATCCGCGGGGGTTGCCGTTCGAAGAACAGCCGCAAGGCGCCAGTAGCCCACGCCGAGACGCAGCAACAGGGCGGCCATCCCGGCAATCCACACGCCCACAAGAATTTTCGAAATCGGCCAGGAAGCGCCGCCCGAGGCCGCGCCGGATGTTGCCAGAAACGTGATGGTGGACAAGCGGAGCGGGGCTGCATTCGCCGGCGCCAGCAAGGTGAGCGGCAGCAATAACGCTCCGGCCATCGCGCAGGCGCAAACCAGATGCCGTGTCGCCGAACTGGCGCGCCGCATGAGCGCGAGACAACCGAGCGCCAGAACGAACAGCAGTGTCGCTTTAAACAAAACCAGAGCCATTATTTTTTCTCCTTGCGGGCCTTGCGGATCAGCCCTTCCAGCTCTTTCAGATCATCGTCCGAAAGCTGCGCCGAAGCGGGATCGAGGAAAGCGGCCGCCGCAGCCTTTGCCGAGCCATCGAAAAACGTCGAAACCAGGCGCTGAATGGCCGATTTCTTCGCCGTCTCCCGCTCCATCGCAGGCAGGTAGACGTAGCGCAGGCCTTCTTCGATATGTCGAATGTGGCCTTTGCGTTCGAGCACCCGCAGGATGGTCCGGACCGCCGAGTAGCCGGGCTGGTCCGGCAGGCGCTGCTGGATTTCCTGTCCGGAAGCTCGGCCCAGCGCGAACAGGATATCCATAATCTGGCGCTCGCGGCGGCTCAGATTGTTTTCCGCATGCGCAGTTTTAAGCAGCATGCGTAAAAATTAACACACCGGGAAAACGGTGTCAAGCTTTTCGTCCGAGATGCACCACAGTCTCGATGTGGAAGGTCTGCGGAAACAGGTCGACCAACGTCACCCGCTCCATCGTGTACGCCCCGGTCAACGCGGCCAGATCGCGCGCCAGGGTCGCCGGATCGCAGGCCACAATCACTATGGCTTTCGGGCTGATCTCGACCAGGCGCGTAGTGACCATTTTATCGAGACCGGAGCGCGGCGGATCGGCCAATACGAAATCCGGCGTCTGGTTGGTCTCGAGCAGAAACGCTTCGGTCTGCTGCTGCACCACATCGATTCCGAGCCTGGCCCGCCGGGCGTTTTGCTTCAGATCGGCCGCTGCCGCGCGTCCCGATTCCACCGCCGAGACGCGCTCGAACCGGCGCGCCAGAGGAAGCGAGAAAAGCCCCGCGCCCGCATAGAGATCCCACGCGCTGACACCCGTGGCATCTCCGATCGCGATCTCCGCCAGACGCGGCAGCAGAAAACGGTTCACCTGAAAGAACGCCGTCCCGCTGACCGTAAACACATCCTCGTTCACCGCGTATTCAAGCGGCCCGAGCACGGTCCCGGGCACTTCCTCGGCAAGCCACTCGAAGAAATGTTTTGCTGCCGGGCGCTCCGTCCGCAGCACGTTCCACTGCACCTGTTTTTCGTTCGTGAACACCTCGATCGACTCTACAAACCGAGGCCAGCGGCGATCGCGTACCAGTCGTTCCAACCGGGAAATCACCTGGTTGATTTTGGATGAGCTGATGGGACACCTCGAAATCGGCACCAGCCTGCGCGAGTGCATTTCACGATATCCCACGCGTCCGTTCTCGAAATGGAATTGCGCCCGATTGCGGTATCCCCACGGCTCGCCGGCCTCCACCGCGATCCGCTCCGCATCGTACTCGATCTTGCCCACACGCCGCAGCGTCTCAGAAAGGATCTCGCGCTTCAGCCGCAGCTGCGCCTCATACGCCGCGTGCTGATATTGGCAGCCGCCGCAGCGCATGAAGTACGGACACTCGGGCTCGACACGGTCTGCCGAGGCTTCAGTCACATGGACCAGGCGCGCCCGCTGAGCGTTCTTCCGCGATCCCGTGCGCTCGGCTTCGATCACCTCCCCGGGCAATACGAACGGCGTAAACACCACCTCGCCATCGACGCGGCTCAGTCCTTCGCCACCGTAAATCAGCTTTTCGATTTTCAGTTTTCCGCCTCTCCCCACACTACCCGATCGCATTTTCCGGTTTCCCTCAGAGACCCTGAAGTGTAAGAATATAGGGAGATCGGCAGTACGGGGACAAAACTAAATCCGTGAAAAAGACGCTCTTTCTCAGCCCGCCTTCCTTCGATGGTTTCGACGGAGGCGCCGGCGCACGCTATCAGGCCAAACGCGAGATCACTTCCTACTGGTTCCCCACGTGGCTGGCGCAACCAGCCGCTCTGGTCCCCGGCAGCAAGCTGATGGACGCGCCGCCGCACCACCAAACCATGGAGGACGTGCTCTCGATCGCCAACGATTACGAGCTGTTCGTGCTGCACACCAGCACGCCGTCGCTGAACAACGATGTGGCATGCGCGCAAGCCATCAAGGCCCGCAATCCGCATGCCCAGGTGGGCCTGATCGGCGCGCACGTAGCCGTGCTGCCGGCGCAGACGCTCAAGGAAGCGCCGGTCATCGACTTCGTCTGCCGCAATGAATTCGATTACACCTGTCTCGACGTTGCGTCGGGAAAGCCTCTGGCGGAGATCAAAGGCCTGAGCTGGCGCGACGCCGACGGACGCCTGCACCACAATCCCGAGCGCGACCTGATTCACGATTGGGACGCCATGCCCAGCGTGCTCCCCGTTTATCATCGCGATCTGAAAATCGAAAATTATTTCATCGGCTACCTGCAGCATCCCTACGTTTCCTTTTACACGGGCCGCGGCTGCCCCGCAAAATGCAGCTTCTGTCTCTGGCCGCAGACCATCGGCGGCCACGTGTATCGCACCAAATCGCCCGCCGCCGTGATCCGCGAGATGGAAGTGGGCAAGGAACTCTTCGGCAACCGCGTGCGCGAGTGGATGTTCGACGACGATACCTTCACCATCGATAAAGAACGCGCCGTCGCCATTGCCAGGGGCATGAAGAAACTGAAGCTGACGTGGTCCTGCAACGCCCGCGCGCACCTCGATTACGAAACGCTGCGCCAGTTGCGCGACAACGGGCTGCGGTTGCTTCTCGTGGGTTTCGAATCCGGCAATCAGCAGATCCTGAACCGGATCAAGAAAGGGCTGGTGCTCGACACCGCGCGCGAATTCATGCGCAACTGCCGCAAGCTCGGCATCCGCGTCCACGGTACGTTCATGATCGGGCTGCCGATCGAGACGCAGGAGACCATCGAGGAGACCATACGCTTCGCGCAGGAAATCGATCCATTCTCGATCCAGGTTTCGATTGCCGCGCCGTACCCAGGGACGGAGCTTTACCGGCAGGCGACCGAGCATGGCTGGATCGACAGTAACGCGATGATTTCGGGCAAAGGTATCCAGGTCTCGACGCTGCGCTACAGCCATCTCTCGCCCGACGAAATCGAGGACGCGGTGGAGCGCATGTACCGGCGCTTCTATTTCCGGCACAAGCCCATTCTGCGCTTTCTGCGCGAGATGGCGGGCGATCGCCAGATGCTGGTGCGCCGTCTGCGCGAGGGCGGGGAATTCTTCAGTTACCTGCGCGAGCGCAAAGAGAGCGCCCGCGCGCGCCATCAGGAATTGCAGACTCAATCGTAGGCTTGATGACTCCCCGCGTTCTGTCGGGCGTTCAGCCGTCCGGCAATCTGCATATCGGCAATCATCTCGGAGCTCTCGCCAACTGGGTGCGCATCCAGTACGATTTCGAGAGTATCTTCTGCATCGTCGACCTGCACGCCATCACGGTCTACCAGAAGCCCGATGAACTGCGCGCCAAAATCCGCGAACTCGCGGCGCTGTTTCTCGCCGCCGGCATCGACCCAAAGCATTCGCGGATCGTAGTCCAGTCGACCGTGCCCGCGCATGCGGAGCTCGCCTGGCTGCTCACCTGCGTGACGCCCATGGGATGGCTGGAGCGCATGACGCAGTTCAAAGCCAAGGCCGCCGCGCAGGAATCGGTGGGCGATGGGTTATTCCAGTATCCGGTTTTAATGGCCGCCGATATTCTGCTCTACCAGGCTGCGATCGTCCCCGTCGGCGAAGATCAGATGCAGCATCTGGAACTGACGCGCGACATCGCGCAGCGCTTCAATTCGCTCTATGGCGAAACCTTTGTGATGCCGGCGACGAAGTTGCCCGAAGTGGGCGCGC
The DNA here is from genome assembly GCA_050015835.1 of Bryobacteraceae bacterium. Lineage (GTDB taxonomy): Bacteria > Acidobacteriota > Terriglobia > Bryobacterales > Bryobacteraceae > BOG-234. The sequence continues at coordinate 5,006 of JBEKAQ010000052.1, read as the reverse complement.
GCATCATGGGCCTCGACGATCCCTCGACCAAGATGAGCAAATCCGCCACGGGCGCGGGACACGCGGTGGCGCTGCTCGATCCGCCGGAACGGATTCGCAAGACGATCATGCGTGCCACTACGGATTCGAATCCGGCGGTCGATTTTGAAACCATGGGGCCGGGCGTGGCGAATCTGCTGAACATTTTTCAGGCGTTCTCGGGATGGAGCACCGACCAGCTGCGCGCCCACTTCACCGGCATGCGCTATGGCGATCTGAAGAAGCAGGTGGCCGAGATGACGATCGCGAAGCTCGATCCGCTGCAGGCGCGTTATCGCGAGATCACCGCGGACCCCGGGTATCTCGATCAGATCCTGAAAAATGGCGCCGCCGCCGTTACTCCCATTGCTGATTCGACCGTGGAACTGGTGAAAGAGCGGATGGGCGTGTATACCCCGAACCGGGTCTTCTGAACTCAGCTCCGCACTTCGATCAACTCTTCCCACCCGAGAGCATAACCCACCGCCCGCTTCACTTCCGGAATCCGATGCGGGGGCAATTGCGAAATTCGTTCTACGAGGCTCTGCCTGGGAACGGTTCGCAGGTTGTCGCAATTGACCACGCATTTTCTCGGCAACCCTTCACCCGGGCCCAACGGGACTTCGATCGGAATATGCCGGATGGTGGATGTGATCTCGGCCGCCACAACCTTATTGAGAAACTCATACGCGCCGTCGCGGCTCAGCAGGATCACCGGACGGCGTCCGGCGGGCTTGCGGAGATCGGCCCACCAGATCTCGTACTGTCTCACGCCTTCCACTCCTCGGCGGACGACCAGTCGTCGGCTTCCGCGGCGGAATCGGGTTGCCGAATATATGCCTCGCGAATCTGCTCGTATTCCCGCCTGCGAATCGCATCTTTGACCGCCTGACGGACGAACTCGGCGCGCTGGCGTTTGGCGGCCGGAGCGATCTTGTTCAACGATCTCAGCGTCGGCTCATCGATTTGGATCAATATGGATGGCATGTGACTGTATCTATATTATGACATGATATTAACCAGGACATCATCCGGGAGGTCTGGTCGACGACTCGCCTCAGCAGCGCGCGGCCGCATGGGAATCGTCGGCGTGATACGAACTGCGCACCAGCGGGCCGGCCTCTACATGCGCAAAGCCCATGTCTTTGCCGGCCCGCCGAAATTCGTCGAATTCCATTGGCGGGACGTAACGGACAATCGGCAGATGCTTCGGCGAAGGACGTAAGTACTGGCCGAGCGTCAGGATGTCCACGCCATGCGCGCGCAGATCGCGCATCACGTCAAGAACTTCCTTCGGCATTTCACCCAGTCCGAGCATCAGGCCGGACTTCACCGGCGTCGCGGGCGCCAGTTCTTTGGCATACGCCAGCATGTCGAGCGAACGCTCGTAGCGCGCGCCCACACGCACCTGCCGGTACAGCCTCGGGACGGTTTCGGTATTGTGATTGAGCACGTCCGGCCGGGCCTCCATCACGATCTTCATGGCCGCTTGGCTGCCCTGGAAATCCGGCACCAGCACTTCGACCTTACAGCCGGGAACGCGTTCGCGAATGGCCTCGATGGTCAGCGCGAACAGTTCGGCCCCGCCGTCTTTGCGATCGTCGCGGTTGACGCTGGTGACCACTGCGTAATTCAGGCCCATCACGGCGACGGCCTCGGCGACACGGCGCGGTTCGTCGTAATCGACGGGAAGCGGGCCGCCCTTTTGCACCGCGCAAAATCCGCAGCGCCGCGTACAGACATTGCCGAGGATCATGAACGTGGCGGTGCGGCGATTCCAGCACTCGCCTACGTTGGGGCAAGCCGCGCTCTCGCAGACCGTGTGCAGATTCAGTCCGGATATCAGCTCTTTGAGCTCGCGGTAATTCTGCCCGGCGGAAGCGGGAGCACGAAGCCAGGCGGGGCGCGCGATGGCCCGCGGACCGATGGTTACTAACACTAACTCCAGTCTATCTTGTTTCGACTTGTTCCAACTCGATGAGTGGATGTTTCGGCGTCGCCTGCGGCGTCTCCGGGGACTTCGGCGTGGCCTCAGGCCCAGGCTCGGGATGATACGGACTGAGCCTGGGCGGACGCGAGTCCGGTTCGAGCAGCAGGTACTTCCGATCGCCGAAGTAATGTTCGAGCTCTTTATTCTCCGCGTCGCCCAGATCGCGCGCCCAGACGATTCGTTGCCCATCGATATCGGCGCCGTTATAAACCCACTCATCCTGAAAGATGTGCTGCGGCCAGTAGCGGACTAAGACCAGCAGCTTGCCCGGCGTTTCCGCAAGTTCTTTCGCGACGGCAATGCGCCGCTCGGGATTCCGGTGGTTGATGGAGTCCCACATGTCGTAGCTCAGTATCCCCGGATCGCGAAAATGTATTCCGTACCAGAACGCGAAGTGAGCGATACAGAGGAAGATAATCAGTCTGGCTGCCTCCGCGCCATGGGGCAGCCGAGTGATCCGTTCCAACCCCTTCACGCTCATCAGAAGGAAGAGGCATACTACGGCGGCCAGGTAGTGGAACTGGAACGCGGGAAAGAAATTGATCCCGAGCGCGAAGAGAAGGCAGGTAAGAGCGACCCAGCGCCAGCGATAGCCTCGCTTACCGAGTAAGAAGGCAACGAGCGCCAGATAGAGCGGCGGATAGAAGTAGAACCGGTAATAACGGATACGGAACCAGAGACGAGCCGTGTAACTCGCGAGCGTTTCCGGGCCGGGGTGAAAGTTACTCTGCATACGATAGTCGAGTTCCTGTTGCGGCGTCAGTGGTAAGTGCGGCACGGGGGCCTGTTGAAAGGTAAGCGCCGCCGGTACTCCGTATTGGTATTGGCTGAGGGCGTAGGGAAGGGTGGTCCACTCTCCGGTGACGCGCTTGTTCTGCAGCAAAGTAATTCCAGCAGCGGGTAGCAACACTAATAACGCTGCGGCTGCAGCACTCAGTCCCACCGAACCGTGACCGTAAGGGAGCGGCAAGAAGCGTGGCAAGAGGAAAAGCGCTGCCCCGGCGAAAAGAAAAATCGATTCATAGGGCCGAGTCAGCACGTGGATGGCGAGCCCCAGACCCAGCAGAACGCCATCCCGCCAATGCGGCCGATTGCGCAGGCGCGGCAATGCTCCGAAAACCAGACAGCCAGCGGCCGCGGATAAAGCGCCTCCCCAGTAATTGTTCGTCCATTGGTTCAAAGGGCCGAATTCAAAGACTGCGAGAACCCCGCCCAGCAGCGCCCACCCGGGGGTCGTCCAACCGCGCAGCATCCAGTAGCAGAGTGAACAGAGGGCCGCAACACCGAGCAGAACGCCGGCCCAGGGCAGGCCGAGTGCGCTCCATCCAACAGCGAGCGCGAGGCCGTTGCCGACGGGGTAGATAGAACTGTAAGTCGGTTGCTGAAGGACGAAGAAGGTCTCGAAGAACTGATGCATGGCATGGGGCGGATTGGCCAGACGCCCGTGGCGCAGCGTGTCCGCCACCAGCAAATGGCCGAATTCGTCATAGAGATCCGGCGTGGGGACGGGATGGTTGGCCAGCAGGAACAAGCGCAGCGTTACCGGCAACGCCGCCAGAATCGGCAGACACCAGGCCGGCTTGCGGGCGATCCTTGCGGCGAATGGTGCGATCCACGGACGCCAGGTCAGCGCCAGCGCCACCAGCATGAGCGCGAGGGCCAGTTCGATAAAGTCGAGCGCGCCGAAACCGATCGGATTATCGAGCGGAACCAGCGACCGGAAGAGGAACACTGTGGATAGGTTAGCGTACCGTGGCAATACGCCTGCACGGAGAACTGCGCATGAGGGATACCGCGCCGCGTGTCATGCTTCTGGCTCTGCTGCTTGCGGGAGCTTCGGGCGCGCAGGAGGCCGATAGCGAGGCCGTCTTCAAATCCGACGCGCGTCTGGTGGAATTACACGCCACGGTGACCGATCTGCAGGGCCATCTCCTCACCGATCTTCACCAAAACGACTTCAAGGTATTTGAAAACGGTGTGTCCCAGCGGATCAAGGTCTTCCGTATGGAAGATGCGCCGGTGTCACTGGGCTTGATCGTCGACAACAGCGCGAGTATGCGCGGCAAAAGAGCCAAAGTTGCCGCGGCGCTGCTTACCCTGGTACGTGCTTCAAATCCTGGCGACGAAGAGTTCGTGCTGAACTTCAGCGAGAGGCCGGCAATGGCGCAGGACTTCACCCAGGACATTCAGAAGCTGGAATCGACTCTGGCGAAGATCGATTCGAACGGCCCCACCGCGATGCGCGACGCTCTTTCGATGGGCCTGGAACATCTGAAGCGACTGGCGAAGAACGATAAGAAGGTGCTGCTGGTGGTGACCGACGGCGAAGATAACAGCAGCGTGGAAACCCTGACGCGGCTATCGCGTGAGGCGCAACAGAGCGGAGTTCTCATCTATGCGATCGGTCTTCTGAACGACGACGACGCGCGCGAAACCGCACGGGCCAAACGCGATCTGGACATGCTCGCGCACGGAACCGGCGGCGAAGTCTTCTATCCGAAAGAGTTGTCTGAAGTGGATGGCATCGCGCGGCAGGTGGCGCACGATTTGAGGAACCAATACACCATCGCGTACAGCCCTTCGGACCCGAAACAGGATGGGACTTTCCGCACCATCGGGGTCACCGTGGCCACTCCCGCCGAAGCGGTGGTGAGGACGCGCACCGGCTATTACGCACCGGAGAAGTGACGGCAATGTTAACCTGAAGGTCGTCAGGTCTCGGGCTCCGTGCAATGGGCGGCTGCAAACCCCGCCAGATCCGGAAGGAAGCAACGGTAGTGGTTTAACCCGTGTGCCGCGGATCACCCGGGGCTTGGCAACAGAGTTAAGTAATCCCGCCGCATGTACCAGGTAATCGCTCGCAAGTACCGCCCTCAATCGTTCGACGATGTGCTCAACCAGGATCACATCAAGACGACCCTGCGCAATGCCATCGACCAGAACCGCATCGCGCACGGGTACATTTTTTCCGGCCAGCGGGGCACCGGGAAAACTACTA
>JBEKAQ010000051.1:0-35575 GCA_050015835.1 Bryobacteraceae bacterium | reverse complement strand
CTCCCGTCACATCCGCAGCGGGCCGAGCAGAACCGTTCATCGTCACCATGCTGATTCTCTTTCCCGCCCTGCTCACTAATTGCGGTCACACAAGATGTCTCAGTCATGTTGGCACAGAGGGCTTCGCCGGGCACCATACGGTTCAGCACCTCACTGGCGAGTACGCGCGCATGGACAAGAAGACGAAGATCAACGTCACGACAAACACCGTGGAGTCGTTCTTCGCCCTCCTGAAGCGGGCGAATTACGGCATCTACCACCACATGAGCCGGAAGTACCTCGGATCGTACTGCGCGGAACGGGACTTCGTTTACAACAGCCGGAAGCTGACGGACGACCAGCGCACCGATAAAGCGATCAAAGCGGCGCGGGGCAAGCGATTAATGCTGAGGGGGCCAAAGGGTGCCTGATACCTTATCGGCACTATAAAACCATTTTCTTGGGAAAATGTCCTACACAATGCCACTCCTAATGTCAAGAGATTTTTTCGATTTTGGTGTTGACAACTCTGCACAAACTACTGTACTCTGAAAACGAAGAGTTGTGGGTTAGCTGTTCCGCGCTGTACGGCCCCACTCGAATCGGCTAAGGAACTAAGCCGGAGACCACGGAGTGCTGGCAACATGCTGCTGCCAGACGCCTGTTGAAAACACCTCGAAGTTTGAGGCTATTTCTACTCCGTAAGGTCATGTAACGCGGCAGAAAGAAAGACTTTAGACACCTAGGGAAAACAGAGGGAGAGAATGGTACCTAATCTCTCTCATAAATGTTTCCCTGTGTTTTTTATGCTGCGGAGTGACCGAGATGGAGATTTTAGACGCTTCAGAAGTAGCCGCCAAGATTTCAAGCATTATCCAGTCCTCGCCTGATCGCCGAATCACAGGAGTGCGGCTGGGTGTAGCGATCAGGGCAGACGTGCCGGGTTTCAACACTCGGTTGTATCGCTGTCGAAATCTGCGTGAATTCATTAATCAATATGCCCTTGGCGTCCGCCAAGTCAGCCAGCACGGTCCTGAGGTTATCTATGGACTCGTCGGCGAAGCTGGGCCGACACCAACCGCCTGGAAGGTGCCGACGCAAGCCTGGAGAACTTTCACCAATCCCCACGCCAAGTATGCGCTCTACGCTAACTTGGCAACATATGATCTGACAACTTTTCCCCTGAGCGTTTCGGTAGGTACTCCGTGGGTGCGCGTACCGTCTTGCAGCGAAGATGCCCACATTCAGATCGCGAAAGATTTCTTGGCAACGATCCCTGATCCAGTCCGGGAACTGCTTGACAAGGCGCTCCATGAGCAACAATGGTGGTACGGGTTTGCCATCGAGGCACGCCGCCTCGGCTATCACCCGCAATGGAGTTCCTTCCGTCATCGAGAGCTTTGGAAAATTCTTCTAACTTCTCTTGATGGTCTTGCTGCCGCTGGCGCTTCTTCAGTCTCGGGGGAACTGATGCGCGACCAGCAGTCCCCGGAACCGAAGGATGGAAAGACTGGTCAATCTTCCGGGAGGCCTCTATCTGTGGATTATGACGAGACGCTGCGCAAAGTAGTGCTCGCGATTGTCGGTCGGATGCCATTGAGCGAACTTCGCGAAATGCGTTTACCGGTTGGCGATATAGTTGAGGCTCTCCAGGGCAAATAGAGCCCTCGGTGGTCACCCCAAAACCGGCCAATCGTGGTCACTTCAAAACCGGCCAATGGGAACGAGCCAGGACAAGTCATAGTTTTACCCTGACGGCGCGGTCAGGGCAAGCCTGAACAGCAAACCGCCGGAATCATGGGATGCCGACGGGGGATGCACAAGGGGGCGGAGCCCTCTTGTGGGGGGAGCCGCGCAGTTTGCGGCGTGGGGGGAACCCGCCCGCCCCGGCTTTCCCCCGGAGGGGGAAACGGGAAAGGGGGCGATCCACGTCCTTGCGCCGCAGGGCTGTTTGGCCGGTTTTCATGCAGCGCTCGCGGCGACAGCTTTGGTGCGCCAGCTGCGCGGCCCGCACTTGAGAACATGGCCGTGGTGCAGCAGCCGGTCGAGCATCGAGCTGACTGCTGCAGTATCGCCGAGCAGTTTGCCCCAGTCTTCGACGGGCCGGTTCGAGGTCAGCAGTGTGCTGGCCCGCTCGTAGCGGCGCATAACGATTTCCAGCAGATCTTCGGCGGCGGTGAGCGGCAACTTGCGCATGCCGAAATCGTCGACGATCAGCAGTGGCACCGTCGCCAGAGATTCGATGTAAGGCTTGCGCCGGCCTTCGGCCACGGCATCGGCCAGTTCTTCCAGCAACACGTGGGCTTCGCGATAGATCACGCGATAGCCCTGCAGAATGGCGCACTGGCCGATGGCCTGCGCCAGATGACTCTTGCCCGTGCCGCCGGGGCCGAGGAATAAAGCATCTTCGCGCCGGCCGATGAAGCCGCAGGCGGCCAGATCGAAGACCAGACTGCGATTCATCTTAGGGTTGAAGGTGAAGTCGAAGCCGTCGAGCGTGCGGTTGGCGTCGCGAAAGCCGGCCTGCTTGCGGCGGCGTTCCAGCAGGCGATCGGCACGCCGCGTGAGCTCATCGGATATCAGACAAGAGATCAGGTCGATCGGCGCCATAGGTTCAGCCTGGGCTTGATGTAAGCGTGTTTCCAGAACGGCGGCCATGCCGCCGAGCCGGAGTTGACGGAGAGCGCGTTGTATTTCGGCGATGTTCATGAATGGTTCTCCTGATGGTTTTGCTGCGTTCGTTGTTCGATGAGGTCGCGATAAAGCGTGAGCTGCCGGATGAGCGGATCGACCTGGCGCAGGCTTACCGGCGGATCGGAAGCGCGCTCCAGCCAGCGGCGCACGAAGCGATAGTCATAAGCCTCCAGTTCCAGAGCGGCGGCGCAGGCATCGTCCACGCGTGCCGCGCCGTACTTGCGGATGAATGACAGCAGGCCCTGAATACGCCGCACCGCGGCTTCGGCCTGATTTCGGTACATGCCCTGGGCGAGTTCGCCGATGTGCGGCCCCGCCTGCGCGGCGCGCGCCAGCAGCTGCAGGATTCCCTGCGGTGTGCGGGGCGGGCGATCCTCGTCTTTGATGCGATGCCGGCCGCGCGATTGGCGGAGATGTTCGCGCAATAACTGGCCGGTCCGCGGATCGAGCAGACGAACGCAGCGAGAGTCCCACTGCACGGCGACGAGGCGGCCAATCCAGCCCGGCGGTGCGCCATAGTATGCCGCTTCCACTTCCACGCACCCATCCAGATGCACCGTTCTCTCGCCGTACTGGTAGTAGCGAAACGGCTCCAGCGGCAATGGCTGCAGCGCGGGCTTTTCCTCGGCGAACATGGCGGATACCTGGCGCTTGGTCGTGCCATGGATGCGTGTGTCGGCCCAGCGTTCCTCCCACTGATCGAGGTATGACTGAGCGGCCTCCAGACTCTCGAAGCGCTGGCCTTTCAGCGGCGTTTTCTGCGCATGTCCGACGCCGGCTTCGACCTTACCTTTGCGATCCGGATCCCGCACTCTGCAGGGCAGTGCGACGGCGCTGTAGTGCGCCAGCACATCGCGATAGAGCGGGTTGAGCGTGGAGTCGTAGATATCGGGAGCCAGCACGCCCTCTTTAAGGTTGTCGAGCACTACGACCCGCGTGCTGCCGCCCAGGCGGCGAAAGGCCCGCTCATGCAGTTCGGCCCATATGTACGTGCTCGACTGGAACGAAAGCAGCCGCACGCACTTGCGGCTGAAGCCGAGCGTCAGGACGAACAATCGGGTGCGCCGGTACTTGCCGGTGCGCGCATCGCGCACCATCGGGCCCGTTCCGTAATCGACCTGCGCTTCTTCGCCGGGCGCGGTCTGAATGATGGCTCGCGCTTCCGGCGATGGTGTGCCACGCAGTTTGCGAACGTAACGTTTAACGCTTTCGTAGGCTCCGGCGAAGCCGTGGCTGTCCACCAGTTCCTGCCAGATGGACATGGCGTTCCGCCCTTTGGCCAGCGCGGCTTCGACCAGTTCGCGGTACGGTTCGCTACTGCTGGCGGTAACGGCGGCAGCGCTTTTTTCCGCGCCGGAGTCGGTGGTCACCTCCTCGCCATTGGCCGGTTTTGCCGGCTTCGGGTCGGTGGTCACCTCATTGGCCGGTTTTGCTTTTCGTCGGCCCCAGCCACCAGACCGGCCTACGGGAATGCCGGCAGCCCTCAGATATCCGGCTGCGGTTTCCCGGCGGATGCCGGTTGCCTTCTCGATCTTTCGCAGCGCCCAGCCCAACCGGCCGAGCGCAATCACCTGTTGCTTCTTCTCTTCGTTCAAGACATTGCTCACATCGACGGAGCCTATTTCCTCCGCCTGAGTCAATGTCCTGACTACGTTCTCATTGGCCGGTTTTCAGGTGACCACCATTGGCCGGTTTTGGGTGACCGCTGAGGGTGTAGCAATTCACCGTCGCGGTCCCTACACCAAGGACAACCCAGAGATGTGGCACCACCGCATGACAGAGATGGAATCGTGGGGGGCGGTAATACCTGCGGTTTCCTATCTCACTGAGGTGGAGGCTCGGCTTCGGCTCGCTCTACCGAATGAACCCTGCCACTCAATTGATGCCTATCGGGTTTAGTTGTATCAGATTCGACACGTCTTTGGCGGTATGCCCTCGCTTGCGCCGGGAATATTCTGGGTTCCCATAGTCAAACGGCACGCTTAAACGACTACCGGTAGAATCCGATACGACTGAAAGTCGCGGGGTGCGGCTGAAGCCGTCTGCAGGCTGCTCCGCCTAAGGTCATGTCAGGAAATAAGTAAAACAAGTTAACTAAATTTTGCATGCAAGAGCGTACGGAAATTGGCCGGGGAACTCCGGCGCGAGGGTCACACCGTCAGTTATCAGACAGTGGCCGAACTGCTGCACGAGATGGAATACAGTTTGCAGGCCAACCGGAAAACGCTGGAGGGGAGCCAGCATGCGGATCGAAATCGGCAGTTTGAATACATCAACCGCAGGGCCCGGCGTTATCTGAAGCGGGGCGAGCCGGTGATCTCGGTAGATACGAAAAAGAAGGAGTTGGTGGGCGATTTCAAGAATCCGGGCCGTGAGTGGCAGCCGCAAGGCGAGCCTGAGAAAGTTCGTGTTCACGACTTCGAGATCCGTCAACCGGAGAAAGGAAAGGTGGCTCCCTACGGAGTTTACGACCTCGGACGCAACGCGGGGTGGGTCAGTGTGGGTGTGGATCATGACACGGCAGAGTTTGCCGTGGAAAGCATACGCCGTCGGTGGCGGTGGATGGGGCGCCGCAATTATCCGCAAGCCAGGCGCCTGTTGATTACCGCCGACTCCGGCGGCAGCAATGGTGCGCAAGTACGGCTATGGAAATGGGAGTTGCAGCAACTGGCCGACCAAACCGGGTTGGAAATCTCGGTCTGTCACTTCCCGCCGGGTACCAGCAAATGGAACAAGATAGAGCACCGCCTTTTCGCCGCGCGCCACGGAACCGAAACTTTCACGTTGCGCGCACCGTGCAGGGCGGCCAGGCGCAGGACTTCATCGCGCTTTCCGCTCCTCAGCGATTCGAGTGTGACCATGGCTCTATTGTGAGACATGTCTTGAGAAGTCGGGGTGATTTACTTTGTCGACCAGGCTCGGATTCGGTCTACGGCTTTCATCAGGTTGTCGTAGGAGTTGGCGTAGCTGAAGCGGATGTAGCCCTCGCCGAAGGCGCCGAAGCCGGCTCCGTTCAGGCAGGCTACTCCCGCTTCGTTCAGTATTGCGTCCGCAATATCTTTCGAGCTTCGGCCCAGCGCTTTTACGTTGGCGAAGGCGTAGAAGGCTCCTCCCGGCATGTTGCAGCGCCAGTTCGGAATGTCGTTCAGACCCGCGCAGAACGCAGTTCGGCGGCGGGCGAACTCTTTGACCATGGCGTCCACCGGCTCCTGCGATCCGCGCAGGGCGGCGACTCCCGCCTTCTGCGTAAACGTGGCGGTGCAGGAAGTCGAATTCACCATCAGCTTGTTCACCGCGTCGACCAGGTATTCGGGCATGACTCCGTAGCCTAAACGCCAGCCGGTCATGGCATAGGTTTTGGAGAATCCGTCGAGGATGATTGTTTTTTCCTGCATGCCCGGCATGGAAGCAATCGAGACGGGCGCTTCATTACCATACACGATTCGGGAGTAGATTTCGTCGGAGAGAACGACTATATCGCGATCGCGCAGGAGGTCGGCTATGGCGGCGATATCGGCGGGCGGGATGAGGCCACCGGTGGGATTCTGGGGGGAATTGAGAATCACCATTTTGGTGCGGTCGGAGAGGCTGGCGCGAAAAACGTCGAGATCGAAAGAGAAGCCGTTTTCCTCGACGAGCGGGATGGGGACGGGCTTGCCTCCCATGACTCCGATCATCGACTCATACATCGGGAAGCCGGGGTTGGGGTAGATGACTTCGTCGCCCGGCTGGACGAGCGCCATAATGGGGAAGAAGATGATGGGCTTGCCGCCGGGGGTGACGCAGACGTTGCGCGCGGTTACGGTGATTCCTCGGGTGGCGGAGACGTATTCGGCGATGGCTTCGCGCAGCTCGGGTAAACCCTGGGTAGGGCCGTAATGGGTGAAGCCGGCGTCGAGCGCGCGTTTGGCCTCGTCGATTACGTGGCGGGGAGTGTCGAAATCGGGCTCGCCGATCTCGAGGTGAATGATGTCGCGGCCCTGGGCTTCGAGAGCACGGGCGCGGACAAGAACGTCAAAGGCGGACTCGGTGAGAATCCGCTGCATACGATCGGCCAGTTTCATAGTAATTTTCGGAAAACGGGGACACCTTCCCGATTTTCGGTTTCGACGACTCGGTCATCGATCGATACGCGAGCGCCGTCCACACGAGCGGTTACTCTGCCGCCGGAATCGAGAACTACGATTATCACCTGGTAGGGTACGTCGGCGGCGAAGCGCTCGGGCGCGAGGTGGACGATGGTTTCGGTGTAGACGGTTCCGGTTAGCATCAAGCGCGCTCCAGGATGGTTACTACGCAGGAGGCTCCGCTTCCTCCCAGGTTTTGGGCCAGGCCTAACCCGTGGCGCGGGAGTTGGCGGGCGCCGGCTTCGCAGCGGAGTTGCTGGATTACGTCGCAGATTTGCGCTACTCCGGTGGCTCCCACGGGATGGCCTTTGGATTTCAGACCTCCGCTGGCGTTGATGGGGAGGGCTCCGGTGCGGCGGGTTCGGCCTTCGGCGCTGAAGAAGCCTCCGCAGCCTCGGGCGACGAAGCCGAGATCTTCGAGGGCTACGATTTCGGCGATGGTGAAGCAGTCGTGAAGCTCGGCGAATTCGATGTCTTTGGGATCGATGGCGGCCATTTCGTAGGCCTTTTGCGCGGCTCCACGGACAGCGGGAAAGGTTGTGATATCGGGCTTTTGATCGAGCGCGACGTAGTCGGAGGCTTGGGCGATGCCGCGCACCTTCACGGGTTTGTCGGAGAATTCGCGGGCTCGATCGGCGGCGCAGACGACTACGGCGGCGGCTCCGTCGCTGATCAGGGAGCAATCGTAGAGGTTGAGGGGTTCGGCGATGGGGCGGGCGTTCATGGCCTGGTCAAGGGTGATGACTTTGCGCATCTGGGCGTCGGGGTTGAGGGCTCCGTTTTCGTGGTTTTTCACGGCGACGGCGGAGAGGTGCTCGCGTTTGGTGCCGAAATCGTACATGTGGCGGCGGGCGATCATGGCGAAGAGAGAGGGAAAGGTGGAGCCGGCTTTCACCTCAGTGGCGCAATCGCCGGCACCGGCCAGGATTTCGGTGACGCGGGCGGTGGGTTGGCAGGTCATCTTCTCGACCCCGGCAACCATGACGACATCGTAGATCCCGCTGGCGACGCCCATGAAGGCGTGGAAGAAGGCGGCTCCACTCGAGGCGCAGGCGGCTTCGAAGCGCGTGGAGGGGATTCCTTTCATGCCCAGTGAAGTGGAAATATAAGGCGCGAGGTGGTTCTGGGTGGTGAATTCCGGGCCGGCGAAGTTGCCCAGATAAAAGGCTTCGATGGCGGCGGGCCCGGTGCGCGCGTTGGCGAGGGCTTTTTGGCCGGCCTCTACGGCCAGGGTGCGCAGGTCTTTGTCGGGAAAAACTCCAAAGGGTGTTTTACCGGCGCCCACCACGGTGACGTCCCGCAGGTATTTCATCTCTACGAGGATAGCGCGGAGGCTCGAATAGACAGGCGGAAGCGCCTGTCGCACATTATACTGGACATAGCGCGCAAGATTCTCTTCAACGGTTGGCCGGTTTGTTCGTCATCCTTTCATAGGGAATGCTGATCGCGACGCTACAGGATGCGATGACGGAGAAGTACCCGGCACCCGGTTCCAGTCTGTCCGCGGACGTCCAGGAGCGGTTTGTCTCCGAGAACCTGCGGCGCATTTTCCTGCAGATTTACCGGATAGTGGGCAATGTCCACGACGCTCAGGACCTGACCCAGGAGGCCTTTATCAAGGCTTTGCAGCGACAGGAACAGCTTAAAGACGAGCAGAAAGCCACCCACTGGCTGTCGCGTATCGCCACCAATACGGCGCTTGATTTTCTGCGGCGGCATGGGCGGGTGGCGTTTTGCGAGATTACCGAGGCTCCCGAAAGCCATTCGGAGACGCCGGAAGCGACCGTGCTGCGGTCCGAGCAGCGGGATTGGCTGAACGCCGGCCTCGAACGCCTGACGCCCCGGGAGCGCGCCGCGCTGGTGCTGCGCGATGTGGAAGATCTGCCGGCCGAGGAAGTGGCCCGGCGGCTCGATTGTTCGAAAGCCACGGTGCGGTCCCACATTGCGAACGCGCGTATCAAGCTCAGAAAATTCGCCGAGAGAAGGAAACGATGAAAAGCCATCCGTCCGAGACAGATCTGGCGTTGTTCGCGGGTGGGGAATCGAGCGGGCTTTCGCGGTTCTTCGTGAACCGGCACGTGCGCGAGTGCCGGGAGTGCATGGACCAGGTGAACCGGTTCGAACTGCTTCGGCTGGAATTGCGGGAGTTTGAGCCTCCGGCGCACGATTGGAACCGGTTGGCGGTGGAGATGCGCGCCAATATCCATGTGGGGCTCGAGGCGGGTGAGTGCGTGCGCCAGGCGGTGGTGGAGCGAAGCGGCTGGAGTCTTAAGCTGGCGGTGGCGTTGGCGAGTTTGCTGATGCTGGTGGGCGCGAGTTTTGTGATGAAGAGCCCGGCTCCGAATATGCCGAAGGACAATACCGCGGCCGTTCTCGAATCGACCGGATCCGGCTTGGAGTTACGGCATGGCGGGAGTAGTATGACGCTGCTGAATCACGATGGCGTGGCGGCCGACCAGACGGTGAGCGCGCAGGGCGAAATTCGGGCGCGCTATGTGGATGGCGGGGCGGTAACGATTAACAATGTCTACCTGGAATAGGGCGATTTTAGTGTTGGCGCTGGCGGCTCCGCTTTTGGTGGGGCAAGATACGGTGCTCGATCCGGCCAGTTCGGTGAAGATCGATCTGCCGGAGAATTCGCCGCTGGCGCTGATCTCGACCAACATGGGCGATTCGCGCGCGAGCAATCGCGGGGGCACCATTGTGCTGGATCTGCACATGGCGCTGACGCTGCGCAATTCCGGGACGCGGCGCGTGCGTGGGGTGACCTTGCTGATTACCGCGCAGGAGTTTGCGCCGGGCGGCAAGGGATCGGTAGCGCGGCCCTGTATCGACGTTCCTTCGGGCGAGCAGTTTACGGTTCCGATCGATATCCGCCTGGTGCGTCCGGTGCAGCAGGCGGGGGGGCCGCTGGTGCGCGTGCAACTGGATGGCGTGCTCTTCGACGACCTGAGCTTTTTCGGTCCGAACCGTTTGAATTCGCAGCGGGCGATGACGTTCTGGGAAACGGAAGCGCAGCGGGATCGGGCATATTTCAAGCATGTGCTGCAGGCGCGGGGCGATAAGGGGCTGGGCGAAGAGATGCTGCGGAGCATCGCAACACAAGCCGAGCGCCCGCAGTTGAACGTGGCTTTGAGCCGGAACGGGCGGGCGACCGGTTCCGCAGTCCCAGCGCGCGAGCATGTGGCGCAGTTTGCGTTTCTGAAGCTGCCCAACGCTCCGGTGCAGCCGGTCGAAGGCTGGGCGGAGATTGCGGGCAATGAGGCGCGTTCGCCGCAGATCGAAGTGGTGAATCAATCGGGCAAGCCGGTGCGGTACGTGGAGATCGGCTGGATGGTGAAGGATAAAGAGGGGCGCGAGTATCTGGCGGGGTCGGTGCCGGGGTCGAGCGCGGCGATGCTTTTGCCGGCGGGACAGCACAGCCGTTTGCTGCCGGACACTACGCTCAGGTTTTCGCGGACGGGCAAGCCGGTTGAGATCGAGGGGATGACGGGGTTCGTGAGCCAGGTGGAATTCGCGGACGGCAAGGTTTGGGTGCCTTCGCGGGAAGATTTGAATTCCTCTCCGCTGCTGCGGGTTATGGCTCCGTCGCCCGAAGAACAGCGGTTGGCGGATATTTATTCGAAAAAGGGTTTGGCTGCGCTGGTGGCGGAACTGAACCGCTATTAGCGGGCAGATCGGGAATCTGCCCCACCGGGCACCAGTTGGTAGCTGAAGAAGGACAGGGTGCGGCTATCGGGCGACCAGGGTTGTCCGTTGAAAGTGCCCGGACCTCCGAGTAAGTTTGCCATCAGGCGGATGGCTTTGGTTGCGAGCGTCATCGCGCGAATCTTCACATCATTGTCTTCAGGCTGGTTGGCCACGGATTTTTCGCAGGACAGGAATGCCACCTGCTTACCGTCGGGGGAGACGTGCGGCATCCAGTTCACGAAATTGTCGGTAGTGATTTGTTCCTGTCCGGTTCCATCGGCGAGCATGCGCCAGATCTGGGCGGTTCCGGTGCGGTCGGAATCGAAATAGATATATTTCCCGTCGGGGGAATATACGGGATTTTCGTTGTCGCCGTCTCCCGCCGCGATCACGCTCTCGACGCCGCCGGTGGCGGGAATGGTGAAGATTCCCGGCTTGCCCTGACGCTTGCCGGTGAACAGGATGGTCTTTCCATCGGGCGACCAGGCGTGGAAGTACGACGGCGATTGTTTGGTGATGCGCAGTGGTGTGCCGCCGGCGATCGGCACGGTGTAGATGACGCCTTTGCCCTTCGATTCCTCGGTCAGCGCGAGGGTGGCGCCATCGGGCGAGATGCCGTGATGGCTGCCGACATGCTTCACCTTGCCGGTACTGACCGGCTCCGGCTTGCCTCCCGCCACGGGAATGCGCTCGATGTGCCCATTGGTGTCGAAGAGCTGCGATTTGCCGTCTCCCAGCCAGTCTGGAGACTGGAGACGCCCTTCGGTAACGTAGACGGCTTTGCGATCGCTCAATTGCGTTTCGAGCGTGCTGTAGAGCTTCGGCTTGCCCGGTGCGGGCGGCCCCGTCACTAAGTCCACATTGGAAAACTCCGCCTGCTCGACCGCGTTTTTGTCGTGCGCACAGGCCGCGAGCCCGACGTAGAACGGTTCGTTCAAAACCAGTTTCATGGAGCCACCGGAGAGATGGAAAATTCCGTCGTCCCCAGCCACGAACATGAAGAAGTAATCGCCTCGTTTCTCGAGGCGCACATGCTTCGGCGACGACATGTAGGCCTGGACTTCGCGGGTGATGGCGCCTTTCTGGTCGCGCGACTGGATGGAGGTCAGGCCGGCGAGGTGGAGGGCGGCGTCGACATAATCGGAGTCCGCATCGAGGGTACGGCGGATCATGAGCGCGCCCTTTTTGTGGGCGTTGCCGGTAGAGGTGGGGAACGAGATATCCGCCGTGATGGTGACATCGCCCGAGACTTTTTTCCAGACGAAATGGAAGTCGTCTTCGGCGGCCCACATGTTGTCGCCGCCGCTGGTCAGGGTGTAGGTTTTTTTCGCGGGGTCGTATTGGGCGGCGCCGGGATGGAGCAGCGTGCCGACGTCGGATTGGCCCTCGAAGATCCCGATGGCATCGTTCTGGCCGAAGCAACAGAGCGACAGGGTGAAAAACGCAAACAGGAGCGGGGCGTTGCTTCGAGGCATAGATTTGCTTTCGGGATCAGTTTACATGAACGGAGCCGCCAGATAATGGAGGATTTTCGAAGTCTTTGAGAAGCTGTTCGGGGCTGCTGAAGTGCGTGCTGCAGTTCTTGTGAACTATGCCGGTTTTGGCATAGAATGGGTCGAGTGCCAGCAAAGCCGGAGCGGCCGCGCAAGTTGGTCTGGCTTGTCGATTCGCTGGATCGGCTGACGAGCTTTCCGCCGTCCGTTCGGCAGAGGCTCGGTTTGGCGTTGTACCAGGCGCAGATCGGGCAGAAGCATGAAAGAGCGAAGATGTTGCATGGCTTTGCAGAAACCGTTTGGCAGGTGCGAGCGGACGATCCGGGCGGAACATATCGTGCGGTTTACGTCGCACAATTTCAGGAGGCTGTTTGCGTGTTGCACGCGTTTCAGAAGCAAGCCACGTCGGGGATTGCCACCCCGCAAAAGGACGTCGACCCGATCCGGCAGAGGCTTCGGCTCGCTCGCAAGCTGGCTGGAAAGAGAGGAGACTGAAGTGCGTGGTCGGGAGTCAACGGTGAGTTCAGGGAACGTCTTTGCGGACCTCAATCTCCCACAGGCGGGCGATCTGTTGGCTAAAGCCGAGTTAGCCGCAAAGATCATTGCGGAGATCCAACGGCGGCGGATGACTCAGACCCAAGCTGCGGCGACTCTGGGGGTCGACCAGCCAAAGATCTCTGCTCTGAAACAGGGAAAGCTGTCCGGCTTTTCTATCGAGCGCCTGCTCCGGTTTTTACTTTTGCTTGGTCGGGATATTGAAATCACGGTCAAGGATAAGGCCAATCCGCGGTCGGCGGCCAAACTGCGGGTAGCGTGATGGCTTGTGCCTTGCAGCATCTTGCCTCGTGGGCTCCCCTGCTTCGTGAAGTCCCAATTGCAGCCCGCGCCAGTCCCTCAGTGTTGGAGCGGCTGAAGGACTGACCCAACGGGAAGGGGCGCTTGCCAGAGAAGCGTTCGAGACGGCCGCCGTGCTTTCCGGTGAGGCTCTTTTCCCATTGAGTGAGCCGCTGACGACACTCATTTTCGGAGCACCGGTGGGTCGGCGAGTGCCGAGAAGAAGCGTACTCGGACTGGTTGCAATGGATTCTTGCCGAATCTGAACCTCTGGACGTCGTCCGCGTCCTCGGCGTGGACCGCGTGGAATTGGCTACCGATGTGCCGGCGCGGAGATCAGCATCGTGCGCGAGAGTTTCGCTGCTGAGGGCCACGAAGGAGCGACGGGAAGACTTGATCTCAAGATTCGCCTGGGGGCTGCGGCGACGATCGCGGTTGAAGTGAAATTGGGCGAAGCCGAAAGAGCGGATACCGGCAAGGGCGCAGGTTATTGCCGTTCGGTGAAGGCGGATCAGTACATTTTGCTGGTGACGGAAGCAAACGACGAGGATTATTGTGGCTTTAGGCCAAGACGGTGGGTTGACGTCTGCCTGCAATTGCGGCTCCTTGCCAGACGTTTTCTGAACATGAGTGCGCATCTCAAAGCCGGCAAGGTCCTCGCGTTCGCGGCGGCGGTCGAACAAAACTTACTGAAGTTTCAGCCGGATATTCCGCATGTTGGCGGCGAACTTGCAGCCGCCCCGATCCTGCCGCAGATCACAGATCCACCTCACTCCAGCCTCCAGCTTAGCTAGATAACATTACTTCCCACTAAATTCATCTGGAGAAAGAAACCCCAGCGCGGCCGCGGCAATGCGCTCGCTGGCATGCCCGTCGCCGTAGGGATTGTGAACCCGGGACATGGCATCGCGCGCCGCCGGGTCGTCCAGCAACCGCACCACTTCGGTCACGATGCGGGCACAATCGGTTCCGGCCAGCCGGACGGTGCCGGCGTCCACCGCTTCCGGGCGCTCGGTCTTCTCGCGCATCACGATCACGGGCTTGCCGAGCGAAGGTCCTTCTTCCTGGATTCCACCCGAATCCGTGAGCAGCAGATACGCACGGCGCATCAGATCCACAAACGGAACGTAGTCCAGAGGCTCTATTAGATGAATGCCGGGAATGCCGTCGAGATAACGCCGCACAGGCCCGATGACGTTCGGATTGCGGTGAACCGGGTAAACGATTTCCACGTCGCCGCGATCCGCGATGATGCGCAAAGCCTGGCAAATGTTCTCAAATCCCTCGCCGAAGCTCTCCCGCCGGTGTGCGGTGACCACAATCAGGCGCGTATCGGGATCGAGAAAACTCCAATCGCCGCCCGCCAGTTCGCCCGAAATCAGCCGGTCCCGTACATGAAGAACGGCGTCGATTCCCGAGTTTCCCGTGACGTGAATGGAATCGGCGCGAATGCCTTCGCGCAGCAGATTGGCGCGCGCGCCCTCGGTGGCCGCCAGATGAAGCGCCGTGAGCCGGCCGGTGACCACACGATTCATCTCCTCGGGAAACGGCTGCATCAGATCGCCCGTGCGCAGACCGGCTTCGACGTGCGCGATGGGGACCCGGGCGTAGAACCCCGCCAGCGCACCGCACAGCGTTGTCGTGGTATCTCCCTGAACGAAGGCAATATCCGGCCGGACTTCGGAGTAGACGGGCTCGAGCGCCGCGAGGATGCGCGCAGTGGACGCCGCCAGTGTCTGTCCCGGCTGCATGACGTTGAGATCGAAATCGGGTGTAACGTGGAAGGCTTCGAGGACCTGATCGAGCATCTGCCTGTGCTGGCCCGTTACCGCGACCTGAACGGAGAAGTCCCCGGGGCGGCTCTTCATATGAAGAATTGCGGGGCAGAGCTTGATGGCTTCCGGCCTCGTGCCGAAGACGAAAAGCGTGCTTAGCATCTGGGAGGAACTACTACTAAGGAGGGAGGTCAGCGATGCCGGAAAGTGATCCGGCCCTTGGTCAGATCGTACGGCGAAAGCTCCAGCGTAACTTTATCGCCGGCTAGGACGCGAATGCGATTGCGGCGCAGCCTGCCTGCGAGGTGTGCCAGTACGACGCGCTCATGCTCCAGTTGGACGCTGAACAAACCGCTCGGGAACTTCTCGAGTACGGTTCCGGTTACCTCTATACTGTCTTCCTTACTCATTCCACCTCACGCTCGATTTACCCATATGCAGCTGAAATAAATAAAAGGGCTGCCGCAGTTCTCGCCGCGCAGCCCTGTCGAAAATCGCGATTAAGGACAAGCACCAATGAAAAAGTCGGGTATGAGAACAGTATAGCCTGGGGGCCAGGCCGCCTGTGGCACCGAAATTGCCCCGTGACGCCCCGGAGGTCTATACGCAAATGAAGCAATCCATACCGATCGCTTTCGCGATGATGGGCACGCTCCTGGGCTGGGGCTGCGCTACGAAGAAATATGTCCAGCAGACGGTCAACCCCGTCAGTGGAAAGCTGGATCAGGTGGCTCGGCAAACCAACCAGCAGGGCGAGAAGCTCAATCAGACCAGTCAGTCGCTCGACCAAACGCGCCAGGCGCAGGAAAAGGACGAGACGGAGCTGAGCGCTACCAAAGAACGTGCCATGACGGCCGATAATAAGGCCGAAGAAGCCATGAATCAGGCCGATCAGGCTAACCAGAAGGCCGATAAGCTGGGTACCGACCTGGGAGATCTGCGGAATACCGTAGCCAATCTGGACGACTATAAACAGGTCAACCAGACCACCGTCAACTTCCGCTTCGACAGCGACAGGTTAAGCGCCGGCGCGAAGCAGCAACTCGACCAGATGGTCGCCAACCAGAATCAATACAAGCGGTATTTTATCGCGGTGGAAGGTTTCACGGATGCCATAGGCGGCGCCGGGTACAACGCCGCTCTGAGCCGGCGGCGCGCCGATGCGGTCGTGGAGTATCTGGTGGCACAGCACAACATTCCCATCTATCGTGTACATATGGTCGGATTGGGTAAGGAAAAGCCGGTCGACGAAGCCAGAACCAGCGCGGCGCGCGCGAAGAATCGGCGGGTTGAAGTCAGCCTTTTCAGCGCCGACCAGGGTGTGATGGCGATGAACGGCGGCGAGCCCGCGAACGAGCAGGCGGATCGGCAGTAGCGCTCGATTTATTGCATGCCGGCCAGTTCGCCCAGGTCGAGGCGGCCGGTATAGATGGCCATTCCCACCGCGGAGTGAATTCGCATACTTTCAAGCGCGCGAATATCCTCCATGGTGGTGATGCCGCCGGCGGCGGTTATCTCCAGATCCGTGGCGGCGCGCAGGCGCCCGAACCAATCGAGATCCGTTCCCTGCATCATGCCTTCTTTATCCACATAAGTGCACAGGAAGCCCGCGCAATAAGGCTCCAGTTGCCGGATGACTTCTTCGGCCGCGAAGCGCGTGGCTTCCTGCCAGCCCTTCACCACAATCCGGCCGCCTTTCGAATCGAGCGCCAGTACGATGCGCCCCCGCCCGATGGCAGCGACGAGCGACTGCAGGAAACCGATGTTCGGGCCATCCGCGCTAAATGCCGACGTTCCGACGATCACGCGATACGCCCCTTGCCCGATCAGGGCCTTCGCGCGTTCCACATTTCGCACGCCGCCGCCGGCCCGGATCACCGCCTTCGATGCCAGCATTTCCACCAACGCGTCGTTGGCGCCGCGTCCCATTGCCGCATCCAGATCGATCACCTGAATTTGCGGAAACGCCGCGAACTTCCGGAGCATCTCTTCGGGACTATCACCGTCGAGCGCCTTCTCGCGTCCCTGCACCAGTTGGACGACGCCGCCATCCATCAAATCAATACACGGAAGAATCAATGTGTTTTCCTGACCGGGATTCCCGCACGATCGAGGTGCTCTTTCAGATCGTCGACCGTGTACGTGCCGTAATGAAAAATCGAAGCTGCCAGCGCCGCGTCCGCTTCGCCCTCGGTCAGAACGCGCACAAAATGTTCCGGCAAGCCCGCCCCTCCCGACGCAATCACCGGGATGTGCGTGGCGCGCGAGACCGTGCGGGTAAGAGCGCAGTCGAAACCCGTCTGCACGCCATCCGTGTCCATGGAAGTGAGTAAAATTTCCCCGGCGCCCAGAGCTTCGCCACGCGCCGCCCACTCGATCGCGTCGATCCCCTCGTGATCGCGCCCGCCGCGTGTATAGACGTGCCAGCGTCGTTCCCCGTCCGGATGGCTACCGTGACGCCGGGCGTCGATCGCCAGCACCACCGCCTGGGCCCCGAACTCCTGACTGAGTTCGGAAATCAATTCGGGCCGCCGCACTGCCGCGGTGTTCACGGAAACCTTGTCGGCGCCGGACATCAGGATCAGGCGCGCATCGGCCACGGATCGAATCCCTCCACCCACGCAAAGCGGAATGAAAACCTTGCGGGCGGTGCGCGCGACTACATCGGCCATGGTGGCGCGGGCGTCGCTCGATGCCGTGATATCCAGAAACACCAGTTCATCGGCGCCCTGCTGGTTGTAGCGGTCGGCTAATTCCACGGGATCGCCCGCATCGCGCAGGTTCACGAAATTGACGCCTTTGACCACCCGGCCGGCGGTTACGTCAAGACAGGGAATGATGCGTTTTGCCAGCATCAGAGTTCGACGAAATTCCTGACCATGGCGAGGCCCAGCGGACCCGATTTCTCCGGGTGGCACTGCACCCCGAATACATTGCCGGATTCGAGTATTGCCGTGTAAGTCGCCGCATAAGTGCACGTCGCCACGGTCTGGTCCACCACCGGCACATAGTAACTATGCGCGAAGTACACGTGCGGCCGCTCCGGTAACCCCGCCAGTAACTTCGAAGGGCGTACCAGATCCAGCTGATTCCATCCCATGTGCGGGACGCGCGCGGAACGGTCGAAGCGCTTCACCACGCCGGAAAATATGCCCAGGCCCGCCTGGTCCGGCGCTTCCTCGCTGCGTTCGAAGAGTCCCTGCAAGCCGAGGCAAATGCCCAGAAACGGCACGCCGGCACGGATGCGCGCGATCAGCGTCTGCCGCACGTTCATCTCGTCGAGCGCGCGCAGCATCTGCCCGAAATGGCCGACTCCCGGCAGGATGATCTTCGGCGCCCGATCGAGACCCGCCGCATCGCGGACTAACTCATACTGCGCGCCGATCTCATCCAGCGTGTTCTGGACGGAGCGCAGATTGCCTGCTCCGTAGTCGAAAATCGCGATCACAATAAACCCTTGGTGGATGGCAATTGATCCTTCAGCCGTGGATCCTTCGAACACGCGTAGCGCATGGCGCGGGCCCAGCACTTGAAGATAGCTTCGAGCTTGTGGTGGTTCGACCGGCCATAGAGTACCTTGGCGTGGAAGTTCGCCCCTGCGTGGTGAACGAAGCCATGGAAGAAATCCGGCACTAACTCGGACTGGAGATCGCCTACCAGGCGTACCTTCACCAGATCTTTATAAACCAGAGCCGGTCGCCCACCCAGGTCAACTGCCACGACTGCCAGCGTCTCATCCATCGGCAGCACGAAGTAGCCCGCGCGGTTGATACCTTTTCGATCGCCCAGCGCTTTGGCGAACAACTGGCCTATCACAATGCCCACGTCTTCCACGGTGTGGTGCTGATCGACGTCCAGGTCTCCTTTGGCCTGAATCTTCAGATCGAAGCCCCCATGCTTTGTAAACAGCTCCAGCATGTGATCGAGGAAGCGGATGCCGGTGGAGATTTCATAGCGGCCGCGGCCTTCGATGCGCAGTTCTCCGGCGATCTGCGTCTCTTTGGTATCGCGCTGCAACTTAGCTGTTCTCGGCAATGGCCTGCTCCAGTGAATTTATGTCATCGAGCACAGCGACGGCGCCTTCTTCGCGCAGCAGGCGCACTGCTTCCGCATAGCGGAGATTGGAGGGCGCGGCGATCCCGATGAACGGAATCTTAGCTGCGCTCGAAGCCCGCGCATCGTCGACCGTATCGCCTACGTACCAGCACTTGCCATGTTCCACTGCACCGCGGATCTTAAGCAGTCCCTCGGGGTCGGGCTTAGTACGGGTCACATCGTCGGAGCCGACCACCGGATCGAACATCTTCGCTTCAAATCGCCTGAGTGTGATGTGCGCTTCCGACCTGAGCCGGCCCGTAAATACGGCCAGACGATGGCACGCGGCCAGACGATCGAAGAGACCATCGACAGCCAGCCATCGTTCCCTCATAATCAGCCCGTTGGTTCCATCGCCGTGAAAGATCGCCTGAAAATAATCGACGACGGTCTCATAACTCACGCTGCCGCCGCGCTCCTGAATCATGCGATGCGACAACTGCCAGTCGTCATTCCACCCGCCGCGATTCTTCCAATCCTGAATCTCCAAATGCGACGGTTCTCCACCGGTGAAATGTTTGACGGTAACCTGAATGGCTGCGCGATACGAGTCGTGCACGTCCACCAGAACGCCGTCCATATCGAAGACGATCAGGTCCTTCACCAGATGCGCTCCAGTTCTTCCAGCACCCTCTGCGCCTGCTCACGCGTGCCCACCGTAATGCGCACGCCGCCGGGAATCTCGTAACTGCGGTCGCGCACCAGGATGGCTTTCTCCCGCAACGCGTCTCGCACTTCAATCGCACGATCGCCAAAATACCCGAGGATGAAATTCGCCGAACTGCGCGCCTGCGCCACACCAAGCCTCTCGAGGCCCGCCCGCAGCAACTCCCGTGACGCGAGCGCTTCCGTCACGTAATTGCCGACATACTCCGCATCCTGCACCGCCGCTTCCGCTGCCATCGCCGCCAACATGTTCACGCTGTAGGGCGACTGCGCCTTGTGCAGATACTGAACGTTAGCCCGATCCGAGAATAGACAGCCCATGCGCATGGCGGCCATCCCATACACTTTCGAAAAAGTCCGGCTGACAAACAGATTGGGATATTTCGTCAGCAATCCCAGCACAGTCACGCCACAGAATTCGAAGTAGGCCTCGTCGATCAGCACCACCGCATTAGCGGCCTGCTTCAGAATCCGCTCAATCTCCGCGATGCCGACCGCAGTACCTGTCGGATTATTTGGATTCGCAACGAGCACTGCTCGCGTACGCGATGTGATCGCGGCGAGTAACTGTTCGAGCGGGAACTCTACCGCGGGCGGCACATACGGAACTTCGACGATGGCCGCGCCAGCCACCTCTGCATAGAAACGATACATCGCGTAAGAAGGCCGCAGCGTAACTACTTCATCGCCGTCGTCCACATAAGTGTTCACTAATACCTGAATCCCTTCGTCCGTGCCGTTCGTTAGCAGCAACTCTTCGGGCGCGACCCCGAAAAACGCTGACAGCGTATCTTTCACCCGCGAGTAATCGGGATACACGGAAAGCCCTTCAGCCGATAGCTTTTCCCGCAAAAACTCGATGATGCGCGGCGAACATCCGACCGTATTCTCATTGAAATCGAGCCGCATCTTCGACAGGCGATTTCCCGTCGGCGGAGAATACGGGGCCATGGCGAGGACGGCCTGACGCGGCTTGATGCCACTATTCAGCAAGGCGCACCTCGACCGATCGGGCGTGAGCTTCGAGCCCCTCCGCACGGGCAAGTGTGGTGATGGCGGGAGCTAACCTCGCGAGCGCCTGCGCATCCAGTTGCTGCACCGAAATCACTTTGACGAAATCCGCCGCCGAAAGTCCCCCACGCAACCGCGCGACTCCCGCGGTGGGCAGCACGTGATTGGGTCCCGACGCGTAGTCCCCCGCCGCTTCCGGACTATAGGGACCCACAAAAATGCTCCCCGCATGCCGTATTTTCGGAACCAGACCTTCATGATGAATCGCCAGGTGCTCCGGAGCAAAGGCATTCGACAACTCCGCCGCCTCATCGAGCGATCGCACGATGATGATGGCACTGTTCTTATCGATGGCCTTGCGCGCCACGGGAGCGGTCGGTAACGTCGCCAGTTGACGATCCACTTCCTTTGCCACCTGCTCGGCCAGCTTCTTCGAAGTCGTCAGCAGAATCGAGCAGGCATCCACATCGTGCTCGGCCTGCGCCAGCATATCCGCCGCCAGAAACGCTGCATTGCCTTCCGCCGCGATAATCAGAATTTCGGTTGGCCCGGCGACAAAATCAATCCCCACTTCGCCGGCCAGAAGCTTCTTCGCCGCGGCCACATAAATATTCCCAGGTCCGACGATACGATCCGCCTTCGGCACCGTCTTCGTGCCATAGGCGAAAGCCGCAATGGCCTGCGCCCCACCCATCTGAAATACCTGATTGACGCCCAGCAGATGGGCCGTCCCAAAGACCTCATCGACCGCTTTCGGGCAGGCTGCGCACACATTTTCCACCCCCGCCACCAGCGCCGGAACCGCCGTCATGATCAGCGTGGACGGCAGAGGATAGCGGCCCGCCGGGATATACGCGGCCACGGTATGGAGCGGCCGCACGATCTGCCCCAGGCGCAATCCCGGCGCAAACAACGACGTGGAGTCCCGCGGCAATTGCTTCTCCGCAAAGCGCCGCACATTGGCCGACGCCACGCGCACGGCCGCACGAAAATCGGACTTCAGGCGCCCCGCCGCAGCTTCCAGTTCATCCGCGGGCACGCGCACGGTGCTGCGATCCAGCTTGTCGAATTGGCGCGCGTATTCGAGGAGCCCACGGTCGCCGCGCCTGCGCACGGCTTCGAGGATCGGGCGCACCGTTTCCTCGGCTTCAGTCATGCGGGCCGCGCGGCGGGCCAGCACTCGGCCCATGTCTTTGGATTCGAGGATTCGGATCATGCGCGGCTCGGTACGCAGGGGACGTGCGGCCATTGGCCGCTTCTGTACAGGCGCGAAGAAACGCGGCTGGTAGCCGCGTGTCCAGGAGCCTCTTCAAAGGAGCGGTGTCGCAATACAGAAAAATTCTCGTTCATACGGTTACATCACTATCTTGTTCAAGGGATATTCGACGATGCCCTCGCCGCCGGCCTGCTTCAGGCGCGGAATAATCGTCCGCACCGTCGACTCATCGAGAATCGTGTTCACCGCCAGCCACTCACCATCGCTCAGATGCGATACTGTGGGGCGCTTCAGAGCCGGCAAGACCTGCAGCACCGCCGGGAGATTATCCTTGTGGACGTTCAGCATCAGGCCCACTTTGCCGAGCGCCGCGATCGCGCCATCGAGCAGCAGTTTCAGATCTTCCAGCTTCTTGCGCTTCCACCCATCGGCCCATGCCGTCTTGTTCGCGATCAGTTGCGTATTCGATTCGAGCACCGTCTCCACAATACGCAGCTTATTGGCGCGCAGCGACGATCCGGTCTCCGTCACTTCCACGATGGCGTCGGCCAGTTCCGGCGGCTTCACTTCCGTCGCGCCCCAGCTGAACTCGACCTTCGCGTTGACGCCGTAACTATCGAGATAGCGCTTGGTGGTAGCCACCAGTTCCGTCGCGATGATCTTGCCTTCCAGATCCTTCACGGACTGCACAGGGCTCGCTTCCGGCACGGCGAGAACCCAACGCACCTTGCCGAAGCTTTGTTTGGCATAGATGAGATTGGCCACAGCTTCCACGTCGGCTCCCACTTCCGCCACCCAATCGAGGCCGGTCAGTCCGGCGTCCAGAATGCCATCCTCCACATAGCGCGCCATCTCCTGCGCGCGGATCAGCATGCATTCCATTTCCGGATCGTCGACCACCGGAAAATACGAGCGCGAACTCGTCGTGATATTGAAACCGGCGCGCCGGAACAGATCGATGGTCGCGTTTTCCAGACTGCCCTTGGGGATGCCGAGTTTGAGCTTCACTTCGTCCCCCCGTAAACGGCGTTCGGATCGTAAGTGGGCTTCTCGCTCTCCACCCATTCCTTGCCTTCGAGCCGGCGATAGAAGCAGCTTTCGTAACCGTTGTGGCACACGCCCGGCCCCAGCGATTCCACCTGAATCAAGAGCGAGTCGTCGTCGCAATCGGTCGAAATCTCCTTCACCACGAGCAGATGTCCGGAGCTCTCGCCTTTCATCCACAGCTTATTCCGCGAGCGGCTGTAGAACGTCACGTTGCCGGTCTCCGTAGTCCTGCGGAAAGCTTCGCCGTTCATGAAGCCGACCATCAGAACACGACCGGACTTGTGGTCCTGTATCACCGCCGGAATCAATCCATCGAGCTTGCTGAAATCCAGATTCATGGGTAGGGGTGCAATAAAAAAGCCCGCCGGTACTGCGGCGGGCATCCTTTCGTTTAAACTGCAAAACCGATCAGGACTGGACCCGCCGCACACTAATAGCCCGATGATGATGGCGGGCGGCGCTGGTCGCTGACATAAATCGCTATTCTAGCAAACGCCTTATTTCGTCGCCGGATACCTGACCTTCAGGCCGCCGGTGTATTCGAACACATTCAGCGCCTGCTCGTAGAGTTGCTGGGTGATCTCGATGCCGCCGTCCCAGCAGCCGAGTCTCTGATACCGTGCTATGGCGTTGCCGAGCGCATGCAAGCCGACTCCTGGGAAGAACGCAGCTTCCCTTTCCGCTATATCCGAGATCGGCGCGGTGCGCACCCACTCCCGGCTGCGCACGTAGGCCGGCAGGAAGGCACGAAAAACCTCCGTCGCCATGAATTCCCGCGAACAGCATAAGGTACTGAAGGCGACTTCCGACATGGACGCCCCCACCGAGACGATGGTCCATCCAACCCCGCTTTCTTCCAGCAACTGAGGTCCGGGCGCCTGCAGATGCACATAATCGCCTTCGCCGCGCCGGAACGCCTCGGCCATTTCTTCGGGCGTGCCCCGGTCGAGTACATGAATCTTCTCCCAATCGGCGCCGTTGTAATGCACGGCATAGCGCAGCATCGCGAGCGGCTGCCCACCGTGGTCGGCAAGCAGGGTATTTCCCTCCAGATTCTTCCAGCCGAACGGTTCGTGCGGATCGCGACCGCCACGTTGGTCGCGAGCAACGAGAAAAAATCCATCGCGCCGGTTGATCAATGCAAAGTGCACCGGCAGGGGCGATTCTCCCCGCTCCATGGGCTTCCAGTTGGAGGATACGGCGGATTGCATGATGTCGACGGCGCCATCGCGAATGAGTTCGTGCGAGCGCTGCCCCGCCCCGAGGATGCTGTAGGTGGCCGTGACGCCGGCGTCTTCGAGAAAGCCCGCCGCGATGGTGGCGATCAACGGGCTGTAGAACGCCGAATGGCGCGACACCATGATCCGTAGCTGCATACCTACCAAATGTTATCTCTCGCTCGTGACTGATTGGAAGCGACGACCAGTTCGCGCGGCTTTCCGGAAGGCGGGCAGGCGGAGGGCGAACACGATGGATGACATTAGACATATCGTCGAGCTCCTGCTCAGCCCACTCCCAAGATACGGCGTTGGGGAAGCGTCCTCCGGACGGATCGTCGCGGTGTGGAAGACGACTTCCCGCAGATCGGATTGCTCCGGCCGGCTGGATAGCGGTTGCGGGGCTGTCCATCACGAGGCTCTGGCGCAACTTTCGAGCGGCGCGTAATCCATGACAGGACAAATCAAAAATCGCCACCTCTACCTCCGGGCCGACTGCCTATCAACCGCGGACCCGCGGCGGCATGTACGAGCCAGGCGGTCGGCGAGCCAGAATCCGGCGCCCTGAAATCAGCGCCTCGCCGGCGTGGGAAGATATATCGAAACAATGAATCAAGCCATGCGAGACAAGGTCGTGGTTATTACGGGCGCAACGTCTGGGATCGGTCAAGTGGCGGCTGAGAGCCTGGCCGGCATGGGCGCGCGGATCGTCCAGATAGCGCGTGATCCTGGGCGCGGCCAGGAGGCTATGAAGCGACTCGGTGAATGCGCCCCTCGGGTAGCTCACAGCATCTACTATGCGGATCTGTCGCGGCTCAGCGAGATGAAGCGGGTGGCCTCGCAAATCGCCGGAGCCGAACCGCGGATCGATGTCCTGATCAACAATGCGGGCGCCATGTTTGGCAGCCGACAACTCACCGAGGACGGCCTGGAGCGTACATTCGCTTTGAACCACGTGGCTTATTTCGTCCTGACGCACGGTCTGCGGGAACGGCTCCTGGCCTCGGCGCCGGCCCGGGTGGTAAATACGGCCTCGGACGCGCACGAGGCTGCCGCTCTCGACTTCAACGACTTGCAGTCCGCCCAGGCGTATCGGGGCAATCTGCTGGAGTCGCTGCGCTACGGAGGGCCGGGTTTCAAGGTCTACGCGCGCTCGAAGCTTTGCAACATCCTATTCACTCGCGAGCTGGCCCGACGGCTTGCCGGTACAGGTGTGACGTCCAACTGCCTGCATCCCGGCTTTGTCGCGACTCGTTTCGGCGATCGGAGCGGCGGACTCATTGCCTTTGGAATTCGCATTGCCAAGCACTTTGCGCTCTCTCCGCAGAAGGGCGCCGAAACATTAGTATTCCTCGCATCCTCATCCGAGGTGGCTACAGCGACGGGCGAATACTTTTTCAAATGCCGCCCCAAAAAACCCAGCCGGGACGCGCAAGACGACGCGATGGCTCGACGCCTCTGGGCCGAAACCGCTCGACTCGCAGACCTGGAGGAATAAACAGCCGCTATCCGTCCGGCCGAATGGTTTATAGCTGCAGGATGGCCGCCGTCCCGAAAACGGCGCTTCCGGAAGGCGGCCCATTCTTCGATCCTCCCGGATTTTGCCGCGTGCTAAAAGTCGGACCAAATTCGTTGCAGCATCGCGTCCAGATCGTCACGTAACCCGATGAGTGAGTCGCAGGACATGCCTTCGCGCCATTGGGAGCGCAGCCGCTCGATCATTTCCGGAAACCATACTCTTTGAGCGTCGCCCGCGGCCATGAAGGAACTGTTGTAGTGCCGCTCCAGGGTGTTCTGCGCGAACGGCATCCATGCCGACCTCTGGATCGGCGTAATGTGCTTCCAGGTCTCGTCGCCAGGACGAAATCGCCGATGCATCTCATAGAAAACGCGGATACCAGTTTCGATGCCTGGCCGCACCCGACGGCCGGGCGCCGTCGATTATGATTCGGCGGGATTATTCCCTGCAATCCTTTGTGCCTGCTTGCGCTTCAACGAACTTGAGGTCTTTTCTCCCGCCGATGCGGACGAATGCCGCGGCTTCGGGAGCTTGCCGATGCGGGGATCTTTGGCCGCGATCAGCTCGCAGGCTCGCAGCGCCGCCTCCTCGAAATCCGGCGCATCGACCGGGAGGACCTGCCAGCCCGTTACCTTGTTGCCGAATATCCGAATGGACCGCATGTTGGGGAAGTCGCGGCGCAGACTCTCGTGGTGCACCTGGGTGGTGGCGAGCCAGACTCCGTTATCCGCGGACCCTTCGCGACGGTCGCGCAATATGAGAACAATCCTGTCGTCAACGTAGACCGCGACGCTGCCGAACATCAGGCGGGTGCGGGGCGACAGCGGGGCGAGCGCTTCGAGTACGAAATCGTGCGGGACGGTTTTGCGCTTGCCGGCGAAGGGAATGCCGTCCAGCGGGAGGCGGGGCGGGTTGCGACGGGGGGCAGGCATCGGATATGCGAACGCGCTTATAAGCGTTGCCTCAGGATACGCGATACGTTCCATTTTCCGTGGAGGACGCCGAGAATCTGAAGGAGCTTACTTCCGGGTTCATTGACGATCAGGTATGAGAACAGCCACATCGGTCGCGAGCTCCGCGGTAGAAGAGCACCTGCCCGCTGTGAGATCGCCACGTCGATGACCTGCGCCGGGGATCTCAGCCAGCTTGCAGAAGCAAATTGAATAACGCAGTGACGATCCGGCCGGCTGTCTCAATTCCCGCCGTTTCCAGGAGGTGAAGCCATATGGCATCGATGTCACGGATGGCATCGCCGGTAAGCTGAAACGGTTCCAATTACCGGCCCGGATTCGACAAGGGCGCTTCTCTCAACGCCCCAGGCTTCCTGCGCGCCTCTTCCGGTCCGCAGATCCTGCCAGTGGCCGCCTGTTGCAGGGCACGGACCATTTTTTCATTAAGAGCGCCGCTCTTCCGCAGTCCAGCTTTCCTCAGCGTCCAGAGTTTCGAGCGCGCGGCGGATCACGTCCTCGGCATCGGCAAACGCGCCGGTGGCCAGACGCTTTTGAACAAGGACCTCGATATCCGGAGGGATATTCAGATGCATGCTTGATTCTCCTCCGTCCAGCCCACCATCAGGTCGACGCGAAGGGTCAGGCGTCCGCGGTGACCGAGACTTGTTCGACCTTAGGTATCAGCAGATGAATAATCAACAGGGCGATCAGATAGGCCGAGCCCGCTCCCAGGAAAAGCGGTCCGTACGATTTACCGGAGTAATCGAGCCACATGCCTACGGCCGGCGCCACCAGCATGCCGCCGATGGCTCCGCCCATTCCACCCAAGCCAACGACCGATCCTACGGCGGGCCTTGGGAACGTATCCGAGGGCAGGGTGAAGATGTTGGCCGACCATCCCTGATGGGCTGCCGCCGCCAAGCCGATCAATCCCACCGTCAGCCACAAATTGGCGCCCGTGAACATGATCAGACCAACCGGCGTCACCGCCAGCGCGCAGATCAGCATGGCGCCTTTGCGCGCGCCCGAGAGGTGGAATCCGCGCTTCAGCAATCCGGTGGAGAGCCAGCCGCCGAAGATGGAGCCGAAATCGGCCGCGACGTAAATCGCGATCAGTGGCGGACCGAGGTGCGTGAGATCCAGATTGTATTTATCGTGCAGGAAACCCGGCACCCAGAAAAGGTAGAACCACCACACGGGATCGGTCAGAAACTTGCCGATCAGGAATGCCCATGCGGCGCGTTTCGTCAGGAGCTGCAGGTAGGGGATTCTCACCTTCGGTTCGGCGGCGTGGTCGGATTCGATCAGGTGCCGCTCTTCCGCCGTCAGCCATTTATGTTCCGAGGGCTTGCGATAAAAGCTGAGCCATAATACCAGCCAGATCACGTCCAGACTGCCGGTGAATATAAACGACATGCGCCAGCCGAAATGCGCCGCCACGAGGGGCACCGCGAGCGGCGCGACAATGGCCCCGATATTCGATCCGCTGTTAAAGATGCCGGTGGCGAAGGCGCGCTCCCGGCGCGGAAACCAGTCGGCGACCGTC
This sequence comes from Bryobacteraceae bacterium, assembly GCA_050015835.1. Classification (GTDB taxonomy): domain Bacteria; phylum Acidobacteriota; class Terriglobia; order Bryobacterales; family Bryobacteraceae; genus BOG-234. Next base: position 7,716 of record JBEKAQ010000051.1, on the reverse strand, counting down.
TTGATGGCGGCGGGGAAGTTCGATGCCTCGCCCAGGCCCAGTCCGAACCGGCACATGGCGAACTGGAACGGCGTGCTCGCCAGCGCATGGAGCATGGAGGCTGCGCTCCACACGGTAACGGCGAGCGCGTAGCCGATGCGCGTGCCGAGCCAGTCCATGGCACGTCCGGCGAAGGGCATCATCAGCCCGTAGGCGAGCTGGAAAGTAAAAACCACCCAGCCGTAGTTCGCCTCGGTCCAGCCGAGATCGTGCTGCAGGACCGGCTTGAGAATCCCGAGTACCTGGCGGTCGACGTAGTTGACGGTGGTGGCGAAGAAGAGCAGGCCGCAGATGGCCCAGCGCAGTTTCACGCCAAAGACGCTTCGTTTTTCGATTGCCGTTACACTGCCTGTAGCCATGACGTTTGGCGTTCCCCAACGCGGGTGAACTGTTCGAAGTTACCACGAAACAGGCGCGTAATATCGCGGCGGATATCTTCGCGCGTGACGGGCCGCCCATCCTCGGCCAGCAAATTATACGTATTGGCCAGAATCGGCGTCAGCGTGCGGCGCGTGTTGCGCCACTTGTAAATCACCTGTTCGAGTACGCGGGCATCGGAGTGCTGCGGGATGAAACTGGTGCCCAGCATCTCCAGGCGCTCGCGCGTCATCTCTTCCACGATCGACGGATTATTCAGGAACCACCAGCAGCCGAACGGCATGAGGTTGGCGAATTTGCGCGCGTAGACCACCAACTCATGCTGGTTCTCGCGGCTCAGGACGGAGATGAGGAAACGATTGTCGGGGAATTCGACGCAGAGCCGTTCCACTGCGCGAAGGTCGGCTTTCCCCACCGCATCGCCCGCCAGCCTCAGCGCGGGATTTACCAGGTAGCGCACGCCGAGCATTACCGACAGCGGAATCGCTCGTTCGCGGCACACCGGCAAAACCGATTCCGCGATGAAGCGGCCGCGCGTGCCGTCTTCGGGAAACGCGAAGGTGTCGGGCAGCGATACGGCCATATAGACGGGCTGCATGCGATCGCACCATGTGGAGAGGAAGCGCCGCACCTCGGCAGTGGAATTGCCGGAGCCATCGCGCTCCACAGCATAACCCTGCTGCCGCAGAATCTGCCAGTGCTGGTCCCATTTGTTGAGAATACGGTCGAGGCGGAGCACGGCGTGGAATTGTGGATCGCGTTCGGCGCCGCGCTCCCAGGCGGGCGCTTCGGAGGGATCGAGCGGGTCGTTCGTCATCACCGCTTCGCTGATGCCTGCGAGCTTGAAGACATCCTTAATATGGGATTCGATCCGGCGCGAGGCGAAGAAGGCGCGCGCCTCTTTGAGATCGCCCGAGACCGGGAGGTTGAACGCGTTGAGCACGGCGATTACTCCGCGCGTGGCTTCGGAAACCGGCGCGTTATCCAGAAACAGAGTCTTCCAGATCAGTTCGGCCTTAGCGAGTTTCGGCAGCGCGAAATATTCGGCCGGGGTGATGCGGGAGGAGCGGAACAGTTCGGCTTCGAGGTAGTGATACGTGATCAGCTCGTCTATACCCCAGAGGCCGATCGGGCCCAACGAAGGCATAAAGAGGTGCGTGTGCACGTCGACAAACGGAATGGCGCCGAGTTCCTGTGCGACGGCGGTGCGGATCTGATCGGGTAAGAGGGCGGAGTGATTCACCTATATAGGAGTATCGAATCCGGAGGATTTGCGCAACGTATTTGGGAGGCGTCGAGAAGAGCAACGGACGATCCCTTTGGGAGCGTCTCCAGCATGGCGCGGATGTTGCGGCTTAAGCGGCTATGTTATTGAATTCAGGGGAACAGAAAGTTGAGATCGGGGATTTGGCGCCTTCGGGTTTGGTGGCGAGCCAGTCCGCCGGCGCACATAGTTGCTATTTTTTCGCCGAAAGCACGAGAGTTTCGGCGGTTTGTGCCGATAGAGTTACTTATGGAGAGAATACGTCTTTATACCGACCGCGAAATGATGGCATTGGGGCTGGCGCAGGCGCTGGTCCACCATTATGATCTCGAAATCCTGGGATTGGATCGTCTGGCGGACTCAGTCGCAATGGCGTCTCCGATTCCAGCCGAAGTTCTGATCCTCGACGCGCCACCCGAGGCATTGCGCCTGCTGGCGCGCCTTCGCACGCAGGATCCCGACGTTCCAATTGTAGTGTGGCAACGCGGCACCGCGAGCGAGCCGGCACTGAATGCCCTGGGAGCCGGCGCGCACGCGGTCCTGCTCGACAGTTCCTCGGGGGCCGAGATCTATGCGTGCCTCGAAGCGGTTCTGCACGGCGGTATCTGGGTTCCGCCTTCCGTGGCCCAGGCGGTGGTGGCGAGCCGACGGTGCAATCTGACGCGCCGCGAGGGGCAACTGCTCAATCTGGTTTCGCAGGGCCTGAGCAATAAAGAGCTGGCCTATGCACTCGGTATCACGGTAGGGACGGTCAAGGTTTATCTGTCGCGCCTGTTCGACAAGCTGGAGGTGTCGGATCGGTATGAACTGGCGCTGCTCGGATTACGGCAGGGCGGATCCGTCAATGCCGGTCCGATACACGGCGGCTCTCATCGGCCCGTTGCTCTGGAAGCGGATACGCCGGGTATCAAGTCGGTGTTTGTGCCGCGCATTCATGAAAAGTGGCAGCACGGGGAAAGCTGGCAAAACAGCGCCCGCGTGGCCCTGAGTCCAGTTTAGCCCTGGTCGGCAAAGGGGCTGCGTTTCATCGCGTAGTCCACGGCTTCCGGGGGCACGCTGAAGCGGGCGACCACGGTATTTCCCATGTAGCCGATGTCTTGGACGCCGGCCGGGCTGGTGTAATAAGCGTCGACGACCATGTTGCGCACCCAGACCCAGAAGCGCTGGCCGGGAGCTGTTTCGGGGGTGGCGTTGGCGGGGTAAGCCAGCAGATCGAGCAGGGCCGTTTGCTGTTCTGGTTTAGCGTTGAGGAAATCGACGCCGTCCTGCTTGCGCATGTAGTCGTCGGTCCAGGCGAGGCCGCCGTTGAAGATGGCCGCGAGATCCGCATTGCGGCTGCTGAGGAAATCGATGTATTCGGCGGCGCCCGCATCGGAAGCTCCGGGCGAATGCTCGTCGGCTGGAATAATGAGGTCGGCCAGTTTCTTCAGTGTCAGAAAATTATGTCGGGTGAAGCATTTGGGCTGATAGTCGGGACCGCCGCTGAGCGATTTCGCCTCCGCCATGGCCGCGTGAACGTGCTGCGCGAGCGCGGGAGAGAGAACGCCCGAGCCGGACGCGGTCAGGACCATGCTCCTGCCAAACGCGGAACTGCCGATTACGCGCAACAGATCGCGGCGCGAAAAATCGTCGAGAGGTAAGTCGGCCATCAGATATTTCCTTTCTTCATTTCGTCGGCCAGATGCTCGGCGGTGCGCCAGGCATTGGCCACGATGGTGAGGGTGACGTTCTTATCCGGATTACCGTTGAAAGGCGCGGCATCGGCCACGAAGAGATTTTTTACTTCATGCGCCTGCGACCACTGGTTGAGGACGCTCGTCTTCGGATCGGCGCCCATGCGCACGGTGCCGGCTTCGTGAATGATTTCGCCGCCCGCCGAGATCGCCTTGGCCGGGTTCTCGGGAAAACCGGGCCCGTTGGGTGTTCCGCCCATGGTCTCGATGAGCGCGGTGAAGGTGCGGTGCATGTGCTTCACCATGTCGAGCTCGTAATCGGTCCACTGCCAATGGAAGCGGAGTACTGGAATGCCCCATTGATCTACTTGAGCCGGGTCGATTTCGCAGTATGAATTTTTGTTGGGGATCATCTCACCGCGGCCGGAGAAGCTGACCGCGCTGCCGTAGTATTGGCGGATGCTGTCTTTGAGCTTCGAGCCGTAGCCTTCGGCCTTCGCGGCGATTCCGCGGAAGGAGCCGATCTGCGGCATGCCGAATCCGCCGCCGATCTCGATGTGGTAGCCGCGGGGGAAATCCTTGTTCTTCTTGTCGAGCTCCCACCAGGGGACGTAGACGTGCATGCCGCCGATGCCGTCGCAATTGTGGCGGGGCATGCCTTCGAGCGCGGGCACCACGCCGCCGAGCGCGTAGCCGACCGTATCGGTGAGATTGCGCCCGACCATGCCGGAGCCGTTGGCGAGGCCGTTGGGGAATTTGGTGGATTTCGAATTCAACAGCAGACGGGCCGATTCGCACGCGCTGGCGGCCACCACGACGGCGCGGCAGCGGATCTGTTTTTCGGTGCGCGTGGCTTTATCCACGTAAGAGATCGCTTTGACGTTGCCGTTGTCGTCGACCAATAACTCGCGGGCCATGGCGTTGTTGACGATGGTGAGATGGCCGGTCTTCATGGCGGGGAAGACCATGGCCTGGCTCGAAGTGAAGGCCGAGGCGGTGCGGCAGCCGCGTCCGCATTGCCCGCAGTAGTGGCAGGCGGCGCGGCCGTTGAGGGGTTTCGTCAGCATGGCCATGCGCGACGGGATCACGGGAATGTTTAGTTTCTTGCCGGCGCGCATGATCAGCTGTTCATGCACGCGGGGCGGGATGGGCGGGAGAAATTTGCCGTCGGGCGCGGAGCGGATGCCTTCGCGGGTTCCGGTGACGCCGATGAATTCCTCGGCTTTGTCGTAGTACGGCGCCATGTCGTCGTACGAAATGGGCCAGTCGGTGCCGAGGCCGTCGAAGGACCGGGGCTTGAAATCGTAGTCGGCGAAGCGCAGGGAGATGCGGCCGAAGTGGTTGGTGCGTCCGCCGAGGATGCGGGAGCGGAACCATTTGAATTCGGTGCCCTCGGCGACGGTGAAGGGCTCGCCGGGAATATTCCAGTAGCCGTTGGGGGCGAGGAAATAGCCGAAGGGGTAGATATCCTTGCCGAAGTAATTTTCGGCGTTGGGGCCGACGCCGCGGTGATCGACTTCCCAGGGCCACATGTGCTCCTTGAAATCCCGGTTGGGATTGAGCATGGGACCGGCTTCGATGAGGGTCACGTTGATGCCGAGATCGGTGAGGACCTTGATGGTGGTGCCGCCGCCGGCGCCCGAGCCGATGACGACGACGTCGTGGACTTCGGGGGAGCGCTGTGCCTGGAACATGCAAACAGACTATCACCGCTGGTGCGGGATAAAGGCCATGCGTCGGGAAGAGTCTCGAGGCGGCACGCAGGAGCGGGAGGTGGTTTCCGGAAAGTGAGTGCGCCACACTACAGTCATGAGGGGTTCCATTGAGGGAGACCAGGCAATCGGCAGGATGGCTATGAAGGAGCTTCGGCAGTTTACGATCGCTCGGGTGGGTTTGGGGCGGGCGGGGAACAGCGTTCCTGTGAGGGAGTTGCTGGATTTTCAGTTGGCTCATGCGCGCGCTCGGGACGCGGTTCATTTGCCTTTCGAGGCGCATTCGCTTGCGGCAGAGATGGACGCCATTGTTGTCGGGAGCGCGGTGCGGGATCGCGCGGAATATTTGCGCCGGCCGGATCTGGGACGCCGGCTCAGCGTCGAATCGCGCCATTGCCTGGAAAAGCTGCGCGGCGATTTCGACTGCGCCTTGATCGTCGCGGACGGCCTGTCGCCTCTGGCTGTCCACAAACACGCGGCTGACCTGGTGCGTGCTCTGTCACCGCGTCTCAAGGATTGGAAACTGGCGCCCATCGTAATCGTGGAGCAGGGAAGAGTGGCCATCGGCGACGAGATTGGTTCCGTGCTCGGGGCGGCGCTTTCGGTAATGCTGATCGGCGAACGCCCCGGACTCAGCTCTCCCGACAGCCTCGGCGTCTATGTCACCTGGGCTCCACGGCCGGGCCGGACGGATGCCGAGCGCAACTGCATTTCGAATATCCACGGCGCGGGGTTGAGCGTCGGCGCGGCCGCGGAGCTTCTGCTGCTGATCATGAATGAAGCGCGAGCGCGGCGTATCTCCGGCGTGAACCTCACATATAATAGCAGCGGCCATGCCCAAGTCGAACCTCACGCGCCGTGAAGCCATCGGCGGCTTGATGGCGGCGGTTCCGGCTTTGGCCGCCGGACGGCCCCGCGGACCCATTGTCGACAGCCACGTCCATCTTTTCTCGACCGATCTGAAGCGCTTCCCGCTGGCTCCCGACGCTCCCTACAAGCCAACGCCGCTGCCGGTTGAAGAGTATGTGCGGTTCGCCGTGGCGGTGGGAATCGATCACGCCGTCATCGTTCATCCGGAGCCTTATCAGGACGATTACCGCTATCTCGAATACTGCTTCGCGCACGAGCCGTCGCCAGGGTTCTTCAAAGGCGTGTGCCTGTTCGATCCCACTGCGCATGAGACGCCGGATCGCCTTGCGACGCTGGTGGGTATGAATCCGAAGCGCATCGTGGCGCTGCGTATTCATGAAGTGCATAAGCCGGGCACGCCGTCGCTGACCGAGGGGCCGATTAAGGATCGCGACCTGCATGCGCCCGCGATGAAGGCGACGTGGCGGCGCGTGCAGCAGTTGGGGCTGGGGATTCAGATGCATTTTCTGCCTTACTTCGCTCCGCAGATTGGGGAACTGGCGGCGCAGTTTCCGGATGTGCCGGTGATTCTGGATCATCTGGCGCGGGCGAACGAAGGCACTCCGGAGGACTTCGCCTCGGTGCTGAAGCTCGCGAAATTGCCAAAAGTTGTGATGAAGTATTCCAATGCGACTCAGGAAATGAAGCCCCTTGTGCGCAAATGTTATGACGCATTCGGGCCCGATCGCATGATCTGGGGATACTTCGGGCACGACCGGGCGGGGTTCGATAAGGAAGTTGCTTTGTTCGAGCTGATGTTCGATTTCCTGAGCGAGGAAGACAAGGAGAAAATCCGAGGCAAAAACGCGCTGAAGCTCTTCAAATGGGTGTAATGTGGGGCAGGCGCTTTCGCCTGTCCATCTTCGGGGCGGTACAATTAGCCCCATGCCGCTTGCCCCCGGAACGCGCCTCGGCCCCTACGAGATCGAGAGTCCGATCGGCGCTGGGGGCATGGGCGAAGTTTATAAGGCCCGCGACACGCGGCTTGACCGCATCGTCGCCATCAAAGTTCTCTCCCCCGCGCTGGCCACCGATCGGGAATTCCGCGAACGCTTCGACCGCGAGGCGAAGAGCATCTCCTCGCTGAATCATCCCAACATCTGCATCCTCTACGACGTCGGCCACGATCAGGGTCACGAATTTCTGGTCCTCGAATTTCTGGAAGGCGAGACGCTGGCCGCGCGCATTGCCAAAGGTCCTCTGCCGCTGCCTGAAGCGCTGAAGATCGCCCTCGAGATTTCGAGCGCGCTCGATAAAGCGCATCGCAGCGGCATCGTGCATCGCGATCTGAAGCCCGGCAATGTGATGCTGACCAAGGCCGGGGCGAAGCTGCTCGATTTCGGTCTGGCCAAGAACAACGCGGCGCTGGCGGGAGTACCGGCGAGTGAGCTGCCTACCGGAGTCGCGCCGCTGACCGCGCAGGGAACTATTCTCGGCACCTTCCAATACATGGCGCCGGAGCAGATCGAAGGCGAGCCGGCCGATCCGCGCACGGATATCTTCTCATTCGGCGCCGTGCTCTACGAAACGATTACGGGCCGGAAGGCGTTCATGGGCAAGAGCCAGGTGAGTCTGCTCAGCACCATTCTGAAGGAAGATCCGCCGCCGGTGAGTGAGTTGCAGCCGATGACGCCGCCCGCGCTGGGGCGCGTGATCCGCACGTGCCTGAAGAAGGATCGGGACGATCGTTTTCAGAGCGCGCACGATCTCTGGCTGCAGCTGCAATGGGTCGAAGAGGGCG
>JBEKAQ010000050.1:0-51831 GCA_050015835.1 Bryobacteraceae bacterium | reverse complement strand
ACGCCGATGCCCAACGGGGCGGAACCGATCTTTCGGGTGGACGTCACTTCACGAACCATTCGCGCGGTGAATTACCATCATCGCCAGGGCACGACCCATATCGATTTTCGCGGCACGGCTCTCATGCCGGACGCGCGCGGCGAAGCCAGTGTGACGCCCAATACAGGCGCGACCAGGATTTCCCTGCACTTCGATCGTTTGTCCAATCCGGCACAGTTCGGGCCGGAGTATCTGACATATGTGCTTTGGGCGATTACGCCGGAAGGCCGCGCGGAACGCCTCGGAGAAATCGAGCTGAAAAACCCCGGCGACAAAAACGCCGGCGTGTATGTCACGAGCGATCTGCAGTCCTTCGGCATGATCGTGACGGCGGAGCCGTACTTCTCCGTGAGCCAGCCTTCGGACGTAGTCGTGATGGAAAACTTCCTTCGCGACGATACAACCGGGACCATGGAAACCGTCGACGCGAAGTATGAGCTGTTGAAGCGCGGCGAATACACTTTGAACATCGGCGTCGGCCAGCTGACTCCGCTGACCGCCGACCTCAACGTGCCTCTGCAGCTTCGCGAAGCGCGTGAAGCCATTGCGATTGCCAGGGCGCAGGGCGCCGACCACTATGCGGCCGACACCATGCAGAGGGCCGCGGTCGACCTGCAGAACGCCGACGGCTTCTACATTTCGAAGAACATTAAGCAGCTCGACACCGAAGCGCGGGAAGCGACGCAAATGGCCGAAGACGCCCGCCGCATCTCGATCGTAAAAGAAAACGAGGAAGCGACCCAGGCCGAGAAGGACGCCTCCGCGGCGCGTGAGGAAGAAGCGCAGCGCCAGGCGGCTCTTGAGACGCAGCGCGCTACCGATGAAGCCCAGCGCCGTGCTCAGGCCGAGGCCGACGCCGCCAACGCCGAGCAACAGAAGCAGGCAGCGCTGGTAGCTACGGCAGAGGCACGCCAGGCCCAACAGGAAGCCGATGCCGCACGTGCCGCCGCCGACGCCGCGCGGGCGTCTGCCGAGGCCGAACAGGCGAAACTCGCCCAGGAGAAGGCCGCCGCTGTTTCAGACCGCGAACAAGCCGAGAAGGAGGCGCAGGCGCTTCGCGAACGGCTGAAGGATCAGTTGAATGCGATTCTGCAGACGCGCGATACCGCCCGCGGGCTGATCGTGAACATGTCCGACGTGCTTTTCGATTTCAACCAGGCAACCCTGAAGCCTGGCGCACGGGAGAAACTGGCGAAAATGTCCGGCATTCTGCTCGCGTATCCCACACTTCGGCTTTCGGTCGAAGGACACACCGACAGTATCGGGACCGACGAATACAATATGACGCTCTCGCAGCGCCGGGCCGATGCGGTGCGCGATTACCTTACTTCGAATGGAATCGACGCCGCGAATATCCAGGCCGTCGGCATGGGCAAGGCGGACCCCGTCGCTTCGAATGACACAAACGAAGGGCGGCAACAGAACCGGCGCGTTGAAATGGTGGTGAGCGGCGACGTGATCGGGCAACCGATCGCCAATGGCTCGGCTTCGAACGCCGTACCGCAACCCGCCCCCTACATTACCGAGCCGCGACCGTAAGGGAGTGGTCTTATTTATGGGCAGGCGCTTTACCCGGCGTCTGCCCTTCTTTTATCGTCTTGTCGAGATCTTCCCGCAGCGTTTTCTCCTGAGTATCGTTCGCCAGCCGCTTATCGTCCGGATCGTATTGAACGCGGAGAATCCCCTTCGCATCCACCATCGCGATCGAGGGGAACAGCATCGGCGCGTTTTCAGGGAAACCCAGAAACTTCGCCACGTAGTTCTGCTCGTTGTAGCCCACCGGGAAGATCGTCCCCATCTTCTTCACGAAATCCGGAATGTGCAGGGACGACATCGGCTCGACCGCCGATTCGATCACCTGAACGCCGCGGTCCGCATAATCCTTCTGTATCCGGTTCAGAATCCCCGTCGTGAACTGGCAGTGCGGGCATGTGGTCAGGATAAAAGCCAGAATACAGGTCTTCCCCGAGTACTGGCTGAGCCAGATATATTGCCCGGGCCCGGTTTGGATACCGATATCGCCGGCCGGACGCGGCACCTTCGGCTCCTGAGCCAGAACGGCGCTGGCACTAAATGCCAAAAATACCAAAACAGAACAGGCTGATTTCATCAGTCCCATTATTTCACGGCTTTGTTGCAGTTGTTTTCAATCACTTGCGGTTTGAGAGTGCCCGAGTGCGCTTTCGCGCCAGCTACTTTCAAATCGCTACCGGGGCACGGCGCCCGGACGCAGGAAAGTGAGACTAACATGGGCAACGATCCTATCCTGGGTATCGGTTCGTTCATTCGGTTCCTGCTGGGCTTCTAGTCCAGCCCTTCTTTAATGCGCTTACCTGAGCGCATTTGCCGTATTCGCATACCGGTTTTTTACCGGTAGTCGCCGCGAGCGACCCCATACTCTGGTACATTAACTGGTGATAGACCATACGGTTTTTTGGCCTATCACCGGTTATCCAGGGGCTCTGGGTGCCTAATCTGGTGACGACCGGCGCGATCATTGGCTCCACTCTGTTTGCGCTCCTGTTGACCGGTTCCTTCCGAACGGTCGCCTCTTCTCCCCAAACCGCGCTCCTGAACGATCGAGGCAGGAAATTGTTCGCGGCCGCGAGGTTCCAGGAAGCGCGCCATTCCTTCCGCTCCGCCGCCAGGCTGGCTCACTCGCTCGGTGATGAGCGCGCCGCCGCGATGAACTGGAATAACGCGGGCGGATGCTCCGTGATAACCATGCAGTTCCGCCAGGCGCTGGACGATTTCGCGCTGGCAAAGCGAACGGCCGAATCGGCACGGGAACTGCGGCCTTTGATATACACCCTCAACAACACCGCCAGTCTTTACCTTCGCATGGGAGAGCCGGACGAAGCGGTGCGGATTGCGCGCGAAGCCCTGGACGGGCCCGCCGGACATGCGGACGCCGCCATGCGCGCCAAACTGTTCTGCCAGCTGGCCATGGCGCTGGCGGATCTGAACCGGTTCGACGAGGCTCGCCCCATCTATCGCGAGGCGATCCGTCAATTGCTCGCACAAAAGGATCCGGAAGGAGCGGTCCGCGCATGGGGAGCGTACGGAAACGATAGTCTTCGCGCGGGCCATCCGGACGAAGCCGAGTCGGCTCTCAACCAGGGCCTGCTTCTGGTGCGCGCCAGCCGGTTGAGCGCCTCGGCGAACATTCTCGGCGGACTTGCCAATGTCAGAAGCCGCCGGGGCGATTCCATGGGAGCGGCAATCCTGTATGAAGCCGCGCTCGACGCCCCGCCCGGCGTCAATCCCCGATGGATGATTTATGCCGATCGCGGCCGATTCCGCCTGGGCGAGGGAGATATCCGCGGGGCGCTCGACGACTTCCGTGAGTCCAGCCGCATCGCTCTGAAAATGCGGGCCGACGTGGTTCCGGCGGACCAGGACCGCATTGCGCTCGAGACCGGCTTGAGCCTCGTGATGCAGGGATTGGTAGATGCGGGAAACCGGGTCGCCCGCGTGTCCGGGGATGGCGCCATTCTGCGGGAAACTTTCGACGTGGCCGAGCGCGGCCGGCTGTGGAGCCTGCGCGCCCTGGTTCCGAGTCCGGGCGATTGGCGCACGCGCCTGCCGGAGCGCTATTGGGACATCCTCGCACAGTATCAATCGCTCGAGCGCTCGGCGCTGGCCGGAACGTCGCCGCAGAATGAGAAGCAGGCGTCCGCTCTGAGAACCGAACTGCGGCAAATCGAGGCTGCGGCCGCAGGTTCTCCCGAAGCTGCTCCCGTGCCCGCGGAATCGCCTCTCGACCACGTGAGAAAGGCGCTGGACGCGGACAGCCTCCTGCTCAGCTTCCACGTGACGCGCACCAGTGGTTGGGTTTGGGCCGTCGACCGCCGGCACGTGAATGTCTTTCCCTTATCCCCGATACAAAAGATCCAGGCCGAAGCGGCGCAGTTTTCCCAGGCCGTGCGCACCGGAGCCTCCGCCACGGATCTGGGGCGGCGGATTTATCGCAGTCTGTTTGGCGCGATTCCGTTGAGCTACCTCCGCCACAAGCGCTGGCTGCTGGAGTTGGACGGCCCCCTCTACGATCTGCCTTTCGGCGCTCTCGTGGTGGACGGAAAAGCCGGGGAAAATGGCCCGCGCCCTGAGTATCTGATTGAACGCGCGGCGCTGCAGTTCATCCCTTCGGCCCTCATGCTGCAACGGAGTGTAATTCCGGCGGACGGAGAATTTCTCGGAATCGGCGATCCGGTGTACAATGTGGCCGACCCACGTTTCCGCGGCCAACGTGTCAAATCGGAACCGGTATTGCCCCGGCTGCCTAATACCGCCGGTGAACTGCGTGCCTGCGCGCGGGCATGGAACTCCCGGGCGCCGCGTCTGCTTTTCGGTCCGGATGCCCGCGTTTCGGGGGTGCGGGCGGCCCTCGGGACTAACCCGGCGATCATTCATTTCTCCACCCACATCGTGACGGCGCCGGGGGAGTTCCGCTCCGGTATGATCGCGCTCAGCCTCGATGCGGCGGGCGCCATGGGGTTGCTCGGACCGAAAGAAATCGTTGCCCGGCGCGTCACCGCCAGCATCGTGGTGATGGACGGGTGCCACTCCGCGCAGGGCGACGCGGTGCCAAGCGCGGGACTCATGGGACTGACGCGCGCGTGGATCGGTGCCGGGGCCCAGGCCGTCGTCGCCACCGAGTGGGATGTGCCCGACGACGCCGCGGAGTCTCTGATGACTTACTTCTACACCTCATTGAGGGCAGCCCGCGAACGCGGCGCCGCTTTTGCCTTACGGGACGCACAGCTGGCGGTATTGCGCAGCGATCCGGGGCGGCAGCGTCTCGCCCGGTGGGCCGGTTATTTTCTACTAAGCGGAATGGAATGACAGCACAAGTACCGGAATCGCGGGCAACACGGCCTCACGGCGCGGAACCCGCACTGGTAGGACCACAGGCGATGCCGGGGGAACAGACCTCCGACCCGGAACAGGAACGGGCGGACACCTTTCATATACCCGATTGGGCGCAGCTCGTGGCGCGGATTCATGACGGCGACCCCGCCGCGATGGAAGAGCTTTACGGCATCTTTGGCAAAGGAATCCGTTATTTTCTGCTGCGCAACCTGGGCGCGGACGAACTTGACGACAAGGTTCACGATTGCTTCGTGATCGTCGCTCAGGCGATACAGAACGGGGAATTGCGCGATCCGGCGCGGCTGATGGGCTTTGTAAGAACCGTCGTAAAGCGCCAGATCGCGGCCACCATCGAGGCCGCCGTCACGCGGCGGCGCACGCAGGTGGATTATCAGGAGACCCTGTTCACTCTCACCGATTGGAAGGACGATCCCGAGCGGACGCTGCTCGCCCGGCAGCGCGCCGAGATTGCCCGGCGCGTCATGAACGGCATCTCCCGCCGCGATCGCGAGATTCTGCGCCGGTTCTATGTGGAGGAGCAGTCCCAGGAAAAGATCTGTGAGGAGATGGGGCTGAGCTATAACCAGTTCCGGCTGCTGAAGTCGCGCGCCAAGGCGCGTTTTGGCGAGCTGGGGAAGAGAGTAGCTTCGGGACTCGGACTGACCTTCAAAAAAACTTTATAGAAAAACATGAGAATATTTCCCTCTACCCCGCACTTTTCCTATAGGTAGAGGAGATTTTCGTGGATACATCCGGTTTTCATCAATCGGACGATCGCCTGGAGCTTTACGCTCTCGGGCGGTTGCCGGGTTCTGAAGTGGAGCAAATCGAAGAGCATCTGCTGGTCTGCCCGTCGTGCATCGCCAGATTGGAAGAAACAGGCGCCTTTGCGCTTACCGCGCGCGAAGATCTCAAGACCCGGGCGGAGCGACCCGGACGCCGCTGGCCTGGCTGGCTGAAGCCTTTTTTTGCGATGCCCGCCCTTCTGGCAGCGGCCTTGGTGGCGTTGGGCGTTTATTGGGCGGGCGGCGCCAGACGGCTGACGCCGGTTGTATCCCGGCAACTGATTGCCATGCGCGGCGAGATGCAGACCGTCGAGCCGGCGCGTGAGACGGATCTCACGCTCACCGATGCGCCCGCCGGGGGGGAGCCGTTCCGCGTGGAAGTTGTGGATGCGAGCGGCGCCGGCGTCTGGAGGGGAGTTGGTGCCGAGGCGAGAATCCGCCAACGCCTGGCGCCCGGAGATTATTTTGTCAGGCTGTTCAGCTCCCGGGGCCAACTGCTTCATGAATATGGTTTCCACGTGAAGGGGTGAAATGTGGGACAGGCGCTTCCGCCTGTCCTTTTTGCCTTTACGCGTGCCGGTTCAGAAACGCGAGTGTAAGAGCCCATGCCTCGGCCGCCGCTTCGGCGTTGTAGCTGGCCCGCGCGTCGCAAAAGAAACCATGGTCGGCAAAGGAAAACTCGACATTGACGAAAGGCTTCTTCGCTTCCCGTAATGCGTCCTTCACGGCTTGCACCTGATCGGGCCCGATGTGCCGGTCGAGGCTGGCCCAGAAAAACAACATGGGAGCTTGCAAATCATTCAGGCGATCGGTCAAACCAGGGAAGCGGGTGCTGGGGGCGATTCCGCCGCCGTAATAGGAAACACCGCAGGCGAGCGGCAGAATAATCGACGCCAGGCAGGCGCAGCGTCCGCCCATGCAGTAGCCCACGGCGGAAATCGCCAGATCCGGGAAACCGCTTCGGTTCTTCAACCAGTCCCAGGCCGCGCGCGCGTCAGCTTCGAGGCCGGGATCGGTGAGCGCCTGCATATGCTCCGCGACCGCGCCGAAATCCGTGTAGCCCGCTTCGAGACCAGGAGCCGTGCGATGGAACATCTCGGGCGCGATGGCGAGATAACCTTCGCGCGCGAAGCGTTCCGCTACATCGCGAATGTGAGGATTCACGCCAAACGCTTCCTGAAAGACGATCAGCCCCGCCTTCGGAATGCCGGACGGGCGCGCCACGTACGCCCGCATGGAGGTGCCGTCGGCGGCTACGGAAAGAGTGACATATTCGGTGAGAGGAGTCATAGAAGACCGAACAACAGTTTAGCGGACATGCGCTACCCGGGGCCCTATTTCTCCGGCACGAACCTCACGCTGCTCTTCACATCCACATGGTTGAACTGCATCGGAAAACTGCGCCCCAGATAGAATTCGTCCCACTCGTCCCGGTAATGAGATGAGGCAATGTGCGCGGATTCCCCGATGGGGAGGTTCAGCAGGGAAGCGTCCCAATTGCCCACCGACAAATCCATGCGCTCGGAAGGGCCGACCCGCCGGTTCAGTTGCTTGACCGTAGTGGGGGCGCCGCTCATGGGGAAAGGGCCGAGGTTGAAATATTTGCCGATCCACGGCACCCTGCCCACCACGGGATTATCCACCTCGAGATATTCGTACTTGCCCCATTTCCAGCGCTTGGGATCGCGGCCCTGAATACGTTGTCCCTCTTCCAACCCGTCGGCGAAACAACGCAGCAGCAGTTGGCCATAGTCACCGAACCAACCGTCCGGCCGCTCCTTCAGAATCCGCTCGACCACAGCCGACGATATGGGAATCTCGTATATGCCGCCACTGCCCGGCGCTGCGCGCTCGGCGATCGCCTTACGGAGGTACTGGTAAACCAGCGTGACGATAAAGGGTTCCGCGCGGTCTTTATCCATCTGGCCGTCCCATGTCCGCAGCATCGCAATGGCGTCGTTGAAGACGGCGCTGCCGCCGCCGCGTTTATCGTACGCGGCCACCAGTTGCCGGGTCAGAAACTTGCTGAAACCGCTGTAGACGTCTTTCTGAATCCTCAGGCTGTCCTCGGGCCAGAGCTTGCCTCTCGCCGACGCCAGCATGTCGAGGATCTGGCGCGACCGGTACTGCGCCGCGAAAATCCCGCCCACGCGATACGGATAATCCGCGGGAAACGGGTTCTGGTTGGCGGTTACGATGTAGCCGCTTTTCGGGTTGAACGCCTGCGGCAGTTCGTCGAATGGAATGTAGCCGTCCCATTCGTTCTGGCCGGACGAGCCGTCAACCGGAACGTCTCCCGCATAGTTGCGGCGAATGGGAAGTTTGCCGGCGGCGTGGAATGCGATGTTGCCGTCGACGTCCGCGTAAACGAAATTCTGCGCCGGACCGCCAAAGCGCGCTATGGCCCGCTTGAAGTCGTCCCAGTTCGCGGCGCGGTCGATGTCCAGAAATACATTCTGGAATATCGGAGGATCGGCCGCCGTCCAGCGCAGTGTCATGATTCTGCCTTCGGCCTGCTGGAAAACCGGCCCGTGCACGGTAACCCAATTCAGCATCTCCTCGGGCGGCCGGCCTTTAACGACGATCAATTCCCGCTCCTGCCGCGCCTGTTCCACCCGGTTCTCGAACAGATACTTGCCGCTGCGCAGATCCATCCTCTCGATGTAGAGATCCTCCACATCGAATCCGAGATTGGTCAATCCCCACGCGATCCGGTCGTTGTGGCCCGCAATAATGCCGGGAACGCCGGGCAATTCGACGCCCGAAACGTTCAATCCCGGAGCCTCCAGATGCGTCATATGCCAGACTCCCGGGATGCTGAATTCGAGGTGCATATCGTTCGAGAGCAGCGGCTTGCCGGTGGCCGAGTGCGCCCCCGAAATGGCCCATGCGTTCGATCCCGGCCGCATGTCCCCACCCGGCAACGAACCACCCGGTGCGATCTCCGCCCCGCTGCGCGCCGGAAAGAGAAACTCCACCTTTTCTGGCTCGCCCGCGCGCAGCATCTGCTCTTTAATCAGCTTGTTCTTCCACTGCTCGCTGGTCAGCGTGCGGAACATGTGCAGGCCGATCAGAATGCTGTCCACCACGCTCCACGGGCGGGGGTCGTAGCGGAGAAGAGTGAACTCCGCCCCGTACCGGCCGCGGTGCGATTCGATGAACGAGTTCACCCCGCGCGCATATGCCGCAAAAAGTTTCTTGTCCGGGCCCGAAAGATTCGCGTAAATCTGCTCGGCGATGCGCCGCATCCGCAGGCGGCGCGATTCGCGGTCGGACTCGAGGGCTGCGGCGCCTACAATCTCGGAAAGCTCGCCGGCCGCCAGACGGCGCATCGAATCCATCTGCCACATGCGGTCTTCCGCCACCGTGTAACCCTGCACGAAGAGAGCGTCTTCGAGGGTGCGGGCTTTGATGTGCGGAACTCCGAGGCTGTCGCGGCCCACCTCCACCGGTTGGCCGACCAAAGTCCGGATCGTTCCCGAGGTCTGGGGCAAAGCGCGATACAGGACCCAATAACAAATCGCGCCCGCCGCGATAACGGCAATCGCGATCAGTATGTTGACTGCCTGCAGGATGCGGCGCACAGTTGCGATTGTAGCGGAACTACCAGATCGCCTCGACTCCGTACTCGGCAAAAACCAGATCGCGCGTGACGCAGGGCAGCCCTTCTTCAAGGCACTGCGCCGCCAGCATGCGGTCGAAAGGATCCTCGTGCCGCATGGGCAGCGCGGCGGCGGCGAGGGCGTGCCGATAGTTAATGGGAAGAACGGATATGCCCGCGACTCGTATCTGGCGGGCGAGGTATTCGCGAGCGGCTGCCGGCAAGACGACCCTCCCGATCTGGCACTTAATGCCGATTTCCCAGATGCTCGCGACGCTCAGCGTGAGGCTCTCTCCGGCGCAGACCTCACGCGCGCGCGCTGAGAGCTTCTCCGGCTCCGCAGCCATCCACAAAAAGGTGTGCGTGTCGAGAAGAACCTTCACTTTTGTTGAGGCTTTACCGATAGAAGCTGTTCTCGACATCCCGCGGCAGGGGTTCGTCGAAGTCTTCAGGCACCGTGAATTCACCCCGCGCCCATCCGAGCTCACGCGTACCCACGGAAGGCGTGACGGCGATCAACTTTGCCACCGGGACGTTGGCACGCATGATGGTAATCTCCTCGCCTTGCTCGACGCGTTCAAGCAATCGCGAGAGATGCGTTTTCGCCTCATGGACATTGACTTCCATAGTCCCGAGGATAGCTTAGTCATGTCACTTAGTCAATTAGCGGCCTTACCAAGTGTAGTGAGCCGTATACGTCAGCGTCCGCTCCTCATCCGGCTGCAGCGTTACCTCGTATTCGATGGTCTTGCTGTCCGTCTGGCGATGGGTGGCCGATTCCTGCGCGATCGTCCAGTTCGACCACCGATAAAGATGCTCCACCACGCGCACGGTGGCAGGCGCTGTCTTGTGATTGCGCAGCTTGATTTCGAACGATTCGTCGACGTAGCCACCCGGCTGCTGCATCCGCGATTGAAACTGGGTCTGCCGCCGCTCGCCCGAGATGTCGAACGCGTTCCCCGTATACACGCGCACCGTCTCGTCTTTGGGTGTGTGCTCGATCTGGTTTTCGCCGGTGAATTCAAGCTGTCCATCCTGATCGCGTCGATAGAAGCGGACGCGCCCCTGCGGCAACGGCATCCCCAGATGGTTCGCGAGGCTGTTCGAGAATTCGCGCATCACCCAGACATGCGGATTCGATTGCGTGCCGTACTGTGCCATGTTGCGCAGGTCCTGATAGACGTTGAAATTCCTGTCAAGCACGGCGCCGTCATACACGTACAGGCGTTTCGACTGTATGCCGGAGGCGCGCAGAAACTCCACCTGCTTGGTCTCCCTGTCATGGATGGTGGTGGGCAGCGGCAGCGAGTAGAGATGGTAGTCTTCGAAGGTCTTCTCCGTCACCTGGGGAGCTCCTCCCCCACCCATTCCGCCGATGACGCCGGCAGAAGCCATCATCATCGGTCGATTCTGCGGCTGCAGCTTACTCACATCCCCCGCCATCAGCTTGATGTGGGCATGGTCGAACTGCTTGCCGCTCTGATTATCGAGCGTCACCCAGCCCACCAGATCCAGCGTATCCCCCGTCTCCGGCGCCACGATGTTGTAATCGCTCGACCACGTCATGCCGCCCGACACATAACTCAGCTCGGCTTCGAACCTGGCCGGTTGCGCGGAATAGAGGATCCAATCGAGCGACGGTTTGAGAATTGTATCGTCGCCCAGCGCAGGAAAAAGCGGCTGCCCCGGCAGAAAGAACTGCAGCTTGCCGCCGACTTCGATGATGGGCTGCCCCGCCGCGCCGGAATGTGGCACATAGCCGCTGCGCACAATCCTGCCGCTCACCACGTTATAGGGCGCCCCCAACTGGAAATCGATCGTCTTGCCTTCGTACAGGCTGAGCAGCCGCTCCTGCGACACCGGATCGTTACGGTAGTTCTGTTCCACCACCTGCAGCGCGTTCCTGCCCGCCGGGTCGCGAAGAATCACCGAGGACGGCTCCACCTGCGCCGTGGCATCCGAGAAACGCACCACGTTATTGCCGGCCTTCAGGTCCAGCGGTAAAGTCTCGCGAATTACCGCGAAATTCTGGTTGTAAATGGTTAACGCGGGATCGGCGCCGAGCGCCAGCGTCGCGAAGAAAGAGGAAATTACAGCAGCATGGCCAAACTTCTTCATGCAGGGTTGACGCCGGGAACCGCCTATGTGTTGCCAGAAAAGGTGTTGCAGCCGGGGCTTCCACGTCAGTGGTCCGCACATCTTCGCCTGGCATCTCCATCAGCGGGATACCCAGCGCCTTCGTCTTCGCCTCGCGCCGCGTCCAGGTCGGATTCAAGGGCTGCGGCGCCTGCAATCTCGGAAAGAGCGCCGGCTACCAGAGATCTGGGGCAGAGCGCGATACAGGACCCAATAACAGATCACACCCGCCGCGATAACCGCGATCGTTCGCCGCCCGATGCGATAGACTTGCGGAATGCGCGTATGCCGAGCGTGAAACGACCCGGTGCGCAGGGGGTGGAGCGATGAAGGTGCTGGTTTCCGCGGGCAGCGTATTTTTGCTGGCGATCTTTGCGGTCAGTGCGGCCGACGCGCCGGAAATGAAGGAAGGCCTCTGGTCGATCCATACGCAGATCATCGATAACCCCGGAAATAAGAAAAGCGAAGGAACCGTTACGCTGTGCCGCGACCATGCGTATGACAAATCCGCGGAGGCTCTGGCGAAAAACATGAAGGGCTGCACCATCGTGCGCGAAAGCCGCGAGGGCAATAAATATACCGCCGAGACACATTGCGTGGTCGCGGGCACCACGATTGACAGCAAGGGAACAACCGTATTCCAGGGCGATACAGCGTGGCACGCCGAGAGCCACTCCACCAATACTCCGGCGTTTTACGGCGTGAGCGAGTCCACCTCGATCATCGACCAGAAGTACATAGGCCCTTGCCCCGCCGGGGTTCAGCCCGGCGACCGGACGACCGCCGACGGTAAGGTCACCCACACCGGGAGAGGCCGTTAGCCTGCATACTGGCGATGGCGCACAGCCGGACCGCAGCCCACCAGCGCCACCGATGCCGCGAACCCCGCCGGGGCTTCCACGTCAATAGCCCGCACATCTTCGCCCGGCATCTCCATGAGGGGGATTCCCAACGCTTTTGTCGTCGCCTCGCGCCGCGTCCAGGCATGAAATAATTCCTCCATCGAGCCCGCCAGACCGCGCTCGCCGAGGCGCTCCAGCAGTTTCGCTATATCCACGTCCTCGCGAATCGCTTCGATATCGATGCCCACCGGAATCGCGCCCGCCACGGCAATCATCGCCCACTCGCGCGAATGCGAAAGATTGAACTCCACGCCCGCGACCGCCGGTTTGCCATGTGGGCCGAAGGTGAATTGCACGTGCAATGGCTCGACGCCCAGATGCCCGCCCAGCACCGTGCGCAAAGCCGATCGCGCATTCGTCCAGCGCACTCTGTCGCGCTCGAAACGGAAGCGCGCGGCCCGGCTGCTCTCCTCCTCCGTCAGGAACAAAGGTCGAGCCAAATCAAGCGCTATCGTCCAAACGTCCACCGGTGCTAGTTTGGAAGTTCCCATGAGATTCCGGATCGTTCTGGCTATCGGCGCGCCCCTACTGTGTGCGCAACAAACGCCAACCCCGCCGCCCCAACATGAAAGTATAGTCGTGACCGGCGCCGCCGAACCCATTCCGCTCGAGGAAGCCGACCGCGACGTCGCCGTTCTGCCCCTCCCCGAGAAGGAACGCCCTCTCTACGATTCCTGGTTCGATCTGATCGAGCTCGACCCTTCGCTCGACCTCCAGGAGCGCGCCCCCGGCGGCTTCATGGCCGATCTCTCGATTCGCGGCGCCACCTTCGGCCAGACCCTCGTGCTGCTCGACGGCATGCGCATCAACGACGCCCAGACCGGCCATTTCAATCTGGATCTGCCCATCCCCTTCGAGATGATTTCGAGCATTGAAGCGCTCAAAGGCGCGGGCTCGACCCTCTATGGCTCGGATGCCATCGGCGGCGTTGTCAACGTGCGCACCCAACCGCTCGAGACGCCCGACCTCCGGATCGTCGGCGGCCTTGGAAATTTCGGCACCAACGAGGAACACGCCATCGCCTCGTTCGGCACGCGGGATGTTTCCGAAGAGCTCGGCGTGGCGCGCGACTTCTCCGACGGCTTCATGCCGGATCGCGATTACCGCAACCTCGCGCTCACCTCCATGACCGGGCTGAAGTGGAAGCCCGGCGCCACCAACCTGATCTTCGCCTACAGCGACCGGCCCTACGGCGCCAATCAATTCTACGGCGACTATCCCTCCTGGGAACGCATCAAGACCTGGTTCGCCGCCGTGCATCAGGATCTCGGCGATAACACCGAAGCCAGTTTCGACTACCGCCGTCACACCGATCTCTTCGTCCTCTTCCGCGATGATCCGCAGATCTACACCAACCGGCACCTTCTCGATACCTGGCGGGGCGATCTGCGCCGTCACGATAATCTGCCCTGGCACGCGGTCCTCAGCTACGGAGTCGAGGGCTTGAACGAATCGATCGACAGCACCAACCTCGGCATCCACAGCCGCACGCGCGCCAGCGGATATGTGCTGTACGATATTCGCACCCTGCGGCGCTATTCGCTCTCGGTGGGAATTCGCGAAGAGGTGTACAGCTCGGGGCAGGTGGCCACCAGCCCATCGCTCAGCGGCGCGGCCTGGCTCTCGTCGCGCTTCAAGCTGCGTGCTTCCGCCAGCCGGGCCTACCGGCTTCCCAGTTTCACGGAGCTTTATTATTCGGATCCGTCCGACCTCGGAAATCCCAATCTGAAGCCGGAGAGCGCCACCAGTTATGAGGCGGGCGTCGACAGCTACATCCGCCCCAACCTGCACGCCTCGGTCACTGTGTATCAGCGGCGCGTCACCAATGGGATCGATTACGTCCGCGCCAACGATAACGACATTTGGCAAGCGACGAACTTCGACAAGCTGCACTTTACCGGCGTGGAGTCGTCGCTGGTCTACGAACCGCGCGCCGGCCAGCACATCGCGTTAAGCTTCTCGGGCATTGACGGACTCGACGCCAACAGCCAGGTCCTGATGAGCAAGTACACGTTCAACTATCCGATCCAAAGTGGAGTCGTGGAATGGCGCGGCGCCGTAGCGAAGGGCGTAATCGCGCGCACGCGCATCGGAGTCGCCAATCGCCAGGGGCAAAATCCCTACGCGGTGTGGGACGCCTCGGCCGGCTACACGCTGGGCCACGTCAGGCCGTTCCTGCAGCTGACCAACATCACGAGCACGGTATATCAGGAGATCCAGGGAGTAGCCCTGCCCACGCGAGCAGTTCTGGGAGGCCTCGAAATCGTCAAGTAATGTGGGATAGGCGCTTCCGCCTGTCCATTAGTCCGTCACGGGAGCAGCACGACGCTGAAATAAAGAATGCCGCTGTCGGTGGTCTTTCCATCAGTCCGGATAAATCGTCATCATCCGTTTCCACTGCGCACCGGGTGTCCGGGGCTTGGCCCGGCCAATGATTTCCTTGTTTTCCCGGCCCGCGTGAAATTCGACCAAACCGCCATTCGGGCCACGCCCGGCCCATCGGCCCAGCAGCATCTCGAGCGGCGCCGAGGGCTGAGCGACACAAAGTCCCGCCACCAAAGCCAGAATGAACAGCTTCACAGAAGTAAGGACGCGCCGACTACCCGAACGTCACGCGCGCACGAGGCAAACCACCGCCTGCGCTTCCGCCGACCGTCCTTCGCCCACCGGCCCCACCCGCTCCGCAGTCTTGAATTTCACCGATACCTCGTCCGGCGTCAGCCCCATGGTGCGTGCCAAAGATTCCCGAATCGCCATCCGGTAATCCTTCAATTTGGGTCGCTCCAGAATCACGGTGGAATCCACATTCGCGACACTGTAACCGGCGGCCGCCGCCAAGCCGCACGCATGGCTCAAAAACTGCAAGCTGTCCGCACCTTTCCAGCGCGGGTCCGTATCGGGAAAATGCATGCCGATATCGCCCGCCGCAATCGCGCCCAGAATCGCATCGGTAATGGCGTGCGAAAGTACGTCGGCGTCCGAGTGCCCCTCGAGACCGAACTCACAGGGAATCACCACGCCCCCCAGGATCAGCGGACGGCCCACCACAATGCGGTGAACGTCCCACCCCTGCCCGACTCTGAAACTCAACGGCGCACAGCCTCATGCTCGAAGAAGAGCCGCGCCAGATCCATATCGCTCGGCCGCGTGATTTTGATATTGCGATCACTGCCCAGCACCACGCTGATCTCCACCTGATCGAGGCGCTCCACCAGGCTCGATTCGTCCGTGCTCGCGAAGTTATCCTGCCGCGCCGCCGCGAACGCGCGCTGCAGAATATCGAAGCGGAACACCTGCGGAGTCTGCGCCAGAATCAGCCTTTCGCGCGAGATGGTCGAGCGTACCTTGGCCCCGCCCGCCTGCGCGCCGCTCACCTGCTTCACCGTGTCCACCGGCACAATACCGACAATCGCCGCGCCTGTGGTTTGCGCCTCTTCCACCACGCGCCGAATCGTGTCCAGATCGATGAACGGCCGCACCGCGTCGTGTACCGCCACCAGGTCCGTATCGCCATCGAGCGCCGCCATCGCATTCTCGACCGACTGCTGCCGGGTGTCGCCGCCCGCCACCACTCTCAGGTCTCCCAGCAGACCGCGGCATTCCGGATGCAGCATATCGGAGACCCAATCGATATCGTCTTCGCGAACCGCCACCACAATGTCGTGCACCAGCGGCGATGCCACAAACTTGCGCACCGTGTGCACCAGAATGGGCGCACCCTCGAGCAGCATAAACTGCTTGCGGCTGGTGCCGGTGGTCTCGGCGACCGATGGGGGATTTCCCCTTTGCATCCGGGTGCCCAGCCCGGCTGCGGGAAGAATTACAGCGAGTTTCACGTTCTCAGCTTTCTCCGACTGCCTGTTCCCGACGCGGTGGACGGTCCGGGCGTTCCACCGGCTGGGCCACCTGTTGTACGGGACGTTCCACCGCGGCGGTGCCCTGGGCACGCTCGTCGAACTTGCCGAAAATCATCTTTCCCGCCGTAGTCTGCAGCACGCTGGTCACCGAGATGTCGATGGTCTTCGAAATCATGCGGCGCGCGTTGTCGACCACCACCATGGTACCGTCGTCCAGATAAGCGACGCCCTGGTTATATTCCTTGCCTTCCTTGAGGATGAAAACGCGCATCAGCTCGCCCGGCAGTACGATCGGCTTTAGAGAATTCGCCAGCTCATTGATATTCAAGACTTCCACGCCGCGCACGTGCGCGACCTTATTCAGGTTGAAATCGTTGGTGATGATCTTGCAGTCGTAAACCTTGGCGAGTTCGATCAGCTTCATATCCACTTCGCGCACTTCCGGAAAATCTTCCGGCACGATCTGGACTTTGATATTGCCCATTTTCTGGATGCGCTGCAGCACGTCGAGCCCACGCCGGCCCCGATTGCGCTTCATCGAATCCGCCGAATCCGCCACCATCTGCAGCTCATGCAGAACGAACTGCGGAATCACCAGCACGCCGTCGAGAAAACCCGTGTCGGCGATGTCGGCGATACGCCCGTCGATAATCACGCTGGTATCGAGAATCTTGTGGCTGCGCCGGATATCGGTCTCCGTCCCGAACAGCCCGCCGAACGCATTCAGATTCAGCAATTCTCCTTTGGCGGCGCCGGTCACCCCGCCGATATAGACCAGCAAGAGCAGGCAGACCACCTGCACGAAATGGAGGACTGGGGAAGATTCCGCGCCCAGCCGTCCCAGCACGAGGCTGACCAGAGCGGAACAAATCAGCCCCGCCAGCATCCCGATGGCCGCTCCGATCAGGCGCTTGAGGCTGACGCGCGCGATGCGGGTTTCAAGAAAAATGGCAAATCCGGCGATCGCCACCCCTTCGGCCGCGCCCGCCCAGACCGGTGTGTCCGCGGGACGGAAGTATGCGGCAGTGACGCCGAATATCAGAACGAATAGGGCGCGAACGAGAATAAAATCCAGCACGGCTTACCAGCTAGTCATTTAAGTATAGATGCCAGCAGATTGTACCACCACGAACGCGTCTTCTTCCGCGTCGAAGCGCGCGTCGAAATAGTCTCCGGGCGAGGCGGGCGCAAGAACAGCCGGAATGGTATGCCGCCGCTTGGCGTCGAGCGTCAAGATCACAGTGGGATTACCCCACCTCTCGTCACCGGATTCAAGGCCCTCCGGCTCTGCCGGAACCTGGCTATCCTTCGTGTTGCATTTGTTGCAGCCGATCGACCGCCCGACCGCGCAGATCGCGAATGAATGGTTCCGGCCCGTTCGCCAGCTCGGGATGATTTTCGTCCTTCCAGCAGCCCGCCGACTCTTCAAGCGCGGCAAGCTGTTCGCGACGCCGCAGGTCAGTTTCGAGAACTTCCACGATGAAGCGCGCACGATGCTTCTGGCCGGCAATCTTATCGATAGCGGCGGCGATTCTTTGGGGAAAGGGGGACCATTGTCCGGGGTGCGCGCATAACTTAAGTACAGACCACGGCGGAGCCGGATGCGGCCCCACGCCTGCCGATCCGCCTCCCGCCAGGCCAGTCCGGCAGATGAGGGAACCGACGCGCATGCGGGTCCACATTCAGCAGGACCGCAACCGCGTTATCAACCGTATCGGGCGGATGCTGGAGACGGTCAACATCAAGCCTGGGTCGGTGGTATCGCAGATCGCAGGCAAGAGCGGGCGTGCGATTCTGCATCGAATCGCAACCGAGGCCCAGCAACCGGAGCGGCTCGCGGAACTGGCGCTGGGAAATTAAAGCAGAAGATTCCGCAGTTAATTCTGGCGCTGGACGGGCCCCCCGAAGCGGGCCGAAGGAACCCATGCCACCCGGCAGCTGCGAACGCTGCCGGCACTTCGAAATCAGGGAGTGCATTCACCTCATCAAACGCTCAAAAAAGACCTGATCGATTTGTCGTTGTCCATCAGATTCAGTGGTTTAGAGCGGCAAGTTTTCGAAGGATCGGTGTATCGAACCGTATATCGATCACCTGCCGCGATCGCAGCGGCGAAACGTCCATCGTGAACGTCCCCTGCGTCCCCGCCAGTGCCGTGCGCACCAGATCCGCGAACTCTTCCGGCGTAAACGCCCGACGAATCGACTGCCGTCCATCCACCGCCGCGACTTTGCCGATCAACGGACAAATGAAGATCGTAAACAACACCAGAGGCATCCGGTGCCGGATCAGGTCCAGAACAATGAACCGCCGGCATGATCGGCCCACATTGCGAATCAACGCGATATTCTCTTCCGGAGTCAGATGGTGCGAAACCAGCGACGAAACGGCTACATCGGCTTCAGGAAGCGCCGCCGTAGTCGCGTCGGCCTCGATCACCGGCACACCCGCCATATCGCCAGGCTTCGGATCGATCCCCATCACATCGACACCCATGCGCGCGCGCAGGTATTGAAGAAGCGCCCCACCGCCGCAGCCGATATCGATCACACTGGACACCGGCTGGGTATCTTTACGCAGAAAACGTTCGATAGTCGGAAAGGTCCCGAGCAGCCGATTGACGCGCGCCAGATCGCGATGAAACTCCCCCAGCACGGGACCCACCGTCTCCGGCGAATCCATCAACTCCGGCTCCAATGACCGCATCATCATTTGAACGGTGGTGGCAGATTTCCGATCTGCCCGGCTCATTTCCCCCGAGCCAGCCCCAGCGCGCGAATCCTCTTATGCAGATTGGTCCGCTCCATCCCCAGCGCGCGCGCCGCGCTCGAAACGTTCCAGCTCGATTCCTCGAGCGCCCTCAACACATGCTCCCGCTCGGCCGATTCGCGCGCTTCCTGCACGCTCGAACGCGGCCCCGAGTCCTTTTGCAGCTTCAATTCCAGCGGCACCGCGCCCGCGTTCAGAATGTCGCCCTGCGAAAGAATCGCCATCCGCTCCACCACATTGCGCAGCTCCCGCGCATTTCCCGGCCATGAGTATTCTTCGAACGCCGCCCACACCTCCGGCTCGAAACGCTTCTTGCGGAAACCGTTGCGCACACAGAAATCTTCGAGGAAATATTCGGCCATGGGCGCGATGTCCTGCGGACGCTCGCGCAGCGCGGGCACGCGGATCGGCACCACCGCGACGCGGTAAAAAAGATCCTCGCGGAACTTGCCCTGCGCCACCATGCCGGAGAGATCGCGGTTCGTCGCCGCCACCACGCGCACCGTGACGCGGATGGTCTGCTCGCCGCCCACGCGATGAAATTCGCCCTCCTGCAGCACCCGCAGCAGCTTGGCCTGGGAGTTGGCGTGCAGATCGCCGATCTCATCCAGAAACAGCGTTCCGTTGTCGGCCATTTCGAACTTGCCGCGCCGCATGGAGGTCGCCCCCGTGAACGACCCCTTTTCATGCCCGAACAGCTCGCTCTCGATCAGCTCGCCCGGAATCGCGGCACAATTCACCTTCACGAAAGGGCCCGCCGCGAAGGGACTCGAACCGTGAATATGCGCCGCCAACAGCTCCTTACCCGTGCCCGATTCCCCGATCAGCAGCACCCGGGCATCGGAGCCCGCCGCCATGGTCGCCTGCGTCACCGCGCGCTGAAACGCGGGGCTCGAGCCGATCATCTTCGTGCCCGGCCCCACCGCGTCGCGCAGCCGTTTGTTCTCCTGCTTGAGAGTGCCCTGATCGAGCGCGTTCTTGACGGCCACCATCACGCGGTCGCGCCCCAGCGGCTTCTCGAGAAAATCGAAGGCGCCGGCGCGCGTGGCTTCCACCGCGTCCGCGATGGTGGCGTGGCCCGAGATCATGATCACCGGCCCCGGGATCTCGGCCGCCTGTAGTTCGCGCAACAGGTCGATGCCGCTCGCATCCGGCAGCCGCACGTCGAGCAGGAACAGATCCATGCGCGCGCGTTCGGGAAACGCGCGCATCTCCGCGCCCGAGCGCACGGCATTCACCTGATAGCCCTCGCGCTCGAGGATCATGCGCAGGGAGCGGCCTATATTCTCTTCGTCGTCGACGACCAAAATGCGCCGGGTTGGCATGAGTTTATCCGCTGCCCGGCGCCGACCCGGCCGGCAGCAGCACGCGGAACCCAGCCCCGCCCAATTCACCCGCGATCAAAAGAATATCCCCTCCCGAAAGCAAAGCGCTTTTCCGCGCGATCGAAAGCCCCAGCCCCATGCCGCGCTTCTTAAACGAAATGGTCGGCTGAAACAGGGATTTCCGCGCCAGTTCGCTAAGGCCGGGACCGGAATCGTGCACCTCAATCGCGACGCGATCGTCGAGCGTAGCCACCCGCGCCAGAATCCGCCCGCCCTCGCCCGCCGCCTCCGCCGCATTCTCCAGCAGATTTACCAGAATGCTCCGCACCAGATCCTGATCGGCCAGCGCGCTGGGAGTATTTTCCACGGTCTCGACGGCGTAGCGAACTTCCGGATGCGCCGTCTTCAGAAACGCGATGCGCTCTTCCACGATCGCCAGAATATCCAGCCGCTCCGGGCACACCGGCGGCTCGGAAGAGAATTCCGAAAACGCCCGAATGCGCCGCTCTAAAGATTCGATTTCGTCGACCACGATGGAAGCCGCCTCGGCGTTCGCTTCCGTCCCATCCCGCGCCACCATCTCCTCCACCGTCAGCCGAATCGGCGTGAGAGAATTCTTCACTTCATGCGCCATTTTCCGCGCCAGCACCTGCCAACTGGCCAGCTGCGTCAGATAAACCAGCCGGTCGCGGTTCTGTTCCAACTGGGCGGCGGTGCGATTGAACGCATCGGTGGCGAGGCCGATTTCATCGGTCCGCTCGTTCGGAACGCGGATGCGGAAATCTCCGTCGGCCAAGCCCTTGAGCGCCCCGGTCAGATTCACGATAGGGCGGCTGAAGCGGGTCGCGACCAGCCAGACCAAGGCCAGCGCAATGGTCCAGATTACCGTCGCCAGCACTGCCCAAGCCGCGAAAAAGCCGCGATGCAGATCGCGCGACGCGGTGAGCCGGGCCTGCGTGTATTCGCCCGAAAGGTCTCCCATGCGGATCGCGAGCGGCCGTTCCCACACGCTCACGCCCTCGGGAGTTCGCACCAGATACATCAACTCCGCTCCCCCAGCGCCCGTCCACTTACACCAAGCCGCTTCGTTGCCCTCCGCGAACTCCTGTACCAGGGGCGGCATGCCCGGTCCCGCATACTTGCGCGGCGTGGCGCGGCCCAGGGCGGCGTCGGCTTTCAACTGGTCGCACGCCTGCCGGTAGTATTCGCGCCCCGTGGTTTCGAGCGAGCGCGATAGCTTCGAAAGCTGATCCACCGGACGCAGGCTTTGGTCGAGCAGGATGAAAGTCAGCCAGAGCGTGGCGCCCAACGGCACCAGCGTCGCGGCCGCGAAGACCAGCGCCAGGCGCGTCCGCAGGCTCACCCGCCGCTCACCTTCCGCAGATCGGCCAGCCGGAACGGTCCGTTGCGCAGCACCATGGGCGGCTCCGCGCTCTTCGCGGGCCGGCTGAAAATCTCGATCAGGCGCGTAATGTTAATGCCGGGATCGCCCACGATTCCCGCCTGATCCCGCGGATCTTCGATGCGCAGATCCAGTTGCACATAAATGAGCCTGTCGGACGGAACCAGCGAACGCTCTATGGCCAGATTATCGAGGCACCAGTTTTGTGCCGCCTGCACGGAAAGATGCGAAATCGACCGCCGCGAGTCCGGCTTTTCGCCCATCTTGGCGATAGAGAAGCGCTCCTCCCAGATGTCGTAACTCAGCGCAAAACGCGCCACGGACCGGGCATCCGGAATAATGGCGTTCGGGGTCGAAGTGACCGTGAGCTGCCCGATGAACGCCACCGATGCTCCATCCTTCAGGCGCTCCAGAGTTTTCCCGCTCAGGAAATTGAGGTGCGGGGCGGAGATATGCAGGTAATCTCCCTCCATGCGAACCAGCAGCTCCGGCGACGTGGCCAGGGTGACCGCAAAGACACAACTCGCCGCCCCGGCCGCCAGCGCCGCGAGGATCGACAA
Organism: Bryobacteraceae bacterium; assembly: GCA_050015835.1. Lineage (GTDB taxonomy): Bacteria > Acidobacteriota > Terriglobia > Bryobacterales > Bryobacteraceae > BOG-234. Next base: position 29,585 of record JBEKAQ010000050.1, on the reverse strand, counting down.
GCTGCGCGCGCCGTTACTCAATAGTTCATGCCTGTCATGAAGACCGGGGCGATGCGGCCTTCCACAACCGGAAGGGCCATGGTAAGAAAGAAAACACCCTGCCGGTAGCCGGCGCCCAGCGAATGGCGGAACTCCGCCGAACGGTCCGCATCCCAAAGTGCGCCGCAATCGTAGAAAACCTGCGCCGTGCCCCGGCCCAGCCGATACCCATAAGTCAGCGAGTTATGAACCACCCGGGTACCGCCGAGCGGGTCGATGGTATATCGATCCCATCCGCGCAGAGTCGAGCTCGTGCCGAGCACGAAGCGTTCAAAGGAAGGTGCGTTGCCCGTAATGGTTCCGCCCATGATCTCCTCCGAAGCCATCTGCTTTCCCGACTTCAACTCATACCTCAGCGTCACCACGTGGCGCGCATACGAATAATCCGAACCCAGGCCACGCGTTCCCGCGCGGAGGCTGTAGGTCGCGTCCACCGTCTGCTCAATTGCGTCACCTTCGATTTTACTTCCGTAATGCGCGTCGCTGGTGAAGGCATTCGCCGCGCGCAGCCCGTTCGAAGGATTTTCCGGGTCCATTTGCTCGAAACTGGCGCCGGCGGAGACGGTGAGCGCCTTCGCCACCACGAAGGTGAGGTGCGGGGCGATATCGCGGCGCGTTCGATATAGATCGAAGCCGGGAGCGTTCTCGGCCGCCACTCGCGTAGCGTCGTTCCACATTTCGTGATAGTCCTCGAACACGACGCCGAAGCGTAGCCTGTCGGTACCGAGATCGGCATCCTCGTAGCGGGCCGCGATGCCGGTAAAACGCTCGGTCAGGTCGTCGCCGTTGCTCAGAACGCTGAAACTGAAGTTGTTCTGCCGGACCTGCGCGCCGGCGTCCACCTCGCCCGTAAAACCCTGCTCGGAGTGATAGAGAAACCGGGGGACGGAGATATCGAAATCGGCATCCTTCCGGACCACTTCGAAGTTAACCCGGACGCTGTCCGGGTGGCTCCCGCGGGACAGGCGTTGCGTAACCTCCCTCAGGTGCAATTCTTTACGCAGCGCGGTGGCCAGCTCTTCGAGCTCGGCGGCATCGCAGTGTTCGCCGATCAGCGCGGCCATGCGCCGGCGGAGATGTCCGGGAAGTTTGGCTTCCTCCACATGGACACCATCGACGGAAATGCTTTCGATCGTATAACGCTGGTTGACGTTGGTTTCGGCGACGTCGCGCAGAAACGACTGGCCGGCGGGAAGGCTGGCGGCGGTAAGGAGAATAAGGGGCAGGGCGGCAATGGGCGAGACTGACATTGCGTGGGCTTTCGCACGTCGCATACCGGCTGCTAAGTTATTGAAAAAAAGATAAAAAACGAGTTCGACCTGTGGTGTGCCCATCACAGGTGTGCAGACTGATGTGGGACAGGCGCTTCCGCCTGTCCGCGCCACTTTACAATACCTTCGCCAGTTCCGTCGCGAAAGCGCTCTTGGGTTCGTGATCGCGCTTTTTACCACCGCGGCGATCGCTCCGGTTACGTTGTTGTTCCGGCCTTGCACCCACTGCCGCCACGGCAGGACCCGCGCTCGCCGGACCACCCTTGGGCACCCCACCTTTAGAGGGTTGCGCGGGGTTGGCCCGCAGGATCTTATCCTCGAGCGGAGCTCGGTCGAAGCGCCGGATGATAGCCGACATTTCGTCCGTGGTAGGGGCTTCCACGAACGCAAAGCCTTTCGACTCCTGCGTTTCGTGGTTCCGGATGACCTTAATTGAATCCGCGACAAGATCCTCGGCGGCGAGCCATTGTTTAATGTCGTCCGCTGTGACCCAAGTGGGTAAATTGCCCAAAAAGACGGTAAAGCTCATTCAGTTAGTGCGTTCGCTCCATGCTTGGAAGTTTTTGTTGGTGGCCGTTCAAAAGGAAGGGAACCGATCTCGTGCCATCCTGATACTATCAGACCGATTTACGCTACGCAATGTTACCGGCATTGATTCGGTTATAAGCGTCAGTTTTCGGACGGCCGCTCGACATGATCGATGACAATGGCGCGAATCGGGGCCCTGGACGACTTCAGTTTCAGCCCCAGCTGGTCGCGCAGAGCGTTCTGAAACGGGACTCCCGACGGATCGGGCGGAGGCGCACGAGTCAGGCGGTCATTTTCGCCGGGGGTGAACTGCATGACGAAATCGAATTTTCCCTCAAGGCCCGTTTCATCGACCACCGGTTTGTCCACCTCTCCGGCCATACGGCCGGCGCGGTAGATCGCCTCCGCCGCCAACGGCATAGTGGCATCCCGCAATCCGACCTGACGCATTTCATCCTTTTCCCGAAACCACCATAGATCCTCGCAATTCGGCGGAAACACGTCGCCCGCCCAGAGTGGCGTGGTAAAGGACTCGCTGCAAGGCGGTCCCTCGGAATGCGGACGCAGTTTCGGCCCGGTCTTGCCCGCCTTCACCAGAGTCAGACCGAACACGGGGGCCTCCCGAGTCTCAAAATGAACCGCCAGTTTGAACCGATCGGCGAGCAAAGACTGCATCATGAGCCGCATCTGGTCCTTACCAGGATTGCCTTCCGCGCGAGCCTCAATCTCATAGAAATCCGCGCTGATCGATTTCGGCAATTGCGCAAAAAGGGCCCCGCCTTCGGACGGCAAGAGTTTATACGCGAATGAAATGAACAACCCCAGTGGGGCGCTTGCGGACAAGCGGCCTCCCGGAGTCTTCGCGCCCCCGGCGTCTAGCGGGAAGTTCGCCGCCAGGGGCACCTTGCTGGGCTTGACGGACGCCACATCGAACTCCAGCTTGCTCCCGGCCGGAGTCTGAGCCGCCAGACCGGAAACAGCCAACGCAGCCAAAAGAATGCGTCCCACAGCGTCCTGGATTCTATCAAGAGCCCCAGCTGCCTGGAACTTCCCCTCACTAAACTGCGTAAACACCTTCAGTGCCTGGAGGTCCTGCATGCCCTGGTTCTACGATGCTTTCTTTCCCGTGGTCTGGATTGCCTTTCTTCTCTACTGGCAGATCCGAGCCGTCCATACCAAAACCACCCAGCGCCTTGAGCCGGCTGCCTCGCGCATCCTGCGCGTCTTCGTCTTCCTGATCGCGCTGGTGGTCCTGTTGACAACCCTCATCCCGCTCGGATGGCTTTACCTCCAGCTCTGGCCGGTTGGCCTTTGGCCCTTCTGGCTGGGAGCTGCCGTCACCATCGCCGGCCTTCTCTTCGCCGTCTGGGCGCGCCAACACCTCGGCAGAAACTGGAGCCGCTCCGTCACCATCAAGGAGGGTCACGAGCTGATCGCCACCGGGCCCTATGCCGTGGTCCGTCACCCTATCTACACCGGCATTCTGGCTGGTTTCCTTGGCTCGGCGATTGCCCTCTCCCAGGTGCGCGGGTTCATCGCCTTCGTCCTCATCTTTCTGGTGTTCCGGATCAAACTCCGCATGGAGGAACAATGGATGCGTTCCCAGTTCGGCGAGGCGTATGCCGCGTATGCTCAGCAAACCGCTGCCCTGGTGCCTTACCTCCTCTGATCGCTACGAGTTCCGTGCCCTGCCGTCTGCCAGGCCAATACTCTTCAACGCCGTGAAAATATCCTTGCTCGCGCTGCTCCGGTTCAACGTGTAGAAATGAATCCCGGGAGCGCCGCCGGTCAGCAGATCGATGCACTGTGAAGTCGCATGCGCCACCCCCAATTTCATTACCGCCGCCGGATCGTTGCGTCGCCGGTCCAGCTCCGCCGCCAGCTTAAACGGCAGCGTAGCCCCGCAGAAAGCAGTCATCCGCTCCACGTTCGCCGCGTTCGTAATGGGCATGATGCCGGGAATAATCGGCACCGTAATCCCCACCGCCCGCGCCCGCTCCACAAATTCCCAATAGTGCCGATTGTCGAAAAAGAGGTTGGTGATGACGAAATCGAGCCCCGCGTCCACCTTTTTTTTGAGATTGTTCAGATCCACCGCCGGATTCCCGCATTCCATGTGCTTTTCCGGATACGCCGCGCCGCCCACGCACAAGCTGTCCCCGTGGGCTTCACGAATGAAGGCCACCAGCTCCGCCGCGTAGCGGAACCCGCCCTCCACCGGCGTGAAAGCCGTCTGCCCTTTGGGGGGATCTCCGCGCAAAGCCAGCACGTTCTCGATTCCCGCATCGGCCAGACGCCCCAGCACCGCTCCCAGCTCATCCCGCGTCGACCCCACGCACGTCAGGTGTGCCATGGCCTCGATTCCCGCGCCACTGCGGATCCGCGTGACGACCTCGATCGTCTTCTCGCGCGTCGATCCGCCGGCCCCATACGTCACCGAGACGAATGAGGGATGCAGCTCCCCCAGTTCGGCAATCGTACGTTCCAGTTGGGCGGCCGCTTCGTCCGATTTCGGTGGAGAGAATTCGAAGGAAATCGAGGGTCCGGAGGCAAGAAGTTCCCGGATCAGCATGTTTCCCGATTGTATAATGAGACACTATTCTTACCGAGCCGCGACCGTGAGGGAGCGGTGTTCAAAAGCGCCATGAAGAGGTTTGTCGGCACCTCATTTCGCGCGCTGCTGGCGGCCAGCCTCACCTGGGCGACCGCGCTCGCCTGCTACCATCTCCAGACCAACCGGTCGATCGCTTCCATGGCTCTGGTGCTCGAAGTTCTGGCTGTAGCCGCGTGGGGAGACTGGATGCTGGCCGTCCTCACCTCGGCTTCCGCCAGCCTCGCCTTCAGTTATTACTTCGTGAACGCGCTGGGTTTCCGTATCACTTCTTATGAGGGGGCGATTACCTTTTCCATGATGGTGATCACGGCTCTGACCGGCAGCCAACTCGCCATCCGGGCGCACCGCCGCGCCGCCGAGGCCATTCGCCGCCGCGAGGAGATGGAGCGCCTTCAACAACTGGGCAACGCTCTGCTGGCGGCCAATACGGTGGCCGAGGCCGCGGAGAACGTAGTCGGGAAAGTGGTCGAGTTGTTTGGGGTAAGTGGCGCGGTGCTCAGAATCGAAGGGGAAAAACTTCCATTTCAATCGGGCGTGCTGACGCCCGGGCGCAGTTCGCGCCTGGAGTTCAGTCCCCGAGCCGGCGTCGGCCCCGCCACCAGCGTGCTCGAGTTGTATGGCAAGCAGCCTTCCGCCGAAGTGCGGAGCGCGCTGGCTAATCTGATCGATCTGGTGCTGGACCGCGCCCGCAGCGCCGAGGAGCGTGCGCGCATCGAGGCCACTCAAAGGGGTGAGGAGCTGAGGAATACCGTGCTCAACGCGCTGGCGCATAATTTCAGGACGCCCCTGACTTCCATTAAGGCCGCAGCCTCCATGCTGCGCGGTTCGCAGGAAATCTCCACCGCCCATGGCCGGGAGTTGGTCACCGTGATCGATGAGGAGGCCGACCGGCTCGATCAGTTGATCCGGGAGTCGCTCGATCTGGCCCGGATCGAAGCGCATCAGGCGAATCCGCGCCTCGAACCCTGTTCGTTGTCCGAGATCGCCGCCATCGTGATGGCGCGCGTATCCCGTTATATGGCCCGGCGCGAATGGATCGCCGACATACCTTACAATCTGCCCCTTATCCAGGGCGACAGCTTTCTTCTCGAGCAGATGTTGATGCAGGTGGTGGATAATGCGTGGAAGTATTCCCGGCCCGGTGCGCGCATTCGAATCAGTGCGGTCGAGCGCGATCGGGACGTGGTTTTGACCGTCTGGAATCAAGGGGCCCAAATTCCGGACGACGAACGGGAGCGGATTTTTGGTAAATTTTATCGAGGGGCTGTAAACCGGTCGCAGGTTGAGGGTACCGGGCTGGGGTTGGCGATCGCGAAAGCGATTGTCGAGACGCACGGGGGGACGATATGGCTCGATGCCGCGCCGGATGGTCCCGCCTTTCGATTCTCGCTGCCGGTGGATAGAACGGGGACAACACGTGATAGAGAATCGTACTGTATTACTGATCGACGATGAACCGCAGATACGCAGGGTTCTTCGCACGAGCCTGACTTCGCAGGGCGCCCACGTACTGGACGTCCAGAATGGAGAGGAGGCGCTCGACCTTCTGAAGCACCAGACCGTCGATCTGGTTCTTCTCGATCTCAATATGCCCGGGATGGGCGGGCTCGAGACCTGCCGCGCCATTCGCCAGGGCTGGAATATGCCCATCATCATCGTTTCGGTGCGCGAATCGGATCGCGAGAAAGTGGACGCGCTCGATGCCGGAGCCGACGACTTTGTCAACAAACCGTTCAGCTTCGACGAACTGATGGCGCGCATCCGCGCCGCTTTGCGCCGCACCGGATTTGCCACCGACACGACGCCGAAACAGATCTCGGTGCCGGGTCTCGAGATCAATTTTGCCGATCGCCGCGTGATTGCCGGGGGTAAGACGGTGCGGCTGACGCCCACCGAATTCGATATTCTGCGCTACCTGATCGCCCAGGCCAACAAGCCGGTTCCGCATCGGCGGCTGTTGCAGGCGATCTGGGGCCCCGAATATGGCGAACAGATCGAGTACCTCCGGGTGTTTATCAATCAATTAAGGAAGAAGATCGAGCCGCCCGGCGCCAAGCCCGTGTTCATCACCACGGAACCCCGCATCGGCTACCGTTTCGTATTGCCCGAAGCGGTTCCGGCGTAGCGGCGCCGTGTATCACAATGAAGGATGATGGATCAGATTCCGGCGCTCGACGACGCCTCGGCCCCAACGCCTGAGATTCCGGATAAGCTATTCTTCCGCATCGGCGAAGTGAGTCAGATTGTGGGGGTTGAGGCCTACGTGCTGCGCTACTGGGAGTCCGAGTTCAAGGGCCTCTCGCCCCGCAAGTCGTCGAGTGGCCAGCGCATGTTCCGGCGTAAAGACGTGGAGCTTCTGCTGCAGATCAAGCACTTGCTCTATGACAGGAAGTTCACCATTGAAGGAGCCCGCATGGCCCTCCAGGAGTTATCCCGGGGGAGTAAAGATAAGGCCCGCAAGGCGGCGCCAGTCGCGCAGGCGGAGCTTTTTCCAGCCCCCGGTCCGTTGCCCGGCATTCGCAAAGAACTCGCCGACATCCTGAAGCTACTGTCCTGACGGCTCTCCCGCTATTATGTTATATATTCGGTCCAGATCGTCGGCCGAGTAATATTCGATCTCGATCAACCCTTTATCGCGCCCCTTCTCGATAATCCGCACGCGGGTTCCCAGTCGGCTCTCGAGCTCTCCGGCGGCCGCCTTCACGTTCGGATCCTGCGGAGAAGGTTCCGTTTTGGGCTTCGGAGCCGGAGCGGGGTGAGGCGCCTTTGTGTAGGCCTCGATCTGCCGCACCGACCAACCCTCCCCTACGCAGCGCTCGGCAATCTCCCGCTGTGTGTGCGGATCGGAGATCTTCAACAGCGCGCGCGCGTGCCCCGCGGAGAGTGTTTTGGCGCCGATCAGGTTCTGTAGATCTTCGGGTAACTGGAGCAGCCGGATGGTATTGGTTACGGTAACGCGGTCTTTGCCGGTTTTCTCCCCAATTTGATCGTGACTCAGACCCAACTCGGCGGCCATGCGTTGAAAGCCCATCGCCAGTTCGATCGGGTTCAGATCCTCCCGCTGGATGTTCTCGATGATCGCCAGCTCGAGTACCTTCTGGTCGTCGGCGGTGCGTGGGATAACCGGTATCTCCTTGAGCCCTACGGACTTAGCGGCACGCCACCGGCGTTCTCCAGCAATGATCTGATAGTCTCCCTGGGCTGTCCGGCGAACGATGATGGGCTGGATCACGCCATCGCGCTCAATGGACTGGGTGAGCTCCATCATTGCCACGGGATCGAATTCGTGGCGTGGCTGGTTTGCATTGGGCTTGACTTGATCAATGGGGATCCAGGCGACGCTGCCCTCTCTGGGCGTTTCCGGCGCTGGAGCTGCCGGAGCCGTGGCTGGAGCATTGCGGGTGGGAAGCAGGGACCCCAGCCCTTTACCGAGCGCTTTGCGCCGATCGTGTCTGTTCATGGGTGAGAATCTCTTTAGCCAACTGGATGTATGCTTCCGAGCCGCGCGAGCCCGGATCGTACAGAATAATCGGTTTGCCGTGGCTGGGGGCTTCGGCCAGCCGGATATTCCTCGGGATGACGGTTTTCAGCACATCGGCACCGAAGAACTCGCGCAGGTCGGCAGCCACCTGGCGCGCCAGATTCGTGCGATCGTCGAACATGGTCAGGAGTATCCCCTCTACTGCGAGCGGGTGGCCGAACGATTCGCGCACCCGGTCGATGGTGTCCATTAACTCGGAAACACCTTCCAGCGCGAAAAACTCGCACTGAATCGGAACCAGAACTGCATCCGCGGCCATCAGGGCGTTGAGGGTAAGCAAATCGAGCGCGGGAGGGCAATCGATCAGGATATACCGATATTCGCCTCTGATTGGGTTGAGATGCTGGCGCAGGACGGATTCGCGCTCTTCCACCGCAAACATTTCGAAGTTGACGCCGATCAGGTTTTTATCTGCGGGCACGAGGTCGAGGCCTTCCATCTCGGTGTGCTGGATGGCCTGATGGATTTCCGCCCCGTCGACGAGGACGTTGTAGGTGGTGACCATGCCCGGCGTCTTTGAAATACCAAACCCACTGGTGGTGTTTCCCTGGGGATCGGAATCCACGACAAGGACTTTAATGTCGCTGGCAGCGAGGGCGGCGGCCAGATTGATAGCGGTGGTGGTTTTGCCCACGCCACCCTTTTGGTTCGTAACTGCGATGATTCGACTCAAAGGGTCAATCTATCACGCCGCAGACTGTTTCACGTGAAACATCAGCGTTGACCGGTGCCCCTGATGTTTCACGTGAAACACCAGGAGGTAGCCTTGAGCCATTCAAGGTTAAATAGACGTCCAGGATCGCCACTGCGGCTGCCGTAACCCCCGGAATCCGCCCCGCTTGGCCTAACGTTGCCGGGCGCACACGCTCCAAACGCTCGCCAACTTCATGGGAAATCCCCGGAATCCGGCAGAACTCCAGGCTCGATGGGATAACCCGGTCGTCCGACCCCAGCATTCGCTCCATCTGCCGGCGCTGCTGAACGATGTACCCCTCGTATTTCACCTCGGTTTCCGCCGTCATCAGAACGCCGCGCTCCGGCGCCTCGCCCAAAACACCCTCAATCCACTGCAAAAGGGACCCGATCTTAACTTCCGGACGCCGCAGCAACGCTGCCTTCGGACTTCCCTCCAACTCCTTCAGCAATCGCCGCACCTGGCCACGCTTCCGCGCGAACAACTCCCGCCGCTCCGCGCAAGCCAGACCGATCTCCTCGGCTACCGGCGTCAGCCGCTCGTCCGCGTTGTCGATCCGCAGGTGCAGCCGGAACTCCGCCCGCGACGTGAACATCCGGTACGGCTCGTCCGCGCCCTTGGTGATCAGATCGTCCACCATGATCCCGATATATCCACCCGTCCGCGGGATTACCACCGGCGCAGCCCCCTGAATACTCCGCGCCGCGTTGATTCCCGCGACCAGCCCCTGCGCCGCCGCTTCCTCATAACCCGATGTCCCGTTGATCTGCCCTGCCAGGAACAGCCCCGGCAATTTCCGCACTTCCAGCCGGTGATCCAGCTCCCGCGCGTCGATCGCATCATATTCGATCGCATACCCGGGCCGGATCATCTCCGCGTTCTCCAGCCCTGGAATCGACGCAATCATGGCCGCCTGTATGTCAATCGGCATGCTGGTCGACATCCCGTTCACGTAGATCTCGTTCGTATCCAGCCCCTCCGGCTCAAGGAAGATCTGGTGCGACTCCTTATCCGGGAACTTTACGAACTTGTCTTCGATCGACGGGCAGTAGCGTGGACCCACCCCTTCAATCTGCCCGCTATAAAGCGGTGACCGGGCAATGCTCTCCCGAATAATCCGTTTTGTATCCGCCGTTGTCCGCGCGAGGTAGCAATTCACCTGCGGCCGGTCGATCTTCGCAGTCAGAAAGGAAAACGGCGCCGGCTCCGCATCGCCCGGCTGCGGCTCGAACTTCGACCAATCGATTGATCGCGCATCGAGTCTTGGCGGCGTCCCGGTCTTCAAGCGCGCCGAACCGAGGCTCAGACTGCGAATCTGGTGCCCCAATATCTGCGATGGCGGCTCACCATTCCGGCCGCACGAAAACTGCCGCTCGCCGATATGCGCCAGTCCGTTGAGGAACGTGCCGGTGGTGATGACGACCGCCGCGCACCGGATATTGCGCCCATCCATCAGCCGGACGCCACGCACGCGCCCGTCCTCGATCGTCAACGAGGCCACTTCGGCTTGTTTGATATGGAGATTCGCCTCCCGCTCCAGCACTTCCTTCATGCGGATGCGGTACTGCTTCTTATCGCATTGCGCGCGCGGCGACCAAACCGCGGGGCCCCGGCTCGTATTCAGAAGGCGAAACTGGATCCCCACCGCATCCGCCACTTCGCCCATCACGCCGCCCAGCGCATCGATCTCTCGCACCAAATGGCCCTTGGCAATTCCGCCGATCGCCGGATTGCAGGACATTTGCGCAATCAGGTCGGCATTCATGGTGATCATGGCAGTGCGCATTCCCATGCGGGCGCTGGCGCGGGCCGCCTCACAGCCGGCGTGCCCTCCACCCACCACCACCACGTCATACGAATGATCGGACATTGTTACTATTGTAGCCGGGCCAACCACATTGAAAGTCTTAGTTATCGGCGGCGGCGGCCGTGAGCACGCCCTCGCCTGGCGACTGCACAATTCGCCTTCAGTCACGGAGGTTCACGCGGCGCCGGGGAATCCAGGCTCGGCTCTGGTCGCGACATGCCACGCGGGTGCCCAAACTACTAAGGATTATGTAACATTAGCGGAACACCTTGGTGTCGAGCTGACCGTGGTGGGACCCGAAGCGCCACTTGTCGCGGGCATCGTCGATCTGTTCCGTAAGCACGGCATGCCCATTGTCGGACCCACCATGGGCAACGCGGCGCTCGAAGGAAGTAAGGTCCACGCCAAGAACTTCATGAATGAGCTTGGGGTGCCCACTGCACGCTACGAAATCGTCGCCAGCCCAGCCGCCGCGCGGGACGCCCTCAAGCGTTTCTCCTGGCCGCTGGTTCTGAAGACCGACGGGCTGGCGGCCGGCAAGGGCGTGGTGATCGCCTATACCCGCGAAGAGGCCGAGGCTGCCATCGCCACGCTGGCGTTCCCGATGGTGATCGAAGAGTTCCTCGAGGGCGAAGAGGTCAGCTTCATCGCTCTCTGCGACGGCAAACGCGCCGTGCCGCTCGAACCGTCGCAGGATCACAAGCGGATTTTCGATGACGATCTGGGTCCCAATACCGGGGGCATGGGCGCGTACTCCGATTCGCTTTTACTTACAGCGGCGCAGCGCGGCTATGTTCTGGATAAGATCGTCAACCCGGTGGTCCACGCCATCTCCTACACCGGATTCCTGTATGCCGGCCTGATGACGACGCCCAAGGGCCCTTCGGTCCTCGAATTCAATGTCAGGCTGGGCGATCCCGAAACGCAGCCGTTGATGATGCGCCTCGAAAGCGATTGGGGCGAGGTTCTGATGGCCGCAGCTTCGAAATCTCTGCCCGCCGCCGATCTCCGGTGGTCCCCCGACCCTGCCACCTGCGTAGTGCTTGCCTCGGGAGGCTACCCTGGTTCATTCCCGACTGGCAAGAAGATCACTGGCCTTGATGATGTTCGCAATGCCGTGGTCTTTCATGCCGGCACCAGGCAGGATGGCGACGACATCCTCACCTCGGGCGGCCGCGTGCTGGGTGTCACGGCCACGGGTTCCACCCTGAAGGACAGCATCAACCGGGCTTACGCGGCCACCAGACAGATCCATTTCGAGGGCATGCACTACCGCAAAGATATCGGCGCAAAAGGCCTGAAACGGTACAATAATACAGGTTTGGGCACGTAGCTCAGTTGGATAGAGCGGCCGCCTCCTAAGCGACAGGTCGGCAGTTCGAATCTGCCCGTGCCCACCACTTATCGTTTAACGTCTTGTCCGGAGATCGGTCAGAACCTGATCGGGGATGCACAGGTTGTTGCGCAGGCCGGTTCCCAGGCAAATCTGAGGCTTGTTCGCGCCGTGGAAGTCCGATCCTCCCGTGCCGGCGAGGCCAAACCGCTCCGCCAGCGAAAGGTAGTAAGCCACATTCTCCGGCGTGTGGTCGCTGTGCCAGACTTCAATCGCGCCCATACCCATCCCCGCCATCGCCCCCACGTATTCGGCCAGCTTCGCCCAATTATTCCGGGCGACGCGCACCGGATGCGCCAGCGATGCGATCCCTCCGGCAGCCACCACGCGCTCGATCGCTTCTTCGATCGGGACCTCATGCCGCTGCACGTATCCGCGCGCCGATTCGTCCAGGTACTTGTCGAACGCATCCTGAATGTCTTTGGCGTATCCCTTATCCACCAGGACCCTCGCGAAGTGCGGACGCCCGGTCAGCGTTCTGCCCATCGTCTCGACTTCGGCCAGTGTGATGTCGATGCCCAGCGAGCGCAATTTCTCGATCAGGCGCCGATTGCGGTCGCGCCGGCTCTCCAGCAGAAATCTCAGCCATGCCCGAAACTCCGCCGCCGGTGGGCCCCAGGGAAAATATCCCAGCAGATGCACCGACGCGCCCCCGTATTTGGTCGACAACTCGATCCCGCATACCAGATCGAGGCCCGCCGCCTTCGCGAATGGCAGCGCCAGGTCGTAGCCGGCGAACGTATCGTGATCCGTAATCGAGAGCGCACTCAACCCTGCGCGCTCGGCCTCGGCCACTAACTCCGCGGCCGTGAACGTCCCATCCGATTGATCGGTGTGAGTGTGCAGGTCGATCATTCGATTGAGATCAGCCCTCTCCGTTCCAGCTCCCGCCAGATCTTCTCCACGCTTTCGTCGACGGTTTCGCGATCCGAGCGCACCACCACGTCAGGCTCGAGCGGCGGCTCATAGGGATCGGAAATGCCCGTGAAGTTACCCACTTCACCCGCCAGCGCGCGCTTATAGAGGCCCTTCACATCGCGCGCCGCCAGCACTTCAATGGGGCAATCGACATGCACCTCAACGAAGCTGCCGATCTTCCCTATCTTCCGCTTCACCTCCTCACGCGTCTCGCGATAGGGCGAAATGGCCGCCACCACCACGATCACCCCGTTGCGCGTAAGCAGTTCGCTGACGAAGCCGATGCGGCGAATATTGGTGTCGCGATCCTCGCGGCCGAAGCCGAGGCCCTGCGAGAGGTTGGTGCGCACGATGTCGCCATCGAGCAGCTCCACCTTTGCCTGGGCGGATCGAAACCGAGCCATCAGCATATCCGAGATAGTGCTCTTACCGGCGCCGGACATCCCGGTGAGCCAGAGCGTAAAACCCCGATGGTTAAAGGCGCCGGTCAAGTGAGCAGCTCCCGTAAGAGCACATCCACGGTGCGCTCGGCCTTGCCATCGGCGCTGAAGTGCAGCCCGCATTCCTTCGCCGCATCGAGCTCCCACCACCAGCGGCCGGCGCGTTCGTCCTCACCCGCCGTCACCGCGCGCGTGCAGGGATCGCAGCCGATACTGGTGTATCCCGCGGCGTACAACGGATGCTCGGGCAATCCGTGGTCAAGCGTGTAGCGGGCGACGTCTTCGGCGCTCCAATCCGCCAGAGGGCTGATTTTTACCGGAGAGGAGCTACGGTCGAAGATCTCAATATTGGCGCGCGATTCGTCCTGCGCCCGGCGCATCCCGTTGAAGAATGCCCCCACGCCCACGATGCGGCGCGCCAGCGGCCTGACCTTCCTGACGTTGCAGCACAGCATGCGCAGGGCGACGCCGTCGCGGAACAGATCGCGCCCGTGCCGTTCGATCATGGAAGAAACCTCGTGCGGATCGGGGACAATACGTTCCACCGCGATACCGTAGCGCCGTTCTATTCCGTCAATCATGCGGAAGGTGGCCGCGGGCAGGCGCCCGGTATCTATGGTCATCACCGGCGTGCGCGGGGCCACCTGCATCACGAGGTCGAGAATGATTACGCCTTCGCGCTGGAAACTGGTCAGGACAGCGAGGGATTCGCCGAATTCGGCAAGCGCCGCATGGATCGTCTGACGAGCGTCAGCCACCGAATCTCTCATAGTATTCAGGATGTGACGCCGGCGAGGCGGATTCGGGAAGGGGTGAACGGAATGGAGCGGGAGACGGGATTCGAACCCGCGACATCGACCTTGGCAAGGTCGCACTCTACCAGCTGAGTTACTCCCGCCTGGAGTAAACTTCTATTTTCTATTGCAGACCGGGCACCTGTCAAACACCATGCTACACGAATACGCATTCGAAATGGCAACGTCGGCCATACGCTACGGCTCCGGGGCCACCCGGGAAGTGGGCGCCGACCTCGTCGATCTGGGGCTGAAGAACGTCCTCGTTTTCATCGATCCGAATCTGCGCAACCTGCATCCCGTGGTCACCGCGCTCGAATCGCTCGAGGCCAATCGGGTTTGCTATTCCGTCTTCGATCGCGTTCAGGTCGAGCCCGGCGATGCTTCGGTGCAGGAGGCCATCCGCGCAGCCTCGGCCCAGGATTACGATTCCTTTCTGGCCATCGGCGGCGGTTCGACCATCGATACCGCCAAAGCGGCCAACCTCTACAGTTGCTGGCCAGCCGATTTCCTCGACTACGTCAATCAGCCGGTGGGAAAAGGGAAACCTGTGCCAGGTCCGCTGAAGCCCCTCATCGCCATCCCCACTACGGCGGGCACGGGCAGCGAAACCACCGGCGTCTCCATTTTCGATTACAAACCGCTTCGCGCCAAGACAGGAATCGCCCATCGGCGTCTCAAGCCCACGCTGGGCATTGTGGATCCCGATAATACCCGTACGCTGCCTCCGGCGGTCGCCGCTTCTTCGGGCCTCGACGTTCTCAGCCACGCCATAGAGTCATGGACCGCCATTCCTTTCCGCAGCCGTCCGCGGCCCGAGCGGCCCATTCTTCGCCCCGCCTATCAGGGTTCGAATCCGATCAGCGACCTTTGGAGTCTCGAAGCGCTGCGCCTCACCGCGAAATACATTCGCCGCGCCTTTGCCGATCCGTCGGATGATGAAGCGCGCGAAGCCATGATGCTCGCCGCCACCTATGCCGGTATTGGGTTCGGTAACGCGGGGGTGCATCTTCCGCACGGCATGTCGTATCCGGTCGCGGGTCTTGTGCGCAGCTTTCGCGCACCGGGGTATGAGGCGGTCGATCATCCGCTGGTACCGCATGGAATCTCGGTGATTCTGAATGCTCCGGCGGTCTTCCGCTTCACCGCGCAGGCTTCGCCCGAGCGGCATCTACAGGCGGCGGAAATTCTCGGCGCCGATATCGCGCATGCCAAATCGACCGATGCCGGAACGATTCTCTCCGATCACCTGATTCGCATGATGCAGGACCTTCGCATACCGAATGGGTTGAGCGCGTTGGGCTATGGCACTGCGGACATCCCCGCGCTTGTGGGGGGAACTTTGCCGCAGCATCGCGTCACGAAACTTTCACCGCGGCCCGCCGGACCCGAGGAGCTGGCCCGGCTGTTCGAGGAATCGCTGTTAATCTGGTAAAGACAGCCTTGGTGGGAATGGATCTTTCTCTTCTTCTCGAGCGAACCATCGAACGCGAATATCCGAACCTCGCTGCGGTGACCGAGGAACAGGCCGGAGTTCATCCGGCCGGCCAGGACTCGTGGTCGCCGAAGCAGGAACTCGGGCATCTGATCGATTCCGCCGCCAACAATCACATGCGTTTCGTGCGCGCCGCGCTTGAGCCCGAATACCACGGCCCAGGGTACGCGCAGAACGATTGGGTCGAACTCCATGGCTACCAGGAAATGCCGTGGCAATCGATCGCGGATTTTTGGTTCCGGTACAACCGCTTCCTCGCGCACTTGATAGCACAAATACCGGAATCTCGCATGAAAGCGCTGTGTTCCATTGGATCCGCAGCGCGGGTCACCCTCGCTTTTCTGATCGAAGATTATGTTCTCCACATGCAACATCACGTCGATCACATGCTCAAACGCGACCGGATTACGGCGTACCCGTCCGCTCCGGCCCAGCCCAAATCGGAAACATAATATTTATCCATTTGCAACCTGATTTAACGCGGTCCAGTTGTGCTAGACTACCTCCTGTTCAGCGTAGCGGGACTCAAAGAACGGCCCCCATTCCTGGCGTAACCCGGAAACTTATTAACGAGGCGTAGGCCTCCCCAGCGGAGGAGCTCAGTCGGCTCTTCAAGGAGAAGTGTTGTCTTGTGACTGGTGAGCAGCAAAGCCCTTGGGATTTAGTCAAAGAACAGCTCGAACAGAAGCTGAATGCAGAGAGTTTCGAGAATTGGATCACGCGCACCCGGTTCGCCCGGATCGACGGCAAAACCCTCGTCGTTCATGTGCCTGACGAACACTCGGCATCCTTCCTGCAGGAGGAGTACTCACACCGGATCGATTCACTGGTTCGCGGTCTCGGACTTGGGCTCGATCATGTAGCTTTCACACTCGATAGCTCGTACGCAAAATCCGACCCACACCCGGCGCCCGGCAGTCCCGGACTGCGCGCCGACTTTCTGCCCGAGATGGAATCGCCAGTCAGCCTGAATCCGAAGTTCACCTTTGAATCGTTCGTTGTCGGGGCCTCAAACCAGTTCGCGCATGCCGCGGCCCAAGCCGTTGCGATGGATCCTTCCCGCCGCTACAACCCCCTCTATCTGTATGGCGGCGTCGGCATGGGGAAAACCCATCTGATGCATGCCATCGGACGTGCATTGATTACACGCGGCAGCACACGCGTGATCTACACCACCAGCGAACGCTTCACCAACGAAGTGGTGAGTGGGATCAAACACGGCAAGATGCCGCAGTTGCGGGCACGCTATCGAACCGCCGATGTCTTATTGATCGACGATATTCAATCGCTGGGCTCGAAGGATCGCACTCAGGAAGAGTTCTTCCACACATTCAACGAACTACACGACGCTCAGAAGCAAATCGTGATCTCGAGCGATTGCTCACCCAAAGATATCGGTGGCCTGGTGGAGCGTCTGCGCTCCCGCTTCGAGTGGGGTCTGATGGCCGACATCCAGCCGCCCGATCTCGAGACCAAGATGGCGATTCTCGAGAAAAAAGCGGAACTGGAAGGCACGCGTCTTCCACACGATGTCTGCACCTTCATCGCCGAAAAGACCAAATCGAATGTCCGTGAACTGGAGGGCGCACTGGTTAAGCTGGTCGCTTACTCCTCGCTGACACGCACTACGATTTCCATCACTATGGCAAGGCAGGTGTTGAAACATCTGCTCGAGAAGCAGGATCGCCGTATCACTATCGATTCGGTTCAGAAAGCGGTCGCCGAAAAGTACGGCATTAAGCTTTCCCAGTTGCGCGAAAAGAGCAATCGCAAGGAGATTGTCGGACCCAGGCAGGTGGCCATGTATCTGGTCAAGGAGCTCACCAACGCATCTCTGCCGGAGATTGGACGCGCGTTTGGCGGCAAACACCACACCACTGTGATCCATTCCATCAACAAGATCGGCGAACAACGAGCGAACGATCCCGATCTGAACAAATTGATCAACAGCGTAACAGATTCATTTCAATGAACTTATATCGATATTCACAGAGGGCTCGAAAAAGCCTCTCTGGATTTCTGTGTATAAACGGTGACAGGGCCCGACGCGCTCATGTATTGGGTCCGGTTTACACACCTCCGAATAGCGGAAAGCGCTTAAGTTTTGTATAATTTAGATAGTCTTCCACATTTCGACACCCCCTACGAATACGGTTCTCTTAGGGAAGGTATTTATACCGTCATAAGAGAGAGACTGGAGCAACTCAAATGGAATTCACTGTCAGCAAAGCAGATCTGGTACGCGAACTGAGTCTGTCGCAGGGCGTCGTCGAGAAAAAGACCACCATTCCGATCCTCTCGAATGTGCTGCTCGAAGCTTCCGGAGACCGTTTGTACCTAACGGCGACGGATCTGGAGCTGGGGCTGCGTACATCCTGTCCGGCTAAGGTCAGAAAAGAAGGTTCGGGTACCATCCCGGCGCGCAAGCTCCTCGATTATGTGCGTCTGTTGCCGGATGCCGATATCGCGGTGAAGTTTGCCGAGAACCATTGGGCATCGCTGACGTGCGGACGATCGAAGACGCGCATAGCGGGAATGAGCCGCGAAAGTTTTCCCGAGCTGCCTCCCATGCCCGAGGCGGTTGCCGAGATCCCCGCGAAGAGTCTGACCGCGATGATCGCGAGGACCATGTTCGCGATCTCGATGGAAGAGAGCCGCTTCACGCTGAATGGCGCACTGCTGCTGTTGGGCGATAAAGGACTGACGATGGTTGCGACCGATGGCCACAGGCTCGCGTATGTACATCGCGACGCTGCCGCGGGTTCGAATGGCCATCCGGCATACCGGGCGTTGGTGCCGCGTAAGGCGATGGGAGAAATTACCAAGCTCACCGACGATGGCGGCACCGAGAAGGTACGTTTTGCGGGAGACGATAATCATCTCTTCTTCGAGTTCGGCCCGCGCTTGCTGATCACACGCAAGCTAACCGGAAATTTTCCCGACTACGAACGCGTACTTCCCGTCGATAATACGCACATTGCCCGGTTGATCAAGGAAGAAGTGAAAGGCGCAATCGAACGTGTGGCGCAGTTTGCCGACGAGCGTTCGAAGGCGATTCGCGTTCAATTCACGGCTGGCGAAGTGAAGGTCTTCTCGTCCGCCCTTGAGACGGGTGAATCGGAAGAAAGCGTTCCGAGCGAGTATTCCGGGCCCGATTTTGAAATTGGTTTTAACGCACAGTACCTGCTCGACTTTCTACGCGCGGTTCCGCAGGCGCATGTTTCCTTTTCGCTGAGGGATCAGAAGAGCGCCGGTGAACTACAGCCCGCCGACGATCCGGTCGAGGGCGCGGAACAGGAGCAGTACAGATATGTCGTGATGCCCATGCGCATCTGACCGGAAGTCCCGACGAAAACACCCTATGACAAATGATTTTCTGACGCCCGTATCTCCGCCGCAACCGCCTGAGGAATACAACTCCAGCTCGATCAAGGTTCTGGAGGGCCTGGAAGCCGTGCGTAAGAGGCCGGCCATGTACATCGGCTCGACGCGCGAAGAAGGGCTGCATCACCTGGTTTACGAGGTGGTGGACAATTCGGTGGATGAAGCGCTGGCCGGTTATTGCACCGAGGTCAACGTCATCATCCATATCGACGACTCGATCACGGTGATCGATAACGGCCGCGGCATTCCGGTGGACATCCACAAGGAAGAGGGTATTTCGGCCGCTGAAGTGGTTTTGACCAAGCTGCATGCGGGCGGCAAATTCGATTCCAACAGCTACAAGGTTTCGGGCGGCCTGCACGGCGTGGGCGTGAGCTGCGTCAACGCGCTATCGGAGAAACTGGAGCTCGAGATCTGGCGCGAAGGTTTTACGTGGCAGCAGGAGTATTCGAAAGGCGTTCCGAAGAAGCCTCTGGAACGCACGGGTAAAGCGGGGCGCAAGACCGGCACCAAGATCACGTTCCTGCCCGACCCCACCGTGATGGAGGCGAGCAAGTTCAATTACGACACCTTAGCGCAGCGCCTGCGCCAGATGGCGTTTCTGAATAAGGGCCTTAAGATCACGCTGCGCGACGAACGCGTCGAGCCCGAGCGCCAGGACGTTTTTCTCTATAACGGCGGCATTGCCGAGTTCATCAAGCATCTGAACCGCGGCAAGTCCGTGCTGCACGAGAATCCGATTTATATCGAGGGCGAAAAGCCGGGGCCGAGCGGCACGGTCGGGATTGAGATCGCTCTACAGTACAACGACGGCTACGCGGAGACGCTGTTCAGCTTCGCGAATAACATCAACACCGTCGATGGCGGCACGCACCTGAGCGGCTTCCGCAGCGCTCTAACGCGCACCATCAATTTCTTCGGACAGCAGGCGGGTCTCTTCAAAGACGTGAAAGAGAATCTGACCGGCGACGACGTGCGCGAAGGCCTCACCGCAGTGATCAGCGTGAAGGTTCCGCAGCCGCAGTTCGAAGGACAGACCAAGGGCAAACTCAACAGCGATATCGCCGGCCAGGTGACGCAGTTTGTCAACGACAAGCTGGGGGAGTTCTTCGAGAAGAATCCCGCGGTGATGAAAAAAATCGTCTCCAAGGCAATTGACGCCGCGCGTGCCAGGGAAGCTGCTCGCAAAGCGCGGGATCTGACGCGGCGCAAAGGCGTGCTCGATTCGGGCGGACTTCCCGGCAAGCTGGCCGACTGCCAGGAGCGCGATCCGGAGAAGTGCGAGTTGTTTCTGGTCGAGGGCGAGTCGGCCGGCGGCACCGCCAAGCAGGGGCGCGACCGGCGCTTCCAGGCCATCCTTCCGCTCAAGGGAAAAATTCTCAACGTCGAAAAAGCCCGCTACGATCGCATGCTGGGCCACGAAGAAATTCGCGCGCTGATCACGGCCATGGGCACGGGTATCGGCAAGGACGATTTCGACGCCTCGAAGCTGCGCTACGGCAAGATCATCATCATGACGGACGCCGATGTGGATGGCTCGCACATCCGCACGCTGCTGCTGACGTTCTTCTTCCGGCATATGCAGGAATTGATCGATAAGCAGCACGTGTATATCGCGCAGCCGCCGCTCTATCGCATCAAGCGTGGCAAGAGCGAGAAGTACATCAAGAACGAGACGGAGTTTACGCGCGAGATCATGCGGCGCGCGACTGAGAACCTCACGGTGGAGTTTGGCGGCAATGGCTCGAAAGGCAGCGTGGATGGCGGTGAGCTGCGCGCCTTCCTGATGAACCTCGACGAGTTCCAGCAGATGTCGCACAAGCTGGAGCGCCGGCTGCGGGAATCGCGCGTGGTGGAGGCGCTGGCGGATGCCGGCCTGGCGGTCGACACCAAGGCGGATTTCGGTGTGCGGGAAAACATGGAAGCGCTGGTGGCCGCGCTGAAGAAGGCGGGCGTCGACGCGGGAATTCAGGCCGACGAAGAGCACTCGGCGTTCTCGGTCACGTACCACGATTCGACCAACGCGCTGCGGCGCATCAACATCGAAACGTCGCACCAGCCGGAGTACCGGAAGTTCCGCGTGTTGGCGAAGCAGATCGCGAAGGTGAATGCTCCGCCTTTTACGGTGACGCGGAACGAGCATAAGGATGTCCTCGCGAATTGGCGCGATCTGCTGGAGCATGTGAAAATCGAGGGCAAACGCGACGCTTCCGTGCAGCGGTATAAGGGGCTGGGCGAAATGAATGCCGAGCAGCTTGCCGATACCACGATGAATCCGGAGAAGCGTACGTTGCTGAGCGTGCGCCTCGAGGATCTGGTGGCGACCGATCTGATTTTCACCACGCTGATGGGCGAGGATGTGGAGAATCGGCGCCGGTTCATCGAAGATAACGCGCTGGACGTCAAAAACCTGGACGTGTAGGGTGCCAAAAAATTGGCAGTGGCAGTGGATTCCCGCGGCGGCCGCGGTCGCCTGCGTGGTTTACCTCAGCCTCGAAGTAGCGACGCACGATCAATTGGTGAGCCCCGTGCCGGGTCCGCCCAAACCGTTCGTTCCGCCGCCCGCGCAAAGGTATGTGGCGCCCGTGCCGGCGGAGATCCCCGCGCCTCCGATACTTCCACCGGCGCCGCTGGTGACACCGGTTACTCCCTGACCTCGTAGACTTTCAATTTTGCTCCGCCCTCCATGACCAACTGGTAGGTGCGGCCGTTCAGGGAGACTCGTTTTCCGTTCCCGGTTTCGCGGCTCCCTCCGACGATCATCACCTTATCCTTATCGTCGCTTGGGATGACCGATAACGACGGCACGTCCAGCAATAAGAGACGCTGATTTGTCTCTAATACGAGGTGCTGTGCGCCATCCAGATAAAAGGATCGGGTTTCGCCCGGATTCACGGGCGGATGGGCCGTCGCGACCACCTCGAACCTTTGCAGGTCGACGACGGAAATCAGGGTATCCCAGGAAACCTGTTGGTTACGGTTCCACTTGGCGGAGGCAACGCAGATGGCAAAATGTCCATCCGGTGTGACAAAAAGGTCTGGATGAGGCGGGCCGAATGCCGCGGCCAGATCGGCGCGAGTCCAGCTGGGCACGTCGATGGTCTGTTCTTTCGGCGTGAAGTCCAGCCAGTTACGGACCCGGGTCAAGAGCCACTTGCCATCGGCCTTCGCCACCCAGGAAAGCACGTCCGCGTCGGGCGTGACCGCCATGGTGAAAAAGACCGCTCGATCCCGGGGGATGTGGAGGTTGTATTCCCTGACCGCCACTTGCGCGTTAAGGAGTGGTCCAGCCAAAAAAATCGCCCCCAAGAACAGCCGCAAGCGCATGACCATATTATGCCCCAGCGTTTGGACCGACATTTGCAGATAAGATCGTTTGGCTACGGGTATAATCGATAAGGTGCTGAGTCTCCACGAAGAGATCCAGTTTCGGGACGCGGTACGTGCGCGTCCGGAAATTGAACATTTGGAAAAACTGCCTTTGCCAGCGCTGCGCGTGGTAAGAGCCCTCCTTCCGTTACTTCCGAATCCCGACGACTCGGTACATTTTCTCAATCGTCTGATGGAGGAAGCGCCCGCGCACGCAGGCCGTTTCTGGCAGGATTCGACGGCCCTCCGCTACGCGCTGACGATTTTCTCTTACAGCCATTTTCTTTCGGACGCGGTGATCCGTTATCCCGAATGGCTGCTCGAAATCGCCGCCAAGCGCGATCTGCACCGCGGCTTCCTTCCGGAAGAGTATGAAGAGCGGCTAATGGCTTCTCTGCCGGCGGACGGGCTGCCGCGCCCGGTCGATCTGGCTTTGTTCCGGCGCCGCCAGATCCTGCGCATCGTACTGAGGGATATTCTGCGCTTCGCCGATGTTTCGGAGACTGCCGAGGATCTGTCGAATCTGGCCGACGGAATCCTCAATGTGACCTGGCGCGCCATCCGCCGCGAGCTTTCGCGCGAGCCCGGCAGTCCGCGCGACAACGCATTTTCCGTGATCGCGCTGGGGAAGCTGGGCGGCAAGGAGCTCAACTACAGTTCCGATATCGATCTGCTGTTTGTCTACTCCGGGGATAGCTCGAGCCCGGCCGGTTGCGCGACCACCAGGGAATTCTTCAAGCGCGCCGCTAACATGATGACCGAAATGCTCTCGACGTACACTCCCGAGGGCATGTGCTACCGGGTGGATCTGCGGCTGCGGCCGGATGGAAGCCTCGGCGAGGTGTGCCAGTCGCTCGAAGGCGCCAAGCAGTATTACGCCACGCGCGGACGCGATTGGGAGCTGCAGATGCTGATCAAGGCGCGCGTAGCCGCCGGCGATCCGCGTCCCGGCCGCGAGCTGCTGGAATTCGTCGAGCCGCTGATTTACAAAACCACCACGGATTTCAGCACGGTGGAAGCGGTGTCGGAAACGCGCGCGCGCATTCATGAGAAGCAGGCGCGCCGGGAGAGGCACGCGCGGCCCGGCAAACGCAACACCGTCGACGTCAAGCTGGCCAAGGGCGGTATTCGCGATATCGAGTTTCTGGTGCAGTGCCTGCAGCGGCTGCATGGCGGCCGCGAGCCCTGGGTGCGGCATGGCGGCACATTGCTCGCGCTTTCGCGTCTGCGCGACAAGGAATGGTTGTCGAGTTCGGAATATTCGCGCCTCGCTTCGGCTTACCAGTTCATGCGCCATCTGGAGCATCGGCTGCAGTTCGACGACGACCGGCAGATCCACACACTGCCGCGCGACAAAGATCAACTGGATCTGCTGGCCCGCAAGATGCCGCAGGCGCTTTCCGGGGGGCTGGTGGGTTTGCCGTCCGCCGGCACCCTCGAACGCGAACTCGACCGCCATTTCTCGGGCGTGCAGGATCTCTACGACCGCGTGATCCACTCGCAGCGGCCCATCTTTTACAGCGCTCCCGAGCCCGCCGGCTCCATACCCGAAAGCGAGATTCCCGAGGAGACGGTGATCGAAGCCGCGGAAGCGCCCCAACGCGGCGAATTTCCCTCCGTTAATCTTAAGCGTTATCTGGATCTGCGCGCCCCCGCGTTATGCCGCCTGGTTTCTAATGGAGGAATACTGCGCAACCAGGACAACATGGAGTCTTTCCTCGACAAGGTCCTTGAGAATACGGAGTGGCTTCGCCTGCTCGAGGATAACGACGAAGTGGCGCGCGGGATTATCGATATCTTCGAACACAGCCAATACCTGGCCGATCAATTGGTGCGGCATCCGGACCTGATCTATCAGGTGGCACAGGCGTGCGGGGCGCGGCAGGGGCGGACGGGCTTCGAAGCGCCGCGCGAGCCGGTGGAACTGCGCCGCTTCTTTCGCGAGCAGATGGTACGCATCCAGGCCGACAGCATTTACCACCGGGTTTCCGTATTCCGGACTCTGAAGCGCACTTCGGATCTGGCCGGCTCGATTGTTGCCGCGGCCTATGACATCGCTCTGGCCGACGCGCTGGCCACGGCTCCTCCGGCGAGCGGCGACTACAGGCCTTCAAATCAGCTGACGGTGGTCGCGCTGGGGCGGCTGGGCATGCGGGAATTCGATCTCGCTTCCGATGCCGATCTCACTTTCGTGATTCCCGACGCCGATGCCGCGGAGACGCTGTTCTGGACCGGCGTGGCGGAACGGCTGATCAACGTGATCAGTTCCTACACCGGCGACGGCGTGGTTTTCACCATCGACACGCGGCTGCGGCCCAATGGGCGGGAAGGCGCGCTGGTGCAGACCGAGGGCGCGTACAAAGAATACTTCGCGCTGCACGCCGAAGCGTGGGAGGGCATTGCCTACATGAAGGCGCGCGGCGTGGCGGGGAATCCGGAGCGCGCCACGGCGTTTCTCAACGAGCTGCAGCAGATCGACTGGCGGAGGTATGGGCAGAGCGGACGCTCGCGCAACGAACTGGCACATATGCGGTCGCGGCTCGAGCGGGAGCAGGGCGGACGCAATCCTCTGAAGGCCGGTCCGGGCGGTTATTACGACATCGATTTTGTTCTGATGTATCTGCGGTTGCGCGGGGCCGGATTGTTCTACAAGGTGCTCAATACTCCGGCGCGCATCGAGGTCATCGAGAAAATGGGGCACATCGACCGGTTGGATGCGGAGTTTCTGACCAACGCCGCCACGTTCTACCGGGCCATCGACCACGGGATGCGGGTGTCTACCGGCCAGGCGGAGGGGCGCTTGCCCACTAACCCCGCGCAGATCGCCATCCTGAGTGAGTTGGTGAGCCGCTGGACGCCTCCGGGAACGCTCGACGGGACGCTTGAGACGGTGACCAAGCGGCTGCGGCGGGACACGCGGGCGTTCTTCCAGAGAATCTTCGGGCCGGCCTGAAGACGACGACTGTCGAGAGTAATGTGGGACAGGCGGAAGCGCCTGTCCCACATGTCCTGCATTGGCATCTGAAGTCATTGGAAACAGTTGTGGTAATCTGTGGGTTTCCATTCCTAAGGAGCCCTGATAGATATGTTTCGTTCCCTGGCAATCCGTGCGGCTTTTCTTTGCCTCGCGGCTGCACCTTTTGCCTCCATGGCATCCGCGCAGTTGAAGGTCGCCGTCGTCGACACGCAGAAAGCGCTGGCCGAATCCGACGAATTGAAGAAGGCAGGGGCGGCCGTGGAAGCCAAGTACAAGCCTCGCCAGGACGAGATCAACAAGCTACAGACCGATCTGCAGTCCATCCAACAGCAACTGGAGAGCGGAAAGCTGAACCAGCAGGCGGCGGCCGAGTTGCAATCGCAGGGTGCCCGCAAGCAACGCGACCTGCAGCGTCTGTCCGACGACCTGCAGCAGGATTTCGAGCGCGACCGCCAGGACATTCTGGGCAAGGCTGCGCAGAAAATGCGCGATGTGATCACCAAAGTCGCCCAGGGAAAAGACGTCGATCTGGTGGTCGATGCGGGGCAGTCGCTCTACTTCAAACCGGCCCTCGAAATCACCACCGACGTGATCGCGGCCTATAACAAAGCCTATCCCGCGAAGTAGCTCCGCCTCGTAAGAAGCGGTCTGGTAAAACAGAATCAGACGCGTATGGCGGGCTACCTGGATCATTACGGCGCAGGTGAAGAGCGGCGTAACACGATCATTATCCGCAGCATCGTCATTACGCTTTCCGCTGTTGTCGTCAGCGCTCTCGGCTGGTATCTTTTGAAGAACCACCATCAGGAAGGCGTCGTCAAAGCCTTCGTGAACGCGGTGCGGCGCGGCGATTATCAAAGCGCGTACCGCATCTGGGGATGCACGCCCGAGACGCCGTGCAAAGGCTACGATTTCGCCAAATTCGTGGACGACTGGGGCCCGAAGAACGACGCTCCGGATCGGAAGGTTCTGGGCCTGACCGACAGCGAATCGTGTAATACGGGCGTGCTGCTGACGGTTGCGGTGAACTCCACGCGCACCGAAAAACTCTGGGTAGAGAAGAACAAAGATGCCATCAGTTACGCGCCCTACCCCATCTGCCCACACAAAAATCCGTGGGCGATCATGCTGCACCGCACCATCGGCAAGTTGAGAAAACCACTGTTGAAATAGACTAAAAGGTGACCAAATGAGCACGACCACCGTTCCCCCAGCCGCAGGACTTGAAGGCGTCGTCGCCGGCGAATCGGAAATTTGCTACATAGACGGATACGCGGGCATCCTCAGCTACCGCGGCTATAACATCCACACTCTGGCGAAGAACGCCACCTTCGAAGAGGTGATCTGGCTTCTTTGGAAGGGCGCGCTGCCGAAGCCGGACGAACTGGCCGGCCTGAAAGCGGATTTGTTCGCCCACGCGGCCATTCCGGCGCCGGTGGAAGAGTTCCTCAAGGCCAACCTGAAGGGCGCGCCGATGGACGTGCTGCGTACGGCGGTTTCCATGCTCAGCCTTTACGATCCGCACGCGAAGGATATGACGCCGGCGGCGAATCAGCTGAAAGCCACCGAGTTGATGGCGCAGACTTCGACCATCGTAAGTTCGTTCGGCCGCCTGCGCACCGGGCAGCCCGCAGTCGCGCCCGATCCCGCGCTCAGTTTTGCGGGAAATTTCCTGTATTGCCTGACGGGAAAGAAGCCGGACGCCATCATGGAGCACACGTTCGACGTGGCGCTGGTGCTGCACGCGGAACATGAATTGAACGCGTCCACTTTTGCGGCGCGCGTTACGGCGGCCACGCTTTCCGACATTTATTCCTCCGTGACTTCGGCGATCGGCGCGTTGAAAGGTCCCCTGCACGGCGGCGCTAACGAGGATGTGATCAAGATGCTGCTCGAAGTGGGCACGTCGGATAAAGCGGTGGCGCGCGTGCATGAAATGTTCGCCCATAAGATCAAGATGCCGGGCTTTGGGCACCGCGTGTACCGTACCGAAGACCCGCGCGCCACGCACCTCCGGCATATGTCGGAAGCGCTGGGCAAGAGCACGGGTCACGAGGACCTCTATCTGATGTCGAGCAAGGTGGAAGAGACCGTGAAGGGCGAGAAGAAGCTGAATCCCAATGTCGACTTCTATTCCGCTTCGACCTATTATTCGCTGGGGATTCCGGTGGACCTGTTTACGCCGGTCTTCGCGGTGAGCCGTATGTCGGGGTGGACGGCGCACATTTTGGAGCAGTATCACAATAATCGACTGATCCGGCCGCGCGCCGAATACAAGGGCAATCCCGACGGCATGCCGTGGGTGCCGATGGCCGAGCGCTGAAGTGGACGAGCGCGCGTATTACTCGGAGTCGAAGGCCACCAAGCCGCAGACGCTGAACTGTCCGTTCTGCCGCACGCAGGATACCTACGATCTGAACTACATCGTGAGGACGAAGAAGGATCGGTTGCCGGGCGGGGCCGATGAGCGGGATCGGGCGAAGTTTGCGAAAGCGCAGAGTTATATGCTGCTGCTGGATTTGCAGACGATGTGCAAGAATCTGCGGTGCCGCAAGCGATTCGATATTTCCGGGGTTAAGACCGTCGCGTTTTTATAGGGGGTGCGCTGCGAGTGGCGCCGCGATGCCCTCAAACATATACACTGCCAGGTTTTTCAAGCAATATCCAGGTCCAAGCCTAAGATTCTTAAAGATTTCTGCGACACGACTTTTGCAGGACCTGAACTGTTACCTTTTTTGCGCCCTGCTTCTATGGCGATACGACGAATACAGCCAAGACGTCACGAGCTACACCCCTCGTTGGTACTCAACGATTTTAGCTTGCGGCTTTTCAAGCGTGACATGTTTTTGTGTTGGCTACCTTCTATGGGGTTTGGGCCTTTAACCTTGCGCTGATGCCGCTGCGGAAGAACGTCCGTGTGGCGCTTCGCGCCGCATAGAAACAGGGGGGCTTACGGGGCCAGAACCGCGAGTTCCGGAAACACTTTAAAGTCGTCGACGTTGAACGTGTAAATTCGTTGAATCCCGTTCGCCTGCATGGTCGCGACGATCTGCAAATCGAATACGTCTCCGCCGGTTACCGGGTGGCGCTGCACCAGTTGCATCCAGCCCGCGACGGCGCGGGCCGGGGTCGGCAACACGTACAGACCGGGGAGGGCCAGCATCGCCGAAATGATGCTCAGGGCCTCAGCTGAAGAAGAAACTACCTTGACCCGTCGCGGGCTGGTGACGATCGAATAAAATTCGCAGAGTATCTGCGACGTGACGTAGAGCGCTACAGAAGGGTCGCCGGCCGCGTTCAGCAAAGTGCGCGAGGCCGTGTGCTGCGGGGCGTCGGCATCTACCGCATAGGCCAGAACGTTTGCATCCAGCACCCCCGGATCAACGGACATCGTCGTAGATGTTGCGCCGGTGGAGCGGGCCAATCACTCCGAGATGCAGGATTGGCACCTTGGGGGTTGTTGAGCCGTCGCCGGTAACGACGTGAGCCGCCGCGCCGCGTTCGCTCATGAGCCGTTCGAGCAATGCATCCACGGAAACGCCTTGTCTCCGCGCTTCTTCGGTGAGGCGGGCTTCGATTTCGTTTGAAATGTCGATATTCATGGGAACTGCTCCTCTTTCAGGTTACGTCATTGGGCGGCTTGCTCCGGCGGGCGGGCGCACGTCGGCGGGGGGGCACGTCGTCCGGGCTGGCAGGACAGGATTTGAGCACGGTCAACCAAGTCTCTTTGTCCTCCAGCCGCTGGCGTGTGCACGCGCAGTCCTCAGCGTCGGAGCGCGATCCCCAATCTTTTTCCATGCAATCAGCATAGCTGTGCGTCAGAAGGCCGATTGCCAATCGGCCGCAGGTTACCAACCTGCCCCACGCAGAGCCGGCGGTTTTCATTACAGGAGCTAATGGAACGAAATCCGGAGGCGCGGCGAGTGGTACAATCTGCTGGCATCTATACTTAAATGACTAGCTGGTAAGCCGTGCTCGATTTTATTCTCGTTCGCGCCCTCTTCGTTCTGATCTTCGGCGTCACCGCCGCCTACTTTCGTCCGGCGGATACTCCGCTGTGGGTGGGCGCGATCGAAGGGGTCGCGATCGCCGGCATCGCCATTTTCCTCGAGACCCGCATCGCCCGCGTCAGCCTGAAGCGGCTCATCGGCGCGGCGGCTGCTCAATACTTCATCGACTTCGCCGTTTACCCAGAAATCAGAGGGTGTCCCAGCAGTAGTTGAAGGTTGAGGCGGCGGTGGGAGTCGGTTCGTTAGAATCGATTCGCCAAAACCAAACCTTCGAAAGGACACCACCGCCGTGAAGAAAACGTACCACATCG
>JBEKAQ010000049.1:0-53164 GCA_050015835.1 Bryobacteraceae bacterium | reverse complement strand
GGAAGCAGGCCAGAAGTCGGCCGCACTCGATCCCGACTTCCCTTTCTCATATCCGTCGCTGGCGGGCGCATTGATTTCAGTGAACCGCCTGACCGAGGCCGGCAATGTGCTTCAGCAGGCGACCGCCCGCAAGGTAGGAGTACCCGATCTTCTGGCAGTGGCATTCCAGCTTGCATTCCTGAAGGGCGACCGCGCAGCCATGGAGCGGACGGTAGCGGAGGGGCGCGGCAAGCCGGATGCGGACCAGATGCTGCTGGACGCTCAGACCTTTGCCCTGGCATATTCCGGGCGCCTGCGGGAGGCAAGGAGCATGTACCGGCCGGCGGCGGAAGTGGCTCGGCGGGAGCGTCCGGAACGGGCGGCGCTGCTTGAGACCGAGGCGGCAGTGCGGGAGGCATTCTTCGGCAATCCGGCCGAGGCAGGAAAGAGCGCGGCTTCGGCGCTTCGGCTTTCGCGAGCGAGGGACGTCCGCTACGGCGCGGCGTTCGCACTGGCGCTGGCGGGAGATTCCGCCGGGTCGCAAAACGAGGCGAACCGGATGGAAAAGGATTTTCCGGAGGATACGGTCGTCGCATGCAGTTACCTGCCCGTGCTGCGCGCGCTTCTTTCGCTGAACCATGGCGAGGCGAACGATGCGGTCGAGGCGTTGCAGGTTGCGGCGCCTTATGAGATGGGCTGGCCCGCGAGCGGCTTTGGCGGCTCATTCGGAGCGCTCTATCCGGCCTGGGTGCGGGGAGAAGCGTATCTGGCCGCGAACCGGGGCGCCGATGCCGTGGTCGAATTCCGCAGGATTCTCAGCAATCCGGGAATTGTTTACAGCGATCCCGTGGGGGCGGTGGCGCGGCTGCAAATCGCGAGGGCGTACGTTCTGGCGCATGATGTCACCAATGCCAGGAAGTCCTACCACGACTTTCTGGATCTTTGGAAAGACGCCGACCCCGACATCCCGATCCTCAGGAACGCGAAGGCTGAACTGGCCCGGCTGCAGTGAGCGCGTGCCTCAGCGGTCGATGCGGGTCATGAGCTTGTCCATGGCGGCGCGGTCGAGCGGATATCCCATGCCCGGCTCGGTAGGGGCGGGAACGTAGCCGTCGGCATCGACGCGGAACTTGTGGTTCACGTAGGGGCGGTCCGGGTACTCCCAGGGCCAGGGCATTTCGAACCAGTAGCAATTGGGCAGCGCCAGTTCGATCTGGAAACCCGCCGCCATGTCGAAGAAAGTTCCCCAGTTGTGCGGCGTACACGGCATGCCGAAGATGTCGGCCAGCTGACCCACGCGGAAAGAGCCGGTGATGCCGCCGAGGTTGTCCGTAATCAGGCGCGCTATGCCCATGGCGCCGCGCTGAATATATTCGCCGAAGTCGTACATGTTGGTGATGAACTCGCCCACTTCGGTAGGGACGTCGAGGTGCTTGCGCAGCTCAATCAGCCCCTCAAGGTCGTTGGTCTGCATGGGGTCCTCGAAGGAGACGTAGCCGTACTCGTCGAGAGCGCGGCCCACGCGCAGCGCCTCGTAGTAGTTGTAGCGCTGGACGGCGTCGAAGAGAAGCGTGTAGTCGTCTCCGACGGCTTTGCGGACCTCTTTGATTTCCTCGATGTGGCCCAGATAGGCGGGGACGCGGCTGCCGCCTCGGCGCTGGCCTTCGCCGGGGTGGATCTTATAGGCTTTGATGCCCGCCGCTTTGGCCTTGAGGGCGTCGGGGCCGAAATCCTCCACGGCGGCCAAGTGCTGAGAGCTGGCATAGGCGAGGACCTTGGTTTTGTTGCCTCCGAGGATCTTATAAATGGGGCGGTTCACGGCTTTGCCGAGGATGTCCCACAGGCAGAAGTCGCAGGCCGCGGCGTGCACGTTCGGCCCCGGAGTTCCGGTTCCACGCTGGCGGAAGTTGAAGCCGGGGTTGAAGCCGCCGATGAAATCTCCTCGGCCGCCTCGGCCCGCGGGTGGCGCCGGGGCAGCTCCACGGCCTCCAGGGGCCGCGCCCGCCCTCCCTGCTCCCGCCGGGGGCATTCCGCCGGGCCGGTTCTGAAGGGGAATGTAGGCGACGGTGGGGAGGATGTCGTAGAGGTTTTTGCCTACGCAATTGGCCTTGGCGAAATCGACCCAGCCGGGTGGGTTGCCGCGGTTGCCGAGGGTAAAATTGCCTTCGATCCCGCCGGCGGTCACGAGCGAGGCGATTTCGTTTCCGCCGCTGAGGCCAGCCCCGGCGTTGCGCCAGCCGCTGCCATCGAGGACGTAGATTTTTGCCTCTTTGATGGTGAGGTCCGGCATGTCACCGGGTTTGACTCCGGCTGCCTGGGCGGCGAGGCTGATCGGGTGGGCCATGGCGGCGGCTCCCGCTGCGGCGGAAGCGCCGAAGAAATTGCGGCGCGATAGTTCACGTTTTGCCATATGTATCTCCCCTATTGGCCAGTCACGGCGCTATTGCAGAACTTTTACGACGAAGTAGCTGATGGATTTGGGCACCTGGCTGAACCAGTGAGGCGTGCCGGCCGGAACAACCATTACGTCGCCACGCGTCAGATGGTGCGCTGCGCCGCCCTGAATTTCCGTACCGCGGAACTGCCCGGGCGCGGTGAGTTTGCCGCCTATCATTTTACCGCCGGTCACGAAGGTCGCTTCGCCATCCTGCACGTAGATGACGTCGGTTTCCCTCTGGTGGACTTCAACCTCTCCGGTCTTCTCGCGATGGCCGCCCTGGACAATCAGATTCGAAGCCGTGAGCACCGGTCCGCCCTTCGCGAGGGCGCCGGCAATCGTGTCATGTCCAATGTAAGTGGCGGGGGTGGGGGCATCGGCCGCGGTCAGCAGGGCGCACACGATGAGGAACGAAAAAGCGGCGGTGGATTTCACAGGGTGTATTCTATCGCGGTTCGGGGCCGGATGTGGGACGATTGCGGCCGGGCGCGATCGGGGCTACAATCCGAAGACTGACAGCACGGGAAAGGGCGCGGCGAAGTATGAGGACACGAAGATTCAGTTTTCTGCCGGCGGCGATGGCCGCTATATTTTTTGCCCGCATGGGGGGCGCGCAACAAGTAAGCATGACGGTGGATGCGGGCAGGACGGGTGCGCCGATTTCACCTTATATGTACGGATTTTTCACGGAACTGCACGAGGCCAACAACGAGGGCGGCTTTTGGGCCGAGATGCTGGGAGACCGGAAGTTCTTCCATCCGGTGGATTCGAGCAAGGACCCGGAACCCGCCCCGGGGCGCAGGAGAAGGGCTACGGCGGCGCGGTGGAGACCTCTGGGCCCGGACGAGTTCATCGTTATGGACCGGCAGAAGGTCTACGTGGGTGAGCACAGCCCCATGGTGAAACTGGAGGGCGGCACGCCGCATGGCATCCAGCAGACGGGCCTGGGACTCCGCAAAGGAAGGAAGTACTCGGGCCGCGCGATCATGGCGGCGGATGCCGGGGCGGAAGTGAAGGTCAGCCTGGTCTGGGGACCCAATGCTGGCGACCGTCAGACCATCCTCATCAAGCCGCTGCGCGCCGATTACGCGAGGTTCCCCCTGAGCTTCACGGCCGGGGCGGACAGCAACGACGCGCGTCTCGAAATCACGGGAACCGGGACTGGGACGTTCCATATCGGCGCCGTGTCGCTGATGCCGGCGGACAACGTGAACGGCTATCGCGCGGATCTGATCGCGGAGATGAAGAAGATCGGGCCGACGATGTTCCGCTGGCCGGGTGGGAATATGGTCTCCTCGTGGGACTGGCGGGATTCCATCGGCGATCCCGATAAACGGCCGCCGCGCCTGAACCCCGCGTGGAACGAAGTGCAGCAGAACGACCTGGGGATCGACGAGTACATGGTCCTCAACAAGCTGCTCGGCATGGAACCGTACATCTGCGTGAATGCCGGTTTCGGCGACGCGCATTCGGCCGCCGAAGAAGTAGAGTACGTCAGCGGTTCGGCGACCACGCCGATGGGGAAGTGGCGGGCGGCCAATGGCCATCCCGAGCCTTATAAGGTGACGTGGTGGAATATCGGCAATGAGATGTGGAACCCCTCGCAGATGGGCTTCATGTCGGCCGAGCAGTACGCGATCAAGCACAACATGTTCGCGCAGGCGATGCGGCGGGTGGACCCGAATATCAAGATCGTGACGGCAGGAGCGTCGCCCGTCGAGACCAGCCAGAGCCACGCGGCGCTGGCCATCACCGGCAAGCACATTGCCGCATTTGGCGGGCCGGCGGACTTTACCGGCGCCCTGCTGGCCCACTCCGCCGATTACTTCGATGCGGCCGCCGAACACATCTATCCCTCCGCGGCGGACATGGCCTTCGATGCCGAGAAACAGGACTACGTGAAGGTGGACGAGCCCCTGGTCGCGCACGCCCGGAAGATTGCCAATGCCGTGCGCGCCGTGATCGAAGCGTGGGGGGAGTACCAGCGTCGATTCCCGGCTCTCAATATGGATAAATACCCGATAGCGCTCGACGAATGGGTCTCGGAATGGATCGGCGAACGCGGCACGAACCCTCCCGGCAACGCGATGTTTGCGCCGCTGGCCTGCGCCCAGGCGATGCAGGAGATGTTCCGGCACTCGAACATGTTCGTCATTTCGGCGTACACGGCGGCGCCCCAGCTGCTGGCCATCAACAAGACCGATGCGACGGTGCGGCCGATCGGGCTGATGTTCGAACTCTACCGGCGGCATTTCGGGACCATTCCGGTGGAGGTGACGGGGAACTCGCCGCAGCACGAGGTGAAGGGCACGATCTGGGTGGATAAGCCCAGGGTCTCCTCAGGCAGCGATACGTATCCGCTGGACGCCGCGGCGGCCCTGACGGCCGACAGGAAAGCGCTGACGATGGCGATCGTGAATCCGACCGAGTCCGAGCAGCAGATGGATGTCGCGATCAGGGGAGTGGCGGTTCAGGACAAGGGACGGTTATGGCGCATCGCAGGGGCGGCCCTGACCGCCGACAATGAGCCAGGCAAGCCGCTGGTGGTGGACATTGTGGAGAGTCCGCTGTCGGGACTGCCTGGGCGGGTGACGGTTCCGAAGCTCAGCATGAGCATCTACGAGTTGCCGCTGCGGTAGACGGCGGGGTGTGGCCTGCGCTGGTTCTTTGTCGCGGCGAGGGCGATGCCGGAGATCGACGTCTTCGCCGCCGTGGCCTCCATTGCCGCCGTTTGCCAGCGCTTTGGGGGCTTCGGTCAACTCACCGCAGAATTCGGCTCCGTCGGCCAGTACGCGAATGCGATCCGGCAGCACTGCGACAAAGCCGCCAGGCGGTACGCTTCCTCGAACGCCGTTGTGGACAACTCTGACAGTTGCCGATTGGTAAGGGCGCAATGAGGCGTCAGGGAAGTGTGCCAGAAAGGCGCGGCACGCAGGAAATTCCGGCGCTCAGGATGTCTATTCGACGTAGTCCCGTCTATTAATTCCCAGAGCCTTAAGGCGAGACGCAAGTGTGCCTGGGTTAATGCCCAGCAGATCGGCCGCGCCTCCTTTGCCGGATATCCTGAAATGCGCTTGCCGTAGCGCGGCGACAACATTGGCGCGCTCGCGATTCCGCCACTCGTTTTCCGGGATTACGGTTTCGGGCAAGACCGGCGCGGGCTGACTGGCGCGCCCCTTCTGTTTGGCCAATGCCTTGCCAGTCTCCGGAAGATCGAGCGTGAGCTTCCCGCCGGGCGAGACGATCATCGCGCGCTCCACCACGTTCTGAAGCTCACGCACGTTACCTGGCCAGTCATGGTGTTGCGCCCGTTCGATTTCGCGATTCGGGACACTCGGGAGCGGTATGTGGAAACGCAGTCCCGCCTGGCGTACGAAGTGAGCGATCAGCACCGGGATATCCTCTCTGCGGTCGCGCAGAGGCGGCACTTCCATCGGAAATACACCCAGGCGGTAATAGAGGTCAAGCCGGAACCGTCCCTCGTCGACTTCTTTCCGCAAGTCGCGATTGGTAGCGGCCACGACGCGCACGTCGACCTTTCGCGTGGCCTCGTCGCCAACGCGTTCAAACTCTCCTTCCTGCAGGACGCGCAGAAGCTTGGATTGGAGTGCGAGCGGAATCTCGCCTACCTCATCGAGGAACAACGTCCCGCCGTCGGCAAGCTGAAACCGGCCGAGACGGTCGCGCACGGCGCCGGTGAACGATCCGCGGACGTGGCCGAAGAATTCACTTTCGAAAAGTTCGTCGGGGATCGATCCGCAGTTCACTTTGACAAGCGGTTTGCGCGCCCGTGCGCTGCGCTGGTGGATCGCCCGCGCAATCAGTTCTTTGCCCGTCCCACTCTCGCCCAGCACCAGAACGTTGGCTTCGGTGGCGGCCACCATCTCAACCTGGCGCAGCACACGCTCCAGGGCTGGACTGCGGCCCAGAATCTCACCAAACGATCCGGTCTCTCTCACCTCTTCCCGGAGATAATCGCGCTCCTGCTCCAACTGATGTCGTAAAGATTCGTTCTCCTCGAACGAACGCGCGTTCGCAATCGCGACGGCGGCGGCGCTGGCCATGGTACGAAGCCAGGCAAAGCAATCGTCATCGGCGGGCGTGCG
Organism: Bryobacteraceae bacterium; assembly: GCA_050015835.1. Classification (GTDB taxonomy): domain Bacteria; phylum Acidobacteriota; class Terriglobia; order Bryobacterales; family Bryobacteraceae; genus BOG-234. The sequence continues at coordinate 46,642 of JBEKAQ010000049.1, read as the reverse complement.
CCTGAACACCGCCAACACGCCCAGTGGTTCGCCATGAAACACGAGGGCGTGACCGGCAAAGCTCACCAGGCGCTCGTCGCGCGCCCAGGAGGGATGCCGGACCCATTGGGTGTCCTCCGAAATCCGCGGAATGCGGATCGACTCGCCGGTGGTTGCGCTGTGCGCGATCTTCAGATTGCCGGTCGAGAGCGCGATGCGGTGAAAACTTCCGTTGATGCGGGTCCAGTCAACCCCTGGTGAAAGAGAAGCACCCGCACTGGCGCGCAAGTGCAGCGCAGGCTCCTGGTTCAAATCACCTGAACCGCACACCGGGCAAGCCTTATCCGGCTCAAGCAGCCAAAGCCGTGCCAGGCCCACGTCGGGCTGCCGGGCAACGGCATCTATGATTGTCTTCAATACGGCGCTGAGCGAACGCTTCTCCGCAATGGCAAGGATGATCGAGGGAAGAGGCTCAAGATCCACCGCTTGAGTATATCGCGAGTATTCATGAATAGGTCATGAACTATCACGATTCGTGATTTTTCACGAGTGGCATTGAAATTACTTCGCTTTCATTTTCAATGGGTTACAAGTTTGATGAGCTGGCATTCCATATGCACTTCTATTGAGCATCGCCGACACGGCGAAAAGGAAGAGGAGAACACCAAAATGACAACCCCGCGAACGCACTATCGCAGTGCCACCGTTCAGGGCTTGAATATAGCCTACCGGGAGGCTGGCAATCCCGGCAGCCCCAAACTGGTCCTGCTGCACGGATTTCCCGCATCTTCTCACCAGTACCGCGATCTGATCCCGGCGCTGGCTACGCGTTTTCACGTGATCGCGCCCGACTATCCCGGATTCGGAAACAGCGACATGCCCGATCCGGCAAGCTTCGCCTACACCTTCGACAAGCTTTCCGAGGTGATAGAAGCCTTCCTCAAAGATCGCGGATTCGACCGCTACGGCCTGTTCGTGCAGGACTATGGCGGCCCGGTTGGCTTCCGCATTATCACGCGCAACCCGCAGGCTCTCGACTGGCTGATCATTCAGAACTCGAACGCTTACGAAATCGGTTTCACGAATGCGTGGGACGGCTTCCGCGGAGCACTGTGGCAGAGTCGAAGCGCCGAAACCGAAGCGCCCCTGGCGGCGTTCCTCGAGCACGACGCGATCAAGGGGATCTATCTCTTCGGTGCGAAGAATCCGGAACTGATCAGCCCGGACAACTGGAAGTCCGACTTCAGCTTCATGGAACGTCCGAACGCTCGCCGGGTACAACTCGACCTGTTCTACGATTACCGCACCAACGTCGAGCTGTATCCGAAGTGGCAAGCCTTCCTGAAAACGCAACAACCCAAGACAATTATTTTCTGGGGGCAGGACGATATCTTCTTCACGCCCGACGGCGGCGAGGCATACCTCAAGGATTTGCCCGATGCCGAAATGCATCGTCTGGCGGCTGGCCACTTTGCAGTGGAGGACTCGCTGAACGAGATCGCCAATGGCATACACGTTTTCTACGCGGACAAAGTAGCACGCAAAGCCGCCCGGCAAGCGAATGGCTGAGAGGGCTGAGAAAGGACTGCAAATTGACAACCTCTGTTGTGGTCGCGCCTCCATTCACACTGGAGAGCGCGACCCGAAAAGTGCAAATGGCCGAAGATGCGTGGAACTCGCGCGATCCGGAGCGCGTGGCGCTGGCTTACTCGCCGGATTCGGAATGGCGCAATCGCACCGAGTTCCTTCGCGGGCGCGACGAGATCAAAGCGTTTCTGCGGCGCAAATGGGCAAAGGAACTGGACTATCGCCTGAAAAAAACGCTGTGGGGCTTTCGCGAAAACCGCATCGCCGTGAGCTTCGAGTACGAATGGCACGATGCGAAGGGCCAGTGGTACCGATCCTACGGGAACGAACTTTGGGAGTTCGACGACGCGGGACTGATGCGGCGCCGTTTGGCCAGCATCAACGACGCCGAAATCCCCGAGTCCGAACGCCGGATCCGTTGACCGAGGCAACCATGTACGTCAAGGAGATCTGGCGCTATCCGGTGAAGTCCATGGCGGGGGAATGCCTGGATGCCGCCGATATTTCCGAGCACGGCATCGCCGGCGACCGGATCGTTCAAGTGAGGAACGGCAGCGGACGAATCTTAACGGCGCGAACCAGGCCTGGGCTGCTTCGGCATCGAGCTATGCTGGCGGAGAATGGCGACGTACTGGTGGACGGGCGGCCGTGGAACACAGAGCAGGTCGCCGGCGAGGTTGCGGAAGCGGCGGGTCAGGGAACCCATCTGGTCCGCAGCGATGCGGAAGATCGCTTCGATATCCTTCCTTTACTGGTCACGACCGACGGGATGTTTGACGCAGTAGGCTACGACCGGCGGCGCTTTCGTCCCAATCTGGTTATTGGCGGCGTAGAAGGCCTCTCCGAACGGCAGTGGGAAGGCAGACAACTGCGAATCGGCTCGGTCGTCATCGGCATGGAAGATCTTCGCGGCCGCTGCATCATGACGACGTTCGACCCCGACACCGGAAAGCAGGACCTGAGCGTGCTCCGGCGGGTGCAGAAGGAATTCGATGGCGTACTGGGGCTCAACAGTTACGTCGTGACTCCAGGCCGGATCTCTGTCGGCGACCCGGTTGAACTGATCGCCCGGTCATGAGCGCGTCGATCATGAGCACGTCGACCAATGCCGCGTTTCTCGGGGTCGATTTGGGCTGGTACGGAAAGCCGAGCGGCCTGGCCTCCATCGCATTCGATCGCGAGGGCCTGAGCCTGCGAAAAGTGACGCGGATCGAGGACACTGAGGACATCCTGCGCTGGATCGAGTCGGAGGCCGGGGGCGGAAGTGCCGTTGTCGCGGTGGACGCACCGCTCGTGATCTGCAACCGAACCGGTATCCGCGACGCAGAGCGTGAGCTGAACCGTGAATTCAGGCGCTTCCACGCCGGTTGCCACGCCGCCAACCTCGGCCGCCCCTTCGCCCGCAACGTCCTGTCGTTCAGTGGCCGGCTCAATGCTCTCGGGTTCCGCCACGGTGCCGATATGACGGCACGGCAGGAGGGCCGGTTTCAAATCGAAGTCCACCCCCACGCTGCGACGGTGAATCTCTTCGATCTCCCACTTATCGTAAAGTACAAGCGCGGCAGGCGCGCTGAAAGAGCAAAGGAATTGCGTCGCCTGCGCCGGCTGATGCTGTCGCGTCTCCCCTTGCTCGATCCCGCACTATCGCTGCGGCTGCCTCCCGTACCCAATGCCGGCAACCTGAAGTCCGCCGAAGATCAAATCGACGCTGTGCTTTGCGCATACATCGCTGCCCACTGGTGGTTGTGGGCAGGACAGAAGAGCCACGTCTATGGGCGCCGCGAGACTGGTTACATCGTGGTGCCCGAGCGCATGGCATCTTGACAGGCTGCTTCTCAGCACACACGCCCACTCGACTACCAGGGAGATCCATCGGGTTGCGGACAGGTGACTGGCAAACCTAAAGTTATCCGAAGGCGGATGCTGCATCGCATCGGTGATTTTTTGGCCAGCAGACGTGAAGTTGCCCGGAAGTCCCCATGGGGGAAGTGGGCCGCGGGCTCCCTACCTAAGAGAACAGTGCACCCCGAGGTCGTCCCCTGGCTGGTCAGGCGAAGTTGACATTGTTTCTGAGGCCCGTCTCGCCGGCATGATCGAGCAGCCGAAACCGCGCGACACGCTCTCTCCGCGGCTTCTGCGGCGGACGGTAACGACGATGCCCTGATGTGGCTCGGCCGCTGCCAGAGGCAGAAAGTCGTCCCAGTTGCAGGTCAGCAGTATGCAGCCAGACTCATGGGCAAACCGGAAAACGGTCTCGTCGGAGGAATCGCGGGGAAGGGCCTTACGCAGCAACGTGACGTCGTGGCCGAGCGGGGAACTGAAGCCGGGGCCATCTGTCTGGCAACCAGCAGGTCGATCTCTCCCCGGTGGTCTTCATACCAGGCGAGGCATTCGTAGATCTGAGATCTGGTCAGCTGCGGGAAGCAGTTCGCCTTTACCGTGTCGATTGTCTCGCCATTCCGGAGCAGGCCGACGACGTCGTGCACGGCGATGCGTGTGCCTTCCACTATGGGGTTCCCGCTCCGCACGCCCGTCGAACGGACGATGTAACGATATGTTTCGGAAGCCGAATCCATACTCGAATGGTACGGTTCCACTCACGGGGTGTCCACCGCCCCTACGCACCTTCAACTCCCCGGGAAGCCCCGATCTCGGAAGCGCCGCCTCAGACGGCGACCAATCGCAGGTCCGGATCGATTCGCGCGATGTCTCCAGTGTCGCTGGTAACAACAACCTGCCCCGTCCTTCGCGCGCAGATTACGACGTGGGCGTCGACGATATCCGCCGCGGCGGTCTCGGCCAGCGGGAGTCCGGGGCGGTGGCGTCAGGCCCATTGAGCGGCACCAGGTGCGTAGCGGCCCGGCGGATGAGGCGGGAGAGCCGTGCCTGTCTGGCGGGGTTACGAATCGCCTGAGCCAGCGCGGCGGCCAGAACAATAACGGGTATGCGAAGCTCCGTGGCGCGTTCCAGCAGACCTATCACGCGGCGATCGTTCCGATCTTTCCTGCGTGGTAGCGCAGAGTGCGATCAGCCCGCCCGCATCGAAGGTGATCCCGTTCATGCAGCCGGGTTTCCTGCCGGCGCATGAAGAAGGGCATCGGCCCATTGGCGCTCCTCGTTGGTCGGGTATCCGCCGGTCTCCCCCAATGCGTCGTTCAGCATCGCCTGCCACCCCGCCGCGTCGAGCAGAGCAACGGCAGCCGCATGCTTAACGAAAGCAGATACGCTGCCTGCCCTTCCGGCAGCGACCAATTCACGGATCGAGTGAATTTGATCGTCCGGCAGGGTAATGGTGATCTTGGTGGTTGCCATCATACCAAAAACCGTACCATAAAACGCCTGCTTTCCCGGCAGGGTCTGGCGACTACTTCTTCGTCGCGGCGTCGACTTTGGCTTGCGCGCGCATGGCGGCTGCGAGGGCGATTCCGAGATCGACGTCTTCACCGCCGTGGCCTCCGTTGCCGCCGCTGCCCATGGCTTTAGTGGCTTCCGAGAGCTCTTGCTGCGCCTGCTGAAGATTGATCTCTTCGCGGAATTCGGCGCCGTCCGCCAGCACGCGGACGCGATCGGGAAGCACTTCGACGAATCCGCCGTAGATGGCGAGCACCCTCTCCACATTGCCGGTGTGGTAGGTCAGGACGCCGCCGGGCTTCAGTTCGGAAAGCAGCGGCGCGTGGCCCGGCAGCACTCCGATGTAACCATCGAGCGCCGGGATCTGCACCTCCGTCACCGGCTCTTCCGAGAGCAGACGTTCGGGACTCACTAACTGAAGCAGCAAAGTATCGGCCATGGTTTAACCTTTCAGGATTTCGTTACCGCTCCTTCACAGTCACGGTTCGGTAAAGGCCCCAGCCATCAGCCTTTCAGCTGCTTGGCCTTCTCAATGACGTCTTCGATAGTGCCCTGCATGTAGAAGGCCTGCTCCGGCAGATCGTCGTACTTGCCCGCCACGATCTCCTGGAAACTGCGGATCGAATCCGCCAGCTTGACATACTTACCGGGGATGCCGGTGAACTGCTCGGCTACATGGAAAGGCTGAGAGAGGAAGCGCTGGATTTTGCGCGCACGCGAAACCGTCAGCTTGTCTTCGTCGCTCAATTCGTCGATGCCGAGAATGGCGATGATGTCCTGCAGATCCTTATAGCGCTGCAGCACGCCTTTGACGGCCTGCGCGGTGTTGTAATGATCGTCGCCCAGAATGCGCGGATCGAGAATCCGCGAAGTGGAAGCCAGCGGATCGACGGCGGGATAAATTCCCAGTTCCGCGATGGAGCGCGAGAGGTTAGTGGTGGCATCGAGGTGCGCGAAGGCGGTGGCGGGCGCGGGATCTGTGTAATCGTCGGCGGGCACATAGATCGCCTGCACCGAGGTGATGGATCCGTTCTTCGTGGAAGTGATGCGCTCCTGCAGTTCGCCCATTTCGCTGGCGAGGTTGGGTTGATATCCGACCGCGCTCGGCATGCGTCCGAGCAGCGCCGACACTTCCGACCCGGCCTGCGTGAAGCGGAAAATGTTATCGACAAAGAGCAGTACGTCCTGATGCTCTTCGTCGCGGAAATACTCCGCGACGGTGAGGCCGGTGAGACCCACGCGCAGGCGGGCTCCGGGCGGTTCGGTCATCTGCCCGTATACCAGCGCGACTTTCGACTTGGTGAAATCGTGCGGGTCGATGACGCCACTCTCCTGCATTTCGAGCCAAAGATCGTTGCCCTCGCGGGTGCGCTCGCCGACGCCCGCGAACACGGACACGCCGCCGTGCTTCATGGCGATGTTGTTGATGAGCTCCATGATGATGACGGTCTTGCCCACCCCGGCGCCGCCGAATAGTCCGATCTTGCCGCCGCGCAGATAGGGTTCCAGAAGATCGATGACTTTGATGCCTGTTTCGAACATTTCGAGCTTGGTCGATTGGTCTTCAAAGGAAGGCGCCGGCCGATGAATGGGATAACGCTGTTTGGCGTTCACCGGACCCATGTTGTCCACCGGCTGGCCCAGTACATTGAGCACGCGGCCCAGCGTTTCGTTGCCCACCGGGACGCTGATGGGCCCACCCAGGCTGATGGCTTTCATGCCGCGCACCAGACCCTCGGTGGGCTGCATGGCGATGGTGCGCACGCGGCCTTCACCGATGTGCTGCTCGGCTTCGCAAACAATGTCGATGGGTTCGGGAACGTCGAAGCCCTCGCTGACGATGCGGATGGCCGTGTGGACCTCGGGAATCTGACCTTCGGGAAACTGGCAGTCGACCGCGGGGCCTGCGATCTGCACCACGTGACCGATTACTTCGGTAGCTGTCGCCATAAAAAAATCCTCGTTTTCGACGGTTTTATTCGGCGGCCGCCGCGCCGCTGACCACTTCGATAATCTCTTTGGTAATCGCCGCCTGCCGCACGCGGTTCATGTGCAGCGTGAGCGAATCGATCACATCCTTCGCATTGGTGGACGCCTTATCCATGGCCGTCATGCGCGCCGCCTGATACGCCGCGACGGTCTCCAGCATGGCGCGGAAAACGGCGATTTCCACATAGCGGGGCATCATCCGTTCCAGCATTTCGAGCGGCGATTGTTCGTAAATGTAATCGAGCTGCGCCGCGGGTCGACCGGCCTTCGATTCGAGATCGACGGGGAGCAACTGCATCACCGACAGCGTCTGCGCCATCACGCTCTTGAAATCGTTGTTCAACACGTAGACCGCGTCGGTTTCGCCATCGCGATAACGGCGAATCACTTCACGGGCGATGCCGGCCGCATCCGGATAGGCGGGCCGGTTCAGCACGTTGATATGCTCGGACAGAATTTTAGCGTTGCGCCGGCGGTAATAATCGCGGCCCTTGCGGCCTACCAGAGTCAGCGTGATCTCGACGCCCGTGCGCTCTTCGAAAAATTTCTGCGAAGCTTTCAGGAGATTGGAATTGAAGGCGCCGGCGAGGCCGGTGTCGCTCGAGATAAATATCAGATCGACCCGCTTCGGTTCGCGACGCACCAGCCAGGGGCTTTCCGAAGCGCGCTCATCGGAAGCCCCCGCGGCCGCCAGATTGGCCAGCATTTCGCGCATGATCCTGGCATAGGGACGCGCCGCGATCACGCGATCCTGAGCGCGACGCAGTTTGGCGGCCGAGACCATTTTCATGGCCTTGGTGATCTGCTGCGTGTTCTTGACCGAACGGATACGCCGCCGGAAATCGATCAGACTCGGCATATTCGACTAGGCTTTGGCCGCCGCGGGGCGCGCCCGTTCCTTCTTGAAGCGGTCTTTGAGTTCGTTGATGGCAGCCGTGAGATCCTTCGTCAGCGTATCGTCGAACGCCTTCTTTTCACGGATGGCGCCCAGAATCGCCGGCCTCGAATGCTCGAGGAATTTATACAATTCCAGCTCGAACGGGCGGCATTCTTCCACCGCCAGGTCGTCCAGAAAACCCCTGGTGGCGGCGAAGATAATTGCCACCTGCTTTTCGACGGCCAGCGGCTGATACTGCGGCTGCTTCAGAATCTCAACCAGCCTCTTGCCGCGATTCAACTGTGCCTGAGAAGATTTATCGAGATCGGAACCGAACTGCGCAAACGCGGCCAGTTCGCGATACTGCGCGAGATCCAGACGCAGTGGACCGGCTACCGATTTCATGGCCTTGATCTGCGCGTTGCCGCCCACGCGGCTCACCGAGAGGCCCACGTTCACGGCGGGCCGGATGTTGGAGTTGAAAAGATCCGATTCCAGATAAATCTGGCCGTCGGTAATCGAAATCACGTTGGTGGGAATGTAGGCCGAAACGTCGCCCGCCTGGGTTTCGATGAACGGCAGCGCGGTCAGCGATCCGCCGCCCATTTCGTTGCTGAGTTTGGCGGCGCGCTCAAGCAGGCGGCTGTGCAGGTAGAACACGTCGCCGGGGTACGCCTCGCGCCCGGGAGGACGGCGCAGCAGCAGCGAAATCTCGCGATAGGCCGCGGCATGCTTCGAAAGATCGTCGTAAACGCAGAGGGCGTGGCGGCTGGAATCGCGGAAATATTCGCCCATGGCGCAGCCCGAGTAAGGCGCCAGATACTGCATGGGGGCGGGGTCGGAAGCGCTGGCGGAAACCACGATGGTGTAATCCATGGCGCCGTATTCTTCGAGGGTGCGGACGACCTGCGCAACGGTGGAGCGCTTCTGGCCGATGGCGACGTAAATGCAGATCAGGTCGCCGCCTTTCTGATTGATAATGGTGTCGAGCGCGATGGCGGTCTTACCGGTCTGGCGATCGCCGATGATGAGTTCGCGCTGGCCGCGGCCGATCGGGATCATGCCGTCGATCGCCTTGATGCCGGTCTGCATGGGCTGCTTGACGGGCTGGCGCTGAATGACGCCGGGGGCGATATTTTCGATGGGGTTAGTTCGTTCGGCGACGATCGGTCCTTTGCCGTCGATGGGGCGGCCGAGCGCATCCACCACGCGTCCGACCAGCGCTTCGCCCACGGGCACGGACATGATCTTGCCGGTACGCCGGACTTCGTCGCCTTCGCGGATATGCTGGTATTCGCCCAGCAGCACCGCGCCCACCTGATCTTCCTCGAGGTTCATGGCGATGCCCGATACGCCGTGGCCGAACTCGATGAGTTCGCCCGCCATCACCTTATCGAGGCCGTGTATGCGCGCAATGCCGTCCCCGACCGAGATGATGGACCCGACCTCGCTGACGTCGATAGCGCGGTCGTAGTTCTCGATCTCCTGCCGGAGTATAGTTGTGATCTCGTCTGCCCTGATTTGAGCCATATAATTCCGAATTAAAAAATATCTCTAATTAACAACCAGGCGCTGCCGCATATTGGCGAGCTGTCCCCGGACGGACCCGTCGTAAACTTTGGAACCAAGGCGCGCGGTGGCGCCCCCGATGAGTTCCGGATCGACCGCAAAGCGCATGCGCACCTGGCTATTGGCCAGTTTCGCGAGCTCTACAGAGAGCTGTTCCCGTTGTTGTGCAGTGAGTTGGTAGGCCGAGACGACTTCGGCGCGAACGAAGCCGAGCCGCTCGTCGAGCAGCAGATCGAACGCATCGATGACCTCGGGGAGCGCCCCGGCGCGGCGGTGATCGGTCAGGACGAGAAGGAAATTACGAATGATGCGATCGAGGCCCAGCGCGTCCGCGATACGCCGGATCACCAGACGTTTGCGCGCAATGGAGACGGAGGGCGAAGCGAGCACGGTGCGCAGATCGGGGCTTCCGTGAATCACCGCGTCGAAGGCTTGTAACTGCTCGACGGCGCGCGCCGGATCGATGCCGGCCGATGCCGACACGACCACATCCACAAGGGCGCTGGCGTAGCGATTGACAACGGCGGAGGAAGTCATCTGATCAACCTAAGTGCGTTGTACTGCCGGCAATTTCGCCGATGAAGTTGTTGAGCAACTCGGTTTGAGTTTGCGCCGACATGCGCGCCCGGACCTTCTGTTCCGCAAGATCGATGGCCAGCTTTGCGGCATACCGCTGCACTTCGAGCCTGGCCAGCTTGCCGGCCGATTCAATCTCCTGCTGCGCGTGCTGCCGAACGCGCGCGAACTCGGCGTCCGTCTCGCGCCGGATGCGCTCGGCTTCACGGTCGCGTTCTTCTTTCGAAGAGGCTTTCATCTGCGCGATTACCTGCCCCAGGTCGGCCAGCTTCGCCTGCACCGCGGCAGCTCGCGCATCGGCATCGGCTTTAGCTTTTTCACCGGCGGCGAGGCCTTCATAAATCTGCCGGGAGCGCGACACCAGCAGCGGGCCGATATTTTTGGCAATCAGGTAGCCGAGCACGGCGGCGAGAATGATGAAGTTCGCCCAGTCCCAGATGGGAGACAACTCAGGCTTGCCGCCGCCTTCTTCGGCCATCAGCGGCACAGCAATAAGAAGGGTTCCTGCGCAGATCGGAAATCCGCGCCAGCGGGACCTCATGCCGCCCGCCTCCCAAGAATGGCGTCGGCAATCTGCGCGGCGAGCGTATCGCTCTGCGACGCAAGCCCCTCACGCGCTGTCTCGGCCTCTTTGGCGATGGACTCTTTAGCGGCCGCTATGTTCCGATCGGATTCCGTCCGCACGGCCTGCACGCGTTCCGCCTGCTCGGCGTGCAACCGGCTGAGAAATTCCGCCTGTTCGCGATAGATATCCCCACGCGCCTCAGCCAGCGCCGCTTCGTATTCGGCGATCTTTGCGTCGGCGGATTTCAGACTGTCTTCGGCAGCTTTGCGGGCGCCTTCCGTCAGCCGAAAGCGTTCCTTCAGAACTTTTTCAAGGGGCTTCAGATAAAGATACCGGACACAAACGGCAAGAATCAGGACTAAGAAAAACGTGGGTAGTCCGTTCAAGACAATCCCGCCTAAGTCATGCAGAGTTTTATCCATGTTTTAAGAAGACACGCGGACCGGCAAAATCAGGGTAATGTCTACCGTACCATAGCGGTTTTGATGGGTCAAACAAAGGGGACGGAGTGGACCGGTGTGACGCTTTGGTTAACCCGACAGCATGTGTTTCTGAATCTTACCCATGGCGTTGCGGGGAAGTTTTCCCACCACAATAAACTGCCTGGGTATCTTGAACGACGCCAGGTTTTCGCGGCAGTGCCGCTCGATCGCGAGGAGGTCGATGGGAGCTTCGCAGACTAAATATGCGACGGGGACTTCGCCGCGCACGGGATCGGTGCGGCTGACCACGGCGGCCTCGGCGATGGCGGGATGTTCCTCCAGAAATTCCTCGATCTCGCGCGGATAAATATTGAAGCCACCGGAGATGATCAGGTCGCTCTTGCGGCCCGAGAGCGTATAGTAACCGTCTTCCGAAACGGTGGCAAGATCGCCGGTGCGATACCAGCCGTCGGCGAAGGCATCGCGCGTGGCCTCGTCACGACGCCAATAGCCGGGGAACACATTGGGGCCGCGCAGATGGATTTCGCCGTTCACCAGCTTGACGGAGATGCCGGGAAGGGGGAAGCCAACCGTACCGGCGCGCCGCTCGCCCGCATACGGATTGCTCATGTTCATGAGGGTTTCGCTCATGCCGTAGCGTTCGAGAATGGTGTGGCCGAACAATTGCAGGAAATCCTCATGCACCTGCGCGGGCAGGGGCGCGGAGCCGGAAACGAAGAGGCGCATGAAACCGCCGATCTGGCGCGCGATGGCGGCATCGAAGGCCAGCATGCGGACATAAATAGTGGGCACGCCGAAGAAGAGCGTAGGGCGAAAATCGAGAAAAGTCTGGGCGGCGGTCTGGTGCTCGAAGCGCTCGATAAGCCGCATGCGGCAGCCACTGCTCAACCAGCAGTGCAATCCATTGCCGAGAGCGTGAACGTGGAAGAGCGGCAGCCCGAGCAGCAGACGATCCGACTCCGTGATCGCCCAGCAGGCGAGCAGGTTGACGGCGTTGGCGGCGAAGTTGTTGTGCGTGAGCACCGCGCCTTTCGATGTACCCGTGGTGCCGGAAGTATAAATGATGCCGGCGGGCGTGTCGCCATCCAGATAGACCTGGGGACGCGTGTCTTCGAGGGCGGCTGCTTCGGCGGTGAGGGCGTGGGGATTCCAAATGGCGACTTCGGTGACCACCGCCGCATCGGTAATAAGAGCACGGGGCTCGGCATCGCTCAGGATGTGAGTAATTTCGCGATCGCGGTACAGGATATTGATCGGTACAAAGATGACGCCGAGCTTCACGCAGGCGAGATAAATGTCAATCATCTCAACGGAGTTGACCACATAAACGCACAGGCGGTCGCCCGTTCGGAGGCCCTTACGGGAAAGCAGGTGCGCCAACCGGTTACTACGAGAGTCGAGGGATCCAAAGGTATAAACTTCCCCGCGAAACTCGAGCGCGACGGAATCGCGGCGTTCGATGAGCGATAAGTCGAAAAGATGGCAGAGATTCATATGTACCCAAGAGCCTGATTGGTGCGTTCTATGAATTAAGCGCTACAGTCTCGCTTAATCGACGAACTGAAAGGAATTGTACACTTGCGAACCTCGGAAATCGTCCGGGCATGGGGCCGGATTCTGCGCGGCGAGCGCCCCTCGCTCTCGATCGAGATCACCCGCGAATGCCCGCTGCGCTGTCCCGGATGTTACGCCTACGATGACGCCCACCTCGGCGGTGGAGCGGTGCTGCGCGATCTGCACGATCGCAAGGGCCGGGCACTGATCGACGGCGTGCTGGAACTGGTCGATCGCCTGCGGCCGCTGCATCTCTCGCTGGTCGGGGGCGATCCGCTGGTGCGGTATCGCGAGTTACAGGCGCTGGTCCCGCTCTTGCTGGATCGGGGCATTCATGTTCAGATTGTCACCAGCGCCTTCCGGGAAATACCGGTCGAGTGGGCTTGGCGGCCTGGCCTGAACGTGGTGGTTTCAATCGACGGCCTCGAGGCGGAGCACGATATCCGCCGCGCGCCGGCGACTTACGCCAGGATCCTGAAGAATGTTGCGGGACAGAACGTCACGATTCATTGCACCGTGACCGGGCAGATGGTGCAACGCGGCGCGGGCTATCTGGATGAATTTCTGGCGTTCTGGACGCCGCGGCCGGAGATCCGCCGGGTATGGTTCAGCCTGTTCACGCCGCAGACGGGAGACACGCTCGAAGAGATCCTGACACCGGAGCAACGCGATCGCGCCATTGCGGAGATGCTGAAGCTGCGGAGGAAATACGCCAAGCTCGATATGCCCGAATCTCTGATCCGGCAATTCGCCGCGCCACCGCACAGTCCGGAAGACTGCATATTCGCCCGCACCACCACCACAGTGTCGGCCGATCTGCGGACCCGTGTCACGCCGTGCCAGTTCGGCGGCAATCCCGACTGCGGCTCGTGCGGATGCATCGCCTCCATGGGATTGGCCGCGGTGGGCGCGTACAAGATCGGCGGGATCATTCCGGTAGGAGCGATTTTCAAAGCGTCGGCGAAGTTTGGCGAGGCGCGGGTTAAGGAATCGGCGCCGCCGCCGCCGCCGGATCCCACGCGGCTGCCGATTCTTCAGTGAATATACAATTGCGTTATACGAAAACGAGTTTCACCTGGGACGCGGCTAAGGCTCGGAAGACCCCCCGGGTCCATGGACTCTCGTTTGACACGGCGAAGGAGGTCTTCGGCGACCCGAACCACGCGACCAGCGAAGACTATTTCATTGAGGACCAAAGTGGACGGCGTTACGGCGTTATCGGCCCGACGCCGAATATCGTCCTCCGCGAGAAAGGCGGACAAATATGAAGCCAAAATCTACTCCGCGCACATCGAGAATTAAGGTCACGGACGACATCCGCAGAGCATACGAAGAACGACACCGAAGCCTGGACAACGACCGGGACGCGCCCGCGATGCCTCCAGAGTTCTGGGCCAACGCCAAGGTCGGCAAGTACTATCGCCCCCTCGGGAGCGGCAATAATAACGCAGAGCCGCCAGGTTTCAGAAAATCGAAGATTAACGATTCTCTTGTGCGCGTTGCTCGCGTGTTGGGCATGTGGCAGAACTGTGAGTACGCCCGTTGGATTCGATCTCGATTTGGCGACAGCACCGGAGACATGCTTTGACGACACGCGCATCATAGTCTTGACCGCGCTGGGAAATCACCACGCCTCGATCAACAGCGAAACCCTGGATATACGCGGATTGGCCCCCGCGGCTCAGGGAAATCCTTAGTGGCCGGGCTGAACAGATGGTGTTCATAAGCGCGGAGCCGGACGCCACAGTCGGTGATTTCATCGAGCTCCAGGGCCAGGCCTACCCGGAGGCGCAAGTAGTCAGTTAGCGCGCTTACCAGCAAAGTGGCGGCCCAGGCGCGTGCGCGGTACTGCGGGCCGGCCGCCGGATGTGGCCGATGCGCGAAATTCCTGTAGTCTGACCCATCCGTGCGATACTGCGGTTTCCCATGCTCAAACTCCTGGCCGCGATCGCGGGAATTCTCCTGCTCGCCGCCTGCCAGCGATCCGATGTCAAAGTGCTCATTGGCGCGACCGTTATTGTCGCTCCCGGGGCGCAACCGATGGAAGATTCTGTCATCGTGGTGGTGGGGCGTTCGGTGCGGTCGGTGGGTCTTCGCAAGGACATTCCCATTCCTCAGGACTCGGAGCGCACCGATCTTACCGGCAAGTGGGTGGTCCCGCCGGCGGGCGGCCGCATTGCCATCGGTGAGAGCGCCGATCTGCTGGTGCTCGAGCACGCGCCGAGCGGCGCCGCACCCGCTTCGCCCGGCGATGTTTACCGGCGTCTCGACGCAGGCCGCTGGCAACCCAACAATTGATGCGAACCTGACGCCCGCCTCGCTCGTAATAACTTTTTTCAGGGGGATCGAGCGATGCGAGCTGCCTTCGCGCTGCTGACGGCGCTGCTGCTTTCGGGCTGCGTGATTGACGATTTTGAGTCTTCCGACCGGTATCAGGAGGACTTCCATTACACCTGGGATCTGCAAGCGGACGGCCGCGTCAATGCCGAAAGTTTCAACGGCTCCATCGAGATTACAGGCTGGGACCAGAACAAGGTCGAGATCTTCGGCACAAAATTCGCCTCCACAAAAGAGATGCTCGCTGCCGTTAAGATCGACATCCATCACACACCCGAGGCAATCGAAATTCGTGCCGTGAAGCCTTCCTTCCGCATGGGCGGCATGGGCGCGCGCTTCACGATGCACGTTCCACGCCACGCCCAGCTCGACCGGATCACCGCTTCGAACAGCGCCATTCGCGTTCACGACGTGGCGCGCGCCGCCCATCTGCAGAGTTCCAACGGCAGTATTAAGGCCGGGAATGTGGGCGGCGATGTGGAGGCGCGCACGTCGAATGGCTCCATCGACGTCGAGTCCGTGATCGGCGCGGCCACTCTGAGGACTTCCAATGGGCGCATCCACGCCGAGAATGTGGAGGGCGCTCTCGATGCCGATACTTCGAACGGCGCTATCACGGTGCGGCTCGAATCCGCACCGGGCGGGCCGCTCAGGCTGATGTCCTCGAATGGTTCGATCGATCTGACGCTGACGAAGGCGCCGAGGAATACTATCCGGGCCGAGACGCGAAACAATAGCATCACGGTGCATCTGCCGTCCGCTACGGCTGCGCGCGTGATTGCGGATACTGCGAACTCGGACATCTCATCCGAATTCGATCTGACTACCCGGTACCACCACGAAGGCCGGAAGAATCATCTGGACGGCATGATCGCCGGCGGCGGCCCCAACATTCAACTCTCTACCAATAACGGACGTATTCGGATTCTGCGCGACCATCTCGATTAGCGCCGCCGATTAAAACTGGAAATACACGAAGGGGATCGATTGATCCGACGCCGTGAAGATTTCGATGGCGAGCAGAGCGATTACCGCCGCCGCGGTGCGGACCCATGCGGGCGATTGAGCGAGGCGCGTCAGGACGTGGCCGTACTCCTCACCGAGCGCAATCAGCAGCGTGGCGAAAGCCAGTTGCCATTCGACCGGGCTGAGCAGCGAAACGCCGCGCACGGATGAAAACATCTGACCCATCACGAATGCCGCCGCGCCGAAGCTCTTAGCCCGGAAGAAGACCCAGCCGATGGTGACGATAAGGAAGGTGAAGACGGTCAGCGGTAGGCGCACCCATCCCTTTCTCTCCTCTCGGCCCCACAGCGCGCGTTCGATGGACAAAGCCACTCCGTGATATCCACCCCACAGCACGAAGTTCCAGCTTGCCCCGTGCCACAGCCCGCCCAGCAGCATGGTTAACATGAGGTTGACGTCGGTTCGCACTCTGCCTTTGCGATTGCCGCCGAGCGAGATGTACACGTAATCGCGCAGCCATCGGGAAAGCGTCATGTGCCAGCGCCGCCAGAATTCAGTCACGCTGGCCGAGAGATAAGGGCGGCGGAAGTTTTCGGGGAAATGAAAACCGAATAACAAAGCGATGCCGATGGCGATATCGGTATAGCCCGAGAAGTCGAAGAAGATCTGCAGGCCGAAGGCGATGGTTCCGGTCCATGCGGGGATCATTCCGGGGATGGCGGCCGGATTCGCGTAATAGCGGTCGGCCAACAGGGCGAACCGATCGGCGCAGATGAGCTTCTTCACATACCCGGTCAGAATTAAAGCAATGCCGCGCTGCCACTCTTCGCCGGTGGGTGGACGCCAGTTGAAGTAATCGACAAAGAACTGGCGCGCGCGCACGATGGGTCCGGCCACCAACTGCGGAAAGAAGGAAACGAACAGGGCGTAGTCGACATAGCTTGTAATGGCCGGCTGTTCGCCGCGATAGACGTCGATTACATAAGAAATACTCTGAAATGTGTGGAAACTGATGCCCAGCGGAAGAATAATGTCGAGCGGCTGAAAGTTTACGCCGGAGCGGAACAGATCCATCCAGATTCCGCGCAGAAAGTTTGCGTACTTGAACCAGCCCAGCAGGCCGATATTGGCGCCGAGACTCACCAGCAGAGCCATGCGCCGCCGCCAGCCTTCGCGTTTGACAATCCACAGCGCCGCCGCGAAATCGATGGTAATCAGGCTGAGGATCACCACCACGTACTTCGCGTTCCACGCCATGTAGAAGAACAGACTCGATGCCAGCAGCAGATAGCGGCGCCACGGACGCGGAAGAATATAAAACAGCGACAGTACAACCAGCAGGAAAACGACGAAGTTCAGGGTGGTGAAGAGCATGCTTCAGCGGCCCCCCCCAAGAACGGCGGCGACCTGTTCGGCCAGGCGCGCCGAGAAGATGGGGCGGCCGAGACGATTGAGGTGCAGGCCGTCGGCGAAGACTTCCGGACGCTCCAGATCGCGGAAGGTGGTGGCGGGCAGGACCGTCACGTTCGGCCTGCCCCTCACGGAATCGATAAACCGCGGCGGTATCCTCGCTTCGGGAATCGGAATGGGCGCGCGCGGCAGCTCGAAAAAGATAATACTCGTGGCCGAGTTCTTATAAAGGTCCAGAATTCTGCCCAGCCAGAGCTTGCGATATTCGGTGAGCGCGCCGGTCTGCGGAGCGGGCTCCGGCATGACGAAGTCCTGGATGGTCGAAATCTGCTCAGAATTCAGGCCGGGCGGAAAGTGGATGGTACGGAGCGTCCAGTCGGCCGACAAGCCGCCGACGTCCTCGGCCTTGCCCTCGTAACCTTCTTCATAACCCAGGCCGTTTTTGCGCCAGTCTTTGGCCTTTCTAAGCCGCGCCCGCACATTCGCAAGGAGTGCCCGCACATCGCGCCGCAGCGTGGCTCCGGGGAACAGACAACCGACCAGGGCCTGCCTTTCGAGATCCGGCACCGGGAACGACCGCGCAAAATCCCAGCAATCGACGAGGCGCAGACGGCCGATGGAATAATTCACGTCCGTGAGGTGGCTTTGCCAGTCGGGATCCCCATCTTCATCGCTGTAGGGGGCGACCGTGATGGCGATGGCGGCGAAGCGGTCCCGTTGCGGGTCGGCATCGCGAAGCACGTAATACCAGACGCGGGGATCGGAGCCGGCGAGGCCGAAGTTCTCGAAATGAAATTTGCCGCTGGCAGCCTGGGCCGCAACTCTTGCGGAGAAGCCTTCGGCGATGCGCGAATCCCCCACCACCATCACGTCGGGAACCCTCGGCGGCGGTGAGTTCCACAGCCAGAACAAGCGCAATTCGGCCGTGCCCGCGGAAGAATCCGGCTCGAGGTATCTGTCGTACCAGCCCGAGCGGAAAATGGCGGCGTCGGCCAACAGAAACGCCGCCAGAGTCAACGCGGTCCACCACACGGATTGCTTCAACCTCGAAAGAGCCGAGGGCAGATCGGAAATCTGCCCCACCTTAAATCTCCAGAATCACAGGCATGATCATGGGACGGCGCTGCGTCTCGCGATTGATGAAGCGTTTGAGATCCGCACGTATCTTTTCCTTCATCACGCCGACATCGGTTTTTTCTTCGTCGCTCGAAGTTTCGAGCGTGCGCCGCACGGCATCGCGCGCCGATTGCATAAACGCCGCGTCGCTCTCGAGCGCGAAACCACGGCTCACGATCTCGGGCGCGGATTCGATCTTGCCGGTGTGCTTGTTTATGGCGATGATGGGCAGAACAATGCCGTCTTCGGAGATCACGCGGCGATCGCGAATCACCATATCGCCGACCACTTCGCCCACCGCGCCCGAATCGATACAAACGCGCCCCACTGTTACCCGGCCGGCTTTGCGCGCGCCACGGCGATCCAGTTCGATCACGTCGCCGGTTTCAAGCACGAACGTCTCCTCGAGGCCGATTCCGCGCAGGTGCGACGCTAGCCGGACGTGCTTGGCCAGCTGCCGGTATTCGCCGTGGATGGGAACGAAGTAGCGCGGGCGCACCAGGTTCAATACCAGGCGCAATTCTTCCATCGAGCCGTGACCGGAAACGTGGAGCGGCGGATTCATGTTGCCGTACAACACGTCCGCGCCGCGCTTCGAAAGATGATCGATCATGCGGAAGATGGTCTTTTCGTTGCCCGGAATAATGCGCGAACTGAGCACCACCATGTCGCCGGGGCTTACGGAAATGTGCTTATGGTTGTCCACGGCGACACGCGAGAGCGCCGACATCGGCTCGCCCTGCGTGCCCGAGATCAGCACCGTGCATTTCGAGGCCTTGGTTTCCATCACGTCCTGCGGGCGGATGAGGACGCCATCGGGAATGTCGAGCAGACCGTGGCGATGGGCGATCTCCGTAACCGAAGTCATGCTCCGTCCCACCAGCGCGACCTTGCGCCCGAAGTCCTGCGACAGATGCAGAATCTGCTGCAGCCGATGGATCGACGAGCTGAAGCAAGTAACGAATAAACGGTTTTCAGCCCGGTTGAAAACATCTTCGAGACGGGGCCGGATGGCGCGTTCCGATTCCGAATATCCCGGCCGGTCGGCGTTGGTCGAGTCGGAGAGCAGCAGCAGAACGCCGCGCTTGCCGTAGTCGGCGAGCGTGTGGAGATCGAAGAGCTCATTGTCGGTCGGAGTCGGATCCACCTTGAAATCGCCGGTGTGGATGATGACGCCGAGCGGGGTGGTGATCGCTAGTGCCACCGCGCTGACGATCGAATGCGTGACGTGAATCAGCTCGATCGTGAAAGGACCGATCGTAAGAATGTCTTTGGGCCGGGCCGGTTTCAGCGTGACATCTTCGACATCGTATTCTTCGAGGCGGCGCTCGACCAGCGAAAGCGTAAACGGCGTCCCATACACGGGAACCGGGAACTCCGAGAGAAAGAACGCGACCGCGCCGATGTGATCCTCATGGCCGTGCGTCAGGATCAGGGCCCGCACGCATTCACGGTTTTCCTTGAGCCAGGTGAGATCCGGAGTGACGATGTCGACGCCGAGCAGTTCATCTTCCGGGAACATCATCCCGGCGTCGATCACGATGATGTCGTCACCGTATCGTATGGCCATCATGTTCATCCCGAACTCGCCGAGGCCACCCAAGGGTACGACTTGCAATTTTTTATCTGACATTCAGGTAGGGCAAATCAGATTGTAACGAGTCTATTATCGGCGCGACCGTTGCGCCGGAAAATACATCCAAGTCACTATGTCCCCACCGAGCACCTTAAACGAACTGATCCGCAACCGCTGGAGCCCGCGGGCGTTTACCAGCCAACCCATCGATCACGAGACTTTTCGCAACCTGTTTGAAGCCGCGCGCTGGGCCGCCTCATGCTTCAACGAGCAGCCATGGCGGTTCGTCGTGGCCACCAAAGAGAATCCGGAGCGGTTCAACCAGGTCCTGTCGGTCCTCGTGCCGAAAAACCAGGAGTGGGCGAAGACGGCCTGGGCGCTGGGAATTACGGTTGGCAAGAAGACCTTCACACACAATGGCAGTCCCAACCGTTTTGGCCTGCACGATACCGGCGCGGCCCTCGCGAACCTGATGATTCAGGCCACCGCGGTGGGACTGCACGTCCACGGCATGGGTGGATTTGACGCGGCAAAAGCGCGGGTGGATTTCGGCGTTCCGGAGGATTTCGACATTGGGGCCGCTTTCGGGCTTGGCTATGTGGAGGGATCTGCCGAACCACCCGCCGACCGGTCCCGGCGCCCGCTCGAAGAGTTGGTCTTCGGGACCACCTGGGGAGTCGCGCCGGATGAAGTCTCATTGAAGTGAGGCGGCCCTGAAAAACACCAAAAGCCCACCTCGAGAGGTGGGCTTCCGTTCGCTCTGTCTACAGAGCATTTCGATGGGAGAATCATTTTCGACGGCTTCACAACCGCCAAAAACTTTAGTGATTGGATCTTAAGGTTTTGGGCAATAGTTCGTCAAGCGAAAATCCAGAATCAAGTTGTCCACAACGTAAACCATTGAAAAAAAGCTTGTTGGTAAAGTTGTGAATTTCCCGTGGAAAAGCCGCCTGTTGATGACAGCAGGGCCATTTCACGCCCAAAAAGTCCGCAATCGATACCAGACAAAGCACTTCACTGCCGACCGGAGAGGTGAAGGGAAATCATATTGTCTCCATCGCCCGACGCGCCACTCCGGCGAAAGAGCACTCGGATTCCGCCTACCAGCAGGCCCGACAATACCATGAAACCTGCCAGCACCGCGCAAAGAATCATGATGTTCCAGAACAAATTGATCGGATTATCCCTGGCGGTCGGAACATGTTCGGGAATCGTGACCGAGGCCTGATACTTGACCTCGGACAGAAGCCGCTCCGCATCGTCCGGGCTGGCTGGGTTGAGAGCGACCGCGACCAAAGGTCCGGATCGCTTTGCGACGGCACCCGGTATTTGCTGGAAGTGCTGGTATCGATCACGGGCGATCTCCATGGTCGGATAACTAAACACTACCAGCGTAGTTTCCTTACCCTTCGGCCCGTAGGTCGCCAGATCGCCTTCGGCGCTGAAATGAAAACCAGCGGTACTGGGAGGAACGGACGGGGCGAAGCGAGCCAGGCTGTCCGGCCCCACGATGTACCGCTCCGAGTTGGCACGCGCGCCCGGCGGCATGTAGCCGGGCAGGCTGGGCAGCGGGGAATGCTCGTAGTTCGGCACGGTGGCCAGAATGTGGCTGAGTTCTTCCGGCTTGATCTTGTATCCCTTGAAGACGAGAAGGTAATTGCCGGCCGCCACAAATTCATCCTCAGCCGTCTCCGAGGACAGGCCCATCAGGACCACCGGGCGGGCGTCTGCGGGTCGGACGGCGTCGAAGGCGGCCATGGCGCCGGTGGCGTCCGTAAACCGCCAAGCCGTTATGGCGAACTTGTTGGGGCCATCGGCGTAGGGGGCGGTTTCGGCGTCCTGCAGCCCGTATTCTTTCCAGATTTTTGGGTCGGGAGCGGCGGCAGCTGTGGCGTCTCCGCGTTTCCAGGCTCCGATGGTGTCGGGCAACAGGGCGGGAAAGGCCGTGCCGGTGAGAAGAAGAATCAGAATGAATGACCGCATGTGCCTGTATGGACGTTCGGGGCGCCGAACGTGATCCAGTATAGCGCCGATCCCCGCTGCACTTTTTATGGTACATAGAAGTATAGGCGCTTGTGACCGAGGACGCCCCACCGCGGAAAAATTCCGCTGATCTTTTTCCGCTCAAATGCGGGCGGTGAGCCGGTGCGCGACTGGCTCAAGGGACTGCCGGAAACGGAGCGCCATGCTGTTGGGAAGGATCTTTTACGTGCTCAATGGCGTTGGCCGGTGGGAATGCCGCTTTGCCGCCCCTTGGGGGACGGCCTGTGGGAAATCCGAACAGAGCTGCCGACCAAACGTAGGGCGCGGGTCCTGCTGTGCCTGCATCTCGGCCATCTGGTGGCGCTGCACGGGTTCATTAAGAAAACGCGGACGACGCCGGATGAGGATTTGGCATTGGCGCGAAGGCGATTGAAGGAGTTGTAGCGATGAGCACGAAGAATATGGGATCGAGCATTGACGATTTTCTCCAGGAAGAGGGAATCCTTGACGAGTCGCAAGCGCAGGCGGTCAAGGAAGTCGTCGCCTGGCAACTCGCCGAGGCGATGAGGAAGCAGAAAATCTCGAAGGCGCGCATGGCTGCACTGTTGAAGACAAGCCGCACTCAGGTGGACCGCCTGCTCGACCCGAAGAACGACATCACGCTGTCGAGTCTGCAGCGCGCTGCAGCCATGCTGGGGCGCCGGGTAATGATCGAACTGGTGTAGGATGCCCTGTTTCGCCGTTACCTCCTGGGTGGCGATGACGCCCGCGGAGTATGCTACGGTGAACTCATGGCCACGATTATCCGCGACCTGAAGGACCTGCCCCAAGTGAACGTGCCGGTCCCAGGCCGGAAACCGCTGGTCCTGTCTTTCCCTTACCGGGATCGCGGCAATCCTGACGAAGCGGATGAATTTCTTGCCTTTATTCGCGATCTGCGGGGGAAGTCCGCGGTGTTTAATTTCCGATTGGCAACAACGCGCTGACGAGCTTCCCGCTGGCGTCTTGGCCGTTAACCCACGCACTGGTTTGTCCGGTCGCGGTATCGATCCGCAGGATGTCTTTCCCTGTGTAAGTGCCCTTGGGAGACGTTATGGCATGTTCTGCAGTAAACAATTGGTACCTTCCAACAGCTCCGTCAGCCGGTTGCCCCTGGGCGGTCATCCTTGCAACGCCAATGGCAAGCAACGCGACGATGACGGTTATCCCGATGGCGAGATTTGTCTTGGTCATGGAAACTCCCTCAGCACAACAGGCTAACGCAAAATCGGCGTGGACTGCACTCTCGCCCCAGGCAATTTAAGGCAGCACTCCTTGCGTTGGCGCTCGAGAAGTTCTACGCTAACCACAGGGTGCGTTTAATTTTTTGTGCGCCGCGTCGGGCCGGTTCCCGCCGTTCCTTCCGCTTGTTTTTACTCCCTACTACTTGTTTTTCTCCCTACTACTGTTGACCTTCTTAGGGCTGTGAGTACTGCCCAATCCAACAAGAAAGGGGGCGGCGCAAATGCGCATCCTCATCGTCATCATATTCTAGCCAGGCGATGGCTCGGTAGTATTGACGGAAATCTGGGCGTTTGACGTGGGCTGGAAATAAAAAACCTGCCCTTGCTTCGGACTCGTGTTCTTCGGGGCACGAGTCCGCTTCTATAAGGCGACCTCGATCAATCTGGACCGCTTAGCTGATCGAGCCTGCAGCGCGCCGCAGCCATGCTTGGGCACCGGGTAACGATCGAACTGGTATAGAAGCGGGCTCGTCAATCGCCTCGGATCAGTCTCGCCATCGTCTCCAGCCCGTCGGCGGCGCCCAGGCGGTTCTCGGCAGGCTGATTCTGGCTGACTTTCCACTTTCCCTCGATCCGGGCTATCGCCAGTTCGACGCCCATGATCGCCTTCAGGAGCCCTTCGACGTATTCGGGCGGGGCGTCGGCCGGCGCCCATGGCTTGGGCTGACGGGCTTCATGCACCGCGGTCAGTCGATCCAGAAACGCCCGCAGGCGCTCCGGTTCGGCATAGACGCTCAGCTTCCCATACGCATGCACCACCGCGTAGTTCCAGGTCGGCACCACCCGGCCATGCTGCTGCTTCGTCGGATACCAATTCGGACTGATATAGGCTTGCGGGCCCTGAAAAATCGCCAGCGCTTCGCCATCCGGCTGAAAATCCTGCAATTGCCGGTTGGCTCGCGATAAATGGCCACGCAATGTCCCCCAGGGTGCGGGTTGCGGATCGTACAGCAGGGGCATGTGATTTGCCTCCAGACCGCCGGTTCCCGCGGTCACCAGCGCCGCCAGCGGGAATTTCGCCATCAGCTCGCGCAGAACCTCCGGGCGATCCTCCCGAAAATGCTCCGGCAGATACATCGCTCAGCGCTTAACGTTGTAGAGGAACGTCATCTGTAGAATAATGCGGTCCCCTTTGAATTCCACCGGAAGCGGGGGCAGTGGATTGGAGGCGCTGATGGCCGCCACAGCCGATTGGTCGAGCGCCTTGGCACCCGATTGTCCCGAGAAAATGACCTTGGTGACCAGGCCCTGCTTGACGACCGCGAACTCCAGAGTCACCGTACCGCTCTGGCCCAGCCGCGCCGCTTCGGGATAAACCGCAAACCAATTGCGCCGGATAGCGGCCAGCACCTGGGTCATGTAGGGCCTGAAATCCACGCCCATGGGGTCGCTCTTCAGCTGGAGGCCCGCATGGGGCTGCCCGGCCGAGGAGGGCAGATTCAGCCCGGGGCCGCTGCCGCCGATATCCATGTCGCCTACGGATTGCCCGGATTGGGGCGCACTGCGCGTCAGACTGCGCACGGCGTCCGCCACCGAGGGGTTAGGTACCTGAATCGCCCCGGACGGCCTCAGCCCGCCTGGAGAGCGCTGTGGATTGACGTCTTCGAGCGTAATCTTAGGCGGCGCCTCTCCCGGCGGCGGAGGCTGCGCCTGGGCATTGGCGATCTGCGGCGTGGGCGGAGCGGCCACCGGCGCTTCGATCTTTGGCGCTTCCATGACTACAGGCTTGGGCGCAGCCTGAGCCACCTGGGGCGGCGGTGGGGCTTTTACAGGTTCGGCTGGTTTGCCGGCAGGGGCGGGCGCGGGAGCTTTCAGAATGGGCCGGGGAGCGATGGTTTCGAGCGTCAGCTCCTTCTTGAGCGGCGTCTTATTGGGAGCTTTCTGAGTCAGTTCGGTGGGCGTGAAGAGCGGCGTCACGTGGCGTACCAGCACGCGCTCCGGCTCCGGTTCGTAGGGGCTGCTCCTGACCGTCAGCAGCGTCACGATCACAATCAGATGGAAGATGCCCGAGCCGACCGCGGCCGCGCGCCAGCGCTTCCAGTCGCCCCGTGGGTCGCGGGCCAGCAGGAGATTCAGTTCGGGTTCCGTGCTTTTAGAGGCGGCGTCCGGCAGGGCTAAGGTTTCCATTAAGAAGCAGCGTTTTAGCTACCACACCTGCGTGTTCCTCGATTTTAGCAAGAACGGCGAGGGCTATCTCCAATGTTTTACGCGCTGTAGGGCCATTCAATTTCGGCTGCTCACGGCTTTCCACGGCATCGAGAAAAGCTTCGAACTGCAGCTTCAGGGGCTCGCCCGATTCGATGGGCAGCTGTTCGAAGCCGATTCCCTCTGGTCCTCCGACGGAAAAAACGGCCGCCGACTGCTTCGCATAGTCAACCGAAATGTACTGGCCCGGCTGAAAGAGCCGGAGCTTGCGCACTTTATCGGTCGAGACGCGGCTGGCCGTCAGGTTGGCGATGCAGCCATCGGCGAACTCCAGCCGGACGTTGGCAATATCCACTTTTGGCGAAAGGATGGAAATGCCCGCCGCGCGGATCTCCTTCAGCTCCGCGCGGGCCAGAGCGAGCACGATATTCAGATCGTGAATCATCAGATCGAGCACCACGTCCACATCGAGGCTGCGCAGCGTGAAGACGCTCATGCGGTGGATCTCGAAAAACAAGGGCAGCGTGGCGAACTTTTCGAGCGCCAGAATGGCGGGATTGAAGCGCTCGAGATGCCCCACCTGGAGGATGCGTCGATTGCGCTCAGCGGATTCGACAAGGCGATCCGCTTCCGCGAGCGTGGGCGCGATGGGCTTTTCGACAAGAACGTCGATACCGGCCTCGATCAGCGCACAACCGGCCTCGGGATGCGCTACGGTGGGGACCGCGATAATCGCCGCGTCTACTTTGCCGATGACATCGCGGTAATCGGCGCAGGCTAAGGCGCCCCGCGGTTCGGCGTGCTCGCGGGCGCGCGCCAGATTCGTATCCACCACGTATTTCAATTCGGCCCGGTGATTCTCCGCCACCACACGCACATGGTTGCGCCCGAACGCCCCCGCGCCGATGACGGCGATTCGCGTCATTTCTGCGGCTCCATCCCGATTATCGCGATGCCCGCGCCATTCGCCTTCGCGATCAATTCCTCGCGATCCAGCATCAATGTGAGGCCGGCGTCGATCGCCAAGGCGCTGGTTTTCGTTTCGATCATCACATGTATTGTTTGTGGCCCAATCACCGGCACATCGAACAGCATATGCCTGCGCCGCGCAGCCGCCTTGACGAGCGTCAGCCGCTTGCCCTCCACCAGGCTCGCCGCGCGCCGCAGCATGGCATCGGTGCCCTCCATCGCCTCGAGCGCCACGCACGCGCGATCCGCAATGGCCACGCTCTGCCCCAGATCGAGACTCGCCAGCGTGTGCGCGATGCGCCGTCCATATTCGATATCGCGCAGCTCATCCGCATCCGGCTTGCGTTTTGTAATCACTCCCGCAGGCGCCAGCAGCGGCTTCAGCAGCAGCGTCGAATCCACCAGTTCGATGCCTTCGTCCGACAGCACCTTGCGAATGCCGCCGATCAGCGAATCGGTATTCTTCTGCGGCAGCGTCGCCAGCAATTTAATAAGACGCCAATCGGGCCGGATGGCAGAAAAAATCTTCGCGTGCTTCACCTGGCCGGCCATCATGATCTGCGTGACGCCCTCGCGTTTGCAGGCGTCGATCAGCTTACTCAGATCGCCCAGCGAAATCCAGTAACAGCGCGCCGCCAGTTGCTCGACCTCGGGCGCGGCCTCTTCCTTAATCGCGAACGCAATCGCCTCATCCCCCTGCTTGCGGGCCGTTTCGAGCGCGAGTACCGGGAAGCGCCCATTGCCGGCGATGATCCCGTACTTCATCCTTTAATCACGCCGCGTTCGGACGACGCGATGAACCTCAGCAGTTCGTCCAGTTCCGCGCACGGAGCGACCTCTTCGCGAATGCGCTCCACGGCCTGCGATGTATTCAACCCCGCCCGCGTCAGCAAACGCAGAGCAGTCTGCAGCGACTCGATGACGGGCTTGTCGAAACCGCGCCGAGCCAGCCCGATCGAGTTCGCGCCGAAGACCTGAACCTCCGGCTGATTACTCGTCAGCGAGTACGGCATCACGTCCTGTTTAATCACGCTGTAGGGCCCGACGAACGCGTGGCGGCCGATGCGGCAGAATTGATGAACGCCGCTGAACGGGCTCAAGTCGGCCCAGTCTTCCACGGTCACATGGCCTGCCAGCCCCACGCTGTTGCCGAGGATCACATGATTCCCGATGCGGCAATCGTGCGCCACATGCGCGTAGGTCATCAGCAGGCAATCGTCGCCGATGGTGGTCAGCAATCCCCCGCCCTCGGTGCCCCGATGGATGGTGACGAATTCGCGAATGCGGTTGCGATTGCCGATGCGGGTGAAGGCGCGCTCACCCTTATACTTCATGTCCTGCGAAGCCACGCCCACGCTCGAAAACGGAAAGAAAACGTTATCTTCCCCGATGGTGGTGGGTCCCTCTATATAAAGGTTAGCCATCAGGCGCGTGCGCGCGCCGATCTCGACCTCCGCGCCGACGATACACATCGGCCCGATCTCGGCTTCAGGATCGATGCGCGCCGCGGGATCGACAATGGCTGTCGGATGAACCGGCATTACGAAGCGGGTGTTTCCTGCGGAGAAACTTTGTCCTCCAGCTTGCACATCACTTCGGCCTCGGCGACCAGCACGCCATCCACCGTAGCGCGTCCCGCCATCTTGGCCACCGTGCCCTTGCGCTTGATGACGCGCATCTCGATACGCAACTGATCGCCCGGCACCACCGGCCTGCGGAAGCGTGCGGCGTCGACGGAGACGAGGAACACCAGTTTGCTGTCGCGATCCGGAATGCCGCTCAGCACCTGCACTCCGGCGGTCTGCGCCATGGCCTCGACGATCAGCACGCCGGGCATCACCGGGAAATCCGGAAAGTGGCCGGCGAAGAATGGCTCGTTGACCGTGACATTTTTGATGCCGACGATGCTTTCCGCATCCATCGCGAGGATGCGATCGACGAGCAGAAAGGGGTAGCGATGCGGTAATATCCGCCGGATTTCGTTCACATCCATGAGTGGCATTGGAAAAGCACAGTATAGACCGGGTACAGCGACGCACGGAGAAGTCTTGTCCAGGATAAGGTCTGCCGGCCGTCTATGTCTGGCACTTTATTGCAGAACGGGCAGCGAAAGGTAGCCGTTCGATACAAAAAAGCTGCCCTGCGTAGTCCCGCCGGGAGCCACCGATTTCAACTCGCGGCTCAATTGAGGGCAGGCAATTTTACCCTCCAGCGCCATCGCGAAAGCCCGCGCAACCGCCCGAACCTCGTCGCCCGATTCATGCACGAATTCCAGCCGATAATGCCGAATGCCCGCGCCGCGCCACAGATCCAGATGCAGACTCGCCTCTTGTGCCTCGGCGCCAAACACGGTATTCCGACATCCGACATCGGCCATGACGGGATGCGGCCGGCCCTTCTCATCGCGCAACTCAACCCGATGCTTTTCGCATGGGCGTCCACAATCGCGGTAGCTGGTGCCTGTCGAGAGGAACCGGCAGAAGACGCAGTGTTCGGTATGAAACACGGGAAGATGCTGGTAAGCGATGGCCTCGATTTTTTCAGCCCCCGCGCGGCGCGCCAGATCCGCCACCTGCGCCGCGTTGAGATCGTGCGTGGGGGTGAGCCGCGTCAGACGCAGCGCAAGATAGCGTTCGGCGGAGAGCGAGTTCGCCGCATTCAAACTGAAATCGCCGATGAGAACCAATCGCGGCAGTTCCTGCAATACATGCAGAATGCCTGAAGATCGAACCACAATCTGGCACTCGAGGCTCACGAGAAAGTTGACGATGCGGGCTTCGCCCGGCTTAAGCACACGGGGACTGGCAACGCGAGCCGTGATGCCGCCGGCCTTGACGCGCTCGAGCGAAGGACGCAGACCGTAGAGATCGAGATAGTCGAGCGTGATACTGGCGGGACAAAGCTCGAGCGCGGCCTCAAGCTGCTCAGGCGTGCGTACCAGAAGGTGCAACTCGGGTGAACCCTCCGTTTGATCGGGAAGCGCGTCGTGCCCCACGCTGGCGGGCGGATGAATCGCGATATGCCGGTGTCGCGTCTGCAGGGCCTGCAATTGGTCGACGGCATCGCGCCGCATTTCATTCAGCATGGAGGCGGGGGCAAACGGCGCCCCTTCGATGTCGAGCGAAACCTCATCGAGTTCATACGGCGTATTGCCCAGGCGGCCGAATTGCGCGCGCAAAGTATCAAGATCGAGAGCCCGGTTCCTTGCCGCGCCCATGGGAGCGGGAGACTCGACCGTCGCCGTAAACTCGGGCCGCTTCGTCAACTCCCATTCCGCCACCAAAGGCGCACCCTCGCGGGCCGTGACCCGAACGGACACGGGCTGGCGGTGGGTGAACGGCCTTACAGTCTGAGCCAGGCTCGGGTCATGCGTGCGCCAAACCAGATCGCCGGGCCGAATGCGGTCCATGCGCAGAATGCCATTGCCGAAGCCGACTTCTAACTTCCCGCCTCGCCTGGCCGTCACTTCGTAAACGCGTCCGCCCTCTTCCGGTTCCTGTGGACTGCGCCAATTGGCCGCATCGAACACCACGCCATCGCCAGGCTTGAGCGGGGCAATGTTATGCGCCTCGCCCGCTTCAATGACCACGCGATCCACTTCAACCGAAGTAACCCGGCCCATAAGAACACCGCGATGCCGCGGCGCACGCCCACCGACCACGGCCTGATGATTCGTTCCGCCGATGAAATGCGCACCCAGACCGCGCGAATAAACCTGTTCGAGGCGCAGATCCTCGGACCGGCTGATCTCGGGCACGCGCCCGGCCCACGCCTGATCCACCGCCTTGCGATACGCGTTCGTAGTCAGCGATACATAATCCGCATCCTTATAACGGCCCTCGATCTTGAGCGCCGCGACCCCCGACGCAATAATCTCCGGCACCTGCCTCAGCGTGTAGAGATCTCCCGGCGATAAGAGATATCGAGCGTCACCGAGAGGCTCGGGCGCGCCATCCACCATCAGCTCGTAAGGAAGCCGGCAAGCCTGCGCGCACTGGCCGCGATTGGCGCTGCGCCCTCCCCAGGCTTCGGAAGAAAAGCACTGCCCCGAATACGCCACACAGAGCGCCCCGTGGACGAACATCTCGAGCTCGGCATCCGTCTTGTCCCGAATGGCGCGGATTTCGGCCAGGGAAAGCTCGCGCGCCAGCGTCACCCGATGGGCCCCCAACTCGCGCGCGAACCGGACACCTTCGGCATCCGTGATGCTCATCTGCGTGCTGGCATGCAGTTCCAGGTCGGGCGCGATCTCACGCGCGAGATGCAATATGCCCGCGTCCTGAATAATGAGCGCATCCACGCCGGCTTCGGCAAGCGCCGCGATGGTCTGCGCCGCCGCTGCCAGCTCATGTTCGAATATCAGAGTATTGAAAGTGAGATAACCGCGCACGCCGCGACCATGCAGAGATCGCATCACGCCGGGCAATTCTTCGAGCGAAAACCCGACTTTGGCGCGCGCCGAGAAGTGCTTGAGGCCGAAATAGACCGCGTCCGCGCCGGCCTCGACAGCAGCGTGTAACTGCGGCCAATAACCGGCCGGACTCATGATTTCAGGCTTGCGAGGCAGATACTTTAAGCGTACCGCGATCCGTCACGACAGCAGTTCCCCGACCCGCGCCGCCCGGTAATCGAAGATACGCGCCAGATCGCGCGCCACCTGAACCTGATGAATCAATCGCCCGATGGGTCCAATGGCAGAGCATACTCGACGAGATCCTCCACCAGCGTGCCGCCGGGAACTCCGGAAAACCGGTGCGTGTGCCGCCAGAGCTTATACGGCCCCTTAGCCTGGGTATCGACAAATTCGTAAGGCGGATGCCATTGCTCAATTTCCGTCAGCCATCGAATGGGAATCCCGTGGACGCGCAGCGCATAGGCTATGGTCGTCCCCCGCCTCATCAGGATAGGCAGCCGCGCGAGAATCCGGAAGCGCATCCACGGCGGAGTAATACGTTGCAGATTCTCGGCGCGCGAGAAAAAATCGAAGACCGCCGGCAGAGAGTGCGGCACCACCAGCTGCCGCAGCATTCCCCGGAACATCAACTCATGAATGGGGCTGAGGAGATACCAGTACAGGAATCCCATCAGGCCGCGCGGCTCGAATTGCGCCAGCTGCCGGATCACGGTGGAAGAACCGCTGGGCTCGGCGCGGAACTCGAGCCATGCCCGCCCCGGCACTTTCATCTCCGCAAACAGCCGCAGCCGCCGGCCCGGCTCGTACGATTCCACCCGCCAGAAATCCAGTGTGCTTCCCGGCAACGGAGTTTCCGCATCGGGCCGGCCACGCCGCATGCCCACTCCGCCCATCATCAGATCGAGCAGGCCGCGTATGCGCCACAAGACGTTGCCGAAATACCAGCCGGTCCCGCCCCCGATGCGGCGAATCGGAGCAAACGCACGAACGGCGTCGACCGGCACCCGCAGCGTTTGTTCGTTGACCAGAAGATGGCGAGCCGGTGCGCGCTGCGCTTCAGGTTGCGCAAACAGGCCTCCGGAGTCGCACCACCGGGTTTCCGCGGCGTCACGGTCCTCGTTGGTGAGGGCGCGCCCGATGGCTCGCTCGATACCCATCGGTTTGATGTCGAAGACCCGCAATGCCGCGGGGTCGCGCACCACGCTCGGATTCCTGACGCTCTCGATCAGACATCGGCCGATGACCGCATAAACCGGCGTGATCAGCGTCAGCCAGCGGCTCGACAACCACAGGCTGAGGAACGGCACGGGAAGGATCCAGCGCCGCAGCCCTCGCTGCCGAGCGAATTCGCGCATGACTCCGACATAAGAGGTGACGTCCGCTCCGCCGATCTCAAACGTAACGCTGCCGTTCAACGGCAATCGCGTTGCCGCCAGCAGATACTCAATCACGTCTTCAATGGCGATCGGCTGCGCGGCGGTACCGACCCAGCGCGGCGTAATCATGACGGGGAGCCGCTCCACCAGCGCGCGTATCACCTCAAACGACGCGCTGCCCGATCCGATCACGATGGATGCCTGCAGTTCGATCACGGGTATGCCGCTCGATCGCAGTATGTTCCCCGTCTCGGCCCGGCTGCGCATGTGAGCGGAAAGCCCTTCCCCATGCGCCAGCCCGCCCAGATAAACGATGCGGCGCACGCCCGCCTCGCGCGCCGCCGAAGCGAAGTGGGAAGCCGCCTTCCGCTCTTCGGCTTCGAACTCTCCACCGCCATTCATGGAATGGACCAGGTAAAACGCGGTGTCTACTCCGGAGAACGCGGCACCCAGCGATGCCGGCTGCATCAGGTCTCCCCGCACCACCTCCGTCCCGGGCGCCAGCCGCGAGCGAATCACCTCCGGATTGCGGCACAGGCACCGCACTGCTGCGCCTTCCCGCTGGAGGCGCCTGAGAAGACGCCCCCCGATGTATCCCGTGGCTCCAGTCAACAGGTGCATGCAGCGCCCTATTTCGGCAGAATCACGGTATCGATGACGTGGATCACACGCTCCCGACCGAACCGAGCTTCACTACGTCACCCGCCATCAATCTGCCTTTCACCACGTGATAGGTGAGGATGCTCTGCAGCATAGCTTTGTTCTCGGGTTTCAGCAGCGTTTCGACCGTCCCGGCCGGCAGTTTGGCGAAGGCTT
Source organism: Bryobacteraceae bacterium (assembly GCA_050015835.1). Taxonomy (GTDB): domain Bacteria; phylum Acidobacteriota; class Terriglobia; order Bryobacterales; family Bryobacteraceae; genus BOG-234. Next base: position 13,761 of record JBEKAQ010000049.1, on the reverse strand, counting down.
CGTCGGTGGGCGCGAACACCGTGAACGGACCGGGCCCTTTCAGCGTGTCCATCAGCCCCGCGGCCTTCACCGCGGCCACCAGCGTGTTGAAGTTCCCGGCCGCCACGGCCGTATCGACAATGTCGGCCGCGTACGCGGGAGATGAGGCGGTCGCCATGGCCAGCGCGCCCGCCAGTAAAGCGGAAAAATGGTATGTCATATTTATCTCCTTTTACGCCCGGACGCCCGCCACACCGTCATGCCAGCGGCGCTGGATCGCCTTCCAGGTCAGCGCCTGATAAAGACCTGCCAGGCCGACCAGACTGTACACCACGGTGCTGAGCGCGCTGGTTTCACCGAATTTCATCCCGAACACGGCAGCCACCAGATCCAGATGGAACGCTCCGGCCAGGCCCCAGTTCAGCGCTCCGATAATCACCAGCGCCGCCGCCATTACATCAAGCTGTTTCATATTGAGAGATTTTCCTTTCCTTCTCGTTTCGAGCCGGCTGTCCGCCAGTCACAATTTGATCTTAAGGAAAATATGTTTTACCGTAAAGAATCATTGAAAGATGCCTTTCCTCAGCGGAAAAATCTTGGCGGAAACAGGGATTGAGAGGAAAACGATCTTCACCATGGAGTCTGAAACCATTTCGGCCGGCCTCGGAAAGTACTCGATCGGCAGCAAGCTGCGGCGTCTGCGCCTGCGCAAGAGCATGGGACTGGTGGAACTCGGAAAACACACCGGCCTCTCCCCCGCCCTGCTCTCGAAACTGGAACGGGATTTGATGCACCCGACCTTGCCCACCCTGTTGCGCATCGCCATGGTATTCAGCGTGGGCCTCGAGTATTTCTTCAACGCCGAGCCGGCGCCGGTGCTGGCGATTGTCCGCAAGCAAGACCGTCTGCGTTTTCCCGATTCGCCGGATGCCCGCCGGCCCGCGTATTACTTTGAGAGCCTCGATTTTCCGGTGCCCAACCGGGCGCTGAATTCCTATCTCGCCGAGTTCGAGGTGGTCGATGGGGAAAACCCGCCGCACCAACACCCAGGCATCGAATTGCTTTACATGCTCTCGGGCAAACTCGAACTGAGCGTTGGAGAAGACGCGCACGCGCTATCGGAAGGAGATTCCATCTATTTCGATTCCTCCGTGCCGCATGGATACCGGAGACTCGGCGCGAGGCGCACCACGGCGCTGGTAGTGACGCTGGCGCCGCGCGGCATTTATGGCCTGGGCACTGCTGAGTGACACATTCACGTTCTCGTTCGCAACGGCACTCGCCGAACTTTTCTTCCCCGGCCCCAACGGAGAGGGCTGGTGGGCTTTTCTCTTGCTGACCTGCCCGACGATTTCGACATTATCCTACTCGGCGGCGATGGCCTGGCCGCTGTTCGCGCACAAGTCGGCCGCCCTGCACTGACCGCTCCTTCGGTATCGGACCGGTGCACGACCCGGAAACGCCGATGCTCGTTCGAGAATAAAATATTCGCCGATCCCGCCTGGGGCCAGCGCCTCACTTCGTTTCCCAGGTCGAATGAAACTTCTGATCGAGCACCAGATTCCCCACCTCGGTGAACGCGAAAATTCCCGCGCCCGGCGGCGCCTTCGGCAGATCCAGCTTCCTTGAGCTCTGCGACACGCGTCGTCCTGTAACCTGCACCTCGGGCGCCGTCCGGTCGCCATCGTCGAGCGGAGTGAACTGCATCGGCTCTTCCACTCCGTCCCGCTCGATCGAATCGAAGCGGATGGCCACCAGCCAATACGTATCGGGAACCATAAACTGCTCGAGGCGCAGCAAGCGGCCATGCAGCCGGTCCGTCTTCCGCACCACCACCTGCCCCTTCTGCTTCACTTCACGCTCTACCACGCCCGTGACGGGGTCTCCCGCCGCCGCCGTCTCGCTGTGAATGGGCGGATCGATCTTCACCCGAATCTGCGTTTTCGGCGGCACAGCTTTGAGAGCCGCCTGGGCCGCCGCCGCCTGCGAATGCACCTCGTCCGGCTCGTCGAACCGGATGGTCGACTCGCCCGTGAATTCGTGGCAGCCCGAATAATGCGTTTCGTTCTCCGTCTCCTGCCCGCCCTTGTAGAGAACATTCATGCGCGACACTTCGGGCAGCAGAAAACTACTCGATCCGATCTTCACCGTGTTGTAATCCATCGTGTCGTAGACGCGGCAAATCGCGCCGGACGGAAACTCCGACGCCTCGACCACCAGGCGCTTCAGTTCGGCGGTGGCGGACGTTGCGTAGAAAATTCCGTGGTAGCCGACGATCCCGTTTTCCCCCGTGCCCGTGCGAAACGAATAGTGGCTTTTCTTGAGCGGCACGGTATATTCGAAAGCCGCGAAACGTCCCACGGGAATGTCCTGATAGCCGATGAAACGGAACCCCTCGGCATCGCCTCCAAAAACGTTGCCGAGGAAGGCTCCGAAATCGCCGGTTCCCGTGGACCCACTAAGCGTCAGATCGTCGAGATTGCCGGTTTCGAATTGTCGCGCACCCGCCCACGAGAAGATCTCGGACTTCTCTCCCACCGCGACATCCAGCCGCAGCCGGTCGTGCCAAACCAGCAGGCCCGGCGACGACAGACGGGCGCGCGCCGCAATCAGCGACTGGCAGCTATCCGGCCAGAACCCGTACTGCGGTCTGAATTGTTTGCGCGTCACCGTCTGGACGCAGGTATAGCGCGGAACGCGCGCCACATTTTCGAGAACGTTGCGGCGCAGGCGATCGAAAAGTTGCTGCACGGGAGAGTCGGCCGTCCAGGCCGCGAGGCACGCCACAACCGCCAGAACCGAACTGCCCAATGCGGCTCGCATCAGACCATATTCTATCCGCAGGCGCTTTTATGCGGATAGCCGCGCTATACTGGTGTGGTACGTGAAGTTAATCCGCCAGCGCCAAACGTGTTTTTTCGGGCCCCGCTGATTGCCCTTCCTTAACAACAACCAAAAAATAAAGACTGAATGACCAATTTTTCCGATTTAGTAACCTCCCCCGTCCTGCGCCACAACCTCGCGCGGAACGCTTTCAAAGAGCCCACGCCCGTCCAGGCGCAGGCTATTCCCCCCGCCATGCTCGGCCGCGATCTGGTTGCCACTGCGCAAACCGGCACCGGCAAGACCCTGGCATTCGCACTCCCCGTGCTGGAACTGCTGGGCCGAAAGCCGCTGAGCACCAAACCACAAGCTCTGATTTTGACTCCCACGCGTGAACTCGCCATGCAGATCGAGGAAGTTTTCTCGCGTATGGGTGCAGGCACCGGCATCCGTACCGCCGCCATCGTCGGCGGCATGAGCGAATCGAAGCAGCTGCAGGCCATCCGCCGCGGCGCACAGGTTCTCATCGCCACGCCCGGGCGTTTGTGCGATTATCTCGACCGCAAACTGGTTTCGCTCGAAGCCGTGCGCATCGTGATCCTCGACGAAGCCGACCGCATGCTCGATATGGGCTTCCTGCCGGCTGTCGAAGGCATTCTGCGCAAGACCGCGTCCGACCGCCAAACGCTCTTCTTCTCCGCCACGTTCGAAGGCGGCGCCGAGCGCCTGATCGGTAAGTACATGAAGAACCCGGTGCGCATCACCGTAGGCTCCACCACACGTCCCGCCGACCGCATCGAGATGCATCTCTATGAAGTCGAGCAGGATCGCAAACTCGGCCTGCTGAAGGGACTTCTCGAAAGCGAGGAAGGCTCGTTCCTCGTCTTCGCGCGCACCAAGCATGGCGCCGAGCGGCTGGCCAAGAAGCTTTCCACCTCGGGCGTCAAAGCTACGGCGATCCATGGCGACCGCTCCCAGAATCAGCGCAACATGGCGCTCAAGGGATTCCAGGACGGCTTCTACCGCGTTCTCGTGGCGACAGACGTCGCCGCGCGCGGCATCCATGTGGACGCGATCGGGCACGTCGTGAACTTCGATCTGCCGCAGGCCGCCGAAGACTTTATCCACCGCGTGGGACGAACGGGACGCGCCGGAGCTGAAGGCGTTGCCACTACGTTTGCAACCAGCGCCGAGCGAGGCGAGATCCGCAACATCGAACGCGACCTCAAACTCAAGCTGACCCGAAAAGAACTTCCGGCGGGTATTCCGCGCGAGGAGCGCTCGTCGACTCCCGTGATTGTGATGCCAAAGCATGGAGCACACAGCAGGGGCACCATGTCGTTCAGGCCGAAACGCCGCCGCTACGCTTCCGCGCGGTAAGCTTTTTTTGCTCTTGCCGATCGAACAGAGGCATCAGCTTCTGTTCGATCCATTGGAACGCCGCTTCCAATCCGTACCGCTCGTAAAGTCTCCCCAACTCAGCCTCTACTTCCGAAGGTTCGCCGAACGCCGCGAGAAACCGGTTCGACGTCATACGCTCGAACTTCTCCCCATCCACTGCCCCGCTCTCGCGCAATATTCGGCGCCGCGCGTAAAGGCAAAGAACCGCGTCCCCCACCCAGGCCTGCTCCAGAATTCTCCGCCGCCGCTCCACCGCATTCACGAATGTAATTATGAAGGGTGGATTTCGCTTCCGCGCTCAACGACGTCCTGCCCGCGGATCTTCCCCACCGCGACAACGTAATCCTTAAATCCGCCCAGCACCTCGCGCTGATCGTTGAAGCCAACCAGGTTCTCAACCTCACGCGCATCACGACGCCGCGCGAAGCGGCCATCAAACATGTTCTCGATTCCGTGATTCCCTGGCGCTTATTCGCCGGCGCGAAGCACGTGTTGGACGCAGGCACTGGACCCGGCTTCCCTGGCATCCCCCTCGCCCTGGTGCTGCCCGAAATCCAGTTTATCCTTGCGGAATCGATTCAGAAAAAGGCGCGCTTCGCAGAATCCGCATTAGCTGTCCTGGACCTCCCCAACGTAACGGTGGCTGCACAAAGAGCCGAAGATATTCTGAAGCGTCAAAAATTCGAAATCGTCACGGCAAGAGCCTTCGCCCCTATCTCGAAAGCCCTCGACCTGCTCAAAGGATCCAGACTGATCCTGTATAAAGGACCGTTCGTGGAGCGTGAAATTTCCGAAGTCCGCAAGCCCCATGCTTCTATCAAGGTGGTCATGCGCTACGACCTGCCCGGCCAAATGGGAGCGCGCACTATTGTCGAAATAACCGGTTTGCCACTAAAGCACTACTCGCCCCTTGACACCAACTCCAGATCCTCGTAATCACTGAGGGGATCGTTGATAAACAAGCGTCCAAAGACCTTCGGTTCGACAATCATGACACCGCCCACGAACTCAGTATCAAACCAGTTGCCCGGATGGTGCACCGGATCGGCGACGAACTCGATTTCACCTGATTCGCCGTGCAGGCGCACCCGATCCCGTTGCTTCACCTGTTCTCCGGACCGGTAGAAAAAGGGCATGACCCGTCACAAATACCAGAATCGCGCCACAAATAAAGCGGTCAGCGCGTAAACCATCCAGCTCACTTCACGGAACCGGCCCCTCAATACCTTCAAAACCGTATAAGCGCAGAAGCCGAACGCCAGCCCATTGGCGATGCTGAAAGTCAGCGGAATCCCGACCATCGTCAGGAACGCCGGCACCGCGATTTCGGGATCGCCCCACGCTATTTCGGTCACCGTGGTCATCATCATGCTGCCGACGATGATCAATGCGGGAGCGGTTGCCGAAGCGGGGATCGTTCCCGCCAGCGGCGCCACAAACAGCGCCACGGCAAACAGCAGCCCGGTCACGATCGCTGTGACGCCCGATCTTCCACCCGCCGCCACACCGGCCGAACTCTCCACATAACTGACCACCGTCGAAGTGCCCACGAGCGATCCCGCAATCGTAGCCACGGCATCGCTGTAAAGGATTCGGCTCAGCCGGGGAACGTCCTGGGCGCCCGAGAAAAGGCCTGCCTTCTTACCCACCGCGAGGAGCGTGCCCACCTATCGAACAAATCAACGAACAGAAAGGCAAAGATAATCTCGACCATCCCCAGTCGCAGCGCGCCCCGTACATTCAAGTGGCCCGCCGTCGCCATGATGTCTCCGGCGCGGTAGGGCTGCGGCTGCCAGTGAATGGTTCCGGTAATCGCCGCCAACGCCCAGGTAGCCGCGATTCCGATCAGAATGGCTGCGTTCACACGCGCGCAGAGAAGCGCCGCCGTGAGCAGAAGCCCGAACAGCGCCAGCAGCGTCGAGGAGTTATGCAAATCGCCCAGCCCCACCACTGTAGCCGGATTCGCCGCCACGATACCGGCATTGCGTAATCCGATGAATGCGATGAAGAGTCCCACCCCCGAGGCCACGGCGGCGTAGAGCTCGTGCGGAATCGCGTTCACGATCAACTGCCGCACACCGATCGCGGTCAGCAGCAAGAACGCAACCCCTGAGAGAAATACCGCGCCCAGCGCCACATGCCAGTCGATGCCCATGCCCTTCACCACTGAGTAAGTGAAATAAGCGTTGAGACCCATGCCAGGGGCGAGCGCAATCGGATAACGCGCGAACGCGCCCATCAGCACGCTGCCCAGCGCGGCCGCCAGGCACGTGGCAGCCGTAACGCCCGCCAGAGGCATACCGGCCTCGTGCAGGATCGACGGGTTCACAAAAATGATGTAAGCCATCGTGATGAACGTGGTCGCGCCCGCCAGAAATTCGGTCTTCCAGCCGGCGCCGAGTTCCGCAAACTCGAAATAGCGCTCCGCACGGGCGATCATAGGGCGCATGTTTATCCGGGATAGTCGATCAACGTTATCATTAGACTGTTCATGCGTTCGACCGTGTTCGCCTTGCTTTCTCTGGCCACGATGCCCTTGCCGGCGGCGGATGCTCCCGAAAAGGACCACTGGACGCGTCTCACCACCCCAAACTTTGAGCTGTTCACCGCCGCCGGCGAAAAGGAGGGCGTGGAAGCCATTCTCCATTTCGAACAGGTGCGGGGATTCTTCCTCAAGGTATGGCCGGAACCATCTCCCCCCGAGGCGCCGGTCCGGGTGATCGTCTTCCGGACCCACGAACAGTTCCGGGCGTACTCACCGAACCCGATCGACTCCGCTTACTTTACTTCCCGGCCGAAGCGGGAATACATCGTGATGGCCGATCCTTCCCTCGACAGTTACAGCACCGCCGTCCACGAGTACTTCCACCTGATCGTCCGGCGCCGCGGATTAAAAATACCCACCTGGCTGAACGAAGGTCTGGCTGAAGTGTACTCGACCCTTCGGCCCGTTCGCGGCGGCGTAGCCGTGGGCGACCTGATTCCCCGCCGCATCGAAGCGCTGAGCGGAAAATGGCTCACTCTGGAGATCCTGACTTCCGTCGACACCCGCTCGTCTGTTTACAACGAGCGCGATCGGGCCGGCGTTTTTTATGCGGAAAGCTGGGCGCTGGCGCATATGCTGTTTCTGGCACCGGACTACAGTTCCGACTTCCCGAAATTCGTCAACGCCCTCCATGCCGGCAGAACATCGGCCGGGGCATTCCGGATCGCTTTCGGACGATCCCCCGAACAGGTGTTGGACGATCTGCGCAACTACTTCGACCGCAAGCGTCTCTACGGCGCCGTTTTCGAAACTTCGCTGGGAAAGTCCGAGGCGCAGCCCTCCGTTGCCGCGGTTGCGGAATTCGATGCCAGGCTGATGCTGGCCGATTTATTGGCGGCGATTCGCAGGATTGACGAGGCAAGGCGCGCGCTCGAAGAACTCGAACGGCAACAACCGGAGCGGCCGGAGCCGGCCGAGTCCCTCGGCTACCTTGCCGAGCAGGCGCACGACGCCGAGGGCGCCCGGCATTACTTCGAAATGGCGTTTGCCGCCGGTGGGGCCGATCCGCGGATGTGCTTTGAGTTGGCCGGCATGGAGCGCAGCGCGAGACTGCCTGCGGAAAAGATCATCCCGATTCTCCAGCGCGCCGTGAGTTCGAAGCCCGATTATACCGACGCTCTGATGCAATTGGGTCTGGCGCAGGTCGCGGCGAGCCAGTATGAATCGGCCATCGGCACTCTGCTGAGCATTCCCGACGTAAAGCAGCAAGGCGCCACGCCGCTGTTCGCGAGTCTCGCCTATGCATATCTTGAAACGGGCGATCTGGCGCTGGCCCGTAAGCACGCGGAAACGGCGAAAAAATGGGCGGTAAACCAGCAGGAAAGGCGGGGAGTGGACAGCATGCTCGACCTGATCGAAGCCCGGTCGACAGGGCCTTTCGTCCCGCACCCCGGGGAAAAACTACAGCGGGTGCAGGGTTTGATGCAGGCGGTGGAGTGTGCCCCGGGCCGTATGCGGCTCCATTTATCGGTAGAGAACGGCAGCATGGTGTTCGATCTGCCCCCTTCGAAAGCCGTGGAATTCTTTAGGGCGCACGGCGATGGCACGACGCTGAAGCTGGCCTGCGGACCGCAGAAGCCGTCCCCTGTGGTCATCGATTATGCGCCGGCTGGCACGGTGGCACAAGCGACCGCCGGAGTGGTGCGAAAACTCGCATGGTAGCGCGCGAATCTCTCTCCCGCGCCCCCGGGTCGGTCACAGACCGGAAAAATATTTCTAATGGACTGATTTAAAAGGAGACTCCTGGGAAATTCCATTCCGGGAGCGGGCCTCTTCACGGGCTCCCCATGGTACGTTCCAGGCACGAGAGTGGACCGCCCCCATCGGCGCAACCACCACCAGGAGCGGCCCGACTCTGGGGGGAGCGGCCGCTTCCCGTCAGGAACGATGGATGATCGGCGCTGTCGTTTACTCAGCGGCCGGGGCGCCAGATCCTCGATAACAACTGGCCTGGTCCTGGTGGTACTGGAACGGCAGCGGGGTCGCCATCCAGGGTACAATGAGTTTTAGGTCCTCTTACACCCCTCCTGCCCTTCGGTGTAGTAAACTTGATATCAGAATTCACTCTTAGCGCTAATCGTCCCGAGCAGTTCCCCGCCGACGGGCTGCCCGAAATCGCTTTTCTGGGAAGAAGCAATGTCGGCAAATCCAGCCTCATCAATGCCATCGTTGGGAAAAAGGGGTTGGCGTTCACCAGTAACACGCCCGGTCGCACGCAGTCGATCAACTTCTATCGCATAGACGGGAAACTCTACTTCGTCGATTTGCCCGGCTATGGATATGCGCGTGTGCCCGTCGCGGCTAAAAACGAATGGGCGAAGCTTATTGAACATTATTTGCAGGAGAGACGCACTCTTCAGTTTTCATTTTTGATTCTGGACGCGCGGCGCGGCTGGATGGAAAAGGACCTCGATCTCAAAACCTGGCTCGAGGCCAATAACCGCCCTTACCTTGTTGTAGCCTCCAAGATCGACAAACTTAACCAGTCAGAGCAGTCGCACGGAATAAAAGCCATCCGGCAACACGCCGAGCCACTGCCGTTCTCGGCCGTCACAGGCCGGGGAGTGAGGGAAATTTGGCAAGCGATTTCGAAAACACACCACCAGTAGAAAACACCCCGCCTCAGGAGCAAACGGTTCCCGAGAAGACGGCCGAGCGTCCCGCCCGGGAAGCAACTGCCGATAGGACGGAGGAGACAGCTCCCAAGCCGGTCCAGCAGGAGAGGCCGCCGCGCGCACCGCGTCCGCCGCACCGCTCCCAGGAGAGGCAATCCGATGCCCCCCCCAAACCGGAAGCGATAGAGAACGCCGCTGCCGCGCCCCCCAGTCCGAACGGATCGGTCGTTCCTCAAGCGCAGGCCCCTCAAGCGCAGGCCCCGCAAGCCCAGGCGCCGCCCGCGGAACCCGCACCCGATCTATCCGCTCAACAGAATAATCGGCCGCCGCAGCCCCAGCCGCCGCAGGGCGGAGGCCATCAGCATCAGGGTCCCCAGGGCCATCCAGGCCAGCAACGCCGCCGTCAGCAGCAAGGCAAGCCCGGTGGCACGCTCGATCTGGTCGAGCTCAAAGACAAGAGCATCATCGACCTCAACGCTATCGCCAAAGAGATGGGCGTGCAGAACGCCGCCGGCCTCCGCAAGCAGGAACTCATCTTCAAGATCCTGCAGACCCAGGCGGAAAAGAGCGGCCTCATCTTCTCCGAAGGCGTTCTCGAATGCCTGCCCGACGGCTTCGGCTTCCTGCGCGCGCCCGAGTACAACTACTTGCCCGGGCCCGACGACGTCTACGTCTCGCCCTCGCAGATCCGCCGCTTCGATCTGCGAACCGGCGACACGGTTTCAGGCCAGATCCGCCCGCCCAAGGAAGGCGAACGCTACTTCGCGCTCATCAAAGTCGACGCCATCAACTTCGAGCCGCCCGAGGAAGCGCGCAATAAAATCTTCTTCGACAACCTGACGCCGCTCTACCCCCACGGGCGTCTGAAGCTCGAAACCGTGCGCGACAACTTCTCCGGCCGCGTGATGGACCTCATTACCCCCATCGGCAAAGGCCAGCGCGGTCTCATCGTGGCGCCACCGCGCACCGGTAAAACCATGCTGCTGCAGAGCATCGCGAATTCGGTCACGACCAACCATCCCGAAGTCACGCTCATCGTTCTGCTCATCGACGAACGTCCCGAAGAAGTCACCGACATGCAGCGTTCAGTCCGCGGCGAAGTCATCAGCTCCACCTTCGACGAACCGGCGACGCGCCACGTGCAGGTCGCCGAAATGGTGATCGAAAAAGCCAAGCGCCTGGTGGAACACAAGAAGGATGTCGTGATTCTTCTCGACTCCATCACGCGCCTCGCCCGCGCTTACAACACCATCGTTCCGCCGTCCGGCAAGGTGCTCTCGGGCGGCGTCGATTCGAACGCCCTGCAGCGCCCCAAGCGCTTCTTTGGAGCCGCCCGCAACATTGAGGAAGGCGGTTCGCTCACTATCATCGCGACGGCGCTGGTCGATACCGGCAGCCGCATGGACGACGTAATTTTCGAAGAATTCAAAGGTACCGGCAATATGGAAATCCATCTCGACCGCAAGCTAATCGAGAAGCGCGTCTTCCCGGCCATCGATATCAACAAGAGCGGCACGCGCAAGGAAGAACTGCTGATGCCCAAGGACGAACTGAACCGCGTCTACATTCTGCGGAGAGTGTTGAGCCCGCTCTCGCCGGTAGAGACGATGGAGCTCCTGCTCGATAAGCTGGGGAAGACGAGAACCAACGGCGAATTCCTCGCCTCCATGAGCGGGTAGCCAAGCAGGTCGCCAGCCCGCCGCTTCATTGCAATCGGTGGGCCCGGCAGTCTATCGTAAGAACGGGACCCTTACGAAATGAATAATCTTTCCCCGGGTAATTTCGGTTAGTCCTCAGATCATGCACGGATCGCCCTGTTTCGCGGGAACCCGAGTCCCCGTTCAGGCTCTGATCGATCGCCTGGAGACTGGACACGCGGTCGACGATTTTCTCGAAGGCTTTCCCACAGTCACGCGCCAACAGGCCTTCGCGTTTCTGGAACTGGCCGAGCGCCTTGCCCAGTGCGTGTCCTCTTAGACGAATGCGTCGATGCAAAGGTAAGGCGATTGCTCCCCGGTCACGACGTCACGACCGTGCCTCGCTCCGGATGGAGAACGCTCGACGACAAGGCCTTTCTGGCCGCCGCAAGCGGCAGGATTGACGTGTTCGTCACCATCGATCGGGGAATTGAGCATGAGCAGAATTGGCGCCAATCGGAATCTGCGATCATTCTCGTGCGCGTGGCGCGCAAAGAAGTCGATTTCTACCGCCTACTGATCCCTGACCTCCTCGCCGCCATCGAGACCGCCCTCCCAGCCCAATTGATTCACGTGCCGGCGAGGCTCTCCCCATAAAGGCTGCCGCGCCCACCCCGGTGTGATCATGGTACTTCCCAGGAACCAACAAGACATGAGCGCCCCCAAACCCCGCCGCAGCGAGATCTGGTTTAACGACCGAGCCGAACCCGGCGAAACCGCCGTCTATCTGGAGCGCTATCCCACATGGGGCATGACACGCGGCGAGATGCAGGCCGGACGCCCCGTGATCGGCATTGCTCAATCCGGCAGCGAGCTCACGCCCTGCAATCGTATCCACCTCGCCCTCACCGCCCGCATCAAAGACGGGATTCGCGACGCCGGCGGCATCTCCTTCGAGTTTCCGATTCACCCCATCCAGGAAAGTTGCCGCCGTCCCACCGCCGCGCTCGACCGCAATCTGGCCTATCTCGGCCTCGTCGAAATTCTGATCGGCTATCCCTTCGATGGAGTCGTGCTCACCACTGGCTGCGATAAGACCACGCCAGCTTCTTTGATGGCCGCGGCCACCGTCAACATGCCCGCCATCGTGCTCTCGGGCGGACCCATGATCGATAGTTATTTCAACGGCAAGCTGGCTGGCTCCGGCACCGCGCTATGGGAAGCACGGCGGCAACTTGCGGCGGGCAACCTCACAACGGACGAACTCATCGAGATCACCATGGCCACTTCGCCCAGCCCTGGCCACTGCAACACCATGGGCACCGCGCTGTCCATGAATTCGCTGGCCGAAGCGCTGGGAATGTCGCTGCCAGGATGCGCCGCCATCCCCGCGCCTTACGGCGAGCGTGCGCGCATCGCCTATGAGACCGGCCGCCGCATTGTCGAAATGGTGAACGAAGATCTCACCCCGAGCCGCGTCCTGACGCGCGAAGCATTTGAAAACGCCATTGTCGTGAACTCGGCCATCGGCGGCTCTACCAACTGCGCGCCGCACATTATCGCCATCGCGCGCCACGTCGGCGTCGAACTCGGCCTCGATGATTGGCAAAACGTCGGCTATGACATTCCGCTGCTCGCCAATGTGCAGCCTGCGGGCGAGTATCTGGGCGAAGGCTTCCACCGTGCAGGGGGCATTCCCGCCATCATGAGCGAACTGCTGCGCGTAGGTAAGGTTCACGCCCAGGCCCTCACCGTAACCGGCAAGACCGTTGCCGAGAATTACAAGGACGCGAAGATTCAGGACCCAAAGGTAATTCGCACCTGGGAAAATCCGGTGAAGGAGAAGGCGGGACTGATGGTGCTCGCCGGCAATCTGTTCGATTCCGCACTCATTAAATCCTCTGTCATCAGCGAGGATTTCCGCCGCCGCTTCCTTTCCACGCCCGGCGCCGAGAACTGCTTCACCGCGCGTGTGATTGTTTTCGACGGTCCCGAAGACTACCGGCATCGCATCGAAGATCCCGCCCTGAACATAGACGAAACCTGCATGCTGGTAGTGCGCGGCACCGGCCCCATTGGATTCCCCGGTTCCGCCGAAGTGGTGAATATGACGCCCCCCGGAGCGCTGGTGCGCAAAGGCTTTAAGATGCTTCCCTGCCTCGGCGACGGCCGACAGAGCGGCACTTCCGATAGCCCGTCGATTCTCCACGCCGCGCCCGAATCCGCAGCTGGGGGAAACCTTGCTATCCTGCAGACGGGCGACGAGATCAAAGTGGATCTGGCCTACCGGCGCGTGGATCTGCTGTTAAGTGAGCAAGAGATCGCACGCCGCCGCGCGCAATTGCCGCCGGCGCACCTGAAGAACGATTCGCCCTGGCAGGAGCTCTACCGCGCGCACGTGGGACAACTCGACACCGGTGCCTGCCTCGATTTCGCCGTCGGGTACCGGGATCTGCGCAAGACCGTGCCTCGCCACTCGCACTAATGTGGGACAGGCACTTTCGCGTGTCCATTCCGGATGCCCTTACTTCCTGAAATCCCAGAAAATCGTGCAGTCGTCCATGTCCACGTGCTGCCGGTAGCGATCCTTCAGGCCGTAATCCGCAATCTCATCGTCGTCGCAGCTGTACGCGGTGGCGAATCTTCCCGCTTGCACCTGGCGCTTCACATCGTCCTTACTGAGGATGTGCAGGAGCGCTGCCTCGGCGGGCGGCAAATTGATCAGGTGCGTGTAGGCGAGTTCGAGGCCCGGCGGCGGGAT
>JBEKAQ010000048.1:0-38385 GCA_050015835.1 Bryobacteraceae bacterium | reverse complement strand
TAATCGCGCCGGTCGTGGTGTTGAGCGTCAGGCCGGCAGGCAGGGTCGATCCGGGGGCCAGCGAGAAGGTAAGAGGCGCGGTGCCACCGGTGACAGTGATTGGTGGGCTGCTGAAAGGCACGTTAATCGTGCCCGAGCCGAAGGCCGGACAAACTGGTAGCGTCTTAATGGTGAAAGGACATGTGACAGTCGCGACCAGCCCGTGGAAGTCCGTCACCTGGATGGAGAAGGTGCCGGCGGCTGTGGGCGTCCCCGAAATAGCGCCGGTCGAGGGGCTGAGAGTCAGGCCGGCGGGCAGGGTCGATCCGGGGGCCAGCGAGAATGTGTAAGGCGCGGTGCCACCGGTGACAGTGATTGGTCCGCTGCTGAAAGGCTCGTTGACGAAGCCGGTGCTGGTGGCCGGGCACATGACAGTTATCGTACTGATAGTGAAGAGGCAGCTATTGGCAGTGGCAATTCCATTGGCGTCCGTCGCCTGGATGCTGAAGCTGCCCATGGCCGTGGGCGTCCCGGTAATCGCGCCGGTCGTGGTGTTGAGCGTCAGGCCGGCATAATCGCGCCGGTCGTGGTGTTGAGCGTCAGGCCGGCAGGCAGGGTCGATCCGGGGGCCAGCGAGAAGGTAAGAGGCGCGGTGCCACCGGTGACAGTGATTGGTGGGCTGCTGAAAGGCACGCCGACTTCGCCCGCGCTGGTGGCTGGGCAGGTGAGCGTTGGCGGGTTGATGGTGAAGGGGCAGTTACTCGCCGAAACCAGCCCGTTCGTGTCCGTAACCTTGAGGGAGAAGCTGCCGGGGGCCAGGGGCGTCCCAGTGATCGCACCGGTCGTGGTGTTGAGGGACAGGCCGGCGGGCAGCGTTCCGACTACCGAGAAGGTGAAAGGCGCGGTGCCACCGGTGATGCCTGGGGCGGGGCTGCTGAATGCCACGCCAACCGTGCCCGTAGTGACGGGCGAACAGGTAAGCGCTGGTGGGATTACGTAAGTATATGTGACGCTAATCGTTGCCTGAGCCGAAATCGAACCACCAAAGAACAGGTCCGACGGTCCGCTCCCGGTTTCCGTTCCGCTGTAAGTCCCGCCGCCAGCTGCAAACATAAAGCTCGAACTGCCACCCTCGAAGGCGGGAAGATCGCTCACCGGAACCGAGAACGTCGCCGTTGTTGGGCCGCCCGTCAGGCCCGTGAATGGCGTGACGCCGCTTGCGGCTGCCGTCCCGGCGACGGGACCTGCAGTTGCCGTGACCGAAATCAGCGGAGTCATCAGTGGAGGCGTTAGTCCGGTCGGCCCTGTCACCGTCAGTGGCGCTGAAGCGTTTGCATTCGTAAAGGTCAGCGGGACATTGTCGATGTTGTCTACGTCGACCGCGCCCTGCGTCGTAACAGTGATAGTGATGGTGATGCCTGTCAGAGTTCCCAGTGCCGGGTTGAAGTTTGGCAGCGTAAACGGGATCGTGAACGGCGTCGCTGTTAACGCGGAATTGTACGTGCTCGTGCTCGTAGCGGCAAACGCGCCGGAACTTGCCAGGGTCGCCAATGCCGTGGCAGTCAAAATTCTCCGAAGGGTCTTCATTTTAATACCTCTCTTCCCCGATTGGGCACATGGGGTATATCTACGTATCCTGTTGAACACTACCACTAGTTAACAGAGAGAGCAATCGCCCAAAAGACGTAAGCGCGCGTATAATACGAAAAAGGATTAGCCCGCGGTTGGAAGCCCTTCTTTCGAAGTACTCTTTCGAACTACTCTTTCGGACTACCTTCAGATTGCGAGAGCGTGACATCAATACCCTCTCTGGATCGTCGGCTTCGCGATAGACTGACCGTAACGAAGTGTTGGTCGATCCCGGACATGTTCGGGACGCAGTATGCGGCTTTGTCGGATGAAGCTCTGCGGGAGGTCAATCGCGACGAGTTTGCCCTGCCAGGCAAGAAGCGTGGTATCCAACCACCTCTCCGCCTGTAAAAGACTGATTATAAAGACGCAGTCTCCCGGCGATTTCCCAGTTTGACCGGCTTGCCGAAACGGCTGAGCATTTCCACGAGCGTATCGATTTCCACGAGCGTATCGATGGTGAACTTGGCCGTCCTTTTGTTCACGACTTCGGACACACGCGGGCGCGAGACTATCAGAATCCCGGGGGCCTCATTTCCTTCCTTCCTCGCGCTGACCACGGCGCGATGGCGCACCGCGGCAATTGCCTTGTCCTGCTTGCTCGTCGCCTGAGTCTTCTTCTGGAAGCAATGCAGAACGTAGATGGCTTCCTCGAGTTTGGCGACGTACATCACGCGGTAGATGCCGCTCGCGTCCCGGATGCGAATCTCTCTTGTACCGGCGCCCACATCCTCGAACGACTTCCAATCGGCCGGCTCAAGCCCGGCCTGGACCTTGCCCAACTGGAAGCCGCTTCCCTCCGAGCGTCTTCTGGGGAATGCCGGCAGATCGTCGTAGGCAGGCCCTGCGCAACGGATCTGTTTTTCATTGTCCATCGAGCTGTGTATAAACTTTTATACGCACCTGCGGGGCACGTCAAGGGGCGTTGACCAGCGGGTCGTGACGGCACTCCGGACGGCGCTGTCAAGAGAGAACGACGGAGTTGGAAGGTAGCGTCTCTGGGGGCCCAGGCTGGACGGTGGCTCCCCGGAACCATGATTTCCAACAACCTCTCCGCCCACGCAGCCTGCTGCCATGCCCGTGTTGCCATCCGAGCCTGCCATTACTTTGTGGCATAATAAGGTCAGGAAATTGAAGATGAAGAACTTTCACTTGCCGCTACCGGAGCAGACGTACATGGGTCTCAGGGCGGAGGCCGAGCGTACTGGGGTGCCCGCGACGACGCTGGCGCGCGAGGCGGTCGATTCGTGGCTGCGGCAACAATTCCGAAAGGCACGGCACGACGCCATCGCCGCCTACGCTACCGAAATGGCTGGAACGCGTCTCGATCTCGACGCCGATCTGGAGTCCGCAGCCATTGAGCACATTTTGAACACGAGTAAGGGAACAAGATGAAGCGGGGCGAGGTTTATTGGGCCGATCTTGTCCCAAGATCCGGATCAGAGCAGACCGGTCGGCGTCCCGTGATCCTGGTGTCTCACGACGGTTTCAACCAGGCGCCTGGATGGAGGTCAATGATGGTGGTCCCAATCTCGACCTCGCCATCCCAGGGCAAGCGCGGACCTACGGTCATAGAACTCTCGGGCGGGACTGGCGGCCTGGCGAAGACGAGCTTTGCCGTTTGTCATCAGGTGACTACGCTGGATCGCGCCAAGCTGACCAAGAGGCTCGGCACTCTGCCATCTGAATCTCTGCGTGAAGTCGAGGAAGGGCTAAAGGCGGCGATGGATCTCGATTGATCCGTTCTCTTGGCCGACAAGGCCGTCAAGAAACCATGATAGCGGTTGGAAATCGGAATTCCTGGGACCCCGTCTTGATCCGGCCTGTCAACAAACGCGACCTGTCAACCGGAGAACGTGGAGAGTTCGTAACGGAAAACGTCGGGGTCGGCCTCAACCCTCGGGGTTGATCTTGCACTCCCGCGAAACGTCTCTTCAAACCAGAGAGCGACCATCGAGCGCAAGAACCCGCGGAATGTTGGGGATACGGGCGGAAAGAGGAAAAGCGCTGCTGTCAACAAAACGCGCCCTCTAAGTTGGGGCGGAAACAATTTGGCTCCCCGGCATGGATTCGAACCACGATTCACGGCTCCAAAGGCCGCTGTCCTACCATTAGACGACCGGGGAAAAGGGATGAGGGAAGGCTTGCTTCCCTCAGTGTAACCCACACTGATACAATCGCCAACACGCGCAAGCGATCGCCTGGAAGCCAATCCTGGCCGGTGCCGGGCCCGGGCTTCAAACCCGGCGGGCGTTACTTTGTATCGCGGGTGGGTTCGACCCCCACTGGCTTCCGCCAACCCGCCTCCCTCCCGGCGGATGAGGAAAAGCAACCGGCAAATGTCTGAGTACCAACCTGGTTGCGGCAAGTGCGGCATTCAGATACTGTAGACATGAGACCTCGCTGAAAGTCTCACCTGGTCATGCCGCATCGGGCTGGCGAAATCACATTTTACGAGGAACTCGGCATTGCGCCCGACGCAACGCCGGAACAGATTCACGAAAGCTTTCGCTCGCTGGTCCGTCTGCTTCATCCCGACCAGCAGATGGATGCGCAACTGAAAGAAATCGCCGAACGGCAGATGCGTAAGATCAATCGCATCTATGCGGTGCTTTCCGACCCGGATCGCCGACGCCGCTACGACGACAGCCTCGAAGAAGACCACTGGCCGCCTACCATTATCTTCAGCCCGTCGTCGGACGTGCAGGTGGGGCGCCTGATGTCGCGGTTGGCTTGGGTGGGTGCGAGCCTGGTGGGCGTGGTGGTCCTCATCTGGCTGGCTGCCGACGGCACGGGCGCCGAGACGGCGCGGAGCCGCGATCGCGTGAGCGCTGCGCAGCGCGTGGCCCCGACTGGTACCAGCGCGAGCGATCTCATAGCCGAGATTGAACGGTTGCGTGCGGACCTTGGGCTTGCGCAGGCCCAGCGGGATGCCGCCATTCGCCAGTTACACCGCTCGCGGGGCCTCGAAACGAAAACTTCGGGCCCCGAGGAATTGGCACGCGACGAACCGCCGCCGGCAGGTCCTGCACTGCCGCTTTCCACCGCCGTGACAGAACTTCCCGCGCCGCTGAAGCCCAGCCCGGCCGTGGCGCCTCCGCGACCCGTTCGGGATGCCCCGGCGGCGGCTCGCCCCGCCGCCGCGCCGGCCAGGTCCTTCGCCGGATTCTGGTTTTACACCCGGGCCGCGCAAGGGGCACACAACAACACGGCGCTCTATCCGCCCGAGTTCATCGAGGCGACCATCAATGAACAAGGCGGCGTAGTGACCGGCAAGTACCGCGCCCGCTACGAGATTGTCGACCGCGCCATCCCGCCCGACGTGAACTTCGAATTCAGCGGAACTTCGACCGGACCGGTCATGGTGTGCCAGTGGACGGGGCCCGGGGGAGCTAAAGGCCAGATCACCCTGAAGATGACAACCGATAACGTGATGCAGGTCGATTGGAACACGAGCAGTCTCGGCACCGTCCAGGGCCTGGTGGCGGGGACGGCGAAGCTTACCAGACGGATCGATTAAGTGGGGCGGGTTGGTAGCCCGCCTGCCGGTACCCGTGGGATCGCTCGAGGAGGCCGATTCCCAATCGGCCGCAGGTTAACCAACCTGCCCCACCTTTCAGAGTTTGGCTCCGGCGGCTTCGTCGATGTACCAGATCATCTCGGGAGACGCGATCTGCGAAGGCATGTGCAGTGGATCCGAAGGTCCCCGCAGCACATTGTACAGCCCTTCCTGCTTGTCCGCGCCGGTCACCAGGCACAACGTATGCCGGGCGCGCTCGAGGACTCCCGGCAGAAGCGTGACGCGATGCTGCCTGAACTTCTCCACCCAGACCGCGGCGGCAATCCCCGTCCGATTCTGTATGAGCGGCTCGCCCGGAAACAAGCTGGCCGTGTGCATATCCGGTCCCATGCCCCGCTGGATCACGTCGAATACCGGCAACTCGCCGGGCTGTAGTTTGAACGATCGGCTGATATCGTCGGCGTAAATTATAGCCGCTTCATCGGGAATCATTTCGCCGTGGATGCGATGAATCTGTCCGGCGGCAAGGTGAATCGAGTCGAGCAGCGATTCGCGGGTCATGCGGTAATTGCTCTGTTGATCGTCGATCGGAACCGAGCGCTCGTCGACCCAGTACAGGTCCAGGTGACGCCAGTCGAAACTTTGCCGGGCCATCCATTCGAACATGATCCGGGGCGTGCTTCCGCCGGAAACGGCCAGCGTGGCGGACCCCCGTTCGCGCCAAGCCTCGTTGAGCAGGTCGAAGATGGCGGCCCCGCAGGCTTCGGCCGCGCTCTTAGGGTCGGGAGATTTCTTAATCTGCACGCTCATGCGGTGATTCTGTTCAGCGCCGTCTCAAAAACGCGGTCGTGTACCACGATGCTGAGTTCGGTATTCAACAACTCCTCATCGGTGCCGGACGACATGCTGGCCCGTTGATGCATGTTTCCGATGTCGTACTCGGCCGAACCCTGGCTCAGCGTGACCATCAGGTTATCGTCCACGCGGATGACCGTGGGCTTACCGTCTCCAGCGTTCTGGCTCCCCTTCAAGCCTACTCGCGTGGTCGGGAGCGAGGATTCGAGCCAGGCCTCCAGATAACGCGCCTCCGCGCCTGCCTCCTTGCCGGCGTATTCGATGCCGATCTGCTTCGGCGCCCGGTCGTCGAGCAACTGGGCCAGCAGCGCCCGTATCTCGGTAATACGCGTCCAGGCCAGATCGCCGGTAATCAGACCGACATCCAGCAAGCCGCCCAGTTCGCCGAACCCCGGAGCGCCGGGGCGCCCTGAATCGACAATGATCTTATCGCCCAGCGTAAGGATTTTGCGCAGCGCCCCCGCGCGCACGACTCGGGCGGACCGCATAATGATGACGCGCGGCAAGTCCGGCACGGCGAGCGGGGCGACGATTGAAGCGACGTCGGCCAGACGATTCATGGCGGACGTAATCTCCACCTGCTCGCAGCAAATCTGCCGGCGATGGCCGAAAGGCATCTGGCATTGCGCGAATACCCGGTAATCGAGGAAGTCTTCGCCCTCTCTCAGGCGCACCACGATGGCGCGGCTGGGGTGCTCCTTCATCAGGTCGGCCAGGATGGCGCTGAGCGCAAGCGAATCTTCTTCGTCGTCAACGAAGGCGATCAGGGTCATGGCGCAGGCACGCAGTACGCCCCCGCCATGGGACTCGGACATATCGGTTGCCGCGGTGTCGGCCGCGCCTGCGGCGTCCGGCTTCGCCATCGAGGTCCAGAGCTCGCCCAACTCCTTCAGGATCTTGTCGGGCTTAATGGGTTGCGAAGCGACTTCGGGCACTTATGGCCTCCTCCAGGTATGGCCCCAGCGGGCGAGCATTTCATCCGCCGCCGCCGGACCCCACGTTCCCGCCGGATAATTCGGAAAATTGAATCTCTGCGTGCTCCAGTAATCGAGAATCGGCTGCACGGCGGACCAGCTTGCTTCCACCATATCCTGGCGTGTGTAGAGCGTGGCATCGCCCGTAATGGCGTCGAGCAGCAGCGTCTCATAGGCCGAAGGCGAACGCTCGCCGAAACTCGAACCGTAATTGAAATCCATCGACACAGGCCGCAGTTGCATGCCCGAACCGGGCCGTTTAGAAACGAACTTCAGCGAAATGCCTTCTTCCGGCTGAATGCGCAGGATCAGCATATTCGGCACAGTCTCCGCGCCGGCCGTGGCCTTGCGGAACATAGCGAGCGGGGCGGTTCGGAACTGAATCGCAATCTCGCTGACGCGCTTCGGCAAAGCTTTGCCGGTACGGATGTAGAAGGGAACGCCGGCCCAGCGCCAGTTATCCACGAGGAAGGTGACCGCCGCGTAAGTATCGGTCTGGGCTTCCGGGCTGACCCCTTTTTCCTGGCGGAAACCCACCACTTGCTGGCTGCCGGAGCGACCCTGGCCGTACTGGCCGGCGACGGCGTTATCCGCCACCTGCTCGGGTCTCATGATGCGGATAGCGCGCAGCAGTTTGGCACGCTCGTCGCGCACCGCATCCGATGTGAACGAGGAACCGGGCTCCATCGCAACCGTCGCCATCACCTGCAGCAGATGGTTCTGGATCATGTCGCGGAGCGCACCGGCCTCCTGGTAATATGCGCCGCGGCCCTCCACCCCGATCGATTCGGCGGCGGTGATCTGCACGTGATCGATATAGGTGCGGTTCCAGAGCGGCTCGAAGATTCCGTTGCCGAAGCGGAACGCCATGATGTTCTGGACCGTTTCCTTACCCAGGTAGTGGTCGATCCGATACACTTCGCTTTCCTGAAAGCACTTCTGCAGGCGGCCGTTAAGCACGCGCGCGCTGTCGAGGTCCCGGCCGAACGGCTTTTCGATAACAATGCGCCGCCATCCATCGCCCTTATTCAGACCGGACGCGGCCAGCCCTTCGGCGATCTCCGCGTACTGGCTGGGCTGCGTCGAGAGATAGAAGAGAACGTTCCCTTCCGTCTTGCGCGCCTCCTGCACCTGCGCAAGGCACTTGCCCAGTTCCTGGTACGACTCGGCCTGTCCCACATCGCCGGCAAGATAGAACACGCCTTGCGCGAAAGAGCGCCAAAGATCTTCGTCGAAGGGCGAGTCTTCGAGAAATTTCTTGACGGAATCGTGCATTCGATCGCGAAACTCGTCGTTCGTCATGGCGGTCCGCGAGACGCCCACCACGGCGAATCCCGGCGCGAGTCTGCCTTCAAACGCCAGGCGGTACAACGCCGGCATCAGTTTGCGCTTGGTTAAATCGCCATTGGCGCCATAGATGACGACCGCGCAGGGCGGCGTCTTGCGATGGAAACGAAGTGGGTCCTGCAAGGAGGTTTCTTGCGACATCAGAGCCACAGTACCAGATGGCCGAAACAAACGGTAGATGCCGCGGCGATTTTGCATGATTAAGTCTGTGAAACCTTTGGCCGCGCGCTGTTTGGGCGCCACTTGTGTAGTAATTTGGGCGTACCTGGGCGCGTTCCGGGGCGCATTCTGGCGCCTGCGCGAAAGGCTGCGCGAGGGGAATGCTTCAGGCGCCACGGTAACAGTAGTTATACCCGCTCGAAATGAGCGGGGGTCGATTGGGCGGACAGTCGCCTCGCTGCGGGCTCAGCGGATGGACGCGCCCCTGCGGATCGTGGTCGCGGATGACGAGAGTTCGGACGCCACCGGCGCAGCGGCAAGCGCGGCCGGAGCGGATCTTATCGTACGAATCGGCGCGTGCCCGGATGGCTGGAAGGGTAAATTGTGGGCGTTGGCGGAAGCGATACGACGCGAGCCGCACGCTCCCGAATACTTTCTGCCGACGGATGCGGATATCGAATACGCCTCACCTATGGTCGTCCAAAGTCTTCTGGCGAAGGCAGCCGAAGGTTACGATCTGGTCAGCGTAATGGTCCGCCTGCGGTGCGAATCGTGGGCGGAGAAATTATTAGTGCCCGCCTTCGTTTTCTTTTTCTTCAAGCTTTATCCGCCGGCGTGGGTGATCTGTAACAAGAGCGCCGCGGCCGCGGGAGGCTGCATGCTGATCCGCGGCGAAACCCTGCGAGCCATCGGCGGCATCGAGAGCATTCGCGATGCGCTGATCGACGATTGTGCGCTGGCAAAGCGGGTCCATGCCGCGGGGGGACGCGTCTGGCTGGGGATTTCGGATCCGGATATCCGCAGCGTCCGCGAATACGGATCTGCAAAGGACATCCGGGCCATGATTGCGCGCTCGGCCTTCGCGCAACTGAACCACTCCATTCTGTTGTTGACCGGCACAGTCCTCGGAATGTTCGTCACCTACCTCGCCCCGCTCGTCCTCATTTTCTCGGGCGACCGGCTCGCGGTGACACTCGGGCTAGCCGGTTGGATCGCCGGCGCCGCGCTCTTCCTCCCCACTGTCCGTGTGTACAAGGCGCCCGTGTGGACCCTCTTCTGCCTGCCCTTCATCGCAGCGTTCTACCTTGTGGCGACGATTGAATCGGCCCTGAACTACTGGACCGGGCGCGGCGGCACGTGGAAAGGCCGCGTGCAGGATCGAAAGCGGTAAAATTCAACTTGCTGCGACCTCTCCTCGCCGCCCTCGCGCTCCCACTGATCCTGGCCGCGCAGGCGCATCACAAACTGCTGGTCATTTCGATCGATGGTCTGGATGCGCGTTTCCTCAGCGATCCCGCTCTCAAAGTCAAGGTTCCTAACATCCGCAGGCTGATGCGTGAGGGCGCCAGCGCCACTGTAATCGGCGTAGCGCCTTCGGAAACCTGGCCTTCGGACATCTCGCTGGTCACCGGCGTTTCGCCCTGGCAGCACGGAATTATCGCCAACGATCAAACCGGCAAACCAAAGACTCCGGCACTCTGGGACGTGGCGATGAAAAGCGGACTGACGGTGGCCACAATCTACTGGCCGGTCACGGTGGATGCCGGCGTCACATTCGATTTCCCCGAAATCCGCGAGACGCGCCGGGCCGATGCCATCCCGTTCGACGCGGTCGCGCAGAAAAGCACACCGGCCGGCATTGTCGACCGCATCGAAAAAGTGTTCCCCTCGTTCGAGAAGCAGATCTGGGACGATTCCGATTCAGCCAATGCGGCCACCTGGCTTGAGACCGCCGACAAACCGGATCTGATTCTGGTCCATCTGACCGAGGTGGATGCCGAGCAGCACGAGACCACCGCGCGCAGCATCTACGCCCGCGACATCCTCGAGACGGACGACGAATTGATCGGTCAGATGCTGGCGAAGATTGCGCCGGGGACCATCGTAGCCGTGGTATCGGATCACGGCTTCGAGAACAATAACCATGTGGTGCGCCCGCGCGTAATGCTGAAGCAGGCGGGAATCAAGGGGCGCGTCGAAGTGGCCGACGGGCTGATCGGCACGCCCGACCCCGACGTCGCCGCGCAATTGAAAAAGCTCGTGGGGCAAGGCCGCAAGTCCGGGATTGCAAGGGAAGTTCCGATGGCTGAGGTACGGGCGCGTGCGCCGGCGCTGGGGCGCTGGGTGGCCGCTTTCGACACCCTGCCCGATTACGTCGCAAGCGATGAGGATCATGGGCCCGCGGTCGGCCCCGGCACTCATCTGGGCACGCATCTTTTCTGGCCCACGCGTCCGGGATATCGCGCCGTCTTCGTCCTGGCCGGCGCCGGCGTGCATCCGGTGAAACTGGGCGAGATCGACATGTTGCAAATCGCGCCGACTCTGGCGGATGTTCTGGGTGTCAAACTGCCCGCCGCAAAATCTACCTCCTTATGGCATGCGGTTTCCCGCTAATCTAAGTGGGGCAGGTGCGATGACAGATTGGACAGCTGGAGTCTGGATAGACGTTTCGGTTCCGGTACGCAACGGCATGGTGCATTGGCCGGGCGACCCGCCTTACCACATTCAGCACGTCCACGATCAGAAGAAGGGCGACGTCTGCACCGTGTCGCGTGTCGGCATGGGCGTCCATACCGGCACCCACATGGACGCGCCGCGGCATTTTCTCCAGGACGCCGCGACCATCGACGAGATGCCGCTCGACGCCACCGTCGGCCCGGCCCGCGTAATACAGATCCGTAACAAAAAATCGATTCATCGCGAGGAACTCCTCGAATACCAGATCGAGAACGACGAACGTTTGCTTTTCAAGACCGCCAATTCGGACCATCTGTGGGACAAAGACGAGTTCGACGAGGACTTCATCTTCATCGCGCGCGACGGCGCCGAATATCTGGCGGAATGCGGCATACGTTCCGTCGGTGTGGATTATCTCTCGGTGGGAGGATTCCGCGAGGACGCTGTCGAGACCCACCAGACGCTGCTCGGCGCGGGCATCTGGATTATCGAGGGGCTGAATCTGAGCGGCGTCGAATCCGGCCTGTACGAAATGATTTGCCTCCCGCTGAAAC
This sequence comes from Bryobacteraceae bacterium, assembly GCA_050015835.1. Classification (GTDB taxonomy): domain Bacteria; phylum Acidobacteriota; class Terriglobia; order Bryobacterales; family Bryobacteraceae; genus BOG-234. The sequence continues at coordinate 26,911 of JBEKAQ010000048.1, read as the reverse complement.
TGATCGGCTCGGAAGGCGCGCCCGCGCGGGCGATTTTGAGGAGCATTGAATGAAAGCCGCCGCCGTCTATCCCGGCAAGAAAGAGCTGGGGCTCGTGCCCGATTTTCCCGAGCCTCAGATCGAGAGCCCCACCGGCGTCAAACTGCGCATCCTGAACGTGGGTGTTTGCGGGACCGACCGCGAAATCGCTTCGTTTCTCTATGGCACGCCGCCCGATGGATCCGATTATCTGGTGATCGGCCATGAATCGATCGGCGAAGTCGTTGAAGTGGGCCCGGAGGTGGAACACTTCAAGCCCGGCGACATCGCTGTACCCATGGTGCGCCGGCCCTGCCATTACCCCGAATGTTACGCATGCCGCGCGGGACGCCAGGACTTCTGCTGCACGGGCGATTACCGCGAGCGCGGCATCATGAAGATGCACGGGTTCATGACCGAGCGCGTGGTCGACGACGCGGTCTATATGAATGCAGTGCCGCGCGCTATTTGCGATGTGGCCGTATTGGTAGAACCGCTGACCATCGCCGAGAAAGCTTTGCTGCAGGTTCTGGAGGTGCAGAAGCGGTTCACTTTCAGCACCCCTCCGGGTAATGCCGTGGTGCTGGGCGCAGGGCCGGTCGGCCTGCTGGGCGCGATGACGCTCGCGCTTCACGGCTACGAGGTCACTGTGTACTCGCGCGAGCGCGAACCCAATCCTTCAGCCGAAATAGTCAAGGCCATCGGCGCGAGATACATCTCCTCGCAGGACCTCACCATCCCTCAAATGGCGGGGCAAACCGGCAATATCGATCTGGTTTATGAAGCCACCGGCGTTTCACGATTCGCCATCGATGTCCTGCATGTGCTCGGCCACAATGGCGTGTTTATTCTGACCGGCGTGCCTGGACATCATGGCCCCACGCCCACCGATACCGACGCCATCATGCGCGATATGGTGTTGAAGAACCAGTCGATGGTCGGTACCGTCAATGCCGGCAAGGACGCTTTCGAAAAGGCCGTCGCCGATCTGACGCGAGCCTGGGTCCGGTGGCCGGCCGCGGTAAACGGCCTCATCACCGGGCGCTTTTCCATCGAACAGTTCACCGAACCCATTCGCCGGCAGACCGGCATCAAAAATATCATCGAGATCGGCAAATGAATCCTGAGCAGATTCGCCTTGATGAGGACGCGAAGCGCGAAAAGGACTGGAAGCGCTGGGGGCCTTATCTTTCCGAGCGCCAGTGGGGCACGGTGCGCGAAGATTACTCGGCCACGGGTGAGTGCTGGACGCACTTCCCGCACGATCAGGCGCGCAGCCGGGCCTACCGCTGGGGCGAAGACGGGTTGATGGGATTCTGCGATCGGCAGGGACGCCTGTGCTTCGCGCTGGCGCTCTGGAACGGCCTCGATCCGATTCTCAAAGAGCGCCTCTTCGGCCTCACCAGCGAACAGGGAAATCATGGCGAGGATGTGAAGGAATGCTATTTCTATCTCGACTCGACTCCCACCCACTCGTACGCGAAGGCGCTGTATAAGTATCCGCAGCGCGAATATCCCTATCAGGGGCTCCTCGAAGAAAACCGCCGGCGCTCCAGGCGCGACCGCGAGTTCGAACTGGTCGACACCGGCGTCTTTTCCGAAGGCCGTTACTTCGACGTGCAGGTGGAGTATGCCAAGGCCGCTCCCAACGACATTCTGGTCAGACTGCGCGTGGATAATCGCGGACCACAGGCGTGGACGCTCCATTTACTCCCGACCATCTGGTTTCGCAATGGATGGTCGTGGGGCCGCACCGGCGAAGGCCATTGGCCCAGGCCTTCCCTGCGGGCGGTGGACGATACGCATATCGTCTGCGAACAGGAATCGCTCGGGAAGTTCACTTTCGAAGCGATGACAGAGCCGGACGAGCTTCTGTTCACCGAAAACGAGACCAATTTCGCGCGGGTCTTCCGGACTCCCAATCCGAGCCCGTATGTGAAGGACGCCTTCCACCGGTATGTGATTAACGCCGAGTTCGAAGCCGTGAATCCGCAGCGTGTGGGAACTAAGGCAGCGGCTTATTACCGCGCGGAGATCGCAGCGGGCGCGGGCATCGAACTGCGCTTCCGTCTAAGCGCGGATAACGAATTTCAGCCCATCGACTTCGATGCCGTTTTCAGCGAACGCATTGTCGAGGCCAACCTCTTCTACGGATTTGGCGAGGAAGTTCCGGCCGAGGTCCCGATCGAGTTTCAGATCGCGCGTGAGGCTTACTCGAGCCTCTTGTGGTCGAAGCAGCTTTATCATTTCGGCGTACTGGAATGGCTGCAGGGCGATCCCGTCTTTCCACCGCCGCCGGCCGAGCGCTGGCACGGACGCAACAGCAACTGGGTCCATCTCTACAATCGCGATGTGCTCTCGGTGCCCGATAACTGGGAGTTCCCCTGGTACGCCTCCTGGGATCTTGGCTTCCATATGGTCGCCTTCGCCGATATCGATCCGCAGTTCGCCAAGGAACAGTTGCTCTTACTGCTGCGCGAATGGTATATGAATCCGAACGGGCAAGTCCCGGCTTACGAATTCGCCTTCGGCGACGTCAATCCTCCCGTACAGGCCTGGGCGGCGTGGCGCGTGTATAAAATCTCCGCGCCTTATGGGCAACGCGACCGGGCTTTTCTGGAACGTATGTTTCAGAAGCTGCTGCTCAACTTCACGTGGTGGGTAAACCGCAAGGACGTGGAAGGCAAGCAGGTGTTTTCCGGCGGATTTCTGGGGCTCGATAACATCGGCGTATTCGATCGCTCGCAGCCATTGCCCGGCGGCGGCGTGCTGGAACAGGCCGACGGTTCGGCCTGGATGGCTTCTTATTGCGCCACCATGCTCTCGATCGCACTCGAATTATCGATTGAAAATCCGGTGTACGAAGACATCGCATCGAAGTTTTTCGAGCACTTTGTCGCCATTGCCGACGCCATGAACACGCTGGGCGGTAACGGCCTCTGGGACGAGCAGGACGGCTTCTACTACGACCAGGTGCGCACCGCCAACGGCACGATCCCGCTCAGGCTGCGCACAATGGTCGGGCTGGTTCCGCTGCTCGCGGCGGCGGTGCTCGAGGAAGAAACCATTCAACGCCTGCCCGGATTCCGCAGGCGCTTGTTGTGGTTTCTGCGCAATCGCGGAGACCTGTATCACCAGATCACCATGCTCGAAGCCTCCGGAAGCGGCGATCATCAACACAAGCTGCTGGCGATTCCCTCGAAGGATCGCCTGGTGCGTGTGCTGCGGCGCATGCTCGATGAAAAGGAATTTCTTTCTCCGTACGGCATCCGGTCGCTCTCCGCCGAATATCGCGACCATCCCTACACGCTGCATGTCGATGGCACGGTGCGAACCGTCGCGTACGACCCCGGTGAATCCACCACCGACCTGTTCGGCGGCAATTCGAACTGGCGCGGTCCCGTGTGGATGCCTATGAATTATCTGCTGATGGAAGCGCTGGAGCGCTATCACCACTTCTACGGCGAGGACTTCAAGGTGGAATGCCCCGCCGGATCGGGCAATTACATGACGCTGCGTCAGGTGGCGCGCGAGATCAATCGCCGTCTGTGCGCGCTCTTCCTGCCGCGCGAAGACGGCAGCGCGCCCTGGCAGGGAGACAACCGCATCTTCACGGAAGATCCGCATTGGCGCGGGCTGAAGTACTTCAACGAATACTTCCATGCCGATACGGGACGGGGCTGCGGGGCAGACCATCAGACCGGGTGGACGGCGCTGATCGCGCGCTGCATGCGGGACCGCGTGACCGGCGAGTTCACCGAAGATTCCCCATCCAGTACGGAATCCAGATAACCGCCAGCACGATGTCGAACAGGTAAGCGCGCCGGTTGGCCGGCTCGCGCCAGGCCTTCATGGCGGCGGCGATTCCGAAGCCCGTAAAGACGAAGACGGAGGCGAGAAACCAGTAGTAAAACGGGGCTACCAAAAACAGCGGCAATCGACCGCCGGAGACACGCGCGAAGAACATTACCAACAGCGTGAATGCCACCAGAGCGCGAAAGACCTTTCGGGACATAAGCCGATTATCCCCCGTGACGCGCCGGCTCAGGGTTGCTTTACGTAGATCTCGACAACGCGCGAGGCATCGCCGCTCGCAATATTCCCATAGATCACCAGAACGTCGGTCGGACTATTGGGCAGCGTAATGGCGTCGCTCGGGATGGTGACATTGATCTGCCAGACTCCCACCAGCGTGGGCGCGAGTCCGGTGTACGTAATGGCGCTGCCGCTCTGAATCTGCGAGCCGATGAAAACCAGAGGAGGCTGAGCGGTCGGAAGCGCCGCTCCCGAAACCGTACCATCCGGCGGAGCTCCGGCGATGTACCCCTGGCCCGTACAGTAAAGCGTAATGATGTGTCCGGCGATGGCTGGGTTGGTTTGAGTGTTCAGCGTCCCGTCTTCATTGGTGGCGATGGCCGAACCGCTGCCGTTGGCCGCCTGCGTGAAGATGCCCGGGAGCGTCGGCGTCATTTCCACGGTAATGTCTCCCAGAATGAGACCGGTGGACACCTGGACAACCTGCAGATCCGCCGTTCCGCTCTGCGGCGCGCCGATGGGCACCTGAAAATTGATCTGCAGGGGCCCGGCGTAAAACAATGGCACGGGCGAACCGTTGAACAGCACCTGTACGCCGTTGAGCTCGGCAGGCAGTGGAAGACTCGTGCTGGACTGGCCGGGCAGGCCAAACTGCTGATAATTGCCATAGGAGTACACGGCCGCGATCATTCCCGGAGCGAGGACGTTGGCGTCAAGGTAATTGGCTGCGTTCATGGCCGAAAGGGCTGGATAGTGAATTACCACGCGATTGGCCGAATCGGCCACGTAGAGGTTGCTCCATGCATCCTCCGTCACGGCGATCGGACCATATTCCGTCAGCGTGGCGTCGTATGCGTAATTCGACACCTCCAGGGCGTTGAAGGCGGGATAGCGAATGGCCGCATTTTCATTGAAGTCCGTAACCCAGAGCTCACCGCTCTGCGCATCGACAAAGACGCCGCGAGGACTGGAGAGGCTGGACGTCAGGGTGACTGCGGCCTGGGGATCCGGGCCCGCCGTCGGGGCATGGTTAAAGATCGTCACACGGCCGTTGCCGGTGTCGGCGACATAGAGGCGATCGTCGGAATCGGTGGCAATATGATGCGGCGCGTTCATCTGGTCGTTGCCGGTTCCGGGGCCAAAGGAAGTGAAGTCCTTCTGGCCGAATACCAGGCTGGCGGCTTGTCCGTTGGTAAAGGTCTGCGACGTGCCCTCGAAGAAAAGAACGCGGCAATGCTCGATATCGGAGACCAGAAGTCCGGGAAACAAAGTCATCGCCAGGCCGTAGGGAGCCGCCATGGTCGCCGCCGTGGCGTCCGTGATCGTGGTGGTGAAATTGGCCTGCCCCAATACCAGATCCGCTGGCTCCATGACGCCGGGCGTGTAATTCGTGAAAGGCGTGGGAAAACGCAGAACCCTCCCGTTCCCGGTGTCGGCGACGTAGAGATTACCGCTCGCATCGACGAGCAGACCGGTGGGAGCGAAAAGGCTCGATTGACTCAGCCCGGTGGCGCTTCCGGTGGGATAGTTCGCCAGCGAATGCTGGAAATCCGGCTGTCCGATCACGATATCGGCTTTAGCTCCGGACTTGATATTGCGCAGATCGTTGTACCCAAGGATTCTGTTGTTATAGGTGTCGGCCACATATAGATGGGGCGGGTTCGAGTTGAGATCGATGGCGATGCCGGAATTGCCGTTGTCCGGACTGTTGGCGGTGAAATCGAATTCGCGCCCTTCGAGCAGGTTCTCGGTGTTGAGGTTGAGCGCGTCCTGCCCCAGAACGCGGGTGGCGGGGCCGAAGCCGGTTCCGTTTCCGGGGAGGACGACGGCGCGATGATTGAGAGAGTCGGCCACGAACAACTCCGTGCCGGAATATACGGCGGCGGCCGGACCGGAGAGCGTGGCCGGCCCTGCCAGCGGCTGCCCCTGATTGCCGCTTCCACTATTGAAATCCGGCTGCCCGACCACCACCGTGGCCGCCTGATAGAGAGTGTTCGAGGTCCATCCGGCAAACGAGGGCCCGGCCGAGGGAAAAATCAGCAAGCGATGGTTGAGCGAATCGGCGATTCCGACCTGGTTCCCCACCGTGAACAGGTCGCCCGACCCCGGCCCGATCTGGAATTGATTGACCGGCGGAGGCGTGGGAGGAGAGTTATCGACGCCCAGCAGCCGCGATGCGTATTGTCCCAGCACGAAGGGCGCGGTGTATACAAGAATGCGGCCCGGCTGGGTGCCGACCGACTCGGATACGTAGAGATTGCCGAACGAGTCAAAGACGATACCCGTTGGTGAGTTGACAGCGGATAACGAGGTCGCGGCGTTACCCGATGGGCTGAAGCTATTGCTCGTAAAGTTCAACTGTCCGAGCACCAGGTCCGCGGCGGGACCGGAAGCGGCCTGAGCGCCGAGTACCGATGCGTTGAAACGAAGCACCCGGTTATTCCCGGCGTCGGCCACCCAGAGATTGCCGGACGAATCGAAGGTGAGGTAGGCCTGAAAAATCGCACTGGAAGTTGAAAGAGCCAGCGTGGAGGCCGATATCCCTCCCTGATTGGCTGCGCTGGTCGTGAAGCCCGGCTGTCCGATCACAAGGTTGGGAACCGGGCTCCCCGACTGGGCGAACGGCGTGGGGTAGCGGAGTATCCGGTTATTGCCGGTGTCGATCACATAAAGGTTGCCGGCGGTATCGACGGCGAGACCGATCGGCGCGTTGAGCCCCGCAGTTGCGCTGGTACTGGTGGAAGTGGTCCCCACTGCGAAGGTGGTTGCAAAGTTCGGCTGGCCGACGACTAGATCGGCCTTCTGGCCATTGGCGAAGCTGGCCGCATTGCGAAAGCCAAGCACTCGATTGTTGCCCGTATCCGCCACGTAGAGGCCCGGCGGATTGGTACTCATGTCGAGGGCAACTGCCAGAGGACCGTAGAACTCCCTCCCTTCCACAAGATTCGGATGCACATTGGAAATCTGAATGGAATCCTGGCCGATCACCCGCGACGGAGCGGGATTCAGAATAAACTGGCCCACCGCTTGAAACGAGACTAAGCTATTGAAAACAATGAAGGCGAGAACATTTCTCATGAAGGCAAGAACCGAAAGGAGCCGTAACACATACCTTCCAGCAAAATAGCACGGCAACCATGTCCGATAGACTGAAAGTTGCTCGTTTCCGCTGTCAGCTATCTGAATACATGGCCCCTGGTCTGGGGATTTCTTCATGGCGCACAAAAGGGAATCTTCGATTTCCGTTTCGATCTTCCGGCCCATTGCGCCGCCGCCCTGGAGCGGGGGGATGCCGATATCGGGCTGGTGCCGTGCGCCGAACTCGATCGTCTGGGACTCGATTTCCTGCCTGAGGTGGGCATCGCCTGTGACGGGCCCGTGCGCAGTATTCTCTTGATTTCCAAGTGTCCGTACAAAGAGATTCGAACGCTGGCGGCCGATTCCAGTTCCCGAACATCGGTGGCGCTGGCGCGCATTTTATTGGCGGAGCGGTTCGATTGCCCGCTGCACCTTGAAATCACGCCGCACCTGCCCCGCCTCGAAAACATGCTGGCCGAATGCGATGCGGCGCTGATCATCGGCGACCCGGCGCTCCATTTGGATCCGGCCGCATTGCCCTGGCGGACGCTGGATCTGGGTGAGGAATGGCGGGCGTGGACTGGGCTGCCTATGGTATTCGCGGTTTGGGCGGGCCGCGCGGAAGTGCTCACGCCTGAAGCCGCCGCGGCATTTTCCGCGTCGTACCGGTGGGGGAAAAGTCATATGGATGTGATCGTCCAGCGCGCGGCCGGTCATGGATTTCCGGAAGAACTGGCACGCGATTACCTGACCCGGCATATCGAATATGAATTGTCCGGCCGCCATTTGCGGGGCCTCGAGTTGTTCCGAAGCCGCGTGCGCCAACTGGACCCTCTACCGGATTCCGTAAGCCATGAACAAGCCGTTCCATAACGCGCTGGAGAGGGCGCTCGATCACTCCCTGCGGCATCTCGGTAGCCTGGACACGTCCCCGGTGGGCGCGACCCGGAATCTCGAAACCATGCGGCGGCAATTGATGAAGCCGCTCGGCGCGAGCCCGCTTCCGGCCGAGCAGGTGATCGACGAACTGGTGGCCGATGCGGCGGGCGGCGTGGTCGGATGCGCCGGCGGCAGATTCTTCGCGTGGGTAGTGGGAGGCGCGCTGCCCGCGTCTCTGGCGGCGGACTGGCTTACTTCGGCATGGGACCAGAACGCGGGACTTTACGCTTCGGGTCCGGCGGCGGCGATTGCCGAGGAAGCGTGCGGCGTCTGGCTTAAGGACCTGCTGCGGCTTCCGGAAGATGCGAGTTTTGCACTGGTGACGGGATGCCAGATGGCTCACGCGACCTGCCTCGCCGCCGCGCGCCACGCGGTGCTCAGATCCGTCGGCTGGGATGTCGAAGACAGAGGGTTGTTCGGCGCTCCCGCCATTCGGATCGTGGCTGGCTGCGAGCGTCATGGATCCATCGTGCGCGCCGTTCGGCTGCTAGGGCTCGGTAAGTCCAATATCGTCGATTTGCCGGTGGACGACGACGGACATCTGCGCCCCGCCACGCTGGCCGCGGAACTCGAGCGGGAGCGGGATCGCCCGGCTGTCGTACTGCTGCACGCGGGCGATCTGAACATCGGTGCGTACGATCCTTTTAAGAAGCTGATCCCGCTTGCGAAACGGCACGGCGCCTGGGTGCATGTGGACGGAGCGAGGGGGCTCTGGGCAGCAGCCAGTCCGCGTCTGCGCCATCTTCTCGAAGGAGCGGAAATGGCGGACTCCTGGGCTACCGATGGCCACAAATGGCTCAACGTGCCCTACGACTGCGGTTATGCCTTCGTGAAAGATCGCGAAGGCCATCACGCCGCCATGTCGCATCGGGAATCGTATCTGATTCACGATGCCGATGCGCGCGATCAGATGGATTGGAATCCCGAGTGGTCGCGGCGGGCGCGCGGCTTCGCCACCTTTGCGGCTCTTCGGCAATTGGGGCGCGCGGGAGTGGCGGAACTGGTCGAAAGATGTTGCGATCATGCTCGCGCCCTCGTTCTCGGCATCGGTCGATTGCCGGGCGCGGAGGTCGTTTGGGAGCCGCGCATCAATCAGGGGCTGGTCCGCTTCCTCGATCCTTCCACGGGGGCCACCGAGCCGGATCACGACCGCTGGACGGATCGCGCGATCGCAGAGATTAATGCCTCAGGCGAAGCATTCTTCGGCGGCACGATCTGGCGCGGCCGGCGGTGTATGCTCGTCAGCGTGTCCAATTGGCAAACCTCCGAGGCCGACGTGGCGCGCGTAGTCCAGGCATTCGATCGAATCCTTAAAAAGCGCTGCTAAGATCGGGCGAGTGCCTTCGCCCCTCCGCTCGATTACGAATCGGCAGTGGCTCACGCTGTTCGCCGCGCAAGCGGGGTACATGCTTGACGCGATGGACGTTCTGCTGTTCATCTTCGCGGTGAACGTGATTCGCGAGCAGTTCCATCTGTCGTCGGCCGAAGCTGGCCTCGTAAGTTCCTTCACGCTCGCATTCTCGGCCATCGGCGGCATCGGCTTCGGAATACTTTCCGACCGGATTGGGCGCGCAAGGTCCCTCATCTGGTCGATCGTTATTTTCAGCGTGGCTTCGGCGGGCACCGCGCTGAGCTGGAATCTGATCTCGCTCCTGTTCTGGCGTGCTGTCATCGGGATTGGCCTGGGAGCCGAGTGGTCCGCGGGCGCGGTACTGGTGGCCGAAACCTGGCCAGCGGAGCATCGTGCGAAAGCGATCGGCATCATGCAGTCGGGTTGGGCGCTGGGATATCTGCTCGCCGCCGGGATGACGGCATGGATCCTGCCGCGGTGGGGATGGAGGGCGCTGTTTGTGGCGGGAATCTTTCCCGCTTTCCTGGCTCTGACTTTGCGGCGCAAGTTGCGGGAGCCGGAGATCTGGCGCGCTGGCAGGGAACGGCCGCGCGTCAGTGTGTTGGGGATCTTTCGCGGCGTGCTCCTGCGCCGGACCGTGTGTGCTTCGGCGCTTGCGACCTCAGTCTTATTCGCCTATTGGGGACTTTTCACCTGGATTCCCGGATTCCTCTCGGCATCGAGGGATCGCGGCGGGGCGGGCTTGAGCATCGTCCAGACCAGCGGCTTCGTAGTCCCCATGCAGCTCGGCGCATTCGCCGGTTACATCACATTCGGCTGGCTGGCGGATCGGATCGGCCGGCGGCCCGCCTTCGTTTTCTATGTAATAGGGGCGGCGCTGGCGACCCCCATTTATGGCGCGTCGCATAATGAGCGAACGCTGCTTCTGCTGGGACCGGCGGTGGGCTTTCTCGGCACCGGCTTCTTCAGCCTGTTCGGCGCCATGCTGGCCGAGCTGTACCCAACGTCGTTGCGTGGCGCAGGCCAGGGATTCGTCTACAACATCGGGCGCGGCCTGAGTTCGCTCGCGCCCTGGGTGGTGGGATTTTTCGCGGATCGCTATGGGATCGGTGCCTCGCTGGCTCTGAATTCGGCGTTTTTCCTGCTCGGTGCGGCGCTGATTTTCACCTTGCCGGAGACGCGGCAGGCGGAATTGACTTAGCAACGCGCATATCAGGACTCCATAAATGCAAAACCCCGCTTAGAGGGCGGGTTCTGCATATCTGCCGGAGTAGAAAGGGGGATACGGAATGACTCTCGGGATGCTGTTCCTAATCCCGATTTTAATCGGGAAGCGGCGGCCTTAGCAGGGAGAGGGGAACGCCATGAGCGGCCGGCAACTCGCAAGCCGGCGCCTTAACCTGAACGACCGGCTCTGGGGGAAAAACCCGGGGACGACCCGGGCGGGAAAGCTCGTCCAGTCCGCCACATGCCGACCACTTCGCGACGAGTGTCAAGACGAGCGGCGATCTGATCGTTGGAGAGGCCATCCGCGCGAGAAGCACCATCCTGGCGCACATGACCTAGAAATAAGGTAACGCATATTTCGCCGTCCGGCGACGTAGTTCACGCTCCTCTTGTGCGGATAGGTTATGGCCTATGGACTTGATAGCGGCAATACCCCCGCTCAAGATGCCATACGCCAGTACATTTTTCAAGTCCAATAATACGTTTGTTTATTTATTTAATCGACGACTTAGCTGTCGTTCAGGTTAAGCTGTCGTTCAGGTTAAGCTATCGTTCAGGTTAAGCTATCGTAATAGTTCCGACGTAAATTCATGCACATTCCGGACGGATATCTCAGCCCCGCTACCTGCGCGGCGCTCTATGCCGGATCCGCGCCGTTCTGGTACACCTCGCTGCGGCGCATGAAGCGCCTGCTGAATACGCGGATGATTCCGCTGCTCTCGGTTTTCGCCGCCTTCTCTTTCATCGTGATGATGTTCAATCTGCCGCTGCCGGGCGGCACCACCGGTCATGCGGTCGGCGTGGCAGTCGCCGCCATCGTGCTGGGCCCATGGGCTTCGATCCTCGCCATCTCGATCGCCATTGCGATTCAGGCGGTTTTCTTCGGCGACGGCGGCATCACGGCCATCGGCGCCAACTGCTTCAATATGGCGATCGTGGGTTCGCTCGCCGCCTGGGTCATTTATCGGGGGGTGGCTGGGCGGTCGGCCATCGAAGCGCCGCGCCGGGTGGCGGCGGCTGCTCTGGCAGGCTACTTCTCGATCAATCTGGCCGCGCTCGTGGCCGCCGTCGAGTTTGGCATCCAGCCGCTGCTTTATCACGATGCGTCGGGTGCGCCACTTTATGCGCCTTATCCGCTGCACATCGCCATTCCGGCCATGATGATCGGGCATCTTACGGTGGCTGGCCTGGCGGAGGCGGTTATATCCGCCGGCGTGGTGGCCTATCTACAGCGCGCCGAGCCATCTTTATTGCAGGCGACCGCCCCGGGGTTGCAGGCCAACACCCCAGGTGCGCCGCTGGCCGGCACGGGAAATCCCACGCGAGACTGGCGCACGGCGAAGCCGCTCTGGATCGCGCTCGCGGTGCTGATGGTTCTCACGCCATTGGGAATCGTGGCGGCCGGTTCCGCCTGGGGGGAGTGGCCTTCGGCGGATTTTTCCAATACTTCAGCCCGGCAGCGCATCGCGGCATCCTCCGCGAGCGTCCAGCCTCCGGCCCATGCGCCGGCCGGACTGGAACGCCTGGCGTCGCTCTGGACCGCGCCCATGCCCCGCTATGCGCCGCCCTTCCTGAGGAGCGCGGCGTTCGGTTACCTGCTTTCGGCGGTATTCGGAACCGGCCTCGTCATTTTCGCGTCCCTCCTGACCGGCTGGTTTTTCGGTGGGCGCACGGGATGAGAGCGCGGTTCATCGAACGGACTCTGGCCAGTCTGCTGGCGGCATCGGAGTACGCGCGGACGGCGGAACAACTGGCCTTCGAGCGCGGCGTGCTGCAGAGAATCGATCCCCGCGTAAAGGTCGCCGGGTTGTTCGGGCTGATCGTGGTGGTCGCGGCCTCCCGCGAACTGCGCGTCATCGGCCTTCTTTTTGGTTTCGCGTTGTTGCTGGGAGTGCTCTCGCGCGTCGGCTTCGTCACGCTTCTCGGTTGGGTGTGGGCCCCCGTTTTTCTCTTTACCGGCGCCATCGCGCTGCCGGCGGCCTTCGTTACGCCGGGTCGCCCGGTGGTCGAAATTTCAGGCATCATCGTCACCGTCCAGGGACTGCGCAGCGCCGCCTTTCTCCTCTCGCGCGCCGAAACAGCGGCCACTTTTTCCGCGCTGCTGGTTCTCACCACCCCCTGGACCTGGGTTCTCAAAGCCCTGCGTACGTTCCGCTGCCCCGTGGTTCTGGTGGCCGTTCTGGGCATGACGTACCGGTATATCTTCGTGATTCTGCAAACTGCGTTCGAGATGTTCGAAGCGCGCAAGAGCAGGACGGTGGGCGTGATGGAGCCGAGCGAGCGCCGCCGCCTGGCCGCGTCGGCCGCGGGCGTACTCCTGAGCAAGAGCCTCCAACTGGGTGGCGATGTGCACCTCGCGATGCAGTCGCGCGGCTTCCGTGGCGAGGTTTACGCGATCGACGACTTCCACGCGCGGACCGCCGATTGGTGCTGGCTCGCGGGTTTCGCCATCGTCGCCGCCGCCGCGCTCTGGTGGGGAAGGTGAGCGTCTTCGAACTCGACTGCGTCCGATACAGCTATGGCGCGCAGGTGGCCATCGATGGCGTCTCGCTTTCCATCGAATCGGGCCGTCGAGTGGCTCTGCTGGGCGCTAACGGTTCGGGTAAATCGACGCTCCTGCGTCTTCTCGACGCGCTCTACTTCCCCGCTTCGGGCAGCATAGCTTTCCATGGCCGCCGCCTCGAACCGGCGTGTTTCGAAGACGATCGATTTGCCTTCGATTTCCGCCGCCGCGTAGGTCTCGTGTTTCAGAACCCGGATGTCCAGCTCTTCAATCCGACGGTTTTCGACGAAGTGGCCTTTGCTCCCCTGCAACTGCGCTGGCCGAAGGCGGAAGTCGTGCGCCGGGTTACCGAAACGCTTGAGCTCATGGAGATCGGCGGCCTGAAAGACCGGGCCCCGCACCGGCTCTCCGGCGGAGAGAAAAAACGTGTGGCGCTGGCCTCGGTGCTGGTGCTCGATCCCGAAGTTCTGCTGCTTGACGAACCCACGTCAGGCCTCGATCCGCGCAGCCAGAGCCAGATCATCGATCTTTTAATTGGCTGGGGCGACGGCACGCGGACGGTGGTGACGGCCACGCACGACCTGGGCCTCGTGGAGGATATCGCCGATTATTGCTTCATTCTGCAAAGCGGCAAGGTCGCGGCGGCCGGTGTGCCCGCGGATTTGCTCGGCGACTATGCATTGCTGGCCCGCGCCAATCTGATTCATGCCCATCGGCATCGGCATGGTGCAGGCGGGATGCATTCTCATCCGCATACCCATCCCCACCGTCACGAATAGATGTGGGACAGGTGCTTCGACCTGTCCGCGCCCGAGTCGCTCCAGGGCTGGCCGGCGCCGCTGCAAATCATGCCATCGAGCCGCATCACAATGGCCTGCAACGCCTCCGATTGCGCGCTCACCTCGCCGATGCGCTTTCCTCCGCGCGGGCGGCCGTGGTCTGGGTCTCTTTCTCCATGCGCACGATGGCCCTCGCCACCTGTTCGATGCCGCACGCCTGTTCCTCGCTCCCCACCTTCACTTCGTCCACCAGAGTCTTTGCCTTACCCGCGCTCTCCGAAATCGACCCGACTGTCGCCGCCACCAGATCCGCCTGATCTTGCCGTCCCGCGACCGGGCGATGGATTCTTCGATCAGACCGGCAGTGTTCCGGGCAGCCTGCGCGCAACGCTGCGCCAGATTCCGTACTTCGTCCGCGACCACCGCAAATCCCATGCCCGCTTCGCCCGCCCGCGCCGCTTCCACGGCCGCGTTCAGCGCCAGGATGTTGGTTTGAAACGCAATCTCATCGATCGCTTTGATGATTTTCGAGATCTTACCGCTCGAGGCGTTGATCGCATTCATCGAAACCAGCATCTCCTCCAGGTTCCGGTTCGCCTCGCCGACGCGCTCGGAAGCCTCTACCATGTTTTGGGCGGCCGATCGGGAGTTCTGCGCATTCCGGCGCGCCGTGCGTTCACTTGTTCGCTGGGCGCCGAGGTTTCTTCGAGCGAAGCCGCTTCCTCCGACGCTCCCGAGCTCGGTGGCTTTCGCCGGTCCAGGCGGCGAATGAACCGTTTTCGTGCAAACGCCGGCCAAGCGAGCGATCCCCGGCTCTTTCCCCGGACGGACTATGGCTCGCCTATTCTTCCGACGGGTCGGGCACATATCAGACTTATGTGCGGGCCTTCCCGGATAAGGGCGGCAAGTGGCAGATTCCGAATAGCGGCGGCATTTATCCCATGTGGTCGCGCGACGGACATGGGCTGTTTTTCGAGACCACGGATTATCGGATCATGCTGGCGGCCTATACGGTGAAGGGAGATTCTTTCGCCGCCGACAGGCGGCGGATGTGGTCGGACAGAAAGCGGAAACCACTCGCGTGAGCCTCCAAAAATGGTCCTCAAAAACGAGAATCGCGCGCAGCCCGGCGTCCTTTCATCCATAGCTCCGCAGGGCATTGACATTTTTTTCCATTTTCTTTTGCCCTCTAACCCCATGAAAACACTCCCCACCACCAACAGTCCCGCCAACGTGAGCACATCTCCGTGCGACTCTGGGCCTGGATGGAACAGCCCGACTCCATAAATCGAAATCGAAAAGGACCACTCTGATGGCCACCGCCGCTCAAATCGCCGCCAATCGAACCAACGCGCAAGCCTCTACCGGCGCGCGCACCGAAGAAGCGAAACCCAGCTCCGCGCCGGCCCGCCGAAGAGCTCAAGCCGGACACCCTTCCGGAGCACGCCAGGCCGCTCAGATTCTCCACGCCATGTGGCGTCGGCGCCGCTGCGCACAAGCCGAGGAATCGCTCGCCGCCCGCACCGGAGACCTCGATGGATAACCCTGAAACTCTGCCCACGCAAACGGCCGTCGGTTCGTCGGTCTGGAAAAGATTGTTGCCCGGCGCACCGGCAAGCGGGCAAGAGCCCAATCGAACGTAGCCCTCCGCCGCTCTGTGGCCGAAATGCGCCGCCTCCAAACCGAACGCTGGCTGCGAACCGAACTTGCAAATGCCGAAGGACTCGTCAGCCACAAAGAAGTAGCCCGAACCAAACTGCTGGCCCGCCGATCCCAGGGCCTGGAGCGCTTCGAAACCATCCTCCACCAAGCCGCCGCCCAAGTCGCCGCCACGCTAAAAGCAAGAAATACAAATCGAAGCCAATCCGCCGGTCCCATCCCAGTGAATCTGTCTCCCTCTCTGGCTAATAACGGGGTGCGGGGATAATATATTTACAACCATGCCCATCTATGAATATGCCTGCGAGTCCTGCGGCAACAAGTTTGAAAAGCTGGTCCGGCGCAGCGAAGACGTGCTGGAATCCGGATGCCCTTCCTGCGGGCAGAAACATCTGAAACAGGAATACTCCACATTTGCCGCACGAGCCAGCGCGGGAAATCCGGCGCCGAGCCCGGCCGGAATGGGCGGATGCCCCGCGGGGATGTGCGCAACTCCCGGATTGTGCGGGCGCAACTAATGGCGGCCCCACAGGTTTCCCTGACAGAAGCGGACAGCGCGATCCTTACCCCGGCGGCGCAGGCGTTTCTGACCGAACTGCATCGCAAATTCAACGACCGGCGCATCGCCTTGCTGGAGCGCCGCGTGGCTCGCCAGCAGGAAATCGACGAAGGCGCTTTGCCGGATTTCCTCGAAGAAACGCGCGAAATCCGCGAGTCCGCCTGGACCGTCGCCCCAATCCCCGCCGATCTGCTGGATCGACGCACCGAAATCACCGGCCCCACCGACCGCAAGATGGTCATCAACGCACTGAACTCCGGCGCCAGCATGTTCATGGCGGATTTTGAAGACGCCAATTCTCCCACCGGCCGCAACCTGATCGAAGGCCAGCGCAACCTGATGGACGCCATCCGGCGCGAAATTTCGTTTACCGGCCCCGAAGGCAAGCAGTACCAGCTCAACGAAAAAACTGCGGTGCTGCTGGTGCGGCCGCGCGGCTGGCATCTGGTCGAAAAGCATTTCCACGTGGATGGCGAGCCCATCTCGGGCGGCTTGTTCGATTTCGGGCTCTATTTCTTCCACAACGCGAAAGAACTGATGAGCCGCGGCTCGGGGCCTTATTTCTACCTGCCTAAGCTCGAATCGCATCTGGAAGCCCGGCTGTGGAACGATGTTTTCGAGTTCGCGCAGGATCATCTGGGCATTCCGCAGGGGACCATCCGGGCGACGGTGCTGATTGAAACCATCCTCGCCGCGTTTGAAATGCACGAGATTCTCTGGGAACTGCGCAATCACTCCGCGGGGCTGAATTGCGGCCGCTGGGATTACATTTTCAGCTTCATCAAGAAGTTCCGCAACCGGCCCGATTTCATGCTGCCCAACCGGGCGCAGGTCACCATGACCACGCATTTTCTGGCGTCTTATGTGGACCTGCTGATCCAGACCTGCCACAAGCGGAACATCCACGCCATGGGCGGGATGGCGGCGCAGATTCCGATCAAGAACGACCCCGCGGCCAACGATATCGCGCTGGAAAAAGTCCGCCAGGACAAGCTGCGCGAAGTAAAGGCGGGGCACGACGGAACCTGGGTGGCTCATCCCGGCCTGGTAAGCACGGCCAAAACGGTCTTCGACGAGTACATGCCGCAGCCCAACCAGATCGATCGCAAGCGGCAAGAAGTCCACGTCACCGCGAAGGATCTGCTGGCGATTCCGCAGGGCACCATCACCGAAGATGGCCTCAGATTGAACGTCGACGTGGGGATTCAATACCTCGAGGCCTGGCTGCGCGGCAATGGCGCGGTGCCCATCTATAATCTGATGGAAGACGCCGCGACGGCGGAGATTTCCCGAGCCCAGGTCTGGCAATGGGCGAAGCACGGGGCAAAACTCGAGGACGGGCGTCCCGTGACCCCCGAACTGGTGAAGCAAACCATCGCCGCGGAACTGGCGAAAATGCGGGAGCGCGCTGGCGCCGAGCACTTCGCGAAAGGGAAGTACCAGCTGGCGGCCGATTTGTTCGAGAAAATGATGCTCTCCGGCGAGTTCAACGACTTCCTGACCTTGCCGGCATATGAGTTTCTGGACTAGCGGCCCGCTATCAATACCCAATATCCGCTCCATAAAAATTAACGATTGCCAGGGGGCGGATTTTCACAGATACTAGAACTTTTCCATCTCACAGACCTTCAGGAGAGCGATGTCTACAAAATACAAACTCGAATACATCTGGCTTGACGGCAAGAAACCTGTCCCCGGCTTGCGCGGCAAGAGTCTGCTCAAGTCGTTTGACAATCCACCTACCCTTGCCGATATACCAAATTGGGGTTTTGACGGCAGTTCCACCATGCAGGCCGAGGGCAAAAGCTCCGACTGCGTGCTGAAACCCGTGGCCCTTTATCCCGATGGCACCCGCACCAACGGTTATATCGTTCTGAGCGAGGTGATGCACCCCGATGGAACGCCGCATTCGACTAACGCGCGCGCCACCATCGAGAACGACCCCGACTTGTGGGTCGGCCTTGAGCAGGAGTACTTCCTTTTTCAGGATGGGCGTCCGCTCGGCTTCCCCAAGGACGGGCACCCTGCGACTCCCCAGGGCCCCTACTACTGCGGCGTCGGCTACAAGTACATGGGCAGCCTGGCCCGTAAGATCGTCGACGAACACTGGGAACTCTGTCTTACCGCCGGCATCAATCACGAAGGCATCAACGCCGAGGTCGCCAAAGGTCAATGGGAATTCCAGATCTTCGCCAAGGGCTCCGCCAAGGCCGCCGACGACGTCTGGACCTCTCGCTATCTGATGATGCGTCTCTGCGAGAAATACGAAGTCGATCTGGAATTGCACTGCAAACCCATCAAGGGCGACTGGAACGGATCCGGCATGCACTGCAACTTCTCGACGAAGTACCTGCGCGAAGTGGGTGGCAAGGAATATTTTGACTCCCTCATGAAGGCGTTTGAGAACAACATCGCCGCGCACATCGAGGTCTATGGCCCGGATAACCATCTGCGTTTGACCGGTCTGCACGAAACCCAGGCCATCGACAAGTTCAGCTATGGTCTCTCCGATCGCGGCGCTTCCATCCGGCTGCCCGTCAACTTCATCAAGAACGGCTATAAGGGCTATCTGGAAGATCGCCGCCCGAACTCCGAAGGCGATCCCTACCAGATCGTCTCGCGCGTTCTTAAGACGATCAACAGCGTACCTAAGCCTTAATGGGTATCGCTCGCTTTTAGCGGGAAGGGGGAATCAGCCCCCCTTCCCGAACCCTCCCTCCGCCGGGTTTATCCGAGCGCCGGGAGCCGCCCCGCGTTCCCGGCGGCAGGAAATTTTATTCCGGTATTGACCTCTCCCAATACCCGCGCAAGGACCCCCATTATGACCCCAATCCCCGAAACGCTGCCGGAAATCGCACCGGAACAAATCAACGGCGCATTCAGCGCCGCCACCCTGGAAGAACAACTCATCGGGGATGAAACAGCCATTCCCGAAGACGTTCAGGACGCTCTCAAGCTCGAGAAGAAAAAGCGGAAAGCCCTTAAGAAGGCCGGCAAAAAGAAGCTGAAATCGGCGGAGAAGAAAGTCTCAGTCAAATCGCAGGCTGTAACCTTCCCCATGGTCGAACTGATCGACGAACAGGTGCGGACCAGCATTCCCCCCGAGCTGGTCGCCAGGGTGAAGGCGGTAAAGAGCAAGAAGACCATCATCAGCTCCAACTATCCCTATGCCAAGCAGATGAAGGAAGAGGATTATCTCGAAGAGATCGAGTTGCTGCAGATTGAACTCGTCAAAATGCAGGCCTGGGTCAAGGAAGTGGGCGAGCGCATCGTCCTGATCTTTGAAGGGCGCGATGCCGCGGGTAAGGGAGGAACCATCCAGCGGTTCACCGAGAACCTCAATCCTCGCGGCGCCAAGGTCGTGGCGCTTGCCAAGCCCTCGGACACGGAGCGCGGCCAGTGGTATTTCCAGCGCTACATCGAAAAGCTCCCCACTAAGGGCGAGATCGTCTTCTTCGACCGGTCCTGGTACAACCGCGCCGGCGTCGAGCATGTGATGGGGTTCTGCACCCCGCACGAATATCTGGAATTCATGCGCCAGGCGCCGGAATTTGAGCGCATGATGGTGCGCAGCGGGATTCGCGTCTTTAAGTTCTGGTTTTCCGTCAGTCGCGAGGAACAGCTACGGCGGTTTCTCGGCCGCGCGCAGGATCCCCTTAAGCAGTGGAAGCTCAGCCCCATGGATGTTGAATCCCTCGGCCGGTGGGACTCCTATACCAAGGCCAAGGAAGCGATGCTCTTTTACACCGACACGGCGGATGCGCCCTGGACCATTGTCCGCTCGGACGACAAGAACAGAGCGCGCCTCAACGCCATGAAGTGGGTTCTGCACGCCATTCCTTACGCGGGCAAGGACACCGACGTGGTTACCGCTCCGGATCCGCATATCGTGGGGTCGGCAAAGACGATTTACGAGCACGGGGAAAATTCTCACGCTCACTCGCCGGCCAACCATCTGCATTCTTGAGATCGGGCTGCGGGCGATTCAGCGATACTTTTCGATGGCCGCGGCGCACTTGTCGATGGTTGCGGAGAGCGAGAGCGTGCCGCCGGCCCCGTAGACGATGGAAGGCTGGCCATTGTTCCAGTCGAACGCGCAGAGCGAGGGATCGGTCTTGGCGGCCTTCCGGTGAATCTCGCGAAGGATTTCCTCGGGCCGGCGGTTGGGGAAAGCCGCCAGCGCGCCGTTCAGCCGGTCCATGCCGCCTGCCAGGTTAGGCTCCGAAGCCTGGCTGGTCCTGGGCCCTGAATTGGCAGATGCCACGCCGGGAAGCGAAAATGTCTCGAGCGGCTGGGCCGCTGCCACCGGTCGCGCCGGGATGCCGCTCGGCGCGGCAGCGGATGTCGCTTCCGGGGCCGCACACGCGGATGTCGGTCGCGCATAGACAGTCCAGATCGCCGCCGCGACGGCCAGCGCGCCCGCCGCCATCGCCCCGCCCGCGACCACCCCCCGTATGGTCTGGCGGCGCGATCGGGCCCGGTTGGAATTCGTGACCACTTTGTGCGCTTCCTCTAACTCCGCCTCGAGATTCGCGACCAGGGTTGAGCTTTTGGCCGCCTCCCCCATGCGTGCCGTGTACTCCAGTTCGAGTTGCCGCTGGGTTTGGTGCAACTGGCCCCGGACCAGGACCAGCTCCGATCTGCGCTCTTTGTTCTCCTGCTCCAGCGCCTTCATGGCGCGGCGCCAGTCCGCTTTCAGTTTGGCGGCATCCGCGGCCGACACCGAATCGGGTTCGGCGGAACTGAGCGCGGGATCCGTCGCCGCCGGGGAACGGGCTTCCAGCTGTCTTTGAAGTTCGGCGCTCTTCTGCTCTGCCTCCTCCAGACGCTGCCTGAGATCGAACTCGGCGAGAGTCGAGTGCAGCGCCGCACGTTCGTTTTGGGCAAGAACCTGTCTTAACCTCGCCAACTCTTCGGGACCCGATTCGGGTTCCTCAGGGAACAAGGCCTGCAGTTCGACCGCTTCAGTCGGCGCCGGTTGGTCTTCCGCAGCGAGATACGTGAGCAGACGATTCCGGGCCGAAGCACCGCGATCGGGGCCGTCCTGCGTCAACGCGCCGGACTCCGGGGCTGGATTAGGCATTTTTCAAACCTGTACGTATGTCTTATCGGACAGAATCCCGCTGAACTTTAGTGCTGCTCTGGTTCCTGAGCAGGATCTTCAGAACCCCAGGCTGCGCCGCCTTCTCGAAGGCCCGCGGCGCCTCGCTGAGAGGCATCGTCTCCGCAATCATCGAAGTCACGTCGACGACACCTCGTTCCAGCAGTTCGAGCGCCGGTTCGAAACGGCCGCAGCGGGAGCCGACCAGCGTGATCTCATTGACAATCAAAGGCGCCGTGTCGATCGGTACTGCTCCATGAACCGTCGATTTCAGGATGACGGTGCCGCGCGGCCGGACCATGCGTGTGGCGGCGCCGAGGCCGGCAGCCGAGCCGCTGGCGTCCACTACCCATTCATATTCGGCTTCCGGGACCTTCGCGCCGGCGATCTCCACGGTCACTCCAGCCTTCTCGGCGATACGCAATTTCTCCTGGTGACGTCCGAACTGGTGAACCCGGTATCCGTTGGCCTGCAGGACCTGCGCCACCAGCAGCCCCAGCTTGCCGTCGCCCAGCACCGCCACCGGGCTGGCGCAGGGGATCTTAACCTGTTCCAGAATCTCGCACGCGGCCGCCACCGGCTCGGCGAACACCGCAATCTCGGCCGGCAGGGAGTCCGGCAGCACATGCAGGTTGCGCTCCGGCAGGGTAAAGAATTCGCTGAAGGCGCCGGGATGGCCCACGATCCCCAGCACCGTCCGGCGGGGGCAATGCCGGCCCATGCCCCGCCTGCACCAGGAGCAATCCCGGCACGCCAGGTTGATCTCGCCCACCACGCGCTTCCCCACCAGGGATGGCGTGTCGGCTTCCACCACCTCCCCGGCGAACTCATGTCCGGGCGTGCCCGAAAAGCCGTAATAGCCGCGCTGCAGTTCGAGATCGGTGTTGCAGATGCCGCCGGCGATCAACCGGATCAGGGCGAAACCAGCCGGTCTGCCCGGCCGGGCCTCGTTACGCATCTCTACCCGCCCGCCTTCCAGATGCACGAGGATCATGCCGGCTACTTCCAGACGGCGTTGGTAAAGGCGCCGTCGCCGGCCACGTCCCATACCGCCAGCCGCGCCCATTTCCAGGTCGGTTCGTTCAGGGCCCAATCGAAATGCTGGGATCCCAACTGGCGCGAGCCATCAAGGGCGATGATCTTATGGTGGGTTTCGGCGCCGTCGCCCCATACGATTTCGGCAAAGCGCAGGGGAAAGGTCCATTGCACGTCGGCGCTGACGCTCAGACGCCCCGCGGCGGGCTTCCATTGCAGGGTGGGAAGCAGAATTTCGCCGGTCGTGATAAATCCGTCGGCTTTGGCCAGCGCATCGAGCACTTTCGCATAATCGTCCCACGCGGGCAGTTCGTTGAGCCGTACGTAGTTCACGTTCATATGGGCGTAAAGCTCGTGCGTGCTGTCCAGCTGGAAGACATCCACTTCCCCGAATAGCTTCTTATGAAAACCCTTGTTGGCCAGATCGTCGGCCACTTTGAACGCCCGCTCGCCGAGGCGGGGCGAGGAGAGATCGGACGGCATCGCCTTCCATCCCGTACCCAGATAGTGGGGGTCCTGAAACCACTCGGTATCGAGGATCTTGTCGGGATATCCGGTCGACCCCTTGGTTCGCGGATGCGTTTCGTAGACAAACGCGTTCTGCTCGCGCACCAGCCGGAGAAGCTCGTTGGCGTCCCTGACCCGGTAAACAGTCCCGTAAGTGGGATCCGCCGACTTCCATTCGCCCTCCTCCCGCTTCATCGCCCAGATCACCGGCTTCGGAAACGCCAGCGCCCAGTGTCCGCCAAAGTAAGTATCCGCTTCTTCGGCCGGGATGATGAGGAAATCGGCCGTCGAATGGAGACGGGCCTGGTCGTAATACTGGCGCATTTCGGCAAAGCGCAGCGGCCCGGGATCGTCGGGATGAAGGTCGCCGTGGAAGTCCATGATCAGGGCGGCATTTATCCCCAAGTCGCGGAGCGCGGGCTGCCACGCCGGCACCCACCTCGGTCCGCCGGCGACGGCCTGCTCGGTAAACGCGAAGTGCCAGTGGGGAGCCACCGTCTTAAAGCCTGCCAGCGGAAGAAAACGGTCGTGACGGGTGAAGGCCAGAACGTCGTTGAGTACGGCATTGGATGGCGCGTCCGAGACCAGCAGGAACAGAGTCATGCGCTGCGCGGTGCCGGGAGGCGCGTTCATCCACGGATAGTAAGGGCTGTTGTCGTCCGGCAGTTGGCGGATCCCCAGGCCGACATGGCCGCGCCACGCCCGATGC
This sequence comes from Bryobacteraceae bacterium, assembly GCA_050015835.1. Lineage (GTDB taxonomy): Bacteria > Acidobacteriota > Terriglobia > Bryobacterales > Bryobacteraceae > BOG-234. The sequence continues at coordinate 3,411 of JBEKAQ010000048.1, read as the reverse complement.
CACAAGTAGCCCATATTCGACGTGTAGTCGCGCGCAAAGAAATACTGGTGCGGCGGAGGAAATACCGCCACGCTGCCGTTTCCCAGACGCGCCGCGATGGCCCGGTATTTGACCGCGATGGGGTTGCGTTCGGAGACCACGGGAGTACGCAGGCTGTGGAGATCCGGGCCGGCCGGATCGTAGTAAGTGATGTAGGTCTCCATGTTGTTCCCCGGCCGGCGGTCCTCGCGGGGCTGATAATCCAGACCGGCGTCGTAGAACCAGGCCACATCCTGGGAGGACGTCGAGAGCACCGCTTCCTGCTGAATCAGCCGGCTGCCGGGATAGATCGTGTAGACGATCGATCCCGAGAAAATGCCCAGGCTCATGCCGTCGAATTCAACGGCGACGCGATCACCCTCCGTCCGCGCCTTTACGGAGGCGGGCTGGAAGACTTGCTGAAAGCGGCGAATGCCGTCGGGATGGCTGGGAGGGAAATCGAAGAACTGGTCGAATCCTCCCCTGCGCACGCCCGTGTCGGCGAAGTAGACGGGCTGGCCATTTTCGAGGATGGTCTTGTCCCCGACTGCGATCCGGCGGATGACCTCTGGCTTTCCATCGGTGCGGAATTCGATGGACCACGCGCGTCCCTTTTCATCGGGCCAGTTGACCGTCAGAGCGCCGGATGTCTCCTGAACCCGGACGGGGCCGGGGCGGATGGCGGAAAGATCCACCGGCATCGCGCTCAGAGCGGAGACCGCACAGCAGAGCGTGGGAAGAAAACAGGCCAGCTTCGGGATCTGGTTCATTGAGACCTCGCCTAATGAAGTCTATACCCATCCGGAAACGCAGGAGCGCCGCAGGCCCCGCCGGAGCGGGGAATCCGGTTTGAAATTCCGCATAAAAAATCGTCGCCGACCGTTTGATTTAATATGGTCCCGCTGCCATGGAGGCTGTTAACAGGTCTCTCGCGCGATTGAAATCAAATACAAATCGGCAGAGCTCCATGCCGCCTTAAGATCGGCGGAGGTGACAAAACCCCATGAAATTACTATGCAAGCAATCCGGTCGGCGGAATAGAAATTCATCGGCCCGATCTGGATATCAGAGGGAAAAATTAAAACAAATTCGCTGGAAGTCGGGCTCTGTGGACAGGGAATTCGCACTTTTCACCGCGCTCTGGACAAGATCGGCTTCCGGGTTACGATCCCCAGCCGCAACGCATCCAGGAATTATCCTATATCCATCTAAGCTAAATGTAATGCATAACTTAGGTACTAATACTCTCCTTCGATAGCCCGGAATTATCCGACCACAGACCGCCGGATGCCACGCAACAGGTGACACAATGTCACCAGAATATCTTATTCTCGGCATTGTGGCACTATCAAAGGTAAACACTTAAAAAATGTGTGTGCATTTCTAACCGTTTTTTGCTTAAATAAGTGCTGCATGGACACATCTCGCTTGGCCCGTATATTTTCCACACAGTTTCTGTTGATCTCCACGTTGAGTTGCGCAGCCTTTGGCGGAACACTCTCTCCGGGGCTCAGGACGCTGCCCGCGACGCGCAGTGTCGAGGTAATCGTTGTATTCGCGGCGGGAGGAGACGCCACGTCGGTCAGGGCCGGAAGCAAGCTCGCCGATCTTCCGCACAGCGCTCTGTACAGAATGAGCGCGGGCGAGGCTGCCGAGGTGGCAAGACAGCAGGATGTCGCCTATGTCGCCCCTGACAATCCGGTTTACGCGACGGGCGCGTCCGCTCCGGTTTACGACTTCACGCCGTGGGCGATTCAGGAGCCTCTTCCTGCGCTGCCGCTGAACTTCCTGGAGGGTCAGGGAGTCGGCGTGGCTGTCATCGATAGCGGCATCACCGTCAACGCGGACCTGAATCTGCTGGGTTCGGCCGTGGTTTATTCCCAGGATTTTACGGGGTCGGGGACGACCAACGACCAGTTCGGCCATGGCACCCATATCGCCGGAATCATCGCCGGTAACGGCGTCAATTCTCTGTTTTATCCCCAGGACATTCACGGTGTGTCGCCTGGTGTCAAGCTGATCAATCTGAAGGTGCTCGACCAGAACGGCCAGTCGACCGACGCGTTGGTTATGCAGGCCATCGCTCAGGCTATTGCCCTGAAGGATAAATACAACATTCAGGTCATCAACCTCTCCCTGGGGCGTCCGGTTTACGAGCCTTCGCGGGAGGATCCTCTCTGCCAGGCGGTTGAAGAGGCCTGGAAGGCGGGAATTACGGTAGTTGTAGCGGCAGGAAACGAGGGACGGATAAGCGCTTTAACCGCGAACACGCACGGCTACGGCACTATCGCATCGCCGGCCGACGATCCGCTGGTCATTACCGTCGGCGCCATGAATACGGAGAGCACGCCGCAAATCAGCGACGACGTGATCACCACGTACAGTTCGAAAGGCCCCACGCTGGACGAGCATGTCGTGAAGCCCGATCTGGTGGCGCCGGGGAATAAGATATTCTCCATCCTCGATCCGGGCTCTACGCTGGCAAAGGAACCCGAGGCGGTCCTTGTTCCAGCCCCATTCGGTCCGTCGAATTACATCGTTCTGAGCGGCACCAGCATGGCTGCCGCCGTTACCAGCGGCGCCGTGGCCGCGGTGCTGGCCGATGGCGAGGGCTTGACCAACAATCAGGTAAAGGCTCGCCTGATGAAGACGGCATACAAGTTGCCGCAAGTCACCTACACCATCACCACCACGGACCAGACCGCTCCTATGGCGGGCGGAACCCCCACGCCGATGACGTTTGTCGAGGAGAACGATATCTTCACGGTGGGCGCCGGGTACCTTGATCTGAGCGCCGCGCTCGCCGGACGTTCTAATCCCGCGGAATACACCCTTCCCGTCGGCGACATCGCCGCTTCGCCGGTCGCCATTCTCGATCCGACTACAAACGAAGTCACTGTCGAAAATTTCTCCACGGTATGGGGTAGTTCCACAGTCTGGGGAAGCTCAACGGTCTGGGGCAGTTCCACGGTCTGGGGTTCCTCCACCGTGTGGGGTTCCAACGTGTGGAACACGGCCGACTCCACGGTTTGGGGTTCCTCGACAGTCTGGGGTAGCTCCACGGTCTGGGGCTCTTCCACCGTTTGGGGATCTTCCACGGTCTGGGGTTCGGGCGGGCCATTCTCCTCGCTCTGGCTTCCGCTGCCCGCCGAATCGACGGTTTGGGGCTCTTCGACAGTCTGGGGCAGTTCCACCGTTTGGGGCAGTTCCACCGTCTGGGGCAGCATCCTTGGTGGAGACCCGGACAGCGGAAACGGCAATTAAAGTCGTCTCATAGCTTTGCATGGAACGAAGGGGCGCGATCCAACAGGGTCGCGCCCTTTTTCTATCGCAGTCCCCGCGTTTTGAGCCACTGAATGAGCGCGCCAGGGTCGTCCGAAATAATAGCGTCGC
>JBEKAQ010000047.1:0-39023 GCA_050015835.1 Bryobacteraceae bacterium | reverse complement strand
AAATTGCCCCAGTCGCCCAGTGAGCCGGAGCTGCCGAAACCTTTCTGGACCCATCGATCAGTGCTGCCGCTTCGCGCGCTGGGCGATCCCATCGAGGTGATCACCGCGCGCGCCCGCAAGCTGGTGTTGGATGCCGTCGAGTCAGGTTGGAGCGGACCTCCCTACGATCCTTTTTCGCTGGCCGAAATCTGTGGCATCAAGTCGGTGCCTGCACAGAACGTTGTGGATGCGCGGATCGTGCCGCTACCCGGTAGAAAGCTGGAGATCCAGTTTAATCCCGATCGACCGATCGCGAGAGTTCGGTATTCCATAGCGCATGAGCTTGCTCATTCTCTTTTTGAGGACTGCGGTCTTACCGTTCGGAATCGTGCAAGACGCGAAGCAATGGCCGCTGACGAGTGGCAACTGGAAACGCTATGCAACATTGGCGCCTCAGAGATCCTCATGCCAATCGGCAGCCTCTCCGGCAGCGCAGACACCCAACTGACCATGGAACGTCTTCTGGCTCTGCGCAATGAGTTTCGGGTTTCGTCCGAGTCGGTATTGCTTCGTCTGGCACGTCTTACGCGCAATCCTTGCGTCGTATTTGCCTGCCATAGGGATACCGTGCGCCAGCGTTATCAAATCGATTACTCCTTTTCTTCCCAGTCCTCGGGACCACGCTTAAAGCCGGGCCATCTCTTGCCCCGCACCAGTCGCGCGTTCGAATGCACAGCTATCGGCTTCACCGCGGTAGGGCAGGAAAACTGGGTCACCAGCGACGAAGCATGGAGGGTCGAATACCTTGCGGTGCCGCCCTATCCAGGGCATACATTCCCGCGCGTGGTGGGCATCGCCTCGCCGGGCTCGGGCCGTCCTCCTAATGCGCCGGAAATTACGTACCTCAAAGGGGACGCGACCCAGCCTCGCGGTGCGGGTGCGCAACTGGTCGTGCAAATTGTTAACGACCGCGGACTTACGTGGGGCGCCGGTTTCGCATTGGCGGCGCGAAAAAGGTGGCCGCAGGTTCAGAGTCAGTTTACGGAATGGGTAACATCGGCTCGCGCAGAATTTCGGCTTGGTGCTACGCAGTTTGTTGCCGTGGACCCGTCGCTAATAGTCGCAAATCTGGTAGCCCAACACGGGTATGGGCCATCACCGACGCCACGATTGCGGTATGGCGCACTTGCGTCATGCTTGGAGACCGTTCGCGCGTATGCCACCGCCAACCACCTGAGCATACATATGCCGCGTATCGGGTGCGGACAAGCGGGAGGAAGCTGGGGGATCATTAGCGAGATGATAGCCGACACCCTATGCCGTGCCGGGCTTGAGGTGACAGTTTATGATCTACCTTCGGCAGCCGATAATGTGCCGGTGCAGCAGAGCTTGTCATTTGCCTAGATTACATAAGTCGCGCCACAATGGCTCGACGCTACAATTCGAAATACTCCTCGCAATTGTTAGTTCGAAACTGAACGCGTCTGGATTAATCTCTCGGATTAGTCCTGGCAAAACGCCCTTGCGCCGGGCGACGGCCACGCCGGGCGACGGCCACGCCGGGCGCATAGTCGGACACTCGGAGAATGGCGAGGCGCGATGCAGTTTCCGGCTTGCGGGTGATACTCCGAGCGAGCCGCATGGGCCATAATTGGTGCGAAGAGGGGCTGACCAGCCGACTGACTATCGAGTGCCTTCCATAACCGTGCGCAGGATTCCGTTGATCCGGGTCGAATAGCCCTTGCCGTACTTCATGAGCCAGTCGTAGACTTCTTTGTCGATGCGCGCGGCGACGAGCACCTTGGGAGCCCGTTTAAACTGAGCCAGCTGGTCGTCAGTCAGGGCAGGGATTTCAGAATAATCAATCCCGGATTCGTCCTCGGCGGCCTGCCTCTTCGCGATCCGCGACAGGACGGATTTTTGCGATTTATTCACTGGCCTGCTGAAGATAGATTCGGCGCTCACGCTTATTTGCTTCGCGGGCCGAGATGACACGGATGTTTTCTTCTTCGTCATGAGTATCCTCCAGGCGATACAGATGGACAACCAGCAGCACAGCGCCCAAGGCAGATCCTATGGCATGCCACCGCTGTTCGCCCTCAACAATGCGGTCTTTTCGGAAAAGTGTGAGAGGATCGTTGAAAATAAGGGCTGCCGTTTCGAACGCGAGGCCGCCGTGCTTCCGCTGGTTGATCCGGTTCTTTTCATCATCCCACTCAAACCGCATCGCTATACAAAATGTATAACACGCTGCGTGTGACGGACCGGCGTGACCCCTCTGCATTCAATACGCGTCATCCGGTTCCGGTCGGATCGTCGGCCACTCGGACAATGCTGGCCCCAGACGGCGTTGGGCGAAACCTGCCCGGGTAAGCGCGCAGCCCTGCATTCGAACCCGTCGGTCCGGTTGCCGGATTCATTCGCCGACCGTACGGTCGACGGCGATGTATCCTTAAACGGGGATAAATGGCGCGAGACAGGGCGGTCCCCGGTGAGAAACCGCTGTATTGGGTGGGTTCGGCAAAGAAGGATCCGATGACTTTCCCGATGCGGTTCAGGATCATATCGGTATCGCGCTCAGTGTCGCTCAGTTCGGCGGTAAGCATCCCAACGCAAAGCCATGGAAGGGCGAAGGTGCGGGAGTGCTCGAGGTTGTCGAAAACCACCGGGGCGACACGTGGCGTGGGGTCTATACGGTTCGCTTCGAGAATGCCCTTTATGTGCTGCATGCGTTTCAGAAAAAGTCCCCCGGCGGAATCAGGACCGCGCAGCACGATGTGGACCTGGTCTCCGAACGTTTGAAGGTGGCCCGCAGCGATTACGAGGAACGCTATGCGAAAAAGTGAAACAGCGAATGCCGCGGTTGTTGCGAGCTCCGGAAATGTTTTTGCGGATCTCGGAATGGCGGATGCCGACGATCGCCAGACGAAGGTGCGCCTGGCGTTTGCAATCAACAGAATCCTGGAACAACGACGTTTATCGCAGGCCGAAGCGGCGCTGAAACTCGGCGTCAATCAGCCGAAGGTTTCAGCGTTGTCGAATTACCGGCTCGGCGGGTTCTCAGTAGAGCGAATGATGCATTTCCTGAATGCGCTGGGCCGTGACGTCGAGATCGTGATCCGGAATAAGCCGAGTTCGCGCCGACCGGCGCGGATATTTGTTACCGCCGCCTGAGCGGGGTTCTTGCCGCCCACGCCCCCGCGCTACGACCTTGTGGCAAGCGTAGCCACCCTCCGGGCGGGTCGTCCGGCACTGACCGTTTATGAGGATTACTCCCCGTAAATCGGATTGTGACCGCGAATCGGTGGGGCGCATCGAGAGGGCCGTAAAGTGGAATGCAGGGTCTGTGGCGGCGCGATGGAAGAACGGGTGACGGACCTGCCCTTCGAGATCGTGAGGCCGCTGGCCGACTTCCCGTGCCGGCAGTGCGGGGAATCCGAGTGGATCGCTCAGCGGACCTGGAAGCGGTCTGCTACGCCGCTTAGCCCGCTCGAACCCAGGATGGGTGGGATTGTCTGGCCGGCCGATGGAATCCAGAGAGTATTGCCCCGCGGGTTAAGAACGCTGCGGCCCACGCCGGTCTGGGCTCAGCGCCCGAGTTATCAAAGACAAGTCCCCGATCCACGATCCGCAGCACCTTCCTGCGTTTGCGTGGGGAAGAGGGGAGAATAAAGATGGGGGTTGTGGGGCATTTGCCGGCGGAGGACGCGAAGGTGGTGCGGGAGAATCTGGTGGCGCGGTTATTGCGGGATGACGCGCTGAAGGCGTTGAGTCCGCTGGAGCGGGCGGAGCGTGGGGTTACGTATGGGTGCGTGGAGGATTACGATCCGGTTTTGCGGGCGCATCGCCGGTTGTAGGCGGGGGTGTGGGAGGGGGTGCCTGGGGGAGGGCTGTCAGCGACGGCAATCGCTTCGCCGCCGGGCACTCTCTCCGGGTGGGGCATTATCCGCCCACGGCATCTCAATTGCGACCGCGTAGACCTCGGTAAACGCACGAAGAGGCCAGCTTCGGCGGGCGCGTTGGTGTAGGATGTCGTCAGATCAAGATCGTCCAACTGGAGCAATCGCATGAATATCCCTCACCTCGTGCCGTCCGTGAGCCGCTGGCTCGTGTCCATGGCATCCCTCATGTTGGCGGCCGGCCACGCGTCAGGCGCCGACCTCTCGAAGTTCAGGCGCATCGAGCCGCAGTTCATCGCGGCGCTGGGAGACCCCGCGGCCACCTCCGGCAACGGCGCGCAATCATGGGGCTTCTGGAACCAGGACCCGGGCCCGCGCGCCTGCAAGCTGGACCACTACCCTCAATTGAAGGCGACCGGCGTGGCGCCGGCGCAGTGGAAATTCGACGCTTCGGATTGGTGGCTGGAAGAACACGGCTTGATCATGGAGAAGCCGACCTTTCCGCTGCCTGCCGGGAAATACCTCGTCACGGGTGACCGCGACGTGACGACCGTGCTGACAGTTCACCCCAAGGACAAGGACGGCAATCAGCGGTGGGAACTCGCCGACGGCGCGACCCTCTACGATGTCACCCATCTCGGGTGCCGTTCCGCACGCTACACGCCGGCGAACGCTGCCAGCGCGTGCTCGCCTGCGAACGCGCCCACCAGGGGTTTTCCCGTGAATCCGGGGGCGGCCATGCCTGCCGTGAACGGCTGCCACAAGCAGGACTACACGGTTCTGATCGTCGTGGGGCTGCCTGTCACTCACTGAGCGGCCGCACGCAGGCGTAACGACCACGACGACACCCGAATATTCCTTCTTCATAGCGGAAGGATCCGCCATTGCTCCCGAGTGATCACCCTGCTCGAACAAGTGAGGACGCAAGGTGCGAGTGACTAAGTTCGGAACAGTGAGGATCACCCTCTACAGCCAAGTCGCTCAACGCTGACTCCGTAAGCCGACAAAGCTGCCTTCGTTCAAGTGGCTGGATTTTAGTGCCGGACACGTCGAATGGAATCCGAATTAGAGGCTGACCCAGAACGCCTATCTTGGGGGGGCGGACGACGGCCCGTCGGCGGTTCGCCGCCGATACGCCAGTGTGCAAAACGTCGTAGTCCTTGCGGCTGGCGATTCCAACTGGCCGTTCTCCGGATCGCCGACGATACGCGCGGGGCAGGCCGTACACTTCCCACATCGCGGGAGTCTGGCGGGCACCTCAGCGAGATGCCGACAATACAGAGCCGCCTCTCCCGCTTCCCATCAGGTACTCCGGCCAGTGAAGACGCAGACTATCGGCAGCCCTCAGGGTATCTTTGTCGGTCTTCGGTTCAATCCGAAGGCGTTCGTGTGTGTTGCCGCTGCCACGCAAGGCCTAAGCCACGTTCCCGCGCCTGCGACTCGCGCCGCCGTGCGTTGAACCTCTGCATTTTAAATAAAAAAGCCCGGTCGCGCGCGCCGCGCGACCGGGCTCGAATCGTGGATCGAGAGCCGAGGCTTACGGCAGGGTCACGTTGGAGACGGTGAGGTTGACCTGACCGATATTGCGGTAGTTGCTATAGTCTCTGGGGGTTGCCTGGAAGCCCGCGTTGTAGCCCGCGAAAATCAGACTCACGGTGTTCGGGCTGGTCACGATGGCCTGCGGAGCATAAACGCGACCGCTGAACCAGTCATACATCCCGCCAGCTACCGACTGGCCGACCACCGGAGTGTTGGCCGGGATGGTCACATTCATAGCCCCGGTCTGAGGATCGGTTAAGCCTGTCTGTTGAGCGATAGAGGCGATGGGGTTGTTCATTCCGTTGATCACCGTCCAGTGTGTCAGGTCGCTGCCACTCGATTCGGCGTACAGGATCGCATGGAAGCCGTCGGAGTCGCCATCGAGGCAGTTACCGGCGCCGAAGAACAGGCCCCAGTTCCCGTTGCTCAGCTGGATGAGGGTTCCGTTGGGGGAGGGCCAGCGGATGCCCGAGTAGGAGGTGGTCGCGGGATCGCTCAGGCCAGCGACCATCTGGGTGGTTTGGCTCGTAGTGCTGGAAGGGACTGCGTTGGTCGGCGTGATATCGGTGAAGTTGACGAAGTTGGTGGTTGTCGCGATGCGAACCACTTCGACGTCGTCATTGAAGTTGCCGTTAGGAACCGATGCCGGGCACGCCGGATAGTTGGTGGGCGCCACATAATCCGAGTTGAGCGTCTTGCTGATGTAGAGGACTTTAATCGGGAATGTGTTCGGCACGACCGCGAGGATTCCGTCCGGGTTCACCAGACCGGTAGTGTTGACGACGGGATCGCCGACGAGCGGATCAGCGTTGTTGGCGGTTCCGAGGAAGTTGACCTCGTCAAAACGCCAGCTACCCGAGTTGTTGTTGTAAACGACCGGCCGGTTGTTGCTTGCGAGCGAAGCGGCGGTGTAGGTTCCTGTGGCAGTCGAAGAGCAGACGTTACCGCCCCCGGGGATGGAATATGCAGGGCTGCCAAGGTAGTCGGGATCGTACACAGACACCAGGCGGACGCCGAAATTCGGATTATTCTCCACGCTCGTAATGCCCAGAGCGTGGAAGTTGATGGTGATCTGGTTATTGAAGTCGCTGCCGCCGGCACTCACCTGAATCGGGCCGACCGGTGTCCAGGTGGAGCCGTCGGCGGTGTACAGCACTTGAAGATCGCGCACGCCCTGGTTGGTGGTATACCAGTCGAACTGCATGACGATGTAGTGGAAGCCAGTGGTGTCCACCAGGAACTGGGCACCCTGCGTGCAGGGCAGAGCCGCGAGGTTCCAGCCGTTGCCCGTATTGAGTGTGCCTACGGTTCCATTCTGGCTGCTGCTGGGCACGCCGACGCCGCGGACCCGCCATGCGTTGTTGTCGTTCGGGGCGATGTTGTTGCCGGCCGCATTGTTGGCTGTCACGATTGACGGGTCCGAACTCAGAGTCGTCGGGGTGACATCGTCGCCGTCTACGCTTCCCGACGTACTCAGGGCCGTTACTTTCAGCGAAAGGCCGGTACCGGAGCCGGTGGTTTTTGTCGCCGCATAATTAGTGCCGACCACATAATTCGGACCAAACAGAGTCGAAGCCGCAGCAGCCGTAACCGCACCGCCGCTTACCTTGGTAACCGTATAGGTTGCGCCGCCCGCACCGAATGTTCCGGTATCGCCCACCGCGTATCCCGAGCCACCGGCGTGAATGGAAACGGTCTGAGTCGAGTACGTGTAGTTGTTGGTCATTCCGAGCGCACTGGCGGCTACCGTGCCGACGCTGTTGTTCGTCGAAGGCGCCGGGGCGGTGTCGACGCTGAAAGTGGGTGCAGTGGTCGAAGGCGAGACCGGTGGTATGGTGCTGTAGGCTGTCGTCGTGTTGTTATCGCCGTTGAAATTCCAGCCCGCGATGACGTTGGCCGTTGGAGGCTGCATGAACGGGCTGTTGGCGGGAAGAGGGTTCAGCGGGCTGCCGGGTTTCGGGGTGAGCTGGTGCACGATCAGGCCGTCGGAGTCCACGTGACCGTCCATCCGGTTGAGTGTGTACACGAGCGTCGAGCTACCGTAGCTGATGATCGACGCATGGCCCTCGCCATTATCGTTACCCGCCGGATTGCCAGCGGGCGAGTCGTTAGCCGTGTTCGAATTGCTGTTCGGACACTCGGTTGTCAACTGCTCCGCCATCTGCTGGAACATCCAGCTCTGGCCGGCGTTGGTGCTGGTGGCTTCGACGATGGCTTCGTCGATGTCCTTAGGGCGGTAGTCGAAATACCCCTTCACGGTCTGCCCGGATCCGACGATAAACGGAAAGTAGTACGGGTTAAACGTGTTTACGGTATTCGCAGAGTTCATGAGCGGCGTGCCCCCTGAGGCACCCCCGGGAGTGCAATAGGGGGTGGGTCCGCTGTACGCGCCTCCGGTGGTGGCCGTTCCACCCTGGCCGAGGGTCCATGGACCACCCGCAATTGTCGCCTGAATCGGTGAACTTGTGGCGGTCCATTGGGCGTTCTGAGCCTGCGCCGCGGACGCGCCAAGAAGCGCGAGCAGAGCCGTACTCGCATATAAAGCGAGCTCAACCTTCTTCATCGTCGGATCTCTCCTTGGTGTTTATAAGGGAAGTTAGCTTTTGCGGAAGCGCCGAAAAGCGGCGACAGCGGCCAGTCCGCTGAAGCAATAGAAAACTGTGGCTGGTTCAGGTGTATACAGATCCAGGGTGGCCGGACCCGCATTGACGTATTGAAGGTCGTATCCGTTCTGGTCCCCGAAGATCGGGTCAGAAATGGCTGGTGTCCCCTGGTCCCACGTATAGCCGAAATCAATCGATCCGCTCAGGAGCCCATTCGCCAAATCCGCGATCTGTGCCGCGTTCAATGTCAGGGACCAGTTGTAGGGCCCGTTCTGGCCGGAGTAGCAGTTGGCTGAGGCGCTGTCGCATTGCGCGACTCCAACGGCTTCTTCTCCGTCAGCGGAGTCGCCGAGAAAATAGTCGCTCAGGGCAGTGGTCGAGCCGTAGTCTTCATTGCCGAATGTGCCTGATATCGTGATGCTGCTCAAGTCGGCGGCCAGGATCGGCGTGAAGCTAAACGTCCCGATGTTCTGATAGGTTGTGGGCGGATAATTGCCGGCGCCTGAGAAGTCATAGCCGTTAGCGCTTTGGTACTCGAGGGTCGAGACAGCCGCATAGAGATAGCCCGCCTGCGCAGAAGCGGTCAGGGCGAAGGTGGCCGCGATGAATAGTAGTGCCGATTTAAGTGGTTTTTTGGTCATATGTAGGTTCGCTGGTTAACATTGGTAATACCTCCGCCAGCGGCTCTCCGATCATATCTCCTGGAATATAAAGAGGCAACGCATGTAACTTGATTGTTTTGTGTTTGTTGCTGAGCTGAAACTGCCCGTGGTGCGGGGAAGAACTATCTGCAGCTCCGCCATTTATGGTCCCTGGCGTCCGGATCGGGAAAGGACCGATCCGGCTGCCCAGCGGCTGGCTTTAACCGTGGAGGAGCGGGCCGAACTCCGCGATCGGACGCGCGCGTCCACCACACCGCAGCGGGACAGTTTGGGGGCGAAGATCCTCGATTTCACATCCACTTCACTTCACGCCGACCGGCAGTTCGTGGTTCAATCTGTCGGAGCGTTTCTTCGCGGATGTTACTCAGGACGCCATACGCGACGGCAGCTTCACCAGCGTGCGCCAGCAGCCGAAACGATATCAGTGGCGCGTCAAAGGCGAAGAGATCCTCGCGAAAATCCAACGTGCGCGACTCGCACTGGAGTCGGCAAGTTATTTATGCGAATTTGCCTGACACAACACTCTGGATACCGCCTGCGGGGACCCGATATTCACTTCCGTCGACAGCCCGCATCCGGTTTTCAGTGCTTTCCACGGAGAGGGATCGTGGGAGCCAAACTCGTGGCGCCAGTTGAACAATCGGAGAAGAAACCGTGGGCTGGTCGCTCTTGCGGATTCTCTTCGAATTGGCAATCAGATCCTGCACCTCCGCCGACGACGCGAAGGTTCTCATGGTTTGAGCCGAAGGCCGCTGTGCCGACACGCCGGGCACCCATGCAAGGGATATCAGGGCGGCGCTTGCCGGCGCGACAATATCGGGGAGTCAAGCCTGTCGATACAGGCAGCGAGCGAGAAAGAGGCTCAGCCGATGTTAGGATATGAAACCAGGTATCGAAATGGCGGCAAAACACGGGCGCAAGGGGAGGAACAGGGTTGAAACCGCGACGGCCGCCCAAGTTGGTCCAGCCAGAGGCTCCTCCGCTGTCTCTCCGCAAAGCAAACCATCCGATACATCGATCTCACTGGTCAAATCTTTGGCTTACGGACCAGCGCTGTGGGTGTCGCTGGCGCTGACCGTCGTAAGCGTCTTCATTTATGCCTCAGTGAGAAATCACCATTTCGTGGCCTGGGACGATCCCGAATATCTGAGTGAAAACCCGCTCGTAACCGCGGGGCTGACGTGGGACGGTATTCGGTGGGCGTTTACAACGGGACACATGGGAAACTGGCATCCTCTGACGTGGCTGTCCTACATGCTTGGCGTCCAGCTCTTCGGCACGGCTGCCGGACCTCATCTTGTCATTAATTTGGTGTTTCACATCCTCAACGCACTGCTTTTGTTCGGGCTGCTTCATAAGATGACGGGCGCGCTCTGGCGAAGTGCGTTCGTCGCGGCGCTGTTTGCGACTCATCCGCTCCATGTGGAGTCAGTGGCATGGGTTTCGGAACGTAAAGACGTGCTGAGCACGTTCTTTGAACTGCTTGCCCTCTGGGCATACCTGGAATATACGCGGCGGCCAGGCACGTTTCGATATCTGACAGTGCTGTCGATGTTTATCCTGGCGCTGATGGCGAAACCGATGGCGGTCACCCTCCCCCTGCTGCTGTTGCTGCTGGATTATTGGCCGTTGGGCCGTCTGGCGCATGAAGCGGGTACACAAGGCCAGGCGAATATCACATCCTCACGGCAGCAGCATTCCGCGCCGTGGCTGATACGCGAAAAACTCCCGCTGTTCGCCGTTGCCCTGATATTCAGCGTCGTTGCTTTGTTGGCACAACAGCGTGCCGGCGCGGTGGCTGTGCTGGCCAAAGTGCCTTTGAATCTCCGCCTCGGAAATGCGCTGGTGACGTACGTTGCGTACATCGGCAAGATGCTGTGGCCTGCGAACCTCGCGGCGCTTTATCCGCTGTACCCTTTACAGCCTCTTGTGGTGGCCGGGAGTGCCCTGACGCTGGCGACCTTGTCGCTGTTCGTCATTCGGCAGGCTGCGCGTCATCCCTGGCTGCCCCTTGGCTGGCTTTGGTATCTCATCACCCTCCTGCCGGTTATCGGGCTAGTTCAGGTGGGATCGCAGTCCATGGCGGATCGCTACACGTACGTGCCGCTGATTGGGCTATTCATCGCTCTGACATGGGAAATTACCGATCTCGCCGGCAGCCTGCCGTACCGCACCGCTCTGCTTGGGACCGCCGCGGGCATCCTGATTCTGGCTTGTACGATCGCCGCGCACGCACAGGTCCAATATTGGGAAGAAGATATGACCCTCTGGTCGCACGCCCTGGAGGCACATGTAGACAGCGACACTGCTCAGCGCCTTCTGGCGAATGCCCTGGTCAGGCAGGGAAGGCGTCAGGAAGCGATGGCTCACTACGCAGAGGCGCTTCGCCAAAATCCGGACAATGCCGAGGCGCATACCGGCTTTGGCCTCGCGCTGTCGGACGAGGGGAAGTACAGCGAGGCTATTACCCACTATTCGGAAGCGTTGCGGCTCAAGCCCGACCTGTTCGAGGCGCATAACGATTTCGCAGGGGCTCTGGCCAGCCAGGGAAGAGTCGAGGAGGCGATCAGTCAGTATTACGAGGCCTTGCGTATCAAGCCTTACGTCGCGGATGCCCACAATAACCTGGGCGTTGCGCTGGCCAGGCAGGGCAACGTCGGCGAGGCCACTTCGCAGTTCCTCGAAGCCCTGCGGCTTCAACCCGGCAATCCGGACGCGCACAACAATCTTGGAATCCTTCTCGCGAACCAGGGACGGATCGACGAAGCCATCGCGCATTTTCAGACGGCGCTGCAACTCAAGCCCGAATTTGAAAGCGCGCGCAATAATCTTACATTTGCCCTGGCCCGGCGGCAAGGGGTGAGCAAGTGACTCGGCAACAATACTGATTCTCGTCCCGCTTCCGGTCGCGGGTTCGGCGGACAGACTCTTTCATGCCGAGTCGTCCGGAAGTGAAAAAGTGGCTGGCGGACCCTTTCCACGAACAGGCTCCGCAGCGTCAAACCACCCGGATACGGACCGCCAATCTTGTCCCGATGATGTGCAAGCGGTGCGCGGGCCCACGGGTTACAGTGGGAGAATGAACCCGGGGATCGAACGCAGAAGAAGCACACGGGCGCGTATTGAGGCCGCCGCCGACTTGATCTGGAAGGATGAAGCCGGGTATCAGCAATTCGAGAACGGACGGATTATCGATTGCTCTTCAACCGGGGCGTCGATCACGTCCCCCCAAGCTCTCGCGACATCATCGCATCTGATTGTGCGCTCCTCGGGAATTGGCCTTCTGGCATTGGCGCGGGTTCGCAGTTGCTCGTGGTGGCGAACCCAGTACCGATTGGGGATCGAATTCGTGGAGCGCGCGGTGCTGAATCCCACCGATACTGCCGCGGAACCGGAATACCACGAATTGATGCGGGCGGGTGCGGCGGGCGAGTTAGAGCGTATGGATCGGCTCTACAGCCAGTTTGAGCTGCGCTACGGCCCCGAGAACCGTGAGAGCGGCGACTCGGAGGTTTTCCTGCGAATCAGGGAGGCGCACCGGATTCTAAAGGTTCCGCGCGCAAACCAGCCGGAATCGGCATTAACCAAACCCCTCGGAGCGTTTGGATGGCCCGAGGGGCTTCGCGAGCTGAGGGACAAGCGGCTCAGGGTTCTGGGCCTTCTTTACAAGAAACGCATGAGCGACCACAAAAATCCCAGTCTTTCGGCGCGCGAGCTGGAAACTCTGACTGGCCTGGCGAGCGACGAAGTCGGATTCATCGTTTGGTACCTGCGAGAGAAGGGCGCGGTGGCGTTGAACGACTACAGTTCGGATTACGCGATCTGTGCGGCCGGCGTGGATATTCTGGAGAGCGCTCAGGAAGAACTGGAAAAACCTCCTGCGGTGAGTTTGCCGGCCGTCGTTTCCGAACCGCCTCGCATCGTAGCTCCATCGATCAAGAAACGAAATCGAAACACGCAATGAGCACAGATCCCGGAGATCCGTACAAGATCCGTCCGACGTGAATTATCAACCTGCGTCGCGCATTTAGCCAGCGCCGGCGGCGACAGCGCTCACCGATCTGCCCGAGTACATCTTGCGAACACATCCTGGTTGATGCGAGATGGGTATTGTCTTCTTATCGGAGTACATCAGGCGATCGGCACGGTTGAACAAGTCGAGCAGGCTTTCCTTCCCGTCCCACTCGGCGATTCCAGTCGCCGCTGTCACGACGATACGCATGGTTGCAGCGCCGTTCGTGATCTCATACTCGCCGAAAGCCCAATCGCGAAGACGATCCATCGACCTGGTTGCTTCCTCGATGGGCGAACCGATGATGAGAACGAACTCGTCTCCACCCCAGCGTCCTACCAAGTCCGTCGATCTCAGCCGCGATTGAACTTCGGCGCCGAACTGCTTCAGCAGGTCGTCGCCGGCCGCATGACCCCAGGTGTCGTTGATCTGCTTGAACCCATTCAGATCCATTATGGCGAGGCAGAACTTGCTCGACCAGGACATATGGTCCTGAATCTGGGCCTCGATTGTCTGGCGATTGGCCAGTCCGGTGAGCGAATCGATCGAATCCCGCTTCTGGTACTCCTTCAGTTCCGAGCGATAATGGGCGATCTGCGCTCGCAATTCCGATAGCGATCGGTCGCCTTCCGTGGCCATCTGCTCCACGCAGGCTTTTATCTCCGACGCGCTGTCAATCACGGACCGGCGCATCGTTCCGATGTCATGCACTTTTGCGGCGGATTGGAGGCGCTCGGTAAGTTGTTTGAAGCGATCCGTGTAGCGATGATCGCGATCGGCGATGGCCGCCGCCGAAGCCGCCAACGCCATCATAACCTCCCTGACACGGTTCAAGTTATCCAGGGAGCTTTGGACAGCGTCTTTTCCCCACGTCGCAAGTGTTGCCTCGATGTCTTCCTCGATATGGGCAACCTCGGCGGGGGTTACGAGAGCAGAGAGCCGATCGTGCAGAGAATTCATGCCGTCGCGGAGGCTGGCAGCCAGATCGGGAACGGCCTGCCCGCCAGATTTCCCGGCAGCAAGCAGAGTGGCCCGACAGGCGGAAAGCAAGGCGTCCGCCAGTTGTCTGTCGTACTCATCGATATGTTTTTTGAGAGAAATCATTCTCTATCATTTTGAGGTGTTCCATAGGTTTTGAGAAGTATACGGAGGTTAACGATCCACGACCAGGCGAAAGTAAATTTCTGCCTCAATCGAGGATGGATCAGGCGGATACGTGCACCCGCGGGAATTCAATATGCGGGCCGCAATGGTAAAGGCCAGGTTGGCGGCGGGTGGCACAGTTCTGGGCATAGTCCGATCTTGAAAAACAACAATCTAAAATTCCAAATTCACCCCTAAATAACTGACGTATTTGAGTTTAGCGGCGGGACCGGCATGACTCGATCCTGCGTGTGGGTAACCAAAACCCGATGGAGTAGCAGCATGATCGAGGTCGCATGTTCGGGTCATGCCGACGATGGAAATCGCTGGCGTCGCCTCGCAGCAGGCGCTCGGCACAGAATAACGGTGGTCTTATGGGTGCGTAGTGTCCAATAACCGGAGCGCCCGGCTGCCTCCACAATCTGGCTTCCCACAATCGCCGCAAAGCCCGTCGGCCCTTCGGAGCGTACGGTCGAAGGCGCGACTTCCCCGGTTGAACCCAGCAAAGCTGAACCCTGCAAAATCCAACCCTGGACCGTCTCGACAGCGATTCTCCGCTGAGAGTACGTTCTACTTCCTTGATGCGTGCGATCGGAACCCTTGCGCCGAGGACCGGGAAACCAAACTTGCGCCCAGCACGCGTTTCCGGGGCACTTCGCTTCGTAGCCGGTCTCGCGGTGCGAGATCGCTTTCTTCCATCCATGACCGCCGAAGGAGAGAGTTTTCACGCGCGATGGAAATCAAGGGGATCTGTCCGTTGACTTCCTTCATGCCATAACCGATCGTTTCATTCCGGCCAGTGAGTCGCGCAGAACGAAACACTTAAATCACCTGGAGATCCGTGACGGTGTCCGCCGGGCTTTGCCCCAGGATCCGGATGGGGGCGGGAGCGCCGGCGATGTCGGCGGTGGGCGGGTCTGGCAGTAAACCTGCGGCGCAGGCCAGGCGACCATCGCGATCGGGAACATCGATGTCACCAGCGTTTTCTTAAGGCGTGTCATGATGTTCTCGCGGTTACTTCGACAGGGTTCGGCTGCCACGAGATCGCCCAGGCGGTAGCCGGAAAACCAGGCAGCGATGTGATCAACGGGCATCTGGCTTTCCGTCCCTCAGGAACGTCCCTTTGTCCAGCTCCTCGAATGCCTGGCGAAGCTCCTGCTGGGTGTTCATGACAATCGGACCATACCAGGCTACCGGCTCCTGAAGGGGTTTGCCCGAGACCAGAAGGAACCGGATTCCATCCTCGCCGGCGCGCACCTCCAGTTCATCGCCGCGGTCGAAAAGCACGAGCGAGCGGTTGTCCGCCTCCGATGGAGGAGCGGTATCCAGCCATTTGACGCCTTCGGTCGGTACGGCGAGCGGGCCGGACGCATTGCAGAACTTCCCGCCGCCGGCGAACACATAAGCGAAGGCGTGGCGAGTGGTCTCGATCGGCACCTTTCTGCTCCGCCCCGCCGGTACAGAAACGTCCAGGTAAAGCGGGTCGGCCGCGATGCCGTCCACCGGGCCCTTCTTGCCCCAAAAGGTTCCGCAGACCACCCGAACAAGGGTGCCGTCGTCGTCTGTGACCTCAGGGATATCGGCGGACTTGAGTTCCTGATAACGCGGCGCTGTCATCTTAAGCGCCGACGGAAGATTGGCCCACAACTGAAATCCGTGCATGCGGCCGGCGTCATCGCCCTTGGGCATCTCCTGGTGAATGATCCCGCTGCCCGCAGTCATCCACTGGACGTCGCCGGCGCCGATGGTCCCCCGGTTGCCCATACTGTCGCCGTGATCGACGGTTCCGGCCAGGACGTAGGTGATCGTCTCGATCCCGCGATGCGGATGCCAGGGGAAACCCGCCAGATAATCTTCCGGAACGTCGTTGCGGAAATCGTCGAGAAGCAGGAACGGGTCGAAATCGGTTGTATTGCCGAAGCCAAAGGCGCGGCGCAGATGCACACCCGCGCCTTCGAGGGTCGGCTTCGATTTGATAACGCGTCGGACAGGACGAAGCGACATCGAGGCTCCTCTTTCTGTCAAAGTATCGCAGGGCGGTTGTCCTCAGCGCCGAGAATTCACGCCCAGTCACGGATTGCATTCAAGCTTCCACTATGCGGGACGGATTGTCCGGGGCCATCACGACATTGAGGATTTTTCCGCTAACCACTTCGGTCAGGCAAGCTGTTACCGCCTTCGTGGCATTCGGCGCATGGCCAAGTTGTTCCCAGACCACAGGTTGCCGGTGACCGCAAGTCCTGTATTGGTACTCGCCATGAATGGGCCACATTGAAAGAGTCAAGCGTAAGTATGGCGCCAAGTCGCCTTCCGGCTCTGGTGCCTGATTTATTGATTACAAGAGAGTTTTTGGTGCGCCCGGCATGACTCGAACATGCGACCTTCTGGTTCGTAGCCAGACGCTCTATCCAACTGAGCTACGGGCGCGCAACATGCCCAGTATAACCCAGGGCTCCGCCCATGATCCTGTTCACGTCTTCCCGCAACGGGCCCACTGCGGCAGAGCGATCGCATCCATCGCCTTGCTCCCGTGCGCCGGAAGAAGATCACGCAAGCGAGCGCCGGCTCTCGCGCTTCTCGAAGTGGGCTTGATCGGAAGCGACGCGATCCGGCTCACTCCCGCCGCGCCGGACAAAATGGAAAACACTGCCATAATCTTACTTGGCCGTTCTGATCGGAATCCACCCTGTCGTCGAGGCCCTGCGGGCGAAGCGGCCACTCGAGCGCGTACTGATCGCCCGGGGCCTGGCCGGTCCGCGTATCCAGGAAGTCGTCAATCTGGCCCGTGAATCGGGCACGCCTGTTCGGTTCGAAGACCGCGGGGCGCTCGACCGGCTATCGAGTGCCAAGTCCCACCAGGGCGTCGTGGCACTGGGCGCGGCCAAGCAGTATGCGGAACTCGACGATGTCGCGCCGCAAGCGAATCTGCTGGTGGTCCTCGACGGTGTAGAGGACCCGCACAATCTGGGCGCCGTGATCCGCACCGCCCATGCGGCCGGAGCCGGGGCCGTCATCATTCCGGAGCGTCGCGCGGTGGGCCTGACCGATACGGTTGCCAAGGCCGCGGCCGGAGCCCTCGAATATCTTCCCATCGTCCGGGCCGGCAACGTGAACCAGACGCTGCGGTCCCTGAAGGACATGGGCTACTTCATCTACGGCGTCGACGAGCGCGGCGAAACCGACTACAACCAGGTCAACTGGAGCGAGCATTCCGTGGTCGTGATGGGCGCCGAGGGCAAGGGGCTTCACGAACTCGTCAAGAAGAACTGCGACATGCTGGTACGGATCCCGATGGCGGGAAAAATCGCGTCCCTCAACGTTTCCGTGGCGACTGGGATTGTCCTTTTTTCGTGGAGCGCTTCGAACCGCCCAACCGATTGACTTCGCCGGGACTCAGTTCGCGCCAGGTTCCGATCCGCAGATCGCCAATCCCGATGGGCCCGATTTGGGTTCGCACCAGCTTCAGCACCTTGCTGCCAATGGCTTCGACCATGCGCCGCACCTGGCGGTTCCGTCCCTCCGTGATCGTAATCTCAATGTGCGAATACTTCTCCGAATCGCGCACGCGACGGACTTCGGCCGGACGCGTGGGGCCGTCGCTCAGTTCCACGCCATGGCGGAGACGATCGAGCGCATCGTCACTGACAAGGTCTGCGCACTTCGCCAGATAAGTCTTCGGGATCTTGTGATCCGGATTCGTCAGACGCTCGGCAAACTGCGTATCGTTGGTCAGGATCAGCAGTCCGCTGGTATCCAGATCCAGCCGGCCTACGGGTGAAACGAAAGTTTCCACCTCAGCGATCAGATCGTAGACGGTCGGCCGTCCTTCGGGATCTTTAAAGGTCGTAATATACCCGGCCGGTTTGTACAGCAGCACGTAGACGCGGCGGCGCGACTCAAGCGGCTTGCCATCGAACTCCACGCGGTCGCGCGCAAAGTCGACCCAGTGGTCCGGGTTCTCGACCACCTTGCCGTTGACGCGCACACGGCGCTCGTGAATCCAGCTGCGCGCCTGGGTTCTCGATCCGAGACCGGCTTTTGAAAGCACCCGTTCGAGCGTTTTCTGTGGACCGGCCTTCAGTGGAGGATCACCTTGGCGAGGCCGGTATTATTGCCGCTGTCGACTACGCGGATCACGAGCAGATGTTCGCCCGCGGGGACGTTATCGAGATGCAGCCGGAACTGTTCGGATTGAGAATCGAGGATGCCATCGACGGGCGCGATGGGGGTCCAGGGTCCGGCATCGATACACCACTCGGCGCGCCTTAATGTGGAAGTCGCGTCCTGCGCATCGAACGCTATCTCAGTTCGATAGTGCTGCTGAATGTGAATCACGGGGGGCGTGTTGTCGATCAGAACCGGCGAGCTTTCAAGCTCCGCTTCCTTCGCCGTGCCCGGCGGGTTGGCCTCCCGGTCGGAAGCCGTCACTTTGAAGAAATAGCGGCCGTCGGCGAGGGCATCTCCGTCGATCGTATAGGTGTTGTCGTGCAGATTGCGGCGCAGCGTCTTCCATTCGCGCTCGCCGTCGCCGCGAAAATCGAGCTGATAGACGAGCTTGTCGTTATCCGGATCGTCGGCCTGCCATGCGATGACCAACTGCTGCGCGGAGGCGCGCGAGAGCGTCTGGGTCGGCGTGCCTGTCGACGAGACCGGCGCGGCATCTCCTGTATCGGTGACGGTGATGCTGTAAGGGGCGTTGGCAGAGCTCGACGTGCTTCCTGAGGCCGCCGCGCTCTTTGTGGCCGCCGTGGCCGCGGGCTGGGCGATCACCGTGATCGAGCGCACGATGGGCGGATTATTCTGCGGAAGGTAGGCCGCGCTGACGTTATCGATCGAGGCCCCCGTCCCCGCCAGCTCAGCCTTGAATTGCAGAAAGCGCGCGTTGGGGCTGGCGATCTGGGCGCCCGAGGCGACCGTGACGGGCTCCGACCAATCGCTCCATGTGGTGTCGGGGCGGATGCTGTTGCCGGAGCGCGTGCGCAATTGAATCGATCCGGCGCCGTTCTCGCCCTGCCAGCGCAATTTACCCCAGCGCGCCACGCTGCCGGCATCGAAGACCGGGGATTCGTACGTGCCGCGCGCTCCCTCCGCGCCCAACCGGTAGATCTTGCCCATGTTGGCGGTGGCGGCGAGGAGCGCTCCATTCCAGCGCAGCAGCCGTATGGCATCGGATTCGTTGGTCTGGGCGAGGAGCGTGAGTTTGTGGTCTGGTGAAAGGCGGTAGATGCGGCCGCTCTGATCGGTGCCGAAATAGAGTTGACCATCGGCTGCCGGGAGGATATCGTAGACGTTTTCTTCCTTCGAACTCCACACAGTGTCGACCGTGTTGTCGGGATTGATGCGATAGATGGCGCTTTTTTCGATGTTTGAAAGATCCACGGCTGCGGCGGTGGTGACGGCGGGCGTGGCGGAAACCGGCGCGGCCTGCTGCGGCTTGGCGGGTTCGGGCGGCGTGGGTTTCAGGTCGCCTCCGGCATCGGCCGTGACCGTGATGCTGGTGGTGGCGGCGCCCGCATCCGGCTGGGCGGTCTGGTTGGCCTGGAGCGCAGCTTGCACCTTTTTCGCCAGCGCGCCGCCCAGGCCCACCGCGTAGATGCTGCCATCGGGATTGGCCGCGATGGCTTTGATCTCGGGCAGGCTGGCGTCATAGAGCGCGAAGGCCTTGTTCTTCGCGGTGATGCGGTAGAGGACTCCGTTGGGCTCCGTGCCCGCCAGCAGACGGCCTTGCGCGTCGATCATCAGGCCGGTTACGTTGCTTTGGCCGGTCGAGTAATATTCTTCGCCCCGATTGGGCCCGGTGATGCGGAATACGCGGCCTCCATCGCCGGTTCCGGCGTAGAGGGTGCCGTCGGGGGCGAGTGCGAGGGCCCAGATGTATTTGGTTTTGGGATCGAAGTATTCGGTGGCCTGGCCGTTTTCGAGGCGATAGATTTTTCCGTCGGGGGAGCTGGCCGCGTAGACTGCTTTACTGTCGGCTGCCAGGGCGAAGACTTCAGGGCGGTCGGCGGTCCATATGACTCCTGGTGTGCCCGATTGATCGATGCGGAAGACTCTTCCTCGATGGCCGGTTGCCGCGTAGAGGGCTCCTTCGGGGCCGGTCACTACACTCCAGATGACGGGTTGTTCGGAGGCGAAGAAGGTGTCCAGTTTGGGGGCCAGGGTCAGGCGGCCATCCCGGCCGAGGGATACTCCGTCGAATTTTCCTTTGATGAAGTCGGTGAAGCTGGTCATCTCCCAGGCGGATGAGGTTGCGGCGGCGGCGGGGAGGGCGGCCAGGAGCAGAATGAAAACCTTCACTCCTTGACCTCCAGCTGGACGGTCTTTGAGCCGGAGACCATCATTTCGCCTGGATCGATGACGATTTCGGCGATCTTCGAATTGCGATTCTGCGACACGGCCTGCGTGCTGCCCAGCACCAGCGCCAGCGACGGCGGCGGATCGGTCAACTCCTCGCCCTCGACCGCATACGCGGGGTCGGCGCGCCACACCCGGATGTAGGCTTTGTCGCTGGGGCGAATCCGGTTCACCGTGGAAATCAGCTGCTCAGGCGAATGCGGCGTCTCCGCCACGATCTGCCTTAATTCCGCGATGCTGGTCTGGGTACCATCGGCCACCGTGAAATAGAGAGTGCCCGGCGCCGTGCCCGGCGGAATCGTGTACTTAACCGTCCGGGAAAGTTCCGCTCCGTTTTCGCCATCGAGCAGCGCGAGTAATTCGACGGCGTCTCCCGCCTTCGCTTCTTTCCGGGACAGATACACGTCACTGATGTTCAGGTCCTTCTTGGCGTTCGAAGCGTCGAGACGGAGGGCAATGCGTTTGATCTTCAGCGCGTTGAAACCGCTCTGCATCAGATAAGAGAGCGGGACGGCGGTGGAATTGGCGGCCTGCATGGCGGATCCGTTGTCGCCGGCGTAGATGTTGCCGAGTTGGGCGGCCTGCGCGGTATTTTCGAACTCGACCGATCCGTGAACCACGATGCTCGATGCGCCGGTGGCGCGCTGGGTGGCGTCGATGGAGGAGAAGACGGCCATCTGCAGGAGGAAGGGCGAGAGAAAACGATCGTTCACCATCTGCATGTGGTACTGCTCGAGCGGCTTCTGGTCCTGCGCGACCGCGATCTCGAGGGGCAGCATGGCGGCGCGCTTGCCCAGGGTGCCGGCGATGGCGGTGTTGCGGTCCTCGGAAATGACGCCCATCAGCTCGCGCGCGGAAGAGATTTTAAACGAGGTGTTGACGTTAGCGAGCAGCGTCATCACTTCCGAACGCGTAAAGGGAAGCTCGGTCGGGCCCACGGCGAGGAAGCGATGTCCGAAGGCGTAGACGCGGTCGCCGTCGATGCAGGTGAGGGTCCCGTCGGCGCCGACGCTCATGTCGCCGGTCATCAATTCGACGCTGATCATGGAGCCGGGCTTGAGCCTTGCGGGGTCGCCCATGTGCGGATCGGGCGCGCCGCCGAGCGAAATACCCTGTCTGGGTTCGAGGCCGAGCGCGCGCATTTTGGGACCGAATTGCTCGACGGCGGCGGGGGTGAAGCCGCTGAGCGAGATGGGAGTGCCGACTTCGACCATGCGCGTGTCGCCGAATCCGGATGCTTCTTGTTTCGGTAGAAGATCCGCCAGGTTTCCGGCGGGCGAGACGAGACGCGCCGGCGTGTCCTGGGCCAGCGTGGGCCGCGCCGGCGCCATTTGATCCACGCGGAACATTTCCTCGATGGGACGGATGCCTGCAATCGGGTCTTTGGCCCAGGGGAATGCCATGGCGACGGCGCCGATCAGCTTGCCGTCGATGTAGACCGGGCTGCCGCTCATGCCCTGCATGATGCCGGTGTGTTCGAGGGGTCCGCCGGAGAGACGCGCGAGGATAAGCGATTCTTTGGGGCCCGTGTTTTCCAGCACGCCGAGGATTTCGACCTGGAAATCGTCGATCCTGTCGCCTTCGAAGACAGTCTTGCCGATGCCGTGCATGCCGGCGCGAACGTCCCGCAGCGGCATGATGGGCTGGGCCGGCGCGGCGGGGAGCAGCGCTGTGAAAAGGACCGCGGCTGGAGCGAGGCGGGTCATCTTATTAGTGTAGTCCGGTCTTCGGGGCATGCGGAATGGATGGCCGGGATGGATCGGCCTGCGCATCCTCGTCCACCCCATCGATCTGGCCGAACTGCTCGCGAAGATCGGGCAAGGGAATCAGGCGTAGATCCCGCGCAGCTTCATGGCAATGGCGACGCGGTCGAGCGCCAGCATATAGGCCGCCGTCCGATTGTCCACGCGGTGCTTCTCGCCGTACGCGGTTACTGCGTTGAAGCTGCCTACCATGATTTCCTCGAGCCGCGTATTCACCAGATCCTCATTCCAGAAGAAGCCCTGGCGATCCTGCACCCACTCGAAGTAGGAAACCGTAACCCCGCCGGCGTTGGCCAGAATATCGGGAATCACGAAGATCTTCTTATCGGCCAGGATCTCGTCTGCGATGGCGGTGGTCGGCCCGTTGGCGCCCTCGCACAGAATGCGGCACTGCACGCGTGCGGCGTTTTCGGAAGTGATTACGTTTTCGGTGGCCGCAGGGAGCAGAACGTCGCATTCGAGAAACAGAGCTTCCTTCCGGTCGATGGCCTCGGCATCCGGAAAGCCGGCAATGGAGCCCGTTTCGGCCCGGTAGAGCGACAAAGCTTTGATATCCACACCGTTGCGATTGCAGACGGCGGCATCGTATTCGGCGATGGCGATGATTTTGAATCCGTGGGCGGCCATCAGCCGGGCGGCCATCCCCCCGACGTTGCCAAATCCCTGGATGACGACGCGCGTGTCTTCCGGCTTGAGCCCGAACCGCTTCAGCGCCTCGAGCGTCACCATCATGCAGCCGCGGCCGGTCGCTTCGGGACGCCCGCGCGAACCGCCCAGCTCCATCGGCTTGCCAGTGACCACCCCGGTGGTGGTATGGCCCGCGTGCATCGAGTACGTGTCCATGATCCACGCCATCACGCGCTCGTTGGTGTTCATATCCGGCGCGGGCACGTCGCGCTCCGGACCGATGTATTCGATGATTCCCGCCGTATAGCGGCGCGTCAGGCGCTCGATCTCGCCATCCGACATCAGCGTGGGATTGCAGATCACGCCGCCCTTCGCGCCGCCGAACGGGATGTTGACGACAGCGCACTTCCACGTCATCCAGGAAGCGAGCGCGCGCACTTCATCGAGCGTCACGTCGGGCGCGTAGCGAATGCCGCCCTTGCCGGGGCCGCGGGCGATCGAATGCTGCACGCGATAGCCGGTGAAAACTTCGAGCCGGCCGTCATCCAGTTGCACGGGGATGTTTACGGTGATCTCGCGCGCGGGCGCTTTAAGGATCTTGCAAACGCCGTCGTCCAGATTCAGCTTGCGGGCCGCGTTATCGAAACGGGTCTCCGCCGCCAGCCACGGATTCTTCTCCTGCTCGAGCGACAACATTGCCACCGGCATTATCCAGCTCCTTTCAGCACGGCTTCGAGAGCCTTCTCAACCGGCGGATCGGACTGCACCGCCACTTCGTCTCCCTTCTCCACTCCCAGCGCGAGGTTGTAGATCTCGGTCTTCAGGCGCCATTCGAGGAAGTCGCGATTGGCGATCCATTCGCGCAGACCGGGCTGAATCTGACGCTCAGCCAGAAATGCCTGGAACTGATCGAGAATCTGCGGCGGCAACTCCCAGCCGGGCTCGATCTTATGCGCGCCGATGTATTGAGCGGCAAATGTGGTAAAGGATGCGGTGGCCTCGAGGATGCCGCGAAATTCCCCCAGCGGGGGCGGGAAGGCGAGGATATCCGGCACGATGCCTCCGCCGCCGGGGACCGGGCGTCCGCTGTCGGTCTTGAAATCGGTGCGCTCGTTGGGATGCGCGGCGGTCGCGCCAAGTTCGAAATCGGAGGTCTTGAATGCCTTCTGGATGGAGCGTCCGCTCGGAATGTAATAGAGCGCCGTGGTGAGCGCGAGACCCGTTTTCTCCGCGGTGGGAAACACGCTCTGCACCAGTCCCTTGCCGAAGCTCGGCTCGCCCACGATGGTGGCGCGGTCGTGATCCTGCAGCGAACCGGAGACGATCTCGGAAGCGCTGGCCGTCTTGCCGTTCACGATCACAGCGACCGGAAATGTGTAGGGCTTGCTGCCCGTGGGCACGCGCTCGATCTTCTCCGGCACGTTGCGGCCTTTCACGGACAGAATCGTCTGGCCCGGCTTGAGGAACAACGAAGCCGTCTCGAGAGCCGCCGTCATCAGTCCGCCTGGATTGTTGCGCAGGTCCAGCACCAGACCTTTCAGATTCTGTCCCCCAAGTTTCTCAACAGCGGCGCGAATCTGTTGTCCGGTCTTCTCGTCGAAGCCGGTTACCCTTAGGTACGCGATGCCCGGCTGCAATTCGAAAGCGCGCTCCACGCTCGAAGACTGCATCTCTTCGGGGATGAGGGTCAGCACCGCGATCCGGGTATTGCCGGGATGCCGGACTACCAGTTGCGCCGGCTTCAGCTTGGACTCGGTAAGCAGCTCCACGATCTGCTCGGGCTCCAGCCGGTCGAGCCGATAATTGTTCACCGCGAGAACCTCGTCGCCCGGCATCATGCCGGCGCGGGCCGAGGGCGTGTTGGGAAGCGTCTGCAGCACCAGCACCCGTCCCGGCAGGACCGAAACGATGGAGCCGAAGCCCTTACGGGTGGACGTTTCCATCTGTTTGAGCTGGGCGTACTGGTCGGGATCGAAGAAGACGGAATGCGGGTCGAGATGCCGCAGCATGCCCGGCATGGCGCCTCCGTAGAAGGCCTGATCGGCGTCGATGGGATCGGCTGCGTGCTGTTCGAGAATCTGCAACGCGTCGATGAATCGCTTCATCTCCTTCGCGTCGTCTTCTTTGGGCGGGCCGGCGGCCGCGGCCAGCCAGGCGCAGGCGACGAGAGCGGCCAGAAATCTCATCATGTTTCAGAGACTATTATGGCGTAGCCTCCGTTCCGCAAATCGGCGCTAGCCGAGGAATTCTACGTGGATGTAGGTCCCGAGTCTCACGTTGTAAGCGAGGTACCAGCCGACGTGATCGGGGTCGTCGTAGATTACGATCGAATCGGTGTCCCACAGCCAGTCGCCGCAGTAACCGTAATCGGCCGGAGCCACGCTGAAGAAGAAGCCGCCGAATCCAAAACGCTGCGGGGCGCCGCCGGAGAGCCGCCAGACGTGGTCTTTGCCGAAACCGCCGGTGAACTTCCCGTGTTCGAAGGGATGATCGAGGTGATAGCGCGGATCGTTGGGACCGGAGTCGTGCCCGATCCACTTGCCGTTCGAGTGAACGTGCGGCGCTTCGGGATGGCCGGGTTTATCGGCCTGCATTTTCTGCGCCGGACCGGCGGGCTGAGGACGAACGGCCGAAGGCTTGACGGGTGCGGGGCCTTTCGACGGAATGTGACCGTGGCCGACATCTTTGGCGCCGCCGCCCTTTTCTTCTTTGCCCTGCCCGAAAGCTGCGTAACAAAACATACACAAAATCGTGAGCAATATTGAGAGTTTTCTCATAACCGATTCCGATAGTAACATCACTTTGTGAACTTAGTGGCCTTCTTTTGCGCGTGCCGATCGAGGGCCAGTTCAATCAATCGGTCGATCAGATCGCTGTACGGAATCCCACTGAATTCCCACATTTTGGGGTACATGCTGATGGAAGTGAACCCTGGAACCGTGTTGATCTCGTTGATGTAGAGCCGGGCGGTGGCGGTCTCACGGAGGAAATCGACCCGGCCCATACCTTCGCATCCCACAGCTTTGCAGCACTCAAGGGCGAGGCGCCGCATTTCGGCGATTTCGTTCTCCGGCAAATCGGGCGGGAGAACGGTTCGGGCCAGATTCAATTCGTACTTGTCTTCGTAGTCGTAAAACTCGCGCGAGGGTAGTATCTCGCACGGCATGGAGGCCGCAGGATACTGATTGCCGAGCACGGCGCACTCGAACTCGCGCCCCTCGATGCCGCGTTCGACGAGAATCTTGCGATCATAGCGGGCCGCCAGAGCCAATGCGGCTTTGAGTTCCGCGCGGTCATGCGCCTTCGAAATCCCAACCGAGGATCCGAGATTGGCCGGCTTCACAAAAACCGGGAACGGAAACTCGCAGCGGACGGCACCGGCCTCGATCTCATCGCGGCTGACGACCGTATACTCGACCACCGGCAATCCGCGATCGCGGCACAGGCGCTTCATTACGTCTTTGTCCATGGACACGGCGGAAGCGAGCACGTTGGCTCCGACGTAAGGCAGATCGGCGAGCTCGAACAGCCCCTGCATGGTGCCGTCCTCGCCGAAGGTGCCGTGCAGGACGGGGAAGACGACATCAATAGCGGGGTTGGCTCCAGGCTGCGGCAGAATGGGACCGGGGGTCCATCGGCCGTCTTTTGCGATCAGGTACCGGACCACATCGTAGCGGTCGGGCTTGAGCGCGGCGATCACCGACTCCGCCGAGAGGAGCGAGATTTCGTGTTCTCCGCTTCGCCCACCATAAACAATGGCAATTCGTGTTTTCATGTTCAGAGAATCTTCTTTCCCATGGCGGAGAGGATCAGTTCCACGGCCAGATCGGCGGTGCGATTGACTTCGTCGATGACCGGATTCACTTCCACCACTTCCATCGAAAGCATGCGGCCGGAATCGCAGACGATCTCCATGGCGAGGTGGGCCTCCCGGTAGGTCGCGCCGCCTCGGACCGGCGTGCCGACTCCAGGCGCATATTGGGGGTCGATGAAATCCATATCGAGCGAAAGGTGAAAGCCGGCGGTTCCGGCGCAGGTTATGGCGATGGCGTCGTCCATCACGGCGCGCATGCCCCGTTCGTCGATGTCGCGCATGGTGAAAGCGCGCACGCCGGCGCCCCGGACCGTCCCGCGCTCGAGTTCGTCCACATCGCGGATGCCGACCAGGGCGACGCTCGCGGGATCGACTTTGGGCGAGAAGCCGAAGAGGTTGGCCAGCGGCGCAGGGCCTTCGCCCACGCAGCAGGCGAGCGGCATGCCGTGCACGTTGCCGCTGGGGCTCGATTCGGGCGTGTTCATGTCGGCGTGGGCGTCAATCCAGAGCAGGCCGATTTTCTGCTTCGATTGCCGGAAGAAGCGGGAGACTCCGGCTACGGTTCCGGC
Source organism: Bryobacteraceae bacterium (assembly GCA_050015835.1). Lineage (GTDB taxonomy): Bacteria > Acidobacteriota > Terriglobia > Bryobacterales > Bryobacteraceae > BOG-234. Next base: position 12,059 of record JBEKAQ010000047.1, on the reverse strand, counting down.
CGCGATGGAATGATCGCCGCCGAGCACGAGGGGGAGCTGGCCCCGGTCGAAACATTGCGCCACCATTTCGCCTAAATCCTGGCACGCGGACGCGATCTGGGGGAGAAATTTTGCGTCCACGGGTCCCGAATCGGGCAGACTCTCGGCTTGCGCGATGTCGATGTTTCCCAGATCGGTGACGGTATAGCCGAGTCGGCTGAGACGGCGGCCCAAGCCCGCTACGCGTAACGCCGAGGGACCCATGTCTACTCCCCGGCGGCCCTGTCCGAGATCCAGCGGGGCGCCGATGATGGCGATGTTTGAAGGTCTCATTCTAGTTTCTAGTAAGAACACCGGTGCCAGGTGGGGCAGGTTGCCAACCTGCCCCACATCTTTGAATAGATGGGTCGGGCGATGGTCATGGGCGCAGGCGGTAGAGCATTCGGGGAAACGCGATGGTTTCCCGGACATGCTCCAACCCGCAGACCCAGGCTACGCAGCGTTCAATGCCCATGCCGAATCCTCCGTGCGGCACGCTGCCGTATTTGCGCAGATCCACGTACCAGTCGAAGGCCTCCTTAGGAAGCTGATGCTCTTCGATGCGTTTCAGGAGCAGATCCAGGTCGTGAATGCGCTGGCCGCCTCCTATGATTTCTCCGTAGCCTTCGGGCGCCAGCACGTCGACTCCCATGGCGACTTCGGGTCGCTCCGGGTCGGGCTGCATGTAGAAGGCCTTGATGGCGGCAGGGAAACGATCCACCAGCATCGGCCGGTCGAATTGCTGCGTGAGAATGGTTTCGTCGGCGCCGCCGAAGTCGCTGCCCCACTGGATTTCCGAGCCGCGGGCCTGCAGGTTCTCGACCGCGTCCGTATAACTCATGCGCACGAACGGCGCCTGCACGGCCTCCAGTTTCGAAGTGTCGCGTTCGAGGATTTTCAGTTCTTCGCGGCGATTCTCGAGAACGCGGGCGACCACATAGACGACGAACTCCTCGGCGACGCGCTTGATCTCTTCGAGATCGGCATAGGCCATTTCGGGCTCGACCATCCAGAACTCGGTAAGATGGCGGCGCGTCTTCGATTTTTCGGCACGAAAGGTGGGGCCGAAGCAGTACACCTTGCCGAACGCCATAGCGGTGGCTTCGCTGTAGAGCTGGCCCGACTGCGTGAGATAGGCTTTGTCGTCGTCGAAGTAGTTCACTTCGAAGAGCGTGGTGGTGCCTTCGCAGGCGGCGGGCGTGAAGATGGGCGTGTCCACGAGAGTGAAACCGTGGTTATCGAAATAGTCGCGCACCGCTCTGACAATCTCGTGGCGCACACGAATGATGGCGTGCTGGCGCTGCGAGCGCAGCCAGAGATGCCGGTGGTCCATCAGAAATTCGACGCCGTGATCCTTGGGCGTGATGGGATAGGGATCGGCTTCGGAAACCTTCTGAAGAATTTCCACGTCCCCGACGTCCAGTTCGTACCCGCCCTGGGCGCGCGCTTCGGCGCGTAATTTCCCGCGCACGATGAGCGACGATTCCTGGGTGAGATGCTTGAGGCTCTCGAATACGTCTTCGGCGAGCGCGTTCTTCATGGCCACGCACTGCATGAGGCCGGTGCCGTCGCGCACGATGGGGAAGACAATCTTGCCGGATTTGCGCAGGTTGTAAAGCCAGCCGGCGATTTCCACTTCCTCGCCGACGTGTTGGGCGGCCTGGCTGATCGTAATTCGATTAGGCATGAGTGGATTCCTAAGCGTGAGGCACGACGGCTTCGAGCCGGTCGAAGACGCGCGTGATTTCGTCCAGCGGATTCGGCAGATCGGTTACTTCGCGCAGTTCGAGCAGCAGCGGATATTGGCCGGGGCGCGAGCGCAGCAGTTCCATGGTGCGGGTCCAATCGATCGTGCCGCCTTCGGCCATGGGGAACAAGTGTTGGTCTTCCTTGCCGTTGTTGTCGTGGACGTGGAGCGAGCGAATGCGGTCGCGCATGATGCCGAACTCATGCTCAATTCCGGCGCCGATATGCGCGTGGCCGGTATCGAAAACGTAGTTGAGACGCAGATGCGTCGCTTCGTTGAATAGCTGCAGGCGCTCCGCGGTCGAAAGTTCGTTAAGCGTGTTTTCCAGCAGGATTTCGACGCCGCGTTGCTGCGCGAACACGGTCAACTCTTCGAGCGCCGAGAATGCGGCGTCTATAGCATGTTCCGAAAACTCCTGCCCGCCGACGCCCAGATGCTGGATGAGGTAGCGGAACGGAATCACTTCGGCGACTTCGACAGCGCGCTTGATTTCACCTACCCAGCGGATGCGCTCGGCCTTCACCTTTTCGGTAATGTTGACGTGCGTATGGGGGCCGGAGCGTCCCCATATTTCGTCCGTGTACATGGGCGAATGGAGGGAGTGGAGCTTGAGTTCGGAATCGCGAAACCAGTGGCCGAGTTCGGCGACCTGGGCCTTGTTCCGGTAATCGAGATGCTGCGGGGCGCAGAAAATCTCGACGGCCGACATGCCGGCGCGCTCCGCTTTGTTCAGCCAGGAGGTGGTCAACCGGTGATTCACGATTACGTGGGTGGAAATCGCTCTGTCCATGAGTTCAGTCGCTTTGTTTCAACCATTGTCCGTCAACCCTCGGCGCGGCGGATCGAGCAGGTTTCGCAAGGCCGCGCTCACCTCCGGATATCGGAATTCAAACCCCGCCCGAAGCGCCGCCGAGGGAATGACACGGGCGCTGTCGAGCATGTGCTGGGCGAGTTCTCCGAAGGCGAGCTTCAGAGCGAGCGGCGGCACTGGAAATAATGCGGGGCGGTGAACGGCGCGCGCCAGTTGCCGGGTGAATTCGGCGTTGGTGACCGGGTTGGGCGAAACGGCATTCCAGACGCCCGCAACATTGTTCTCGACGGCGTAAGCGAACAACCCCGCCACATCGCCGGCATGTATCCACGGCATCCACTGCCTGCCCGATCCCAGACGTCCGCCCGCGCAGGCGCGAAACGCCGGAACCATCTTCGCCAGCGCACCGCCGTCCGCGCCCAGCACGAAACCAATGCGCAGCTTAACTACTCGCAAGCCGAACTGCGCGGCGCGGTCCGCCTCCGCTTCCCAGGCGCGGCAAACGTCCGCCAGAAAGCCGTTGCCCGGCGCGGATGTTTCCGTGAGCGCCTCGTCGCCGCGATCGCCATAAATGCCGATCGCCGACGCGCAAACCAGAACCTTCGGACGATGCGGCACACGGGCGACCACGTCCACCAGGTGGCGGGTCCCGAGGACCCGGCTATCTCGGATACGGGCCTTTACCTCGGCATTCCATCTCTGCGCGACCGGCTCGCCGGCGAGGTGAATAACGGCGTCCATGGTGTTGACGCTGTCGTCCGGCGGTTCCCCCTGTAATGGATCCCAGGAGAAGGAGGCAACCGCGATGCGCTTCTCCACTCCCGGCCGGCGGCTCCAGACGCCAACGTAATGGCCATCGCGCAGCAGCCGTTCGACGATGCGCCGGCCGATGAATCCCGTACCGCCCGAGACGACACACTTCACCCCTTCAATATATGCATGGCGTGATGCGCGCAGAGCGGAACGTCGATCTTAAAACGCGGACTTGCCTTCAAACTGCATCTCTTCAAGGTTGAAGGTCTGGGTGAACACAAGCCGGCCGATCTGCGCTTCGAGCGCAACGTGTCCATCCTTTCCGCTCAGTTCCAGGGAAGGTGGAAACACATAGGCAACCACCACCCCGTGTCCCAGCTGAAAGACCTCGACGCTCGATGGCCGCGCATCCTTCTGTCCGTCGCGTTTCAGAACCGCCTGCTTTTTCAGAGGCTCGCCCAGACTCCTGGGATCGCCCTTGAAATACTCGCCAGGAACCCCATAGACGGCAATGGTGTACCCGTCGCTGTCCAAAGTGGGCGGCGCGATGACACCGGATTTCAGCTCCGCCGCGCGCACCGGGAGAGCGCTCTCCCAACGCAGCAACAGCCTCATAAACTGGGGCGGCCCGGGACTGTAGCGGGTGGGTTTCAGGACCAGGGCCGCGAGATTGTCCGGTAACTGCGGCCTCTTGAATTTATCGTCCACCCCGTCGAAGCCGACGCCTTTCGGCTGTCCCATCTCCCCGCCCGCTCGGCGTTCATCCTCGGTCTGCCTGCGGGTGATGCCCGCCACCACGGTCATCGACCACGGGGAATCGGTGAGAACCTGGCGGGCGTCCGCTTCGGTCCAATCGGAAATCCGCTTGGCTTTCCATGTGGCTGGAGGATCGCCCGCAATCAGCAGCGCCGCCGAGACGGGAAGCGCCCAGAACAGGCTTTTCATACCGGACCTCATGATCCTAGAGTTCCAGCCTGCCCTGAAATTGCATCTGCGCGGGGTAGAAGTACTGGGCGACGAAGAGCCTGCCGAATACCGCCGTGAACTCAACCCGCTTGTCTTCGGCGGTAATCTCCTCGGAGCGCGGGAACAGGTAGACAATGGTCGTGAGCCCGCCATCCTGCGGCAGCAGATTCACGCGCGCGGGCTTTAAATCCTTCTTCCCGTCCCGCTTCAGATAGGCTTCCTTACTCAGGAATTTGGACAAAGCCTTCGGATTCCCGTCGAGACCGGGGACATCGTAGACGGCGATGGCGTACATGGGCCCGTCCCATTCGGGCAGGATTTCTTCCCGCGATTTCAACTCGGCGGCGCGTACCGGCAGAGCGCTTTCCCAGCGAACCTCCACCTCGAGCGACCTTGGCTTGGAGCGACGGCGAGCAGACTGGCTGGCGCCGATACCCGTCACGGTGGACGCGCTGAACGCCTCGACGCCGACACTTTGTCCGGCGCCCATCAAGCCGCTGCTGCGCACTTCACTCTCGTTACGCTGAGGAAGTTCCACCGGCGTGGCCTTCCTGACCCATGGCGAACTGGAGAGAATCTGCTTCGCATCGGTTTCATTCCACTCCCGAAGCGGTTTGGTCCACCAGGATGGGCCGGACGCCGTAAGCAGACCCGCGAAAACTATAAGCAACGGAGCTTTCGATACTTTGTGCATAACTCAGGCCTCCTTTAAATACTCCATGGCAAAGCGCACTCTCGAGCGCTTTGCCATGGTCTTCGCAGAAAAAGCTACAGTTTCACCATCAGGGAAAAGATCCAACGGCGTTCCTGCTTTACCAGATCCGGGTGCCACAGCCCGCCATCCTGGGCACAGTTTCCAGTCGGGGACGGGGTGCCATCGTTACAGGCAAAATACTGGGGGAAGCCGTTGTTGCCGCCGGGAGGCGTCATACCTCCGGGACCGGCGAAAAGCCGTTGCTGGGCGCCGCGTTGCGTGAACTCGACGTGCCACGTCACCCACTGGCTCGGCATGTACTCGAAGGCTACCTGGTAATCATAGCCTCTGAACTGGTCGCCAGGATTCTCCGTAAAGTAAGGGGAGCCGCTGGTGGCGTTGGCGCCGTTGATGGGTGGCAGCAGGGCCAGATAGCGCCCGGGGTTGTCGACTACGCCGCCGCCGATGTTGAAAGAGTAGCGGTCGTGGTCGAACCACCAGCGGTGATAAGCCATGATACCGGTGAAGTTCTGCGCGGGAGTAGCCGCGGTGCCATGTGTGCACTTTACGCCCCCGCCGGTTTCGCAACCGAAGTCCTCGGTGACGGTGAACGCCATGCGGTGCATGAAGTTACCAGGCTTTTCGTAGTATTTCCACTCCTGGCTGTCGTCTTCGTGATAGCGCGACCGGTATGGGTTATACAAAACGTCGCGTCCGAGCGTGTAAGTGTTGAACACAAAGTCGAGATTGGCCGTGGGACGCCACAGGATCTGGCCTCCTAACCCTTGTCTGCCGTTGTATTTGGCATAAGTCTGCCATCCGTTGATCAGCCAGGGCTCGATCTTCAGCTTATTGGTGGGAAACCATTGTACGCGCATGCCGGTAAAGAACCATGGCGTATTAGACGACACATAAGACGGCTGGTACATCCAGTTATCGAAGCTATAGTAACTGAACAAGCCGATATAGGACAGGAAGTCGCCCACCTGAATGTTGAGGCCGTGCTGCACGTCAATGTGGTAGCCGGCGTACATCTCGGACAGGTACCGATAAGCGTCCGCGAGGTCCCATTGTCCCTGGCTGTAGCTCGCGTCATTGCGCGGCACGGCGGTGGAAACGGCGCCAAACTGGGTCAGGATGCGGCCCTGCATGTTGCCGGCATGGAAGTCGCCGCCCACGTTCAGCGCCTGAATGACAAATTCACCGGTTCGTTCGCCCTCGGTGGTTTCATCGAGAGTGTGATCGGTGGGGTGCTCGTAGTCGTACATGTAATTGGTGTCGACTCTGAACTCACCCGAGAAGTACTTTCCATCGAGGACCTCGTCGTGGTTGCGCGACACCGAGTTCATCCAGGTGTAGTCGGCGTAGGCGAAAGGAGTCTGGTTATCCACGGCGGGGGTGGCCGGAGCGGCCGGTTCCGCTGGAGCGCCCTGCGGCGGAGCGGCGGATGGTCCCGGCGCAGCGGCGGGCGCCTGTGGGTCGGGGCCCGCCGAGGCTGTCGGCTGGTCGAATGCGCCCGCTGGCGGAGGTGCCAGCGAAGCGCTCAGAACCGGATCGCTATCGTCGGTGCCCTTCGACTTGGGCGCGGCCCCCAGCATGAGTTCCTGCAGGCTCAGCCGCTGGCTGAAACTCGCCGATCCGTTGTTCGAGATGCGGCTCGGTGCAGCGCTGCTGGCCACAATTGAGTTAGCCGGCGGATTACTTTCAGCAGCAACGGGTGCCGGAGCCGGAGCGGCCGGGGTTACGGAAGAGATGACAGCGGGCGGGGTGCTGGGCGCAGCGACCGGCGCGGTCAGGGTGGCGTCCGCCCTCGCGGGCTTTCCTGCCATCACCTCAAGCGATGGAACGGTGAAGTCGGCATAGCCATCGGCCTGCGCGGTCACCGACCAGGAGCCGGGCAGCACATCCGAGAACGAATAAAACCCATCGCTGCCGGAAAGTGCGGCGCGGAAAACCTTGCCGTCAAGACCGGTGATGCTCACCGTGGCGCCCGCGAGCGGAGACCCGGCCTGACTCTTGACCACGCCGATAATGGCTCCCACGGATGCCCTGGGCACGGCTTGCTTCGTCACGTCCTGCGCAGAAGCGTGGCTCGCCGTCCCGAATGCCGCCAGCGCCGCAAGCGCGCAGAACGCGGATACACGTTGAGCCAGACAATACGTCAAATAGCGTTTCATGTCTTATCCTTTCTTCCTCATGGTCTTCGCGCGGCAGCCAAGCCGCCGCGTGTTCAGCCACACCACTTACCGGCAGGAATAGGCATCGGGTCCGCGGACAAGGCGGCGGTTGTTAGTGGCACCCTGAATATTGCGAGTGTAGGATTGCGCTGATAAAAGAAGCATAGTTTTTACATGTGCGCAGCGTTAGCGCCATTTCATATTTTCTATGGGGGCGATAAATAATCCCCCTAAATCATGTATATTTCAGGTGTTTAATATGTATATTTCATCTTTTCATTACGAAAACGTCCGGGCACACGACGGACAGGTCCGCGGGACTGTTACCCGCCCAAACATGGAAGAACGATTGTGGCTTTATGGTGCGGCGATCAGCGGCGCAGCAGTTTGAAGGCGTGTCCGACCGGTCCCCAGCCCTGCTTGTAAGCGAGGTGAACCCACAGCATGGCGATCGGCTCGAGTTCCCGCGAGGCGGTCAAGGGGCCGGCATCGACGACGTCAAAACCCAGCTCCGCGGTGAGTTGCCCCACGGTCGACTTAGCCTGCGCATCGTCGCCGCAGATGAACATACTGGCGTTCTCCGAGCCAAACCGCGGATTCGCGAAACTTCCCGCTCCGAGGGTGTTGAATCCCTTGACAACCCGGGCGCCCGTCGCCCAGCGTGCCACTTCCTCACCGCCCGAGTTATTGGTCCCGATGGTCAGGCCGGAAAGGTCGGCCGCCATGGGATTGGTGCAGTCAATGAGGATCTTCCCGGCCAGGCTGCCCGCCGATTGGATCGCCGCTTTCGTCGCCGGCCATGGGGTCGCGAGCACGATCACGTCGCCGAAGGAGGCAGCCTGCGGAACGGTGGCCGCCCGTGCGTTGGGGCCGGCGGATTTGACCAGCTCCTGAACTTTGGCGGACTGCGGATCGCGCGCGCCGAATACGATTTCGTGTCCCTTGCCGGCCCAGAGTTTCCCCAGCGCCCCGCCAACGTTTCCCGCGCCAATCACCCCGATTTTCACGCCGGACTCTCCTCGTCAGCTTCGTTCTCTTCCCGCTCTTCTGCGAATGCGCCCGCCGCTTCCGCCTGGGCCGCGAGTTCGTCGTCCGAAATGTCCGCCGCCAGAACATCGAGGGCGTGTTCCACATAAGCCGCCGGCACCAGCAATTGAAGCTGAAAGCTCCCGAGGCCGGTGTATTCGTTGGCAATGTGGCATGGAATCGAGGCGCTGCGCAACAGCCCTCGCGCGAGGCTGGCCTCCTCCGCCACCGTGTACGTGGCGATCAAAACCGGCTCGCCGCCGGAAGGCGCGGGCTCCTCTGCGGGCTTTTCGCTGGGCGTCTCACCCGCGGCGCCGCGCGTCAATCCGCGGCGTGAGAGCTCTTCGTCGAGGCACTGCTGAGCGCTCTCGACCAGATCCTCCCGGCGCGTTTCGAGCAGTGCGCCATCGGACAGCAGCGCAAAGTGCCGTCGAAAATCTTCAATGCTGACATCCATGGTGGCTGGGCGACAGGGCTGCGGTCAACGATTTCAAGAATAGCGCGCTATCCTTATGACAGTCCAGTTTCATTGGACGGACCATCCACCAAACCATGCTGCGCCTGCTTCGATCCCTCTGGATCTGGACCGCCACTTCGACGCTGATTCTGCTCTGGGCTCCCCTGCTCGGCACTGTCCGGCTGTTCGATCAGGAACCGCTTCACCTGCGCACGGGCCGCTGGTTCCGGCGGCTGGGCAGGCTGGTCGCGAAGGTGAACCCGTGGAACATCGAATTTTCCGGGGACGAGCACGTGAAGCCGAACCAGACCTATGTCATCGTGAGCAACCACCAATCGCTGGCGGATATCCCGGTGATCTCGCACATGCGACTCGATATGAAGTGGCTGGCGAAAGCCGAGTTGTTCCGGTTCCCCGTATTCGGATGGATGATGCGTATGGCGGGCGATGTCGCGGTGGATCGTTCCGACCGGCGGAAGGCGGCCAAGGCCATGCTGCAGTGCGCGCGTTACCTGCGCCAGCGTTGTTCCGTGATGTTCTTTCCGGAGGGCACGCGGTCGCTGGATGGGGACGTGTTGCCGTTCAACGAAGGCCCGTTCCAGTTGGCGATTCGCGAGCATGTGCAGATTCTGCCCGTGGTGGTAGAAGGTTCCGGGGCGGCGCTGCCGAGGAATTCGTGGATCTTCGGGGGTAAGAAGAATATCCAGTTCCGCATTCTGGAGGCGGTGCCGGTGGATGGCTGGGACGTGAAACGGACCACCGAACTGCGCGATGCGGTGCGCCAGATTATTGTGGACGAGTTGTCGCGCCTGCGGGCCGCGGCCTGATTTTTGATATAGTCGCGGTCACATGATCGCCCGATTTTTCCTTCTCCTTCCGCTGGCCGGCGCTCTTCTCGCCCAGACCGCTGTCACGGACCGCGACGTGGTCTACTCCGCCGGGCAGACCATGGACATCGTTCATCCATCAGCCGCTTCGGCAACGCCGCGGCCCGCGGTCCTGCTGGTGCATGGCGGAGGTTTTCGCGCCGGCACGAAGGAAAGCTATCTGCCTCTCGCCACCAAACTGGCCGAGCACGGCTATATCGCTGCCACCATCGCCTACCGCCTCTCGCCGCGCAATCAGTTCCCCGCTCCGCTGCAGGACGCCAAAGCGGCCGTTCGTTTTCTGCGCGCCAACGCCGCGAAGTATGGCATCGATCCAAGGTACATCGGCGCGCTGGGTGGAAGCGCGGGTGGCCATCTGGTCCTGATGCTGGGTCTCACGGCGGGCGTCGAAGAGTTTGAAGGCTTCGGACCGAATCGCGATCAATCGAGCCGCGTCGCATGCGTCGTCGACGAATATGGTCCCACCGATTTCACGCAATCCTACTCGAAATCGGTGGACGCGGCACAGGTGCTGCCGCCGTTTCTGGGCGGCGATCTCGATCACGACCGGCTGGCGCACATCCGCTCCAGTCCCTTGAATTGGGTGACCCCGAATGCCGCGCCGATTCTGGCCATCCACGGCACGGCGGACACATACGTGGCGTATGAACAATCCCTCTGGCTGATCGAGCGTCTGATCGCGGCGGGCGTTCCGGCGGAACTCGAGACCATCGCGGGCGCCGGGCATGGCTTCAAGGGCGCCGATGCCGATCGGGCCGACGCGCGCGCCATTGCCTGGTTCGACAAATATCTCAAGCCGGAGCCCGTCCGCTACACGCTGCTCGTCTCCGACCATGGCCCGAACGGCGAGATCGCGGCCATCGAGTGGCCCTCTGCGAAACTGCTGTGGACCAAGCCCAACGATCATGGCCACGATGTGCAATCGCTTCCCAACGGCCATGTGTTGTTCACCATCAATCCGCAGAAAAAGGTGGTTGAATTGGATGCGAATCACAACGAAGTCTGGACTTATTCCGAAGGCCTGGAGCATCCCATCGCCGCGCAGCGGCTCGCCAACGGCAATACTCTGATCGGCGACGCCGTGCTGGGCAAGGTGATCGAAGTGACTCCGGATAAGCGCGTGGTCTGGAAGTACGAGACTAAGGATCTCGCGAATATGCGTTCGCGCAACAGCCATCGCACCGAGCAGGGCACTACCCTGATTGCCATCGAGGCGGAGGCGAAGCTCATCGAGGTGGACGCGTCGGGCAAGATCGTGTGGCAGTGGCAGGCGCCCAACGGCATGAACCGCAAGCTGTACGAGGGGCGGCGTCTGGCCAATGGCAACACGATGATCAGCCTGGCCGATCCCGGCGAGGTGGTGGAAGTGAATCCCGCCGGGAAGATCGTGCGGGAGATCGGCGGGACCGATCCGGCCATTCAGCTGGGATGGGCCACGGGGTTCGTCTTACTGCCCGATGGCGGCATGCTGATTAACGACTACACCGGGCGAAGGATCATTGAGGTGGATGCCAAAGGTAAGTTGGTTTCCGAATGGCGCACCGGTTCGCGCACCATCGCCAGCATGGATCTGGTTACGCGCTGATTAAGACCGCTTTGCCCGATACTTTGCGTTCCTGCAATGCCCGCATCGCCTGGGGGAGTTCGCGGAGCGGCCATGTCGCCGAGACTTCGGGGCGGATTTTCCCTTCGTTCCACAGGGCTTCGATGGCGTGCTGAGTGCGGGCCAGGTAGCCCGGATCGGCCTTGACCTGGCCTCCCCAATACACCCCGACAATCGAAATATTCTTCAGCAGGATCCGGTTCGCCGCGATCGACGGAATCCTTCCGCCGGCGAAACCGATCACGAGCAAACGGCCCGCGGGCGCGAGGCATTTCAGCGAAAGATCGAAGATGTCGCCGCCCACCGGATCGTAAATCACATCCGCGCCGCGCCCGCCGGTCAGACGCTTCACCTCTTCGACCCACCCGGCGTCGCCGTAGTCGAGCGCATGGTCCGCTCCCTGACGCCGCGCGAATTCAAGTTTCTCCTTTGTGCCGGCCGTCGCAATTACGCGGGCACCGAACGCCTTGCCCAATTGGATGGCGGACATGCCGGTGCCGCTTGCGCCCGCGTGCACCAGAAGCCACTCGCCCGCGAGTAACTGTCCGCGCTCCCGCAGTGCGAAGTACGAAGTGTGATAAACGAGGGGAAGCGCGGCGGCCTGCGCCCAATCCATGCCTTCCGGAATACGGAAAACCTTCCGGGCATCGAGCACGGTCTGTTCGGCGAAGCCCGAGAGTTCGGGAATTCCGAGCACCTGATCGCCGGGCTGCCATGCAGTAACGCCTTCGCCGATGGCATCGATCACGCCTGCGATCTCAGCCCCTGGAGTGAAGGGGAACGCAGGCTTAACCTGATACTTGCCCTGAATCTGCAGGATATCGAAAAAGTTCAATGCAGCCGCGCGATTGCGTACGCGCACCTGATCGGGCCCGGGCTCGGGCACGTCGATCTCGGCCCATGCGAGTCCCTCCGGTTCG
>JBEKAQ010000046.1:0-39070 GCA_050015835.1 Bryobacteraceae bacterium | reverse complement strand
AGCGTATGACCGATGCTCATCCGTCAAGGCCAAGCCCTCCGGGCGCGCTCCGCACGGCCTTGACAGATTCCGCTCGGTCGCCCCGAGCCCGGATTTCACCCACTACAAACCCGGATGAGCCTTTTTACTTAACAGCCGCTTCCCAGACTTTAATGCTCCGCGACTTCCCCGCGGGGCCTTCCACGTCCAGAATCACCGTAAACTCACCCGCCCGCGGATACGCATGGACCGGATTCTGCTCCGTGGATTCCGTGCCGTCCCCGAAGCTCCAGTGCCACGAGGTAATCTTTCCGTCCGACGCGTCGTGGAACGCCACCAGGCGCCGGCTCATATCCGCCACCTGAAACGACCATGCCGCCTGGATCGGCTTCTTAAACTGCGGTTCGAGCGGCATCAGCCGGAACGCCACCAGGTCCGAAGCATTCCCGAACATGGTCTGCTTGTGCGACAGATTCCAGAACGAGCGCCTGGGCGAATTCACGTCGTCATAATCGATCACGCACCACGACAGGCCGATCAGCTTGTTCTCTTCGAGCACGCTCTCAACCGCTCGCTGTGGGCCTTCACAGCCGCGATAGTCGAACGGGGTAATAAAGAATTCCAGCACCAGATTGCCCGGCTCGCCCGGCTTGAAATTGTAGTTATAAGCGTGATTCGCCCAGGGCAGATCTTTAGTCCAGGGCGCGCATCCCCAGGCCATGGCCCAGTCCTTACCCTCGGCGGGCGGAGTGAAGATGTGGTAATTCTGCGCATGGGCTCCATGGAACGACCATTCGGCTTCGGCCCGGCTGATGCGCGTGTCGATATTGGCGCGCTCGACGCCCACCGCTTCCGGCGTCCAGATATCGCGGTGGTACTGATCGATCAACGGCCCTCCCGACATGTCGCCGTCGACCACCACTTCGAAGATGTCGTTATGCAGATCCGGCCGGCTGAAATCCCAATAGTTGTCGTAAGCCTGATAGAGGAAGAAGAGCTTGTTCATGCCCTTGACCCAGCCGACTTTGACCTTCACGTCCAGGTCTTTGCGGTCGAAATTCGTGCCATGGCCGCCTTCGGTATCCATCAGCTGATCAATGCCGATCGCGTAGTCGTCGGGCACAATATCCCAATCGTGGATGTCGCCGTCGATACGGGGAATCATGTTGGCCGGAAACTGAAATATCTTGAAAATCACGTCGCGCCGTTCCACGCCGGATGCGGTGGGAATCGAAAGCAGCGCCGCGCCGATTATCGATGCCAGGATTGGGGTTCCGATTTTGAGGTTCACGTGTCGGAATTATGAATCCGGTTGAGTCTCAAAGTCAAACCACTCGACAAGGGCGTCCGCGCCTTGACAGCGCTTTTCCAGGGTTATATGCTCACCAAGTCGGGAGGTTTTTAATAATGACGATGATCCCTGAGAACCCGGGGCGGCGCGAATTTCTGGGCCGCATAGGCGCGGGCGCTTTCATGCTGGCATTGGCGGACCGAAGCCGTGCTGCCGCGGGTCCACAAAACGGCAAGCCCATGCAGGGACTCTTTCCCATCGGGCAGACGCCGTGCAGACCCGATAACTCCATCGATTTCGATGGCCTCGCCGCGGAAGTGAAGTTCTGCAACCGCGGCGGCGTGCATGGATTCGTCTGGCCGCAGATCGCCAGCGGCTGGGCCGGGCTCACGCAGAAGGAGCGCCTCCAGGGTGCGGAGACAATTCTCGCGGCCGGCAAAGGCGGTAAGACGGCTCTTGTAATCGGCGTGCAGACGACTACCGGAGACCTGGCGGGAGCCACCGAATATGCGAAACACGCCGCGAAGAATGGCGCCGACGCAATCGTTTCCCTGCCGCCCGAAAAGGCCGATGAGAACGCCATGTTCGAGTACTACAAAGGCATCGGCATGGCGACTGACCTGCCGCTTTTCGTCCAAAGCACCGGGGACATGAGCGTCGATCTGATCGTGCGCATGTTTAAGGAAATTCCCACCATGCGCGTGGTGAAGGACGAAGCCGGCAATCCGCTGCAGCGCGTCGCCGAAATCCGCGAAAGAACCGGCGGCAAGCTGAACGTATTTTCCGGCAACGGCGTGCGCACCATGATTACGGAGATGGAGCGCGGCTTCATGGGACACTGCCCCACCACCGGCCTTTCCGACATCTACGCGCAGGCCTTCGATCTCTGGCATGCCGGTAAGAAGCGCGAAGGTTTCGACATGTTCGGGCGCGTTCTCGCCATCGACAGCATCCCCAACGCCGATGGGTATATGCTGATCGCGCGCGGCGTTTTTAAGGAAGACACCATCACGCGGCGCATGACGCTGGCGGGCGGCGGTGGTGGCGGACGGGCTGCCGGTGGTGGCGCCGCGCGCGCAGTAGCGCCGCTCGACGAAACCGGGAAGCGCGAAATTCGCGAGGCCCTCAACACTTACCTGAAGCCTTATCTGAAAGGCTAGAAATTCTTAAAGCGAACAATGAATAAGAAACAGAAGCGAATGATGCAGGATCCGGTCACGCGCCGGAACTTCCTCACGGCAACGGCGGCGGGAACCGGGGCAGGATTTGCCGCATTGGCCGATCCGGGCGTGGCCGCCGCGCAGGCCGTCGGTGTGAAGAAAGGCGATCTGCCCGATCTCACCATCAAGCAGGTGAAGATCTACGTCACGGATATGGGCGATCTTCATCGCCTCAACAGTACGGAAACCGGCGAGATCGTCACCGTCGTCACCAACAGCGGCATCGAAGGCAATTACACTATCGGCAATCGCGAGCGGACGACCGGCTGGCTCGAATGGGCCAAGCCGACGCTGGTGGGGAAAAACGTCGTTGACGTGCTTCCCACCCTGACGGCCACGTCGGGAATGCAGGTGTCGGGCGGCTTCAATGCACGCGTGCGCACCAATGGCCCCCAGCGTGGAGCCCCGCCGCCCCGCCCGGCTGCCGGTGCAGGCAACTTCGTAGCCATCCCCAATCGCAGCGGTGGCACGTGGCCCAATTACAAGGCCGCCATGGCCGATGTCTGCCTGTGGGACATTCTCGGGAAAGCCGTCGACCGTCCCATCTATCAGCTCCTCGGCGGTAAGAAGGATCGCGTCATGGGCTACGCCAGTTCGCAGCACCTGGCCTCCATCGAAGACTACATTCCCGACGCCCAGAAGGCTAAGCAAATGGGCTACAAAGGCTATAAGATCCATCCCGGCGCCGGCCAGCACAGAGACGGCCCGCCGATTCCGACTTATATCGGCCACATGGAAATTATTAAAGACCTGCGCAAGTCGCTGGGCGAAGAATTCGTTCTGGCGCACGATCCCGTGCAGGCGTACAACCGCTATGAAGCGCTCAAGGTGGGGCGCTTACTCGATGAGCTGGATTATCTCTGGTTCGAAGATCCCATCCGCACTGTCGATCTGGAAGGCCTCGTGGAACTCGGCAACGCCCTCGACCTGCCGCTGCACGTGGGCGAGTTTCTCGCTTCGATTTCGGATTTTGCCGAGTACATCCGGCGCGGCGCTCTCGATGTGGCGCGCCTGATCGCGGATAATGTCGGTGGCATCAGCGGCTCCATGCGCGTCGGTCTGCTGGCGGATGCGTTCGGCCTCGAGTGTACGCCGCATAACTGGGGCAACGTATTCGACTTGGCGGTTCACTTCCAGCTCGAACTGGCGCTGCCGAATGCGTATTGGTTCGAGGTGCCCCATCCGGTCGAGTACTCCGACCGGCCGTACCACAAGGACAAATTCCGCATCGATGCCGAGGGCTATATTCACGCGCCGACAGCGCCAGGTTTGGGATATCCGTTCGACCGCGACGTTCTCGATAAGATGACCAAGCGCGTAGATGTAGGCTGAGTTTATTCCTATGAGCGAATCCGAGAACCAATTCAGCGCCCGGGACCGCATCAGGCTGCTGGGGGCGGCGTCTGTTTCTCTCGCCGCTGCTAACTCCCTCAGCGCCGCGCCGGAAGAAAGATATCCGCGCAATCTGACCAAAGACGATATCGACCGCTGGATGACCGAGCTCTCCAACTGGGGCCGCTGGGGCAAGGACGATCAGATGGGCACAGTAAACCTGATCACCAACGCCAAGCGCAAACAGGCGGCGGCACTGGTCAAGGAAGGCATTTCGGTATCCATGTCGCTCGATGCCGATCTCGCGCCCAAGGGTTCGCCCGAAGCGGAGAATCCGCCACCCCCTCCGCAGCCGGCGCCCGATGGTGGACGCGGCCGTGGGAACTTTCCGCGTTATACCTGGCAGCACGTCATGCGCTCCACCGGCCTCAACATGCGCGGGCCCAGCGGCTATGCGGTCGATACCATCAGCGTCAATTATCATGGCAACAACACCACGCATTTCGACGCGCTTTCGCACTTCATCTTCAACGGTCATATCTATAACGGATTCCCCGCCAGCGTGATTACCGGCTGGGGCGCGGAGAAAGACGATGTCGTTGCGTTCAAAGACGGTCTGGTAACGCGCGGCGTTCTGATCGACTGGCCGCGCTTCAAAAACGTTCCCTATATGGGGGACGACGAAGCCATCTACGCGCAGGATCTGGCCGAATGGGAAAAGAAGACCGGCGTGAAGATCGAAAGCGGCGATTGCGTTCTGCTGCGCACCGGCCGCTGGCAGCGCGTCAAGGAAAAGGGCCCGCTCGATCTGAACCGCCAGGCGCCCGGTCTTTACGCATCGGCCGGAAGATGGCTCAAGGATCGCGATATCGCGCTGCTCGGCAGCGACGTGGTGCAGGATGTCCGGCCGTCGCGCGTGGAAGGCGTCAACCAGCCGATTCACCAGATGTTTCTGGTGGCGGTCGGCACGCCCCTGTTCGACAACTGCGATCTGGAAGCCGCGGCCGAGCAGGCTGCGAAGCTCCGGCGATCGACGTTCATGATGGCCGTGGCGCCATTGCGCGTTCCGGGCGCAACCGGTTCGCCTTTTAACCCACTGGCGATCTTCTGATGAAAGGGTTTAATAATGTGAGACAGGCACTTTTGCCTGTCTTTTCGGGAAACGCGGACAGGCGGAAGCGCCTATCCCACATCCCCGTCCTCGTTCTAAGCGCACTCGCCAGCCTGTCCGTGTCCGCCGCACCGGATGCCGGCTCCAATCCCACCCTGCAGTTATACGCGCAGCGCTGCTCGGTCTGTCACGGAGCGGATGCCGGCGGTACCGATCGCGGCCCCGCCCTAACAGGAAACCGGCGCCTGCGCGCGCGCCCCGTGGCGGAGATCGCCAACGCCATTAAAAACGGCACGCCCGGCGGCATGCCCGCGTTTCCTTTGCCCGAAGATCAGCTGAGCCCCCTCGCCGATTACGTCCGTTCTCTGAATGCCACGGCCTTCGAAGCCAAACCGCAGGGCGACGTTGCGGCGGGCGAGCGCTTCTTTTTCGGCGCGGGCAAATGCGACTCGTGCCATACGGTGGGCGGCCGAGGCGGATCGAACGGGCCCGATCTTTCGAGCGTCGCGCGCCAGATGACGCTGCCGGAACTCGAACAATCGCTCACCGATCCCAGTGCGCGCATCGCCGCCGGATACGCCGTTGTCGATGTAACGCTCGCGAGCGGACAATCGCTCCGTGGATTCGCCCGCAGCCGGGGCAGCCACGATCTGCAACTCCAAACACCTGATGGCCGGATGCATTTCCTGACCGACAAAGAGTACACGAAGATCGTGACGGAAGAGGCCTCGATGATGCCTGCCGTCAACGCCAGTCCGGACGACCAACGCAATCTCGTAGCCTGGCTGAGCCGCCTGGGGGGAGTCGCCGAAGGTGCTATAACAAAACCCGTCGCCGCGCCCGCGCCCAGCGAGTTCGAAGCCCTGCTGCATCCCGCGCCAGGCGAATGGCCCACTTACTACGGGACCCTCAACGGCAATCGCTACAGCGCCCTCGATCAAATTAACAAAGGCAACGCCGCGCGCCTCGAACTGCAATGGATTTATCCCATTCAGTACCAACCGCTCGAGACCACGCCGTTAGTTGCCGGCGGCATGATGTTCGTGACCGGGCCCAACCAGGTATCGGCGCTCGATGCCCGCTCGGGCCGCGAAATCTGGCGTTACTCGAGGCCGCGCACTCCCGCCGGAACCATCGCGGGCGATGCGGCGCTGGGAGCCAATCGCGGTGTCGCGCTGCTGGGCGATCGCGTGTTCTTCAACACCGATAACGCCCACATGATCTGCCTCAACCGCCTGACCGGAGCGCTCCTTTGGGACGTCAACATAACGGAGGCGCCCCAGCATTATGGCACCACCACGGCGCCCCTGGTCGTCAACGATCTGGTGATCTCCGGAGTGGCGGGAGGCGATGAAGGGATTCGCGGTTTCGTAGGCGCATGGAAGGTCACCACCGGCGAACTGGCATGGCGCTTCTGGACCGTGCCCAAGCCTGGCGAATCGGGTTCCGAGACCTGGCAGGGCGGCGATGCGATTCAACTCGGCGGCGGTTCCACCTGGTTGACCGGCTCTTACGATCCCGAGACCGGCCTGCTCTACTGGCCCACCGGCAATCCGTTTCCCGATACCGACGGCACCCACCGCATGGGCGACAACCTGTATACGGACAGCGACGTCGCACTCGATCCCAAGACCGGTAAAATGCGCTGGTACTTCCAATACACGCCACATGATCTGCACGATTGGGATGCGGAGCAGCCGCCCGTTCTCGTCGACGCGAGATATCAGGGACGCGATCGGAAGCTGCTGCTGCACGGCAATCGCAACGGCTTTTTCTATGTTCTGGATCGCACCGACGGCAAATTTCTCTTCGCCGCCCCGATGGTGAAGAAGCTGACCTGGGCCACCGGTATCGACGCCAATGGCCGTCCGAAGCTCACGCCTAACAACGAAACGCATGCGGGCAACGTGATCACATGCCCCGCCGTGCGCGGCGCCACCAACTGGTATTCGCCCGCGTTCAGTCCGCGCACTAATCTCTTCTACGTGATGACGGTGGAAGATTGCGGATCTTATCGCCAGGCGCAACAGGGCGGATTCGGCTTCATCAATAATCCCAAAGACCCGAGCAAAAAATTCATCCGCGCTTTCAATATCGAAACCGGCGCAACCGCCTGGGAGATCGAGCAGATCGGTCCGGCCGAGCGCAATTATTCTGGCATCCTGGCGACGGCCGGGGACTTGGTTTTCTACGGCGAATCGAGCGGTGGCTTCGCGGCGGTAGATGCGAAGACCGGCGCTACGCTTTGGCACATGGAAGCCGGTGGGACGTGGAAAGGTTCGCCGATGACCTACATGGTGGATGGCCGGCAGTACGTTGCCATTGCTTCCGGCTCGAACATCCTGTCCTTCGCGCTGCCCGCCAATTGATTACCGGTTTTCCTTTTCGATCTCGTTTAACTCGCCGATCTCGCGCCGGAGGTCGCGTTGTTCCCGCATCCTGAGGATGAACAGCGCTCCGATCCACACGACCACCAGCGTGAAGAAAGGCATCGCCTTTGGCAAGGTCTTACTGTTGAAGGCGATGCCTTTCGCCAGCGCCAGAGTAAACGTCCCGATAAACAGAATGATCGGCAGGACAGAGCACCACAAGACCCGGCGGAACAGGTCGCACCGCCGCTCGACCTCCCGCCGGTAAAACTCCAGACCCGTGCTTAACGCCGCGTCTCCCGGCATCGCCGCCGCCCACATCCCCCGATTCAGGAAATAGACCCCGGCCAGGCTCCATGCGATTGCCAGCGCGAACAGCCACTGCACCACCGGATAGTGAAATTGCTTTATGGCGTAAATGTACAAGCCGACGATAACGATCGGCATCACCAAACTTCCCACTAACTGCTTCCGCGTCTTTGCGTGCAGTTCCCTCACTCGTCTTCGAAGCAAATGGATTGTCATAACAGATGGCTCCTCAGGCTGGCTTTGCCAGATTTTCTTTGGGTCGTTCTCAGGATGCATGGTTGCCTCCTTCATGAAACCGCCGCGCCAGAATGTTCTTGATGCGCGATATCCGCATGGCTACGTTGGCCGGCGACAGCCCGGTTATTTCTCCGATCGACGCCGCGTCCATGTCTTCGAGATAACAGACAATCGCCTGGCGGTCGAGCGGTTTGAGCTGCTGGATCAGCTTCGACAGCCGCTCCAGATTGATGCGCCGATCCGCCGCGAACTGGCCCTGGCCTTGGTCGGGAAGCAGTTCGAGTTCTTCCAGACTCACGAGCTGCGAAAATCTGCGGCGCTCGCGCAATACGTGCGAAGCGGCCACATGGTGCGCCACGCGATAAACCCACGTCCGCGCCGAACAGCGCGCATCGAACCGCGCGAAACTCCGCCACAACTGGAAATGGATTTCCTGGATCAGGTCGCGGCGCTTCTCCGGATCAGCCTCGTACGCGCGTGCCAGCCGCTCGAGCGCCGCACCGTATTGGTCCGCCGCCTCGCGGTACAGTTCGTCCTGGCTGGCTCCCTCCACATCCAAGGTAGTCGTCGCGCCGCCAACTTTCTAACAAACTCCGTTGATTTACTTCAGCCGCAACCCGACGATCTTCAGCGCGAATGCGTATTGACCAGGCTGCTCCCGCGGCATCGTCACCGTCAGCCCCTGCGCATTCTGCGTAAACCGCAACGCGCCGTTGTGGCCGAGCAACTCCACGCGCGCGACCTTTCCCGCCGACGAAGGCAGTGACGTTACAACCGCCTTCTCTCCCGGCCAGGCCATCAAAATCGCATACAGCGTATCGCCACGCGTGGTGAATCGAATGTCATTTCCCGTGTATGCCGGCTTGTTGTTGATAGCCGCGCCCTCGCCGAACTTCACCCACGGCCGCGTCTTGTAAATGGCCTCGCCATTCACCTCCAGCCATTTCCCGATTCCCTCCATCAGCGCAATCTGCTTATCGTCGAAAGTCCCATCCGCGCGCGGTCCGAAATTCAGCAGCAGGTTCCCGTTGCGGCTCATGTTCTCGACCAGCCGCCACACGATATCCCCGACATGCCAGTAGCTGTTGCGATTGTAATCGTCAGTCAGATAGCCCCATCGATAGCCGACCGAATCGTCGACCTCCCACGGCTCGGCCTGCATCGTCACCGGGCCGCGCTGCTCGCGCTCATAGTCCTTTACCGTCCCCGCCAGATAAGCCGAGTCCTTGGTGAGTATCGTGACCTGCTTGTTCCACTCGAGCGCCCGATTGTAATAGTAAGCGGCTACCTCAAGCTTCTGCGGATCTAACTCCCGGCTGTTGACTCCGTTATCGAAGTAGAGCGTGTCGGGTAGGTACCGATCGATCAGCTCCTTATTGCGCGCCACCCAATCGGCAAGGAATTTCCTGTATGCCTCGGGGCTGCGGTTGGCCACCGAATAGAACTCCGCCCACGCGGGATCTTCCAGGTCGGTCTTCAATCCCGGCGCCGGTTTGATGAACGAGTAGTGCTCCATGCGGTGGTTCGAGACGCCGAACTTCAGGCCCTGTTGGCGCACCGCCGCCGCCAGATCCCCCACCAGATCGCGCCGTGGCCCCATGTTTTTCGCGTTCCATTTCGTCAACGCGCTGTCCCATATCGCGAATCCATCGTGATGCTCTGCCGTAAGCATCACATACTGCGCCCCCGCCTTGCGAAAAAGTTCCGCCCATTGATCGGGATGGAAATTTTCCGCCTTGAAGAGCGTGATGAAATCCTTATAGCCGAATTGATCGGGCGCGCCGAAATGATCGGTATGCCACTGAATGGTCGGCGGGTCGTTATACATGTGCAGCACGTACCACTCGCTGCCGTGCGCCGGCACGGAATAGAGTCCCCAATGCAGGAAGATGCCGAATTTGGCGTCGAGAAACCACTCCGGGTAAACGTAATGGGCGCGAATCGATTCCCAGTCCGGCTTGAACGGACCAGTGGGTTCGGCAGCCGCCAGGACGGTTGCCCAGAATAGACACGCGAGGAACTTCAACGCATTACTTCTTCCCCGGTACCTGATCCGACCAGAGCCAGCGCAGCGAATCGGGCAGGATCGCTCCACCGTGCTTGCTCGAATGAATGCCGTCGCCCAGCACATAAGTAACGTCGTACCCCTTGTCCTTGAGTGCCGCATACATGGCTTTGTTCTGCAGATACCAATCGCGCGTGGGAGTCTCCGAGCGGCGATTGTCGTTGATCCCGTCCTGCATGTGGATCTTGATCGGCTTGGGCGGATTATCGCGCACCAGTTGCGGATACACGTGGCCGCCGCGCAGGTCCGTGAAGCTTCCCACGTCGCTCAGCACCTTGCCGAACCAATCGGGATGATTCCACGCCACCGTGAACGCGCAGATGGCGCCGGAACTGATGCCACCGATACCGCGGCCCGCCGGGTCTTTGCGGATGTTGTATTTCTTCTCGATGGGCGGCAGGATCTCTTTGGTGAGAAATTGCGAGTATTGATCCGACAGCGTATCGTACTCGAAGCTCCGGTTGGAATAGTTCGGAGTTCCATTGCGGCCCCGGATGTCGCCGCTGCCGGGATCGATAAAGACCGCGATGATCACGGGCAGCTCGCGGCGCGCGATCAGATGATCGAGCACCGTCGGCACACGATATTCCGCTCTGCGCGCCGCCGGCTTGTTGTCTTCCCGTTCGGCGTACTGCCGAACGCCATCCTGAAAAACCATCAGAGCGGCAGGCACTTGCGGATTGTATTGCGCCGGCACATACGTCCACACAAAACGTTCCGTATCCGGGAAAATCTCGCTCTTCCACGTAATCTTGTCCCACGTACCCTGCGGCACGCCTTCATGCACCATGGAGTCCGGACCGAAGGTGTAATCGTCCGGCTTGCGATCGGCCGGAGATCCCGGCAGAAGCACCAGCGGAGGCCTCGGCGGTTGCGGCGAAGGTGCGGGAGGTTGCTGTGCGAACGTGGCGATGGCCATCAACAAGGGACTCCAGATTCGAAGGTTCATCCGCATTTACTCCACATCCGTTTTCATGATCGCGTCGCCTTCCTTCACGTCCAGCTTTAAACCAGACAGATCCACATTGCGGGCATGATCCAGATGGAAGCCCTTCTGCGCCGCAATCTGGCAGTTCACGAAATGGATATCGCGAATCGGGCTGCCCTCCAGACCGTGGATCACTCCCACCGATTGCACGTCGCCCGATACGTTGATGATGTTCACGTTCCGCACCACCGGCAAAACCTTCGCCGGCGGCGCGATGGGCGGCACCATGCGCCATTCCAGGTTGAACTCGAAGGCTTGCCGCGTGTCATGCAGTTTCATGTCGCGATAGGTGATATTCTCCACCACGCCGCCGCGGCTCGGCTGCGTCTTGAAACGGATGGGCGCCCAGTTGCCCGAATCCGCCACGCAATTGCGCACTTCCACGTTGCGAATTCCGCCCGAAGTCTCGCTGCCCATCGCCACGCCGCCGTGTCCGTAAGCGAAATGCGAATTCTCGATAACGATATCTTCCGCCGGCCGGTTCACCCTCAACCCATCCGCATCTTTTCCGGATTTGATGGAGATGCAGTCGTCGTTGACATCGATGTAAACGTTGTTAACGCGCACGTGTTTTGACGAATCGATATCGATTCCGTCCGAACTCGGAATATTATGTTCCGCGGTGATCTTAAGATTCTCCGCCACCACATCTTCGCTGTAGAGCAGGAACAGGCACCACACCGCCTGGTTGTGAAGATTCAGATCCGCCACGCGTACGCGCTTCGAGTTCTGAATGCCGATCAGACGCGGGCGTCCGCGTCTCTGTCCGGGAGGAGGAGCAGGCGGACGCTCGGCCGGCTGCGCGCCGGGCGCCGGACGTCGCATCGGGTTCTTCTGCACCCACTCCTCACCCGAGCCATCGATAGTCCCTTCGCCGGAAATCTCCAGATCGGTTAATCCGTCGGCGTTGATGAAGGCGGATGTCCACGGCTCCTCAACCCCCTCCCACCGCGTGTTGATGAGGGGATAGTCGTTGATGTTCGTCGTACCCTTCAAAACGCCGTCTTTCTCGACCGAAAGATTCACGCCCTGCTTCAGAAAGATCGCGCCGCTGAGAAAGGTCCCTTTGGGAACGACGATGGTGCATCCCCCGGAAGTCGCGCATTTATCGACAGCCGCCTGAATAGCTTTCGTATTCACAGTAGTGCCATCGGCTACCGCGCCGAAATCCGTGATCAAAACCCGCTTCTTAGGCGACTGAGCGCTCATCGTCAAAGCCATGATCGCCAACAGGAATGTGGGACAGGCGCTTCCGCCTGTCCATCTAACCCAACTTCCGCGCATAGTTCCGACTCCCTTTCTTAGTTTCCTAACGGCCGCGGCGCCGGCGTACGAGCGGGCTCGGCCGGTATATCGAACTGATCGAGCGGATCCGGATGCGCCGGATCAAACCCCTTGAATCCCGGCACCACATACTTCGCGAGCGGCAGCTTATCGTCCACGATTCCCTGCACGATGCACTTCGCCAATTCGTAGCTCCCGTAATTGCTGTGGTGCGTCGTATCGTTCCCCGCGAACGCCTTATGCGCCGTCACCGGCCCCAGGAACTCATAGAACGGTTTGCTCATGGCATTCAGATCGATCAGCGCGACATGATCCTCCCGCGCCACCTGCCGCACCGCTTCCGGAAAATCCCCCAGACTGTTGGTGATCTTCCCGTTCTCGTCGAACGTCAGCCGGTTCATCGGCGTAATCACCACCGGAGTCGCGCCTTTGGCCCGCACTGCCGCCACCATCTGCTTCAGAAAATCCTTGTAACTCGTAAACGCACCCGCGCCTGGGGCCTTGTCCTTCTGATCGTTGTGGCCCATCTGAATCAGCAGATAATCGCCGGGACGGATCAGGCTCATCACTTTGTCGAAACGTTTCTCGCCATAAAAACTGCGCAGCGATTCGCCCGATTCCCCATGGTTCGCCACCACAATATCCGGCGTAAAGAAACGCGTCAGCATCTGGCCCCAGCTGTTGAACGGTTCGCTCGGCTGATCGGTTGACGTGGAGTCGCCCGCGATATAGACGGTCGGAATATTTGTTACCTCCTCGATCTCGAGACTATGCAGCGCCGGATGCGAGTTGGTGAATTCCAGCGTGAGCTTGTTGTCCCATGCCGGCGCTTCCTGGGCCCTTTCGCGCGGCTTCAGCCGAACCTCTTCGCCGCCCGGGATCAACGGTGTTCGGATATTGACGATAAATGTCCGCGTCTCGAACTTGCCCGGAGCTGTCTCAACCTTTTCGACCATCAACCGCCGCAACTCGGCCTTCACCGTAGTCACCGTGGCCGAGATCTTGTCTCCGAACGTCGCCGTGATTTTGTAATTTCCCTCCGGCTCCGTCACCGAGAAGTAAATCGGCTTATCGCTCGTCACCGCCTGTTCTGTGGCTGTAACCGCCGAGTTCGGCTCGAATCCATAGCCCAATTCGGCGCTGTAAACGGTGGTGGGTCCGACCTTCGTAAATCCCGCGGCGTTGTTCGCCGTTCCGAACGTAAATTTGACGTTGGTCTTCGGGGTACTGTCCGCGGCCCACGCAGCCACGCCGATTAATGCAATCGTCAGATATTTTTTCATCGTCAATTTCCTCTCGGCGGTAAGTTAGAACTCCCGGGACTGGCTGGAACATCGAATTTCTCGGGATCGTCCGGATGTGCGGGATCGAACGGTCTGTAATCCGCCACAATGAACCGTGCCAGATCCAGTTTATTCTCCCGAATGCCCTCGATAATACACTTCGCCAGTTCATAAGCGCCATACGCGCTGTGGTGCGTCGTGTCCCGCCGCGAAAATGCGAGGTGCGCCTTCTCCGGTCCCAGCGCCTCGTAAAACGCGATGCTCATTTTTGTCAGATCGATCAGCGGAACGTTCTCTTCGCGCGCCGTCCGCCGAACCGATTCGGGAAACTCACCCAGCGTGTTGCGTATCTTAGTCCCGTCAAAGTTAAGCCGCTGCATCGGCGTCACCAGCACAGGGAAAGCCCCGCGCCGCCGCGCTTCCGCGATCAGCACCTTCAGATACGCCGCATGCGTGGTAAACGGCTCCACATAGGTCTGCGGCCAATTCTGCTTCATGTCGTTATGGCCGAACTGGATGAAAAGGTAATCGCCCTTTTTCATCTGACTCAGAATCTTATCGAGACGCAATCCCGTGATGAACGACTTCAGCGTCTCGCCCGATTCCGCGTGATTGGCGATCGCCACCCCCGGATCGAAGAACCGCGTCAGCATCTGTCCCCAGCTCGTAGTAGGTTCGCGAGGTTGATCGGTCACCGTCGAATCGCCCGCCAGATACACCGTCGGGATGTCGTTGGCGGGCACGATATCGAGCGCGTCGAGGCAGGGCCGCGTGTTGCTGAATTCCAGCGTCAGCTTATCGTCCCAGTGCAGCACGCCCTGTTCGCGATTGTTCAGGCGCACCTGATCGCCGCCCGGCGCGTTTAGGGGCGGCGGCGGAACTTTGAAGTTGCGTATGTTCACGGCGAACGTAACATCCTGAAACTGCCCCGCCGGAGTAATCGCCTTTTCCACCATCAGCCGGCGCGATTCGGCCTTGATGGTGGTTACGCAGCCGCCGTTCGCATCGCCCAGGCGCGCCGTAACCCGGTAGTTGCCCTCGGGAAGCGCAACGGAAAAGAAGAAGGGAGGTGCCGTGGGTGTCGTCTTCAGATCGAATCCATATCCCGATTCTTTGGAATAGATCCGATCGGGCGCGATCCTGATCGACCCGGGGCCCCCCGGGCCGGAAAAATCAAACCGGAACGACGAAGCCGCGCTCAGAGCTGAGCAGGTCAGAGCCGTCCATAACGCCAAATGTGTCAGGGACACGGCCAGTCCTCACTTAGCTTCGCTGCGGGGAACGTGCAGCGACATCACCACGATAGCGCTCTTGATTTCGCTGAACCAGTGCGCCGTATTTTCGGGGACGAAAAAGAAATCGCCTTTCGACACCCCTTGCGGTGTACCGCCTTCAATAGCCGTTCCCGTCAGATTCGCCGCGTTGGTGCGCCGCTCGTTGGCGAGCTTGCCTCCCGTCACCAGCGTTCCCGCGCCCTCGATCACGTAGAACAGTTCCGCTTCCTTCTCATGGATGGAAGCCGGTCCCACCACTGGCCGGTATTCGAGATTGACACGATAAGGCGCTAACTGCAGAATAGGCTGCGAAACCATCGGCTGGTCGGTCTTGCGAATCTTCTTCGCGTTGGCGATTAAATTCTGCACGTCCGCCGAAGAGGCGAAGGTTTTCATGGCCTGAGCCGCGGGCTGCTGGGCCCACATGGCGGGCGTCCATCCGGCAAACGTCCATCCTGTAAATAGTACGGCCGCCATAACGATTCCGATCGCGCGCATATCAATCTCCTTTTAATGTGCGGGTGAACAGAATCCTAACACAATTGAGCGGGCGCGATCAGGCGCTTTTCTTCGGCCGGCCGCGTTTTACGGGAGGATTGGTCGTAGCCGCCGCTGCAGCTTTCTTCGCCGCCCACCGTGTCTTCAGCGCAGCGATCAGACGCGCCCGCCCTTCCGGCGACAACCGGCCTTCACGGCTTGCCTTTGGGGGACGTCCCCGCCGCGCGGCCGGTGCTGCCGCAACGGGCTGTGCCGCAATGCCTTCCACTTCGCGCAGCGCCGATAAAGCACGCTCGATCGCCGCCCTTTGCAACTCCAGCTGTGCAATAACATCTCGCACTCCACCCGTCGTCCCCGATCCCACTGAAGAGGAGAGCACAGCCTGTGTCTTACGGCCGCCCTGTCGGCTACTCGACCAACCCGCATACTGATTCGGATGTGCGCCTCGAATATGGGACGCGAGGCCCGTACCCCGCGAAGATGTCTTCGGGCAAAATGGACACTGCAGGTGCTGATTTGGCATTTGTAACCTGTAGATTATCACTACTGGGCATTGGTTCAACCGGTAAGACCCCGGAGCAGTGCATATGAGACCCGGCGCAGTTTATGAGAATTGACTGTTGCGGTGGGCCGCGCGGTTCTTTAAGACGCGTTCGCGTGCCGCGTCGAGACTCTTCTCGACGCCTGTTCCAACTGGAACCGTACACTGAAAGGGTGGCCCGTCGCCGAAATGCTTCATTTCAAAAGAAGCTCGAAGTAATAAGAAAAAAGTTGGAGCGCCCGTCAATCGCGGAAGGGGTCCCGAGCGAGTCGCCGGCTGTTCACCACTACACCGACCCGAAGGGACTGATCGGAATCGTTTCGGACGGTCAACTCTGGGCAACAAACATCCGATACCTTAACGACAGCTCCGAGCTGCACCATACGGAGGCGGTTCATAAGAATTTCTCAAGGAGCTCTGTGAGGAGTACCCGGAGGGCTCGTCTCAAAGAAAATTGGCGGCGGCAGCATGCAACCGTGGCTCTTGGCTCAGGAACTCACCGAGACTTACGTTGTGTGCTTTTCTGCCATCGACGATCTTGTCACTCAGTGGAATACGTACGGGTCACGCGGCTCCGGGTTTTCAATTGGCTTCGATAGGAAAAAGATGGCCGGGACGATCCAGCCGCCACCATCGAAGCCAGCAAGAACATGGGATGAAGCCGAAATTCAGCCTCTCGTGCGCTTGGCAAAAGTCACATACTCCGAAGAACTGCAAAAAAGGGAATTCAGGCGGGTGTTCGATGCGTACCACAACGAGGCCGTCACCGCGGCCTCATCGCCGGAGGAGATCAAGGAATGCGCACGGGAACTCGTGGACAATGCCGCTAACTCAGCCTGCTACTTTAAACACCACTGCTTCAAGCACGAAAAAGAATGGAGGATCGTTGTCGCAACGCTGTCGGGCTGTTCTAACCTGAATTTTAGAAGCTCCGCTCGAACAACAATTCCATACCTGAAAATCCCACTCGAGAAGAAGGTCCTGCCAATCGTCTCGGTGACCATTGGCCCTACCCTGAATCAAGACCTGTCTGAACAGAGCGTCAGAGCGCTGTTAATGGCGAAAAAATGCCACAGGGTTGTTGTAGAGAAGCGGATAAAAGGCTCCGACCTTCCCTTGGCTCTAACTGACTGAACAATGCTTGCTCAACGCTCCCGCTGCGGCTCCGCCGCGAAATCGAGGAGCCGACCTCACCGGAGAACCCCGTCCCGTTACATCCACCGCTTAATGAAGTTCGTGTCGAAATTCCCCGCCACAAAATCGGGCTCGTTCATGATCCGCTTATGCAAAGGAATCGAGGTGTGAATCCCCTCCACCACAAACAAATCAAGCGCCCGCTTCATGCGCTGAATCGCTTCCCCGCGATCCTTCCCATGCGCAATCAGTTTAGCCACCAGCGAGTCGTAATAAGGAGGAATCACCCCATCCTGATAGGCGTGCGTATCCACCCGGATGCCGATGCCGCCCGGCAGATTCAGTCCCGTAATACGTCCCGGCGAAGGCACAAACGTATCCGGGTTCTCCGCATTAATCCGGCACTCGATGGCATGCCCGCGTCGCGTTACCGGCCCAACCAGAATCTCCCGCAGCGGCGCCCCGCCGGCAATGCGAATCTGCGCCTTAACCAGATCGACCCCGGTCACCGCTTCGGTCACCGGATGCTCCACCTGTATGCGCGCATTCACTTCGATGAAGTACAAATCGCCCTTCTCGTCCATCAGGAACTCGACCGTGCCCGCATTGCTGTAACCGATTGCCTTGATCGCTTCCTTCAACTGGGCGGAAACGCGCTCCCGCACCGCATCCTTCAGCGCGGGCGAGGGAGATTCTTCCAGCAGCTTCTGGTGCCGCCGCTGGATGCTGCAATCGCGCTCGCCCAGAATCTCCACCTCGCCATGCTCATCCGCCAGAACCTGAAACTCGATATGCCGCGGCGCCCCGATGTATTTCTCCAGATAGACGTCGGCACTTGAAAACGCCGCGCCAGCTTCCTGCTGCGCCTGCGTCAGCAAACCAGGCAGTTCCGCGGCCGAATTCACCACGCGCATGCCGCGTCCGCCGCCGCCCGCCGATGCCTTCAATATGATCGGGAAGCCGATTCGCTCTGCCGTCTCAATGGCTTCCTCCGCGCTCGAAAGTACGCCTTCGGAGCCCGGCAGAATCGGCACCCCGTAATCTTTCATGATGGCCCGAGCCCGTTCCTTAACGCCCATCGCCGAAATCACATCCGGCGCAGGCCCGATAAATTTGATCCCCGAAACGCGGCACACTTCGGCGAATCCCGCATTCTCGCTGAGGAAACCGTAGCCCGGATGAATGGCGTCCACATTGGCGATTTCCGCCGCGCTGATGATCGACGGAATATCCAGATAACTGCGCGCGCTTTTCGCCGGCCCGATGCAAATCGCCTGGTCGGCGAAGCGCACCGGTAAACTGTGGCGATCCGCTTCCGAATACACCGCGACTGTGGGAATGCCCAGATCCTTGCACGCGCAAATAATGCGCAGCGCGATCTCTCCCCGGTTTGCGATCAGGATTTTCTTAAACGGGACGGATGCCAAAGAGGGCTTCTCCGTATTCCACCGGCTGCCCGTTCTGCACGAGCTTGCTTTCGATCACCCCTGCCACGTCCGCCTCGATCTCGTTCATCAGCTTCATCGATTCGATGATGCAGAGGACCTTGCCGGGTGTAACGTGCTCTCCGATCCGCACAAACGGCGGCGTATCCGGCGACGCGGCTTCATAGAACGTACCCACGATGGGCGACTTCGTATAGATCAGCGTGTCCGGCTCCTTGGACGCCGGCGCCGCTTCCACTTTAGGCGCCTGCGGGGCGGGGGCGGGAGCGGATTGAGTGGCGGCCGTGGGTAGAAGTACATTGGTTTCCGACCCGAACGAAAGCCGCACGCGCACGCGGTTCTCCCCGCGCTGCACTTCGAGCTCCGCCACGCCCGTCTCCTTAGCCAGATGTATCAACTCCCTGATTTCATCGAGTGTCATGCAATCGTCTAGATTATCAGGGCATGTGGGACAGGCTTGACCCGATGCGCAGCCGCAAAGACGAGCCTATCCAGGATAAGGCCCGCCGTTAGTCTGGGCCAGTGGTCGCGCCTGTCCATTGCTTTGACCGGGGAGTGTCCGCTTCCGGTACCATTAGTTTTCGCCCATGTCCGATCCCACCCCAGCCATTGAGGTCCACGATCTGCGTAAGATCTACGATGGCAAACCGGCGGTCGACGGCCTTAGCCTCACCGTGCCCCGCGGGTCTTTCTTCGGCTTCCTCGGGCCCAACGGCGCCGGCAAATCAACCACCATCCGCATGCTCACCGGGCTGATCCCCGTCACCTCGGGCTCCATCGAACTGCTCGGTCTGCCCATGCCTCAACAGGAACTTGCCATCAAGCAGCGCATCGGCCTCGTGCCCGACGAATCCCTGCTCTTCGACCGCCTGACCGGCCTCGAATTCCTCGAATTCGTGGGCCGCATGTACAGCCTCGCCCGGCCTCTCGCCCGTCACCGCGCCGAAGAATTGCTCGATCTTTTCGAGCTCGCGGACGAACGCCGTAAGCTGATCGCCGAATATTCCAAAGGCATGCGCAAACGCATCGCCATGGCCGCTTCCCTCATCCACCGTCCCGAACTCTTCCTCATGGACGAGCCGTTTGAGGGCGTCGACGCCGTGGGCGCGCGTCTGATGAAAGACATCCTGGCAGACCAGGTCCGGCACGGCGCAACCGTGTTTCTCACTTCGCACGTCCTTGAAGTGGTGGAACGGCTCTGTGATCACGCTGCGATCATCAACGCGGGCAAGATCGTCGCCGAAGGCAGTATGGACGATCTGCGCGCCGGTACTCATACTCTCGAAGAGGTCTTCGTCCGCACCGTCGGGCGCGACCGCGAATACGAAGGACTCGAATGGCTAACTTGAAATGTGGGACAGGCGCTGTCGCCTGTCTGTTCTTGATTGTATCCGCGCAGTTGTTCGCGCAGTCTCCCGTTATCCAGCTCAACGTGGATGCCAGCGAAGCCCCGCGCCGCCTCCTCCACACCACCATGCAGTTCCCCGTATCGCCCGGTAAGTTCACGCTGCTTTACCCGCAGTGGATTCCCGGCGAACACGGTCCCACCGGCCCCATTGAAGACCTCGCCGGCATCCGCGTCACCGCCAATGGAAAGCCCCTTCCCTGGGCACGCGACGCCGTCAACATGTTCGAGTTCACCATCGACATCCCGCCCGGTGTCTCGACCATCGACGTAGCGGCCGAGTTCATCTCGCCGCCTGAAACGGGCGGCTTCTCATCGGGAGCTTCCATTACGTCGCAGCTCGCCATGCTCAGCTGGAACCAGCTTCTGCTCTATCCCAAAGGCACCCCGTCCGACCAGCTGAACTATCGGGCCACGCTCAAAGTCCCCAACGGATGGCGCTACGGCACAGCTCTTCCCATCGCCTCCGAATCGGGTAACCAGATCGTTTTCAAGCCATCCTCCCTCTCTATCCTCATCGACTCGCCCGTGCAGACCGGAGTTAATTTCAAAACCGTCGACCTCAATCCCGACGGCAAGCTTCCCCACTACCTCCACATTGCCGCCGACAGTGAGCGTGCCACGCAAATTTCGGATGACGAGGTGAAGCACTACCGCAACCTCGTCAAGGAAACCACCGAACTCTTCGGCGGTTCCCATTACCGCGATTACCACTTTCTCTATACCCTCAGCGACCATATCGCGCACTTCGGCCTCGAGCATCACGAATCGAGCGACGACCGCACCGACGAGGATTCCCTCGTCGACGACGATCGCCGCCGGGTGGACGCGGGACTGCTGCCCCACGAATTCGTGCACTCGTGGAATGGCAAATACCGTCGGCCCGCGGGTCTCGCCACTTCCGATTACAGCCAACCCATGAAAGGCAATCTGCTCTGGGTCTACGAAGGGCTCACCGAGTATCTGGGTGAAATCCTCACGCCGCGCAGCGGACTATCTTTGGATCAGGACTTCTTCGATTCGCTGGCCGAAGAGGCGGCCGCCCTTGACCGGGAAGAGGGCCGCACCTGGCGTCCTCTCGAAGATACCGCCGTGGCCGCGCAGGTGCTCTACGGCGCGCGCGCCGATTACAGCGACCTGCGGCGCTCCGTCGATTACTACGAGGAAGGCACCCTCATCTGGCTCGATGCCGACGTCACCATCCGTACTCTCAGCAAAGGCCGGAAATCCCTCGACGATTTCTGCAAGCTGTGGGCCGGCGGATCGGATACGACCGATGTACCCACCGTCAAGCCCTACACCTTCGACGACGTAGTGACCACCCTCAACGCCATCCAGCCTTACGATTGGGGAGCCTTCCTCAATGAACGTCTGCAATCGACCGCTCCGCGCGCTCCCCTCAACGGCATCGTCAACGGCGGCTACAATCTCGTCTACACGTCGGAGCGGTCCGATTATCAAAAGAGCCGCGAAGCGGTCCACAAAGCCATCAACCTCGACTACTCGATCGGCCTCACCCTGCGGGATACCGGCGACATCGTCGATGTCCATCTGGATTCCCCCGCCTCGAAAGCCGGCCTCGCCCCCGCCACCCGCGTGATTGCGGTCAACGGGCGCGAATACAGCGGAGCGGTCATTCGCCGCGCCATCGCCGATGCCGTCAAAGCCACTACTCCCATCGTGCTCATCGTCAAGGACGGGGACTACTACAAGACTGTTAACATCGACTACCACGGGGGCGAGAAATATCCACATCTGATGCGCGACAAATCGAAGCCTGATCTGCTCTCCGAAATCATCCGCCCGCATGCAGCCGCCCCATCGGCCAAACCGCCGCTGAACAAATGATCGCCGCCATACTGCGCGCTCAGTTGCTCAGCATGCGTCTGCGCACTGGCACGCGCCGCGGCGCTGCCATCTTCTCCGCGTTCACGGGATTCTTCTTCTACGCCTTCTGGGGCCTCCTCGGCTGGTCCGCCATGCTGTTCTTCTCTCTGGCCGATCAGGCGCCGTTCTTCGTCCCTGTCCTGTCTACCGCTCTCATGTTTGTGACGCTCTACTGGCAACTGGCGCCGGTTATCTCGGCCAGCTTCGGAGCTTCGCTCGACCTGCGCAAGCTGCTGGTATACCCGATCCCGCACCGCTCCCTGTTTCACGTGGAAATTCTGCTCCGCATCACCACCTGCGCCGAAATGCTGATCGTGATCGCGGGCGTGGTCGCCGGACTGTTGCGCAATCCATCGTATGGGTGGCCGGCTGCGCCATACATCTTTGCCGGGGCCCTGATCTACACCGCCATGAACATCCTGCTCTCGGCCGGCTCGCGCAACTGGCTGGAGCGCATTTTTCTTCGTACGCGCCTCAGAGAGGTCATGATCTTCCTCCTCGTGATCGCCGGCCTGCTTCCGCAGTTCCTCCTTTTCATGCATGTGAAGATGCCGGCGCTCATGCGTTTCGCTCCATCGCAGATCATCTGGCCCTGGGCAGCCATGGGACGCGTGATGTTGCGTGATCGCCTCGCTGCCTCCGCGGCGGCGTCGGCCTTCTGGCTGGCTGCCTCGTGGTGGTTCAGCCGCCGGCAATTCGAGCGCACCCTCCGTTACGACGCGTCCGAGCTCAGGCGGCCCGAACGGCCGTCCCGAACCGGTGGATTCACCGACAGGTTGTTCCGTCTCCCCGCGCGTTTCCTGCCCGACCCCATCGCCGCCATCATGGAAAAGGAATTGCGCACCCTCGCCCGTATCCCCAGATTCCGCCTCGTCTATGCCATGTCCTGCTTCTTCGGGCTCGTGCTCTATTTTCCGTCGCTGCGGAGCGGGCACGGCAACTCATTTTTCCGTCAGAACGCACTCCCCATGATGTCGCTTTACGGCTTGCTCATGCTCGGGCAAATCAGCTATTGGAACTCCTTTGGATTCGATCGTTCGGCCGCGCAGGGTTACTTCTGCTGGCCCATCCGTTTTCGCGATGTTCTGTTGGCCAAGAACCTCACGGTGCTATGCCTGCTGCTCCCGCAGATCCTGATCATCGCCATCGTCGGAAGGGCCGCGCACATGCCGGCGGGCCCGCTCAAGGTGCTGGAGACGATGACCGTGATGATCGTGGCCTCGCTCTACTGGTTCCCGATGGGCAACATCTGCTCGGTGCGCATGCCGCGCGCCCTCCATCCGGAAAAAATGAATCAGATGTCGAACAAGATGCAGGCCATGACCATCTGGACCGCGCCAATCCTGCTGCTGCCGCTGGCGCTTGCCTATTGGTCGCGCTGGTTCTTTGAAAGCCAGCTGGTCTTCGGCGCCCTCCTGCTGGTGGCCGCCATCGTCGGTGCCATATTCTATTGGGTAGGGCTCGAGTCCGCCGTCAACACCGCCACCGCCAAACGGGAATCGATGCTTTCGGAGCTTTCAAAATCCGAAGGCCCCCTTTCCACCACTTAATGTGGGACAGACTTGACCACGGGCGCTGGCGCATGGTCAGTCTTATCCAGGATGAGCTGATCTGGTCGTCTGCGTGCCGGGTCGAGCCTGTCCATTCTGCGTTTGGCATGCCGCTTGCTGTATCTGTGTTATGAAACTGATCGCAGCCGTTATCCTCGCCATTGCCTTATCCGCCTGTTCACCCAGTCAGGATGAGCACGCGCGGGAACAGGCGCGCCAGACCGCCGAACAAGCCAAGCGCGACGCCAAACAAGCTCTGGCGGACGCCAAAGTAGACGCGGAAAAGGCCAACCGCGTTCTGGACAAGGACCTCGATAAGGCGCGGGAAAAAATGCGCGGAGCGCTTAACCAACCGCCAGACCAGCCGAAGGACGCTCCGCCGGACGATCACCGCTAATATGGTGAAGTGTCCGATTTGATACAGCTCTTCGAAGCGCTTGCCAATAGCCGCGCCGTCGATCTCGCGCAGCCCTGGTACACCGGCATGCCGCATCATCCCGCCCATCCCCCCTTTCTCTACGGGCTGAATAAGAAGCACGGCGACTACGTCAACCCCGGCGGCGCCAGCTCCGCCTCGGAGGCCATCGCCTTAGGCACGCATGTCGGCACGCACATCGACGCGCTCTGCCACTTCACCTGCCATGGAAAGCTGTTCGGCGGAGAAAGGGCCGCGGGCGTCCAGAGCTATGTCGGCGGTCTCGAGCGCCACACCGTCGATACCATTCAGCCCATCTTCCGCCGCGGCGTGCTGCTCGATATCGCAAAGCTCGAAGGCGTCGACGTTCTGCCCAAAGACTTCGTCATTACACCCGAGCATCTCGATCTTACCGGCGTTACCGTGAAGCCCGGCGACGTCGCGGTGCTCCGCACCGGGTGGGCGCGTTATTGGGACGATGCGGCGCAGTTCATTTCCGAGGTGCATAGTCCCGGCCCGGGCCTCGCGGCGGCGCAATGGCTGAGCGCGCGAAAAATCTTCGCGGCCGGCAGCGACACGGCGCCTTTCGAGTTCGCGCCCAGCCCCGCCATGGCGGTTCACGTACATCTTTTGGTCGAGAGCGGCATCCATATTATCGAGTGCCTCAACCTCGAAGAATTATCCGCCGCGGGCGTCACCGAATTCCTCTTCGTGGCCGCGCCCCTGAAGATTCGCGGGGGCACGGGGTCGCCCATTCGCCCCGTCGCTCTGGTGGCCGGCCGTGATGCCTGACAGCGATGCCTGATAAATACGATGCCTTTCTGCTCGTCTCCTTCGGCGGACCCGAGAAGCACGAGGACGTAATCCCGTTTCTCGAAAACGTGCTTCGCGGCAGGAATGTCCCGCGCGAACGCATGCTCGAAGTCGCCGAGCATTACTATCACTTCGATGGCATGAGCCCCATCAACGATCAATGCCGCGCTCTGATCGCCGCACTCCGCACCGAGTTGCATCTGCCCATCTATTGGGGCAACCGCAATTGGGCCCCGATGATCGCCGATACCGTGGCCAAGATGCGCGGCGATGGCGTCAAACGCGCGCTGGCCCTGGTCACCTCGGCCTTCGGTTCGTACTCGGGATGCCGCCAGTATAGCGAGGACATCGAACGCGCCCGCGCCGCCGTCGGGGAAGGAGCTCCCTTGATAGATAAGCTGCCGCCATTCTGGAACCACCCCGGCTTCGTCGAAACAGTAGTCCTCACGGTGCGCGAGGCGCGCGAAAAGCTGCCGGGCGCGGATGTCGTCTACACCGCCCACAGCGTGCCGGTCTCCATGGCGCAATCGAGCCCCTACGAACGGCAACTGCGGACGGTGTGCGCGATGGTCAACGCGGAACTGGAGTTGGGCGACCCGGTGCTCGTGTTCCAGAGCCGGAGCGGCCCGCCCAGCCAGCCCTGGCTCGAACCGGACATCGGTAAATACATCCGCGAAACCGAAGCGAAGAAGCTCATCGTCGTGCCGGCAGGATTCCTGTCGGACCACATGGAGGTCCTCTACGATCTCGATACCGAAGCTGCGGGGCTGGCCGGCGAGCGAGGCATCGCATTCCTGCGCGCGGCAACCGTGGGGACGCATCCGCGCTTTATCGCGGGCATCCGCCAGATGGTCCACGAAGCTATGGAAAGAGGCCCCGCGTATGTATGCGCGCCCGACTGCTGCAAACTGGACGTGCGCCGATAGCCGGTAGTCGGATAGATAGCCGCGTTCCTCCGGGGTAAGATGGTCTTACGTGAAAGCCAGGGTCTACGTAACCTTCAAACCTTCCGTCCTCGATCCCCAGGGCCAGACCATCTGCGCCGCTCTGAACGGCCTCGGCCATAAAGGCATCGAAGACGTTCGCCAGGGAAAATTTTTCGAAATCACCATGCAGCCCGGCGAAGACCTCGACGCCATCGCGCGCGACGTTCTCAGCAACCCCGTCATCGAGAATTACCGCATTGAGAGACTCGACTGAGAAAATGACCTTATGTGCGGAATAGTCGGCTACGTAGGATCGAGGCGTGCGGTCCCCATCATCGTTGACGGCTTGAAGCGCCTGGAGTATCGCGGATACGACTCCGCCGGGGTGGCCGTTTACTGCGACAATGGCGAACTCGGTGTGCGCCGCGCCTCGGGCAAACTGCGCAACCTCGAAGACGTGCTGCAGATGGATCCCGTCGATGGCCTCTACGGCATCGGCCATACGCGCTGGGCGACCCACGGCCGTCCCACCGAAGAAAACGCGCACCCCCACCGCGATTGCACCGGCGACATCGTCGTGGTGCATAACGGAATCGTTGAAAACTACCTCCAGCTGAAAGAGCAACTCCAGCACGAAGGTCACGTGTTCAAAACCGAGACCGACACCGAAGTCATCGCCCACCTGGTCGAGAAATACTTCGAAAGCAATCTCGAAGAGGCCGTGCGATTGGCATTGAAGCAACTGCGCGGCGTCTTCGCATTGGCCATTCTGAGCCGCCGCGACCCCAACAAGATCGTCGCCGCCCGCGAAGGCCCGCCCGTTGTGATCGGCCTTGGCGACGGCGAATATTTCGTCGCCTCCGACGTCCCCGCCATCCTCAGCCACACCCGCGACATGTTCTTCCTCGCCGACGGCGACATGGCGGTGCTCACCCCCGCCGGCGTCCAACTCAGCGACTTCAACGGCCATTATGTGAACCGCCAGGTGCAGCACGTTCTCTGGGACCCGATAATGGCCGAAAAGGGTGGCTACAAGCACTTCATGCTCAAGGAGATTTTTGAGCAGCCGCGCGCCGTCCGCGACACCACCCTCGGCCGCGTCGGGCAGGAGACCGGCAAGATTTTCCTCGACGAGATGGACATCACGCCGCAGCAGTTCCAGGCCTTCCGCGAGGTCAAGATCATCGCCTGCGGAACCAGTTGGCACGCCGCGCTGGCGGGCAAGTTCATGATCGAGAAGCTGGCCCGCATGCCCGTCGAAGTGGACTACGGCAGCGAATTTCGTTATCGCGACCCCCTCGTCGGCCCCGATGTATTGACCGTGGTGATTTCCCAATCGGGCGAAACCGCCGATACGCTCGCCGCCCAGCGCGAAGCCAAACAAAAGGGATCGAAGACGCTCGCCATCTGCAACGTGGTCGGCTCCATGATCACCCGTGAAGCTTCCGGCACCGTCTACACCCACGCCGGACCGGAGATCGGCGTCGCCTCCACCAAAGCGTTCACCTGCCAGCTGACGGCGCTCGCTATCCTCGCCTGCTACCTCGGCCAGATGCGCGGCGCGCTCGACGAAGAGAAGTCGCGCTGCTTCGTCCAGGAGTTGGTGCGTATTCCGGGCAAGCTCGAAACCATCCTCGCCGACGACAGCCTCTACGAGGAATTAGCACGCAAGCTTTTCCGTTCGACCGACTTTCTCTACCTCGGCCGCGGCGTGCATTTCCCCATTGCGCTCGAAGGCGCGCTCAAGCTGAAAGAGATTTCCTATATCCACGCCGAAGGCTATCCCGCCGGCGAAATGAAGCACGGCCCCAACGCCCTTATCGACGAGAAACTGCCCGTGGTAGTTCTCGCCACCCAGGACCGCACCAATCATGCGAGCTGCCTGCTCTACGAGAAGACTCTCTCGAATATCCAGGAAGTGAAGGCGCGGGAAGGCAAGGTCGTGGCCATCGTTACCGAAGGCGACCGCGAAGTCCGCAAGGTTGCCGACGATGTCATCGAGATTCCCGCCGCGCCCGAACTGTTGACGCCGATTCTCGAGATCGTTCCGCTCCAACTGCTCGCCTACCACATCGCCGTCCGGCGCGGCTGCGACGTCGATCAACCGCGCAATCTCGCCAAAAGCGTAACCGTCGAGTGATCCAGGCGCAGAGCGAGATCGCTGTCGTAACCCGTGGTAAAGGTCTCTATGATATTACGCGCGAAGTACGCCGCTGGGTGGCGCAACAGAACCTATCGAGCGGCCTGTTGACGGTCTTTCTTCAGCACACCTCCGCATCCCTCACCATCCAGGAGAATGCCGATCCCGACGTGCTCCGCGACATGGTCGAATTCTTCGACCGCATGGTGCCTGAAAAGACGCCCTGGTTCCGCCACACCACCGAAGGTCCCGACGACATGCCCGCCCACATCCGCACCACGCTGACGTCGCCCTCGCTTTCGATTCCCGTGCGCGGAGGACAACCGGCCCTCGGCACGTGGCAGGCAATCTATGTATTCGAGCACAGATCGGTCCCGCATAAACGACATGTGCTGCTGCTTCTGATCGGTGAAGCAACCACGGACCGGGCCTGAACGTCCCCATTGAAGATGCGAAACCTCATTTGCGCTTGCTGCTCACCGCCGCCGCAGCCAACGCCCAGCAGGCTCTTTCCGTGGGCGTAACAGGAGGAGCGCCGTTCACCAGCGTAGTAAACGGAAATACCGTCAACAGCATTCAGTCCATCTCGAAGAGTACGAACTTTACGATCGGTGGAGCGATTCAGGTAAACCTGCCATTGAATCTGCGCATCGAAGTGGACGGCCTCTTCCGCCCCTGGAGCTTCAATCTGACCAGCCTGAATGTATTCCAGGATATATCGGCCCAGCAGTATAGTTTTCCGGTTCTTCTTGAGTACCGTCTGCCCGGCCCGCCGCTCATCAAGCCGTTCGTCGAAGCCGGTCTTCAATTCGATCGCCTCGCGGGAATCTCCGCCGCGGCGAAGAGCACCATCACCTCCGGACCGGGCGAACTCCTGCACCAATCGGATGCCAGCATCGTGCTGGGGGCGGGCATCGACGTCAAGGTGCCTAAGATCATCCGCTTCAGCGGCGAACTGCGCTACATCGCCAAACCGTCTCGAATTTCCAAGACTTCTCCAATCTCAATCAGGCTGAAGTGCTCGTCGGCGTCCACTTTTGAAATCAGACGGACACGCGGCGACAGCGGGGCAGGGTAGGACTGATGAGGATCGGTACCTGGGCCGTCGTCGCAGTTATCATCGCATCGTCACCCGACGGCATTCGCGGCCGCCGTCCGCGGGTTACACGCATGTTTCGTTCGACGCCGTCAATTTTTCGGAAAAGGCAATTCCTGGGTACAGCCTGGCGATCGTGTCTGTGTGGTCGAACCGTAAGACGATGATCCGGACAAAGCCCCGGAGCACGAATAACGCCTCGGCCCGAGTGCCGCACGAGGGTAAAATAGCTCAGCGGATTACATGACTCGCTTCAGGTTGGAAGAGCAGCCAGTCCGCCGAGGAGACAGATATGTGTGCAAAATGTCCGCCTGCCAGTCGGATCTTTCGCCCTGGTCGCCGCGCCGATAATTTTCGGAGGGTGCGGCAACTCCACCTCGGCAAGGTGGCCTGCGAGTGTTTCGGGGGACGCCATGTGCTTGCGCTCAACCCAATCCACGCCGTCACGCCGCAGTGGATGGCGAAGCTTCCCCAGGAGCTGTAGTGGCCCTGCGAATCGGCATCAACGCTCTGTTTCTCATCCCGGGCGGGGTAGGGGGCACGGAGATCTACCTGCGGTTTTTGCTCGGCTCCCTTTTCCGTATCGACGAGACGAACCATTATGCTGTCTTCGTGAATCGTGAGACCGGGAGCGAGCTGGTTCCGGCGTGCCCCCGGTTTTGCGCCATCCCCTGTGCGGTTCGGGCGAGTTCCCGGCCCGCGCGTATTCTCTTTGAACAAGTTCGCCTTCCGCGGATGCTCGCCCGGCACGGTATCGACGTTCTGCTGAATCCCGGCTTCACTGCGCCCGTGTTCACCCGCTGTCCGCAGGTCACGGTTTTCCATGACCTCCAGCACAAAAAACATCCCGAGTTCTTTCGCGCTCGGGATCTTCCTTTCTGGAACGTGCTCCTCGCCGCCTCAGTGGCGCGTTCCAACCGCCTGATCGCCGTTTCAAACAATACCGCGCGGGATCTTGCCGAGAGCTTTCCCCTGGCGAAAGGTAAGATCGCCACGGTTCGGCACGGCGTCGATCCGGAGTTCTTTGCGATCGGAAAAGAGCGCCTGGTGCCCACCGATGCTTCGCGCCGGACCCGGCCATTCATTCTGGTCGTTTCGACACTACACCCGCACAAGAACCTGGAACTGACGCTCGAGGTGTTTCATCGCTTCCGGGCGCTTCACCCCGAATACCGGTTGGTGATCGCAGGACTGAAAGGGTTTGCCACGGCCACGCTGCAGGATCGGGTGCGCGCGCTCGGTCTGGCCGAAGACGTGGACTTCACGGGTTGGATTCCCCGCAACGATCTCTATGCGCTTTTCAGGGACGCACACGCATTCCTCGCGCCGAGTCTCTTTGAAGGTTTCGGTTTGCCGTTGATCGAAGCGCTGGCGGCCGGAATTCCCAGTGCATGCTCCGCGATTCCGCCATTCAGCGAGATTGCCGGCGAGGTGGCGCGCACGTTCGATCCATCTTCCGCCGACGCCATGCTGGCTGCCCTCGAAATAGCCGCCCACGATGAGGTTTTCCGATCCCGCGCCATGGTCGAAGGACCCCGCCAGGCCCATATGTTCGATTGGAACAGGACTGCGGAGGGGACGCTTCGCGAACTGATCGCCGCCGCCCGGTTCACCCGGCAAGACTGCGAAAATACTCAAATGACTGGCGTGCCGCCCGCTCCCACCGAAACAGCTTCGCGCGCTCCCTCCCCGCCCTGCGCAGGCGGTCGCAAAGAGAGTCCGACGCGCTGATCCGCCCGATCGCGGAGGCGATCTCGCTTTGGCTTTCCGGATCGATGAATGACCCGGCCTCGCCCGCTACTTCAGGCAGCGAAGAGCTGCCGGAAACGATCACGGGGCATCCCGCGGCCAAAGCCTGGGCAACGGGAATCCCGAAGCCTTCGTAGAAACTGGGGTAGATGAGCGCGCGGGCGCCGGCCGTGAGCCCGGGCATCAGAACCTCGGGAACGTAACCAGGATAGCGGACACCCGATTCTTCCGCTTCCGCAAGATGCCGCAGCCGTTGCAATGTCGCCTGCGATTTCCAGCCGGGCATTCCGGCCACAACCAGTTCATGGCTCCGCCGGAATTCAGCCGACAACGAAAGCCATGCCGAAAGCAGGCCGTCCAGATTCTTACGCGGCTCAATCGTACTCACGAAAAGGAAATAAGGTTTTTGCAGATGCAGCGCTCGGGCCGAGGCTTGCGATTCGTTGGGTCCCACACTGAAGTACGCGTCCGGCACGCCGGGGGGGATTACCGTCATCTTTTGCGGGTCGAGCTTCAGTATTCGCGCCGCGTCCTGGCGGGAATTCTCGGAAACGCAGATCAGTCCGTCGGCCGCCCGCAG
Source organism: Bryobacteraceae bacterium (assembly GCA_050015835.1). Lineage (GTDB taxonomy): Bacteria > Acidobacteriota > Terriglobia > Bryobacterales > Bryobacteraceae > BOG-234. The sequence continues at coordinate 8,149 of JBEKAQ010000046.1, read as the reverse complement.
CACGACGTCGGCAAAAGCCCGATCGGCCGCCCGTTGCGCCGGCGTGTGGAACTCAGGCACAACCCAACTGGTCAGGTCGTGAACGGTGGCCGATAGCTTCGGTCCCCTCGGGAAACAGCGGAGTAGATTCGAAGCGTGAAATACCGAAGATTCGGGAACGCATTTCGTAACCACCGCGCTCCCCGTCCGGTTGAGGGCCCAGAGAGTCGCCAGACGCAGGAAATGGCGGTTCGCGCCGCCGGTAAGATCCAGCCGTGAGTTATCGGGTTCCAGAAACGTGGTAATCGATTCCGCGTAATCGTTACGCAGCGCATTCAGCCAATGGCGAAGATACGTCTTGACGCCCGCGCTTCTCACCAGAAGCGGCGAGCAGTCGATGCAGATCTTCATGGCGTCAGCTCGAAAATCCTGACTGCAACCGGCTGCCTGTAGCCCACCACCCGCTCCTGCCTCGAAACGAACACGGGCTTCAGCCAGGATATCTCGTCCAGATCGACGCAACTCAGCGTCGGGTCCGCGCTGACCAGTCTGGCGGCCTCCATCGGATGAAGCGCGATCCATTGCTCGGCCTCTTTTTCGGATGCGAAGCTGCGCACGGATGAGACCGTTTCCTCATATACGCCCGCGTCCGAGAGGACAGACTCCGTCAGGTAGACCTGTACGCCGTGCGTACGGCTCTCAATCCGGCGGCCCTCGAACAGGTAGAGGCGCGCCGCCATGGAGCGGTAGAATGCCGGCAGATAAACCCTGACGCGTATGGATTTTCCGCCGGGGACCAGCACGTTGAAGATACGCGAGTAGTCGTCGATCCGGCGTCCCGCCGCCGCCACCAGCGCGGGCAACCTGGTCGTCACCGATCCGGGTTCGATTACGGCGTATCTGGCGCCTCTGCTCCGCATGATTCGCAACGCCTCCTCCGGGTACGTTTCCGTCAGGAATCGCGCTGTTTCGACGGCTCCGCTCCCTCCTCCGTTTGCGGCCGGAATGCGCCGCGCAATGCCGCTGATCCACCATCCCCGGTCCCAGAGCGCGATGATGCCATAGGCGGAAGCCGGGTAAGTGAAAACGGCGCCAGGCTTGAGTCGCGGCCACAACCCGTACCACGCCCGGCGGTCGCCTATTGGCTCCGGCGTCTTCCATCGCATCCACTCGAGCGCCGCCCACCAGTCCGGATCGGGTCCCCCTCCGCGACGCGTCTGCGCGAATCCCACCGGCAGCGTACCAGCTACGACGATCGCAATCACAATACCCGCCGTCAACCCGCGCAGCCACACAAGACGACTCGGTATCCGTCGCACGATCCACGCCGCGCCGGCCCCTGCCGGAATCGCCACCGCCAGCCCCGCATAGGCCGCCATCCGCAAGTGAGAGAAAACTCCGGCGATCATGGTGAGGCTCCACACCGCAAACAGTATTACTGCGGGACGGCGGTCGCGCCATGCCAGGGCAGCCACCGCCGCCAATCCAGGCGCCGCCAGCACCCATACGGGGCCGAACTGGCTGAACAGGGAGGCGAATCCCCCTGGCGCGGCAGCCCACAGAGGTTGCAGTTCACTCACCTGCGACGCCACCCCCCCACCGGGGCGCCCGGGCTGAAAGCTCCCGATGAGCTCCATCAGCGAGTGAATCTTCGCCGCTTGCGAGATCGCCATGCATCCCGTCGCCGCCACAACAACCGCCCCCGCCGTACCATACACAGCCCCGCGCGGCCAGTTCCGTTTCTTGCCGACGCCATGCAGGACCGCCAGCGCTATGGTTATCGCCAGGCTGGCACTAAGAGATAACCACATGTATCCCAGCCACGGCCCGCTGCTTTCCAGGGGAAGGAGCAGAAAGCACGCGGTGGCGAGGGCCGTCGCCGACAGGGGCGCGAGCGCGGGACTGAGCATAGCCGCAACGCCCAGCACCGCAGGCACGAAAATCCCGGTCACCTGCGTATCCAGATAGGCGGTCAGTGCCACACCTGCGAGCACGGCGATCATCCAGCTCCGCCGGCCCGGCGTCTCCGTTGCGGCGCATAGAGTAGTGAGCGTCAGAAAGCCGGTAATGACTTCGACGGCATGGTGGTCCGCCATGCCGAGATGGCCTACCCACAAAAACGTCCCGGGAATCAGCGCCACCCAGACAGCGCTGAATAGGCCCGCGCCCGTGCCGAACAGACGCCGCGCCAGCAGAAAAACGGGGACGGGAAGTAAAGCGCCGAGCGCCGCCGGGAGCCATGCGCCCACTTCGTCCACTATGTTTTCGGACGGCGAACCCACCCCGGCGAGCCATGCCGCGGAAGCGACAAGGTAGTCCCAGAACGGACCTGTTACGACGTTCTCTCCGCCCGGATAAAGAGCATACGGGTCAAATCCACTGCGCCTCGGGAAGTGCGCCAGCAGGTTATGGACGGCGCGCATGTGGAACCACGCGTCGGGCTCCTGAAACATTACGCCGTGGGAGGTGAAGACCACCCGGTACGCCGGCAGCACCCGGAACCCGAACGCCAGAAAAACGGCTATCGTGACGGCGATTGCGGGCAATCGTTTCAGCATGCGCCGCGCGTGCCGCGCCCTGTGACCATCGCTCAATAATACCCCGCATGGATGCTGTTGCCGCTGAGGTACAATAGCGCAATCGAGGCGCATGAATATCCGTAAGGTGGTCATGGAAATCCATGCGAAGGCGGCGCGGGAGAGCGCCGGAGTCTCGGGAATTGCCGCTGCATCGGGCGGGTCGCCGGCGGTCGCCAACGAGCTGACGATTCTGCACAGTTCCTACGAGCGCCTGTACCAGATGCGCGGTCTGATCGGTCAGATGCCGCCCTCGCCCGATACCTTTCGCGCGCGGGCCGGCGCGCATCTGATCCGCGCCATCCAGCGGATGTTGTTCTGGTATACGCCCCAGATTCACCGCGTTCAGCATGAAGTGACGAATACCATCGGCAGTCTCTGCAGGCTGATCGAGATTCAGATGGATACCATCGGCGCGCTGGCGAGAGAAGTGCGAGCCATCCAGTGCTCGCAGGTTGCTCCGCCCTCCCATACTTCGCAGGCGGCCGGCAACACTGTGTCCCGCGCGATTGTGTCCGGCGAGGCCGCCCCCATCCCCGCCGCCTTCGAGTTTGCGTTGCAGGATCGCTTTCGAGGCTCCGAGGGAGATACCCGGGCCAAACTCGAAGAGTGGCTGAGAATGATTCTCGAATCGGGCGGCAACTCGGGTGGCGGGTGGCTCGATATCGGTTGCGGGCGGGGAGAGTGGCTGGCTCTGGTATCGGAGGGCGGGCATGCCGTGTCCGGCATCGATGCCAACCCAGCGGCGGTCGATTACTGCCGCAGCCGTGATTTTCGCGCCGTCCAGGCCGACGCTCTCGACTATCTCCGCGCCACTCCGGATGGATCGCTGGGGGTCGTCACAATGTTCCATGTAGTGGAGCATCTGCCCAGCGAATACCTCCTGCAACTTCTGCCGCTGATTTTTCAAAAGCTCCGCGCCGGCGGCCTGATCGCGATCGAGACGCCGAATCCGGGGAATCTGCTGATGGGATCGCATTATTTTTGGAACGACCCCACGCACCGCCGGCCTTTACCCGAGGCGCTGCTGACGTTTATGCTCGAATACGCCGGATTCGCCGTAATCCGGCGCGTCGGTCTGAATCACTTCCCACCGGAAAATCATTTGCCCTGGAGGGAGATCGATGTGGTCCGCCAAGTGGACAGTCTCCTCTTTGACGCGCGGGATTATGGCGTGCTGGGCCGCAAATGAACGGACGCACCCGCGTGGCTATGTTTACGCCTCTGCCCCCGGCGGCAACCGGCACCGCCGACTATGCCGCTGCCCTGATACCCGGGCTCGGGAAGCTCGTCGATCTCCAGGTCTTCGAAAAAACTCCCCGCGCATTCGATCCGCGGGCTTTCGATGCCGTGTTTTACCAGCTCGGCAATAATCCGTTCCATGCGGGCATCTACGAAACAGCGCTCCGCCATCCCGGAATCGCGGTGCTGCACGAACCGAATCTTCACGATCTCATCCGCGGCATGAACGCCGGCTCTGCGAAGGCGTATCTGCGCGAGGTCGCTTATGAAGTTTTCGGACAGGAGTGGGATACCGTAAAGAACGCCGGCTATGCGCCCGCCGGTCAGCAGCCGCGTCATTTCTCCATGTTGAGGCGATTGCTCGATCGAAGCCGCGCCTGTGTCGTGCACAGCCTCTACGCCGCCGGCATGGTCCGCATGAAAGGGTTTCGCGGGCGCATCGAAAGGATACCGCATGGAATTCATGCGCGCCCAGCCGACGGAACCGAATGGCGTGCGCGCCTGGGTCTAAGTCAGGGGCAACCGCTCATCGGCCTGTTTGGCTACCTGCGGCCCGACAAGCGCGCCGCCGAGTGCCTGCGCGCGTTCCGCATGCTGATCGGCCGGATGCCGGACGCACGCATGCTGATAGCCGGAGAGCCGCATCCGGAAGTGCCGGTCGACCGGATGGTCGATCAGCTCGGAGTGAGAGACCACGTCTTCCTCCAGGGACACCTTCCCGGTGAAGATCTCGATCGTTGTATCGCCGGATGCGACGTGGTGCTGAATCTGCGCTGGCCGTCGTTCGGTGAAACGTCCGGAATCGCGGCGCGCGCATTCGGCCTGGGCAAGGCCGTCGTCATGTCCGATACCGGGGCCGCGCGCGAATATCCGGACGACATCTGCGTACGCATTCCCTCCGACCAGCATCTCGAAACCGTTCTTTGCGAGACGCTCGCATGGTTGCTGTCTGCGCCGGACACCGTGGGCGCGATCGGATCTGCGGCCGCCAAATGGGCTTCGGAAAACTGCGGCTGGCCGGCCGTGGCGCAGCGCTACGCGGAATTCGCCGGCGTGTACGCCGAGCCAGTCGCGGCGCCGGCATCCCTCGCCGACATGCCGGCCCCCAGAATCCGCGAGTATCTGCGGCGCTGGGCAGAACCGGGCACCGATCGCATCCGCTATCTCCGCCATCACGAAGTGCGGCTCAGCCGAACCCTCCAGTTGATTCCTCCGGGCTCCGCCGACGATCGTATTCTCGAGATGGGCTGTTATATGCAGATTACTCCCGCTCTGCGCAATCTTCTGGGCTACGGCGAAGTGAGGGGCTCTTACCTCGGTTCAGGCGGAAGCGATCTGAAGATGGCGACCGCGCGCGATGGAGAGACCATGGTTTGCGCCATCGACCTGTTCGACTGCGAACGCGACACGTTTCCCTACGCCAACGGGTTCTTCGCCACCGTCCTCTGCTGCGAGTTGCTGGAGCATCTGCGCCGCGATCCCATGCGCATGATGAGCGAAATATACCGCATACTGAGGGACGGAGGCGTGCTGGTCCTGACCACTCCCAACATCGTGTCGCTGCGCGCCCTGAATGCCGTCATTCAGGGGAATCACCCTGGCTTTTACAATCGCTACCCGGACCCGTACGGGCAATTCGCGGACGATTCCAAACACGAACGGGAGTACACTCCCGTCGAGATCTCGAAGCTCCTCGAAGCCGCCGGCTTCATCGTTGAGCACATTGAGACGGAGCCCTACAGCAGCGAGTCTCCGGTTGGCGCGGAACTGGCGGAGAGGGTCCTTTCTTCACTGGGACTTCCGGCCGACCTGCGCGGCGATTGCATTCTGGCCGTCGCCCGCAAGGCGGCACTCCCCAGAGACCCGCGCCCTTCCTGGCTTTACGATGCGCCGGGATCGTTCGAGGAAGCAGCTCAGGAATGACTCCCGTGGCTCCCCGCGTCGCCGTCGCCATCCCCACTCTGCTGGCCGGCAGTATGCTCGAAACCTGCCTGCTGGCACTCGACCGGCAGACCTGGCCCGACTTCGAAGTGATCGTAATCGATAATGGCTCGGTTTGCGCACAGCCGGATGCAAGCCTTTTCCGATTCCCGCTGCGCGTTCTCCGGCCCGGCTACAACCTGGGATTCGGTGCGGCCATCAACCTGGCGGTGGAGTCGACGAAGGCTGTTTTGATAGCCGCGCTCAACGACGATACGGAGGCGGACCCGGACTGGCTCGCGGAGCTCGTGCGGGAGGTGGAATCGGGGCCGCGCGTGGGAATGTGCGCATCGAGCATCCGCGTCTCCCGTTCCGGACGTCTGGATTCGGCGGGCATGTCCATATGCCTCGATGGAAGCAGCAAGCAGCGCGGCGGGTCCATGCCCCTCGCCTCCTTCGCCCGCTCCGAAGACGTTCTTTTTCCCAGCGCTTGCGCGGCCCTGTACCGGCGCGCGATGCTGGAAGATATCGGCATGTTCGACAGCGACTTCTTTCTCTATTGCGAGGACACCGACCTCGGCCTCCGGGCGGTATGGGCGGGCTGGCAATGCCGTTATGCGGCCAGGGCCGGCGTGCGCCATGGCTATTCCCGGACCGCGCAGCCATACTCGTCCCTCAAAGCGCGCTACGTCGAGCGCAACCGGCTTTGGGTCGCGCTCAAGAGTTTCCCTTTTCCCCTGCTTTTCATGGTGCCCTTCACCTCTTTTGCGCGGTATTTTTGTCAGTTGTGGCAGGTGTTTTTCGGGAGTGGCGCTGCCGCCGAATTTGTCGCCTCCGGCTTTTCCATCGGTTGCGCCCTCGGCATTGTGATCCGCGCACATTTCGAAACCCTGTGGCATCTGCCGGAGCTTCTGCGCAAGAGGGCCGCCATCGCCGCCACGCGAAGAATCGGTTCGCGCGAGTTTATTCGGTTAATCATGCGTCATCGAATCACGGTTCGGGAACTGGCGCGTGCATGCTGAAGGCCGCGCTGATGATCATCGTGCCCGCCCGCAATGAAGAGGCCTCTATCGCCTCGGTGGTGCACTCCGTGAGGCATATCTTTCCCGACACGCCCTTACTGGTCATCGACGATCATTCGAGCGACGCCACCGCGCAGGTTGCCGCCGAGGCGGGCGCGCAGGTCGTGCGGCCTCCGAAGCACGCCGGTCTGGGGGGATGCCTGCGGACCGGATACCAGATCGCGCTGGAACGGGGCTTCGAAACTGTCGTTCGCATCGATGGGGACGGGCAGCACGAAGCGGAGGACATTTCCGGAATTCTTCGCGCTCTGAAAGACACGGGCGCCGATGTCGTCATCGGTTCCCGATTTCTCACGTCGGACCGCTGGCAAACGTCATGGGTTCGTATCGTGGGAATCGTCGCGCTGCGTTGTCTTCTGGCGCCCGCTCTGGGACAGACAATTCGCGATCCCACCTCCGGCTTCATCGGCGTCGGTCGCCGCGCTCTGGAACTGCTGGCCAACCTGGAGGCGCCGTACCCGGAAGCCGGAGCGCTCATCGCGCTCAAACGCAGCGGCTGCCGCATTCACGAGATTCCTTGCCGGATGTACCCAAGGCGGGCTGGCCGGTCGTCCATGACGTTCCTGACTTCGCTGTTTTACGCCAGCCGGGTTCTTGCGGGTCTGCCGCCGAGGACCATGCAGAGAAAAAATATCCCCGAGTATCCCGCCTCCGCGCCGGTCCGGGACTCGAGTGTTCCGCCGTCCCTTGAGTCAGGCCCGAAGCCGCCGGCAATTTCAACCTGTCAGGATTAAGCTCTGTCTCCCCGGCTGCCGGTTTCGCCGGACCGAAGTTATCCAGCCGGATATTGCGGATGCGCCGGCCGGAGCGGGGCCCTCGACTGTCTCCGCCAACAGATCACGCCCGAAGAGTTCGCTGAAGCGCGACCGGAAGTCTTGATGGCGACGATGCGGTCGAGTCGGCTGTCGCGGGCCTCCCAGGCCTGGCCCATCCCGCCCTCACCCGCACGCCAGACGATTTCATAGACGCCGGAGTGGACACCTGAGGATACCGGCAGTGGGAGTCGGTCGCCGTGTCGCCCGAAGCAGGCAGCCTTGATGAGTTAGGGGCATTCTCGGAAGCGCTTGATCGATGAAGGCTTATCGGGAGAGAAAGGCTCCCTTTCCGGACGGTGCGATCCTTGCGAGGCTGGCGTGGAAACACGGGCGTTTGGGGATGCCGGCGATTCATTGACGGCATACCTGTCGCTGCGCACGTTGAAAGATGACCGTCATGTCGCGCTCCCAGGCTTGTCGGAGCCAAATAGAAAGTTCCTATTCCCAGCCAAGTAGAAAGTTCCGGTTTTGGAGTTTTGTTTTTGACTCCCGTGGTAATGTTCGCACAGCCTCGCCGGGGTCGCGCCTGACGGGG
>JBEKAQ010000045.1:0-50765 GCA_050015835.1 Bryobacteraceae bacterium | reverse complement strand
GCGCTCCAGCAGAGAGCCGCGCAGAATCCCGGTGGGCGCGGCGATCGATCCAGCCAGTTTGTCGCGCTGGCGGACGGTGCTCTCAAATTTCATCTATATAGATGCAAACATATTTGCCCAAAGCATTCAAGAGGAAAAATGCGGAAACTCCAGACGCGGCGATCGCCGCGTGTCCAATGCGTCCGCGATAAGCTGGAGTTGCATCCATGAGATCCTTCCTCCGCCTGTGCTGCGGTTTGCTTTGCCTTGTTGCGCCGGCCCTTGCCGTGGATTGGAAGTCGCTCAAGCCGCAGGGTTACGTCAGCGATTTCGCGGGTGTAATCGATGCGCAGAGCCGCGCCGCCATTGACGATTACGCTGCGCGAGTCGAGCAAGCGACAGGCGCTCAACTGGCATTCGTAACGCTGCCGTCGCTCGATGGCGAACCGATCGAGGACGTCGCCAATGACATCTTTCATGCCTGGGGGGTGGGCCGGAAAACGGAAGACGACGGCGCCATGTTGCTGCTCTCGGTCAGAGATCGCAAATCGCGTCTTGAGGTGGGGGGCGGACTGGGCGGCATCATTCCCGACAGCATGGCTGGCCTCTTGCTCGACGACATGCGGCCGGCTCTGCGCGCAGGGCAGTATGGCGAGGCGATGCTGGTCGCGGCGCAACGGCTGGGCGGGACCATCGCGCAGGCGAAGGGTGTGCGGATCGCCGCCCCGGCCATGGAGCGTCGCGTCCCCCGTTCCACCCAGGACAGCATTCCCTGGGGGATGATTTTCCTGGGAATTTTCGTCCTGCTGATGCTTCTCCGAGGCGGCGGTGGTACCCGCTATGGCGGGGGCGGTGGGGGCGGATTCTGGAGCGGATTGCTGCTGGGCTCGATCCTGAATTCGGGCCGCGGATGGTCGGGCGGTGGGCGCGATGGTGGTGGATTCGGCGGTTTCGATTCGGGCGGAGGCGGTGGTGGATTCGGTGGGTTCGGCGGAGGCGATTCCGGCGGCGGCGGCGCTTCGAGCGATTGGTAACGCGAGGCCGGATAGAATAGCCAATGCCCATGCCCGTTCTGGATCAACTGGTCGACAAGCTGCGCAAAGCGCTGGGCGCGGATCTCGTCTCGGTGGTCCTCTACGGTTCGGCGGCATCGGGTAATCATCACGGAAAATATTCCGATTACAACGTGCTGTGCGTACTCAGCCAGATCGCGCCCGCGCAGTTGCGCGCCACCGAGCCGATCTTCCGCTGGTGGCGCGAACAGGGCAATCCGGCGCCGCTGCTGCTGACGGAACTGGAAGTGCGCACATCCACCGATTGTTTCGCGATCGAATTCCACGACATCCGGGAGCACCACAAGATCCTTTACGGCGCGGACGTGGTTTCCGGTCTCGTCATCGACGATTGCTTTTACCGCGGGCAGGTGGAGCACGATCTGCGCGCCAGGCTATTGCGGTTGCGCCAGAAAGCCTCCGGTATACTTTCGGATAAAGGCGTTCTGCGCCGCTTGCTGGTGGATTCGATTTCCACTTTCTGCGTGCTCTTCCGCCACGCTCTGATTCTGCACGGGGTGGAGGGTCCATCCGGCAAGCGCGATATAATCGAGCGCGCGCGGGAAAGGTTCGGCATCGACGCGGCGCCGTTTCTGACATTGCTGGACCTTCGCGAAGAACGCTCCAGGGCGAAAGAGGTCGAGCCGGAAACGCTGCTCGGCGCATACATGAACGAGATCGGGAAAGTGATCGGGGCGGTTGATGCCCTTGACAAGTGAGCCGTCCTGGAGAAATGAAGCATACGCTATGAAAACCGGAGCAATCATTGCCGTTGTGGTGGGCCTTGCGCTCTTGCTGGGCGGCTGCGAGTTTGTGCAGGAGCGCAACAAGCTGGCGACCGAGAAGGAAGCGATCAGCGCGGCGTGGAGCCAGGTGGATGCGGATCTGCAGCGCCGCGCCGATCTGATTCCGAACCTGGTTGAAACGGTGAAGGGGTACGCGAAAGAAGAGACGACGGTTTATGAGTCGCTGGCTAACGCGCGCGCCGCTATGATGGGAGCGAAAACCCCGCAGGAGAAAATCGACGCCAATAATCAGATCAGCAGCGCTCTGGGGCGCTTGCTGGTGGTGGTCGAGAACTACCCGAATCTAAAGGCAAACGAGAATTTCAGGCAGCTGCAGTTCTCGCTCGAAGGCACCGAAAACCGCATCCTGCAGAGTCGCCGCCGATATAACGAGGCGGTTCAGAAGTACAATACCGACCTACAGCTGTTCCCCGCGAACATTGTGGCGTCGATGTCCGGGTTCCAGCGCGAAGACGCCTACTTCAAGACGGAACCCGATGCGCGCACGGCGCCAAAAGTTCAGTTCTAAAACGATTTTTCATGAGCACAACACAAACCAGCATTCCGCAATTCGCCAATTACATTAACGGCGAATGGGCGGCCATCGGCAAGACGTTTGAAAATCGCAATCCGGCCAATACGGATGAAATCGTGGGGCTGTTCGCGAAGGGCTCGGCGGCGGACATCGATGCCGCGGTCGACGCTGCCGCCGCCGCATTTCCCGCATGGTCGAACATGCCCGCGCCCACCCGCGGCAACATTCTCTACAAGGCGGCCGACATCCTCGAGAAGAAGTTCGATCAACTGGGCGCGGAGATGACGCGCGAAGAAGGCAAGACGCTGCCCGAAGCCAGGGGCGAGGTGCGCCGCGCCATCAATATTTTCCGTTATTTCGGCGGGGAAGGCTCGCGCCTCGATGGCGTGATGGTTCCTTCGGAACGCGAGCGCGTGCACGTATTCGCCATCCGCAAGCCGGTCGGCGTGGTGGGTCTGGTGACGCCATGGAATTTTCCCATCGCTATTCCGGCATGGAAGATCGCGCCGGCTCTGATCTGCGGCAACACCATCGTGGTGAAACCCGCCTCGGTCTCTCCCCTCTGCTGCTGGCGCATCGTGGAAGCGCTGCATGAAGCGGGCATCCCGAAGGGCGTGGTCAATTTTGTCGCCGGATCGGGCGGGGAACTGGGCGCGGCGCTGGTTAAGGCCGGACCTCTGAAGGCAATTTCATTCACCGGATCGAACGACGTCGGCCACTGGATTCACACCGAGGCCAGCAAGCGGCGTCTGCGCATCCAGCTTGAAATGGGCGGTAAGAACCCGACTATCGTACTGGCCGATGCCGATTTCAAATCCGCCGTCGAGAACGTGGTCAACGCGGCATTCTTCTCTACGGGCCAGAAGTGTACCGCCACCAGCCGCGCCATTGTGGAAGACGGCATTTACGACCAGTTCGTCGGCGCGCTGGTGGAGCGCACGAAGAAGCTTAAGATCGGCGACGGCATGCAGCCCGGCATCGATATCGGTCCCTGCGTCGATAAGGGCCAGATGGATACGGTGCTGAGGTACATCGCGATCGGGCGCAAGGAATCGGGCGCGCCGAAGTGCGGCGGCAACCAACTGACCGGCGGCGCTTATGACAAAGGTTACTTTGTGGAGCCGACCGTTTTCGCCGATGTGCAACCCGAGCACACTATTGCGCGCGAAGAGATTTTCGGGCCCGTGCTGGCCGTCATGCGCGCGAAGGATTTCGAAGACGCCCTGCGCATCGCCAACGGCATCCCGTTCGGCCTGTCTTCATCCATCCAGACCACCAATCTTTCACGCGCCATGGATTATGTTTATCGAGCGGAAGCGGGGCTGTTGACCATTAATCTCCCGAGCGCCGGCGTGGAATACCAATTGCCGTTCGGCGGCACCAAGGATTCCAGCTTCGGGCCGAAGGAGCAGGGCCCGGCCGCGCTCGAATTCTACAGCGACTATAAGACGGTTTACCTGAAATATTAATCATGCATCTAGGACAGATCAAACACGACGGCCATGTCATTGCCGCTATATTCGAGGGGAATTCGGCGCGGCCGATCCCGGCGCACACGCTTTCGGACCTTATCTATCGCGCCGACGCGGAGATGACTTCGCTTCCCGACCTCGCTTCGCGCCTCGCGAGCCGTCATTCGGTGGCGGCCACTCCGCTGATTCCGATTTACCCCTCGGAAGTCTGGGCATCGGGCTGCACTTACGAGACCAGCGCGATGTTTCGTGAGGGTGAAACGGTCGCGCCCGATCAGGGCACGCGCGAGGGAATGTACGCCTATGTGTATCGCGAGGCCCGCCCGGAGATCTTTTTTAAGGGCACTGCGCGCGTCTGCGTGGGGCCGGGGCAGAGCATCGGCATCCGTTCCGATTCGAAGTTCACCGCGCCCGAGCCGGAGTTAGCCGTGGTGCTGGGCAAGCGCGGCAAGATCGTCGGCTATACCCTGGCGAACGATGTGTCGGCGTGGGACATCGAGCGCGAGAACGCGTTGTATCTGCCGCAGTCGAAGGTCTACTCGGCTTGCTGCGCGCTCGGTCCGGTGTTGGTGACGACCGACGAACTGACCGATCCGTATAACCTGCAGATGACCTGCGAGATTCTGCGCGGCGAGGAAGTCCGATTTTCCGGCGCCACTTCGACGGCCAAGCTGCATCGCAAGATCGAGGATATCGTCGAGTACTTGATGCGATCGAATCCGGTGCCGGCGGGTTCCGTGCTGTGCACGGGGACGGGTATTATCGTGACTGAGGAAGTCGCGCTGGCGCCGGGCGATGTGGTGCGTATCCGGGTTCCGGAGATCGGGGAACTGGCAAATACGGCCGCAGTCGTCTGACGGAAGTTCGAGGGTGACGTGCAACAGTGATCGGTACGCGTAACGAGAGAGAGGTGGAAGCGGCTCGCGTTCCGACGGGAAGCTATGCCCTGTCTATCGTCGCGGCCGGTGTGGTCATCGCCATCCTCTATTGGGCGCGCATCGTTTTCGTCACGGCGATGGCGGCGGTAATCGTCGCGCTGATCCTTGAACCGTTCGTGAGTCTGCTGGTAAAGGCGCGCTTTCCCCGCGGCATCGCGAGCTTCGTCGTCTGCCTGGTTGCCGTTCTGGTCCTCTACTTCGCCGGGCTGACCGCCTACAGCCAGGTATCGAGTATTGCGAGCGACGTCCCAGCGTTTAAGGAGCATCTCAGTACGCTGATTGAGAGCGTATCGGAAAGAATTCAGAACGTCGAGGATTCCACCGCGCGGTTGCTGATGCCCGCGCCTAAACCGATCGCGCCCGCGGTGCCCAGTCCGGCGTCTCCAACCACAAAGAGAAGCCGGAAGAACGCGCCCGCACCGGTTCCCGCACCGCCGCCTGGCTATATCCCTGAGGTGCGCATCCACGAAGACCGCAATCCCATTTCGGCCTACCTTTTTGCCCGGCTCGATACCCTTTATCAGTTCATCCTGATCGCGTCGTTCCTGCCCCTGCTGGTCTACTTCATGCTGAGCTGGCGCGACCACGTCTACAAGAGCTTCCTGCGATTTTTCGACGGCCCCGACCGCATGACCGCCGCGCGCAGCCTGCAGGGAGTGGCGGGAATGGCGCGCGCCTTTGTGGTGGGGAATTTCATGATCGGCGTAATGCTGGCGGCGGTGAGCTGCGCATTGTTTGCGGTCATCCGGCTGCCCTATCCATTCCTGATCGGTACGGTGAGCGGCTTCCTGAGCCTGGTGCCGTACGCGGGTCTGGTGCTGGCGCTGCTGCCGCCCACGCTGGCCGCGCTGGCGACGGGCGCGCCCAGCACGATCCTGCTGATCTCGCTTATTGTGGTGGCCGCCCTTCACCTGGTGGCCATGAATGTTCTCTATCCGACGCTGGTGGGTGCGCGGGTGCACCTGAATCCGCTGATCGTGACGTTCTCCCTGATGTTCTGGGGATTCCTGTGGGGCGCCGCGGGTCTGGTGCTGGCCATCCCCATCATGGCCGGTGTGAAAGCGGTTTGCGACAATGTGCAGGGCTTGCGCAATTACGGCCGCTTCCTCGGAGATTAGGGAAGATCATGAAGACGATGTTATTGGCGATGTAGCCGGAAGGCGGGGCGAAGCAGGCACGGTGCATCCATTTATCGAACATTTGAAAGATCGCGCGCGGGCCACTCGACGGCGTATCGTTTTTGCGGAAGGGGATGACGAGCGCGTCGTCGCGGCCGCACGTCTGCTGAAGCAAGATCGCATCGTCGAGCCGGTGTTGACTTCGAGTCGTAGTTACGCCGGCATCGAGACCATCTGCCCGGCCACTTCGCCCCGGCTCGCCGATTGCGCGGCTTTCTATTGCCGGCGCCGGGCTTCCAAAGGGGTGACCGAACAAGAGGCGGCCGCGACCGCCTGTAAACCTCTCTACTTCGCTTCCCTGCTGGTCGGGATGGGCGATGCCGATGGCTGTGTGGGCGGCGCCGTGAATACTACCGCGGAAACCGTGCGGGCAGCGCTGCATGCCATCGGCCCCGCGCCGGGCATCCGCACCGTTTCGGGCGCCTTCCTGATGGCGCATCCGACGGCGCAATTCGGCAGCGCCGGCGTAATGACGTTCGCCGACTGCGCCGTGGTGATCGATCCGACTGCCGAGGAACTGGCCGACATTGCCCTTGCCTCCGCGCGCACCACCAGGCAGTTTCTCGAAACCGAGCCGGCCGTCGCCTTACTCTCGTTCTCGACCAAAGGCAGCGCACGGCATCCTCATATCGACAAAATCGTCGAGGCACTGCGCATGCTGCGCGAGCGTGCTCCCGCGCTGAACGTCGACGGCGAAATGCAGCTGGATGCGGCGCTGATTCCCGCCGTGGGCGCGTCGAAAGCACCGGGCTCGACCGTCGCGGGGCGGGCCAACACGCTGATCTTCCCCAATCTTGATGCCGGCAACATCGGCTACAAACTGACGGAGCGGCTGGGAGGAGCTACCGCCATCGGTCCGATGCTGCAAGGACTGGCCAAACCGGCCAACGATCTCTCGCGCGGGTGCTCCGCCGAAGATATCTACAACATGGCGATCCTGACCGCCTGCCAGGTGGAGATGGCAACTGCAATATAATCCGATTACATCTATGCGTATAGCTCAGATATTGCTGTTTGCGGTTCTTCTTGCCCCTGCGGGCTTTGCACAGCTGGTGGAGGATTTTAATCCGGCCCACGCCAATTGCTGTCTCGCCTCCGTGGCCCAGACTCTTGCCAATCAACTCGAGGACTGGAATCAGCTGGGCCGTTATCATGCCGATAACGAAAAGCTCAAGGCGCAACCCGTCGATCCGCAGCGCGTTGTGTTTCTGGGCGATTCGATCACCGACGGCTGGAAACTTGCGCAGTATTTTCCAGGTAAGCCCTATGTGAATCGCGGCATCAGCGGGCAAACCACCCCGCAGATGCTGGTACGCATGTTCGAGGACGTTATTAACCTGAAGCCCGCGGCGGTGCTCATCTACGCGGGTACCAACGATATCGCGAAGAACACGGGCGCGGAGACGGCCGAGATGGTGGAAGAGAACTTCCAGGCGATGACGGAACTGGCGCAGGCGCACGGCATTAAGGTGATTCTTTGCGCGGTGACGCCGGTGGCCGATTACGGCCCGCGTAAAATGACGGACGGCCGCCCGCCCGCCGACATCCTGAAGGTGAATGCGTGGCTGAAGCAGTACGCGGCGAAGGCGCATGCGGTCTATGCCGATTACTACAGCGCGCTGGCGGACGACAAAGGCATGCTCAAAGAGGGCATCTCGCGCGATGGCCTGCATCCCAACGAGAAGGGCTACGATCTGCTGGTGCCGGTGGCGAATGCCGCGATTCAGCAGGCGCTTTCCAAATAGCCGCAGGCTACTGATGCTGCGCAACAAGAAGCATCAGCAGGAAGATTCCCGCGGGAATCATGGCCAGGGAAAACAGCACTGCTTTCTTTGGCTCCTGACGCCAGGTTCTGCGCTCCGCATTCCGGGCTTCGCTCGGACGCCTGAGGTCATCGGCAAACTCGCCGGCATCGGCATAGCGGTGGGCGGGGTCGCGCTCCATGGCGCAGCGGATCGCGGCGCGAAGTTCCTCGGGAATGGCGGATAGGTCCGGCTCGGCGATGAGCCGCTGGTTCATGACGACGAACGGGTTCATGCCTTCGAAAGGCGCCGCGCCCGTCAGCATCTCGTAGAGAACCACGCCGAGGGCATAAAGATCGCTGCGGTTGTCGCCCCGTTTGCCCTTCAATTGTTCGGGCGAGATGTAATCGGCCGTGCCCATGAGCTTCGACCACTTGCCGAAAGTCAGTCGGCGCGCACCGGCTTTGGCGGCGATACCGAAATCCAGCAGCTTGATTTTGTCGCCCTTGCCGACGATGATGTTTTCCGGTTTCAGATCGCGATGGGCCACGCCCTGTTCGTGGATGTATTCGAGCGTTTCGCAGATGGAGATCGCCAGCCGAACGGCGCGTTCCTTCGGGAGTTTGCCCTCGGTGTCGATGATTTGGCGGAGCGACGTTCCCTCCACCCACTCGGCGGCCATGTAGACGCGCTTCGAGCGGACCGCGGGGAGCACCTTAACTACGCCGGGATGATCCAACTCGCGGCCGATCAGGGCTTCGCGCTGGAAGCGGTCGAAGAAAACCGGGTCGCATTCGGCGTCGGGATGGGGAACTTTGATCGCCACCGGTTCGCCGGTGAGCGAATCGGTGGCGCGAAAAACCGAAGCCATTCCGCCTTTGGCAATAAGCGCGTCCAGGTTGTAATGGTCGAGCCGATCGCCGGGATTTAACGGGGTCACGAGTGCAGCTTAAGCATCAAGCCGTCAGAAACGCATAGGGGGTTCGTTAGAAAGTTATAAGAAGTGCGAGGCTAAGATCCTGATATTACTGGACGTCTTCGATCCGGGCGATCCGCTTATTCGTGGATTTCGGCGATGTGGACGAGCGCGCGAATATTCTCAGTGTCGATCTCGACGAGCTTTCTCAGTTCCTGAATCTCGCGGCTCTCCAACTCGAAATTCATCGTCAGCGCCTCGTGCCGTTCGGTGAGCCTCTCGAGTCTTTCGTCGATATTCATGTTGCCTTAAGCATAGTGCGAATTATCGCAGGCGAGCGGCCAGCGTTCTGGCGATCGGTTCGGCATCTTTCTGCGACAACCCAACTACTCCGGCTAGGTACTGAAGTTTCGCGAACACGAATGCCGGCTGCGTTCCCAGGGTTCCGAAATAGCCGCCGAAGTTGGGCAGATATTCGGGGTTCTGCAATGCACTTTTCATGTCGAGCATAATCAGGGCTGCGTCCTGCGCGTTATCCGATTCGATTATGAAGAGCTGGTACTTCTTATTCCCCACCGTGTAATCGCCCAAAGTTCCGCCCGGCATTTTGGGCTGATCGAGCAGATGATCCGGAACCACTTTGGCGCCGACTCGACCCGCGGCAGGGAGCAGGCTGGTGAGATCCTTGACCGGAGCCGGAGCGGTGGCCGGCGGCGCTTCGGTCTTAGCGGCGGGTTCCGGCGACGAACCGCAGCCTGCCAGAATCAAAGCGGCGATGGGCAGCAGAGCGCGCATCACAATTGTCCGTACACCTTTTCGTAGTATGTCCGATACTCTCCGCTGCGGCAGCGGCGCACCCACTCGGCGTTATCCCGATACCATGCGACGGTATCCGCGAGCCCCTGCTCAAACGAAATCTCCGGCTGCCAGCCGAGTTCCGCGGTGATCTTACTGAAATCGACGGCATAGCGGCGGTCGTGGCCCAGGCGGTCGGTAACGGTTGTCAGCAGCGATTCCGGTTTGCCCATTATCTTCAGCAGCAATTTCAGAACGGCCAGGTTGGGCAACGGATGGCCACCCCCAATGTGGTACGTCTCGCCGGCGCGGCCGCGTTCGAGGACGGCCAGGAGAGCCCGGCAATTATCGGCCACGTGGGCCCAATCGCGCACCTGCAGCCCGTCGCCATAAACCGGAATCGGCTTGTTTTCGAGTGCATTCGAAATGGCCAACGGCAGCAGCTTTTCGGGGAATTGATAAGGGCCGTAGTTGTTACTGGTGCGCGTGACGATCGCATCGAGGCCAAACGTGTGGGCGGCGGCGCGCACGAAATGTTCGGCCGCCGTCTTGCTTGCCGCGTAAGGGCTGCTCGGCCGCAGCGGAGAATCCTCGCGGAACCAGCCATGGGGCGGCATATCGCCCCCCACCTCATCGGTCGAGATGTGGAGAAAGCGCCCCACCCTGCGATGCCGCGCCACATCCAGCATCACCTGCGTGCCGAGCACGTTGGTGCGCACGAACTCCTCCGCGCTCAGGATGCTGCGGTCCACATGCGATTCGGCGGCGAAATGCACCACCGCGTCGCAGTCCTGGGGCATCGCGTCCGCCACGGCTTTGGCGTCGCAGACGTCGCCGATTACGAGAGAGTAGTTCGGGCTGTCGGCCACCGGAGCAAGGTTATCCAGATTGCCCGCGTAGGTGAGCTTGTCGAAATTGATGACGCGCGCGCCCGCCGGAACGGCTTGCCGGATGAATTCCGATCCGATGAAGCCGGCGCCTCCGGTCACGAAGATGGTCATCAGGCGCTCTGTTTTTTGGGGGCTTTCGGCTTCGGTGCGGTCGCGGCGACAGGCGGATCCGCCGGCGCGGGGTCTGCCGTCGGAACGACAGTGGGGACGGCGGCGGGAATGCTGCCCGCGATGTTCCCCAAAACCTGGTTGAACAGCGCTGCCTTGCGCGGGTCCACCTTGGGAGGCGGCGGCTGTTCGTTGCGGAAATCGTGGTCGCTGTGGCAGGTGCGGCAGCGCACCTTGGCGGGGCCGTCGTTTAAAAGCGAAACCACCGCGTGGTTCATCACCCGCTTACACTTTACGCAAAAATCGTCAATGTCATCGCCGAGCCGGCTGGCGCGCATCAAAAAGTCTCCTTCACTAGGCCTGCGCGCCCTGCGGAGCGTTCGCGGGCGCGAGCGGCACAATATTTCGTTGAGGCTCGGGATTCTGCTGAGGCTCGGGAACGAACCAGCGCGCTTCCTCGAAGCCGACGTATTTGCAGATGCGCAATTGGCCGGATGGTGTTTCGAGGATGTCGCCGACGCTCACGGAGCGCTCCGAATCGCGCAGCAGAGCCCACGCGGCATATTCGTTCTCAGCCTCCACTTCGTCCGAGGGCTCATAGTCCTTCGGCTTCACATTCGCGGCGCCGGAAACATGCGGCGCCCAGCGGAACTGCTGACGCGGCGCTTCTTTCATCCGATGAATGCGGAAGACAGGCATAAAAAGTAATTGTAGTGGATGAGAACCTACAGGGAAAGTGGCTTGTTGCCGGCAATTGAAACGGTACGCCGGCTCGCCCTCCTTTTCCTGCGGTCGGCGTTTTGTTAGTCGCCCTTTGACTTCGTCACGGCCGCCTGGAATTCTGCGATGGCCTGAAGCCATCCTTGCTGGTGCGCCTCGTCCGCCAACAGGTCGTCGATCTGAAGATTTTTGACGTACCAACCGGAAGCCTTCGTGGTTTCCCTGACGAATGCGCCTGGAACGAGCGCCGCAAGCCTTCTGAGATATTGTCTGCTGACGTCGACGAGGCCGACGCCGTCTGCCTGAGCGCTCACCCAGTCTGTCAAGACTTTGCCGGAACTTGGTATCGTGCCGAGGTTCCAATTCCTCGTATCGTCGTGCCATCGCAGTATCATAGAGTCGATCCCGAACTCCGGGGTGACGGCGTACGTTTCGAGCTTTTCGATGAAGGCATTTAGCTTTTCCGCGATGAGCGGAGAGTTTCTCTCCAACTTCTCAAGATAACGTTCCTTCGTGATCGTCGTCTTAGTTCCCGCGCCCATAGCTGCTGTGGCAGCCGCGGCCGGTGGTCCGATAGCGATGCGACCGTCATGGATGGTAACGATACCTCGCTCAATGTTTGTGGTCTTAGCGAGAACGCGGGGCTGGGCGATGTAGCCTCCTGTCGGAACTTTAAAAAGAGCCAGCTCGACGATAGCAAGCGTAAAGTGAAGTCCTGCGTATTGCTGGAGAAACTCCGTCATGCTCTCGACGCCTTCACGGATTCCATCGCCCACAATGAGCAACAGGAATCGTCCACGCCTCAGATTGCGCGAGACAGAGTCTATAAAAGACGCCTCGTCGATCCTTCCCGGTGCCGACGCCGATTCGTAGAGGCTCGGTCGTTTTCCAACCGAACCGTCCAGCGGCTTGGTAAGGCTGATTGCCTCTTCTAACCGCTCGTACGTCCACGCCGCCAAGTCTTTAGCGTAGTCGATGATCTGGCCGACGACCTCGCGTCTGGCCTCCGGGTTACGCCACAACTTGCACTCAACGAGAGCAACGTCGCCAGCCGGGGTTACAAGCAGATTGTCCAGATACCCCGACGGGGTTGGCAACTCGATGCAAATGGGGATCAGATCGGCGAAGATTCGCTCGATCTGGTCGACTGGCAGGAGGTTGGGCTGGTCCATGATAAGACGCTGGAGCCAGGCCTCATCATAATCCGAATTTCCCGCTGCATTCTTCGAAAAGTGAATGCGTTCCATGGACTTCGAAGCGCCCGCCTTGAAGTTTTCGAAAAATAACGGGCGACCGTATTGGGTTTCATTCGACAAGTCGTACCTCACGATATCCGACATTGCCGGATACGACAAGGAGATTTACGGATTATCGCGGAGGCGGGAGAGGCGCAGGCCGAGCCTGTCCCGCATGCCGGAATTTCAGTGCTTCATCCCTTTATAAGCGACAGGGCGAGTTCGAATGCGGGCCATGTAGATATGCTTTCGGTCTCTGGAAACCTGATAAATCATCCGGTAACGGTCGTGGAAGCGGACTCTCCAGGTGCCAGGATTGGCACGGAGTTCCATCGCGGATAGCAATTCCGGCCCTCCTCGGTCATCTCTTCAATCAAATCCTGCGCGGTCAGGCGTGGCCCGTCGTCCAGTTGCCGTAATTCTCTTCGGGCGGAGGGGCTGAGTTGCACCTTCCAACCATCTACGCGCGGCGTCTGCGTGGAATGTCCCCGGTTTCAGCGAAGAGTTCGTCACTCGAAATCCAGCGGCCAGGTTCTTTCATGCGCCGGTCTGAAATAATGATGTCGGCTTCGTCCTCGGTAATAAACTCCGGATCGCGCAAGGAAGCGCGCTCGGCGGGCGTCAGATCGGCAAGCATCTCGCGCATCTCCCGATACTGTTCAGCGGAAAGATTGGCCGTGGTCTTCATTGCTTCTACTTCTGACACTAGCATGTTCGGGTTTGCCTGCAATCCAGCCAGCGCGCTGTCGAATCCCAATCGAGCACGCCCGCCGTTGCACCCACTTCTTGAACCGCCAGTGCGCCCACCGCATTGGCGAAGCGCGCCGCTTCTTCGATCTTCAATCCGCGCTCGAGCGCCGCTATGAATCCGCCGGAAAAACAATCCCCGGCTCCGGTGGTATCGACGGCATTCACCGCGAAGCCGGGAATCGATACGCCATCCGCCCAGCAGCCACGCGGCCCCAGTTTGACGATAACGTGATTCGCGCCCAGGTCGCGCAGCACGCGTGCCGCTTCCTCAGGCTGGGCCTGGCCGGTCAACATACGCGCCTCTTCCGCATTCATCAGCGTGTAGTCGGCATAGGGCAGGCTCGGCGACAGTACCTTCATCCACTCGCCTTCCGTATCCCACTGGGTATCGAGCGATGTCCTCAGCCCCGCTTCTTTCGCGCGCTTCAGCAGTTCGGGTGCGATCTGCCGCAGGTGGCGCATCCGGTAGACGGCGGCGAGATGGAAGTGCGTGGCATCGGGCGGCAGCGCAAACGGCTGAAAATCTTCCGCGGCGGCGGCCAGTTGATAGAGAAGGGCGCGCTCGCCGGTGGATCGGATCAGAGAAATGGCAATGGACGTCGGGGCATCGACGTATTGCACCAGGCTCAGATCGACGCCCGCGCCGCGCAGCCGGCTCATCACGGTTTCGGCAGCGGCGTCGCGCCCCGCCAGCGTCACTATCGTGACCGGAATCCCCAGCGTCCCTAAGGTGCAGGACGTGCTGCCCGCATTGCCGCCCAATTGTTGCGACACGCTTTCGATCACGGTGGTCGCCGCCCAGCGCACTTCCTCCACCGGACGCGCCAGAATATCGAAGACCACATTGCCGCATACGACCACCCGGCCCGGCGCCATCACATGCCTTCGGTCAGGGTGTCGAAGATGTGGCGATCGAGCGGCCACTTGCCGGTAACACGGCGATCGGTCTCATCGAAGCTGCCGCCGGCGAGCATGCGGGCGAGATCGTCCTGCTGCGTCTGCTTGTTGGTCGCGAGGGATTCTTTGATCATGCGGGTGGTGGTGCGCAGCTGGCTGGCGAGAACGCGGGCATCGTCCGCCGAACGGCATGCCGCGTCCATCTCGGCTTCGATGCCATGCGGGGAGGGCACCAGCGTGATGACGAGGCGATCCGCGTTGATCAGCGCCGAGAAGACCACGCGCACCCCGGCCGGTACCGCGCCCTGTTGACGCAGCGCCGCGCCGGGGATGGAAAGCCACGCCGCAGCCGATGGCAGTTGCGCCGCGACACGCAGCCCCGGTTTGGTGAGTCGCGAGGCCGCCAGATCGTCCGTGCTGACTGCCAGGGCGATGGCGTCGTCGCGCAGGGGCAGGAATGAAATGTGCCGTTCGGGCGTGCTGCCCTGTACGCGGCAGAGTTCCTGATAGCACGATCCGCCCTGATGCGCCGCATAAGCGCGCAGCTTGTTCCAGTCGAAGCGGCCGCGCGCGATAAAGAAGCTGCCGCTGCCCGAGAACGACGCGATCACCAGATCCAGATCGCGCCGGTAATCGAACCCCGTGCCGTCGACGAACTGTTTGTACTCGGGTTCGAGCGGAATCTTCGAACGGGTGAGAAATCCGGCCCCGCGCAGCAACGCCACATCGACGCTGAGAACGGTCGAGTCTTCCACCGGGAAACGCGACAGCAGCACATGCGGGTCGAAGAACTCCCGCGACTCGCGCCACTTCAGCCACTCGAGCGAGAGCCCGGTCAGCGACGCCGCGGCCAGCACCAGAATCAGCGTTATGAACGGGCGCGGGAACTTCATCCGGAATCAGACCGCCACGGCCATCTCGGCCTCGCGTTCATGCTTCCACAATTCGATATAGCCCGAGAGATTGCGCATCATGGCGCGGAAGCCGTCGAGGGTGAGCGATTGCGCTCCATCGCTGACGGCTTTCTCGGGGCAGGGGTGAACTTCGACGATCATGCCGTCGGCTCCGATGGCCACGGCGGCCCTGGCGAGGGCCGGCACCAGGCTGCGTTTGCCGGTGGCATGGCTGGGGTCGAGGATCACGGGCAGGTGCGTGAGTTCGTTAAGAACCGGAACGGCCGTGATGTCGCAGGTGTTGCGCGTGGCGGTTTCAAACGTGCGGATGCCGCGCTCGCAGAGCATGACCTGCGGATTGCCGTGCGCCACGATGTACTCGGCGGACATGAGCAGTTCCTTGATGGTGGAACTGAGCCCGCGCTTCAGCATGACCGGACGCCCGCAGCGGCCCAGACCTTTGAGCAGCGCGAAGTTCTGCATGTTGCGCGCGCCCACCTGCATGATATCGGCGTAGTCGGCCACCAGCTCGACATCGCGATCGCTCATCACTTCGGTGACGATGGCGAGGCCGGTAGCTTCGCGGGCTTTGGCGAGGAGCTTCAGGCCGTCGCCCTCCATGCCCTGGAAATCGTAAGGCGAAGTGCGCGGTTTGAATGCGCCGCCACGCAGGATTTTCGCACCGGCAGCGGCCACGGCCTCCGCCGTCTCCATGATTTGCTTTTCGCTCTCAACCGAGCAGGGGCCGGCCATGGTGACGAATTCGTCGCCGCCGATCTCGGCCTTGCCCACGCGAATCACCGTGCGCTCCTTGCGGAATTCCTTGCTGACGAACTTGTAGGGGGCGGAGATGCGCACCGCGCGCTCCACGCCGGGCGTGGCCTCGAGCGATTCCAGACAGGCGGTCACATCGCCCCCCGAACCGACAACGCCGATAACAACGCGCTCTTCGCCTTCGATCGAATGCACCCGAAATCCGAATTCGCGAACTCGTTCACAAACATGGTCAACCTCTTGCTTCGTGGCATGTAACCGCATCGAGATAATCATTTCCTGACAACCCTCTTCGAAAAATTGAACAAAAAAAAATAAAAAACCCACTCTGTCGAGTGGGTTGGTCGGCGGAACTTACTAAGACTCAGTCCAAACCAACGCCACTATGGAGTGGGGCTCCAAAATCGATAGCCAACGATGGCAAAGATGGCCGCGGCGGAGGTCATGAAGTCACCACTATATCACTTCGGATGGGATTTGCAAGTGGATATGTGAAGAAAAATGCAACCACCTTATTGTGGTGTAAATTTCCCGCCACGAAGCTGTGAGATAACAGCATCAGTCACTTCGCTGGTTCTACTGGTACCACCAAGATCCGGTGTACGAATACTGGTTTCGGCGAGCACGGTGGCGATGGCACGCTCCATGTCCGCGCCCGCCTGGCCGAGTCCCAAATGTTCGAGCATCTGTCCCGCGCACAAAAACGTCGCCAGCGGATTCACGATTCCCCTGGAACGAGATGTCGGGCGCCGATCCGTGCACCGGCTCGAACATCGAAGGAAAGCGGCGCGTGGGATCGAGATTGGCGCGGGGCGCCAGCCCCATGCATGTCGCTCAGGATGTCGCCGAACAGATTCGAGGCCACCACTACGTCGAAGCTTTCGGGCCGGCGAATGAAATTCATGGCGGCCGCGTCGACCAACAGAGATTCGGTAGAAATATCGGGGTATTCCGCGGCGACGGCTGCGAAAACGCGATCCCACAGCACGAGAGATAATCCAGACACCCTCGCCACCCACAACCGCCGTCGATCGCGCCCGCGCGCAGTCCAATGTCGCCCTCCGCCGCTCCATGGCCGAATTGCGCCGGTTGCAAACCGAACGCTACCTCCGTGCCGGACCCAACACAACACCCGAAGGCCTCGTAAGCCCTAAAGAAGTGGCGCGCACCAAACTCCTTACACGCCGCATCGAAGGGCTCGACCGTTTCGAGGCCATCCTCCATCAGGCCGACGCTCAGGTCGCCGCCATGGTAAATCAAGCGAAACAAATCGAACCCGATCGAGCGTGCCCGAAGGAGCCGGATCGCACACGGACTCTTCCTTTTTCGCGCCGGACGGTGAGCTATCGTAGTCGTGGAACATTAGCGGATGTACCACATGGCGATCTTGCCCGAATCGGCGTGGCTATCGACGACGAGCTGTTGCGGAACTTCGACAAACTGATCGCAAAACGCGGTTATACCAACCGTTCGGAGGCGTTCCGCGATTTGATCCGGAACGAGTTCGTGCAGGAAGTGGGAATCGTCGAACGTCGAGATGTTCGGGACGGTCACGCTGGTATACGACCACCACGTGCGCCTGCTGACGGAAAAACTGACCGAACTGCAGCACCAGTATCATGCGGCCGTACTTTCATCCATGCACGTGCATCTCGACCACGACAATTGTCTTGAAGTCATTCTGGTCCAGGGCGAGGCGCTGGTGGTGCAGAAGCTCGCCAACGCCCTGATTGCCACCGGGGGCGTGAAGTACGGGCGATTCACGACCACCACGCCCCACGAGTAATTTCGACGTCTTCCGAAACTTTTGTAAATCCGATCGGGCGTAATCTCACGTAGCACTATTCGAATGACCGTCTGACTTCGCTTTCGTCCAGGCGCAAGAAAGGGCCAAAAGATAGGTGACCGGAGGCTTTTCGCCGGGCTAGCATCGAGGCAGGAACCATATGAACCGCGCCCGCTACGCACTCGCCCTGGCACTTGCGCTCTCCGCGCATTTGCTCCGGGCTGTATCCGGAGGCAGCCTCGCGGGCACCATCAAGGACCCCAGCGGCGCCGTAATACCGCACGCGCAGGTCACGCTGACCAACACCGGCCTCCAAACCGTATTCAGAACCACCTCCGACGGACAGGGCCTCTACACCTTTCCGGCCCTTGCGGTGGGCCGCTACGATTTGACCATTGAAGCAACCGGCTTCAAGCCCCGGAAAAAGACCAACGTGGGTATCGACGCGGACTCGGCGGTCAGAATCGATGCCGTGCTCGAACTCGGGCAGGAGTCTGCGGAAGTAACTGTAAGCGAGATCGCGGCAGCCGTCGACACCCAGATCGATACGGTGGCAACTCACCTGGGCGAAGTCGTGTCGGACACGCAGATTGAGGCCATCCCGTTGAATGGCCGCAGCTACACCGATTTGCTGGCGATCCAGCCGGGCGTAACGCCGGCCACCAGTCTGACCGCGACCTCCGTCATTATGGCGGGCGTCACGGGAACCATCAACCCTTCGGGCGATCTGAATCCCGGAGACGTTTCAATCGATGGCCAGCGCGAGTCGGCCAACGGGTTCATGGTCAACGGCACCGACGTGCAGGAACACATGAACGGCGGAACTTCGGTCATCCCGAATCTGGATTCCATCCAGGAATTTCGCGTTCTTACCAACAACTTCGATCCCGAATACGGCAACTACAACGGCGGCATGATCAACGTGGTGACTAAATCCGGCAGCAACGCCTTCCATGGCACTGCCTTTGAGTTTCTGCGCAACACCGATTTCGACGCCCGATATTTCTTCGACGACACCCGCGGCCTTTTCCGGCAAAATCAGTTTGGCGGAACTTTGGGCGGCCCGATCGTAAAGCAGAAGGTGTTCTTCTTTGTCGATTATCAGGGTACGCGCACGGTGGAGGGTATGGCGTCGCCGGTATCGCAGGTAATGTCGGCGCAGGAGCGAACCGGCAACTTCAGCGATGCGGCCCAACTGGGGACCCCTTTGACGGGCACCGTCAGCGGACCGAACGTGGCCAGAATACTTACCAACGAGCTTAACTACCCCGTCACTCCGGGCGAATGCTACTACTTCCCCACGTGCCAAAACCCAACCATGCCAGGCAGCGTCTTTCCCAATGGAGTGATTCCCACCGGCGCATGGTCTGTTCCCTCCAAAAACC
The DNA here is from genome assembly GCA_050015835.1 of Bryobacteraceae bacterium. Classification (GTDB taxonomy): domain Bacteria; phylum Acidobacteriota; class Terriglobia; order Bryobacterales; family Bryobacteraceae; genus BOG-234. The sequence goes on along the minus strand of JBEKAQ010000045.1, from coordinate 31,935 downwards.
TGCTGCAGTATATTCCCTCACCCAACATAGGCTCGAATTACTTCTCTACTTCGGCATATCCCGAAACCGTGCGGGACGACAAGGGCGCCGCCCGCCTCGACGCCAACACTCGCGCGGGCCAGATATCCGGTTACTACTTCATTGACGACTATCGCCTCGATAATCCTTATCCAGCCGGCCAGGGCGGGGCTACGGTACCCGGCTTCGACGCCCTGACCATCGGCCGCGCGCAGCTGTTGACGCTCGGCGACACGAAGGTGGTCGGATCCACCATGGTCAACGAAATCCGCGCCGGTTTCGTGCGCAACGTGAACGACATCGGCCAGCCGCATGGCGGCACCGGACCCTCCATCGCGTCGCAGGGCTTTGTGACGAGCCCGGGCACGGCGGGCATCGTCGTGCAGGCGCCCCAGTACGAAGGTGTGGAGAATCTTGTCTTTCCTTCCTTCGTGATGGGCGTCCCCATCACCAATACGTTCCAGTGGAACAACACGCTCTATTTCAGCGATTCGTTCACCAGGGTAATCGGTGCCCATACCCTCAAGTTTGGCGGCCAGTTTCATAACGACCAGGTAAATTCGAATCCCAACGCTACCTTCAACGGAACCTTCAGCTTCCTTGGCACCGAAACCGGCAACGCCTTCGCCGATTTTCTGCTGGGTCTGCCCAGCAACTACACGCAGACGACAGGCCAGCGCTTCTACCTGCGCAACCGCTACGAAGGGACGTTTGTCGAAGACAGCTGGCACGCGCGCAGCAATCTGACCGTCAACCTGGGCCTGCGCTGGGATATCATCGCGCCCTGGAACGAAAAGTACAACAATATCCAGACCATCATTCCGGGCGCGCAGTCGGTCCTTTATCCCAACGCGCCGCCCGATCTGGTGGTGCCGGGCGATCCGGGAATACCCGCGGGATTATCGCCCACCCGCTATAACAATCTCGCTCCCCGCATTGGCCTCGCGTATTCGCCGAAGTTCGAAAGCGGATTTCTGCACATGCTCTTCGGAGCTTCCGGAAAAAGCAGCATCCGGGCCAGCTACGGCATCTTCTATACGGCGTTTCCCGGCTTGAGCGCGGGCGTCATGTATGGGGTTCCTCCGTTTGGCTATAACTACCTCAGCCCTTCGCCGCCGCTCTTTGCCACGCCATTTATCAATGCGGGGAACGGCGTGCAGAACACCGATCCGTTCCCGTTGGATTTCCCGCCGCATAACGTGTCCGCGCAGCACGCCTACACGGGATTCGACTTCAGCGCGGTGACTCCGATCAGCGCCGACCCCTACTGGTTTTACAAGAATGTCGTGCCTTATACCGAGAACTACATGTTCTCCATTCAACGCCAGTTTGGCTTGTCCGCATTGTTGACGGTCAGCTACGCGGGCAATGACGGGCACCACCTGATTGTCACGGACCAGACCAACCCAGGCAATCCGCAGCTTTGCATGATGCTCAGCGGCTGCGGGCCTTTCGCCGAAAACGGGGCGCGAACGGTTCTGGGATCGAACTACGGACCTGTGACCGCACAAACCTCGATCGGTAATTCGGACTTCAACGCGCTCGAAGTTAATTTTCGCTGCGCGCTCGGCAAGCGGCTGACTCTTCTCGCCGGCTATACCTATGCCAAGTCGATCGACGACGCTTCGAATCTTGGTGAGCAGATCAATCCGTTCAACATGGCGCTGACCCGCGCGATCTCTTCCTGGGACATCACCCACAATATGGTGGTCAGCTACACCTATGCCCTGCCCTTCGACCGCTACTTCGGGCACAACCGCCTTACCGAAGGATGGAGCCTCTCCGGCACCACGCGCCTCAGTACCGGATTCCCGGTGACTCTCTCCGATGTTTCCGATAATTCCCTCCTCGGGACGCTGGGCAACGGCGTCAACAATCAACTGCTGGACACCCCGGAGATCTCATCGGGGGCGCTTCAGCTCAATACCAATCCCCGCAACGGCCAGCCTGTTTTCAACACCGGTCTTTTCACTGAAGAGGCGAAGGGGCAGCTGGGTAACTCGGCGCGCCGTTTCTTTCATGGCCCCGGCATTGAGAACTTCGACGTGCAGATTAGTAAGAATGTGCGCATCACGGAATTCAAGTCGCTCGAAATCCGCGCGGAGGCCTTCAATGTTTTTAACCACGCACAGTTTTTCGGGCCTGCCTCGGTGGATGGCGTAGTGGAAGACTCGAACTTCGGCAGGGTGGTCAGCTCGGACGCGCCGCGCCTGGTTCAGGTAGCGGCCAGGTTCCATTTCTAATCCGGCAGGACAGATTTCCGATCTGTCCCGGCAATAATCTCGTGCAACCGCCGCACGCCCTCGGTCAGCGCCGCCGGCCCGGGCTGCAGGATGTAAGTCGACTTGATCTCATAAATCCGATCGTTGCGCACCGCCGCGATGCGGTCCCATCCCGGCCGCGACCGGATAAAGTCCTTGTTGACCTTCATACCGCACCACGAAGCGATGATGATCTCCGGGTCGCGCTCGATCACCGCCTGCGGATCCACGATGCGATTCTTCGCCGCCTGCTCGCGCCGGAGTTCGGGAAACACGGGAGTGCCGCCGGCGATCTCGATCAGCTCTTCCACCCAGCGAATGCCGCTGATGAGAGGGTCTTTCCACTCTTCGAATAACACCCGCCGCCGGCGAGGCAATGGTGCTGCCGATGCGGCGATGGCGGCCAGATCGGCGCGGAACCCGGCCACCAGCGCCTCCCCCTTCTCGGGAACGCCCACAATCCGCGCCAGCACCAGAATCATGTCCAGGATCTCTTCGACGCTGCGTTGGTTGAACGCGAACACGTTGACGCCGCGCACCAGCAGCTCGCGCACAATGTCGGCCTGGAGATCGGAAAACGCGAGGACCAGATCCGGCTCGATCGCCATGATCTTTTCGAACTTCGCCGTGGTGAATGCGGAAATCTTCGGCTTAAGCCGAGCCTCGGGAGGCCGCACGGTGTACCCCGAGACGCCCACAATGCGATCCTGCTCGCCCAGCAGATAGAGGGTCTCGGTAGTCTCTTCAGTCAGGCAGGCGATGCGGCGGGGAAAGCCCTTCACCCCTCCAATGTCCCATGAGCCAGCCCCGCCATGAGCAATAGGGAAAGCGCCGCGCCCGCCCACACCTGCCGCATGGGGAATTCATGCGGCCCAGGCGCCGGAGCAATGGAATTCATTTGTTCCACGGTACCCGCCCGGCCGCGCGCCAGTTCCAGTTCCAGACTCGCGCGGCCCTGCTCCATGGCCCAGCGATGGTTGGCTTCTAAGGCCGGCCTCAATGCGAGCGAGAGATAGCACAGCAGGGGTTTCCGGACGGTCACTCTCCAGTCGAACGTGATGTCGGTAAACTCGCCATCTTCGATGATCGACCAGATTCCCCGGCCCTCGAAATCGCCCGACACGCGGATTTCGAGCAGATTGGACCGCAGTGCTTCGGTGCGGAGCGCTTCCCAGCGAAGCGTGTACGGGAGCCATCCCGTGGTGTGCAGCCGTACCCGGTTGGGAGCAACTTCCCTTACCGCCAGATAGACCGAAGGCCACCACCGCGGATATTCGAGCGGCCGGCTGAGGATCTCATAGACCTCTTCGGCCGTGGCGGCAACACGCCACCGCGTCAGGAAGTGATAGGAGTGGTTCACCGCTTGCGCTGGCGCACGAAACTCTGGGGCACTTCCCGAATGGTCGGGAAGGTCTTTGAAATGTGGTCGTGCCACGTGAGATTTTCCTCATCGGCAACCGCCCACAACAGACCCAGGCCGCCGGAGCAGAAACTCAACCAGGTGGATGCCACGCGCGAAGCCCGGCTGCGCCCGTCCACGGGAAAGCCGTCAAAGGTGATCAAATGCAGATCGGTCCAGTGCATGCCGGCGGTTTCGCGCCCGGCGATGGCCCAGATCAGTCCGTAGAACATGGAGATCAGCGCGAGCGACGCGGCGAGCATGATCCAGAACAGCCGTCCCGAGCCGAAAGCGCCGCCGGTCATTTCGCCCACCGCCGCAAAGAGACCGAATCCCAGCAGGATCATGGCGGCGTCCATCGAACTGGCGATGAACCGATGGGTCGGCGTGGCCACCGGCTGTTCGCAGTAGATCTGCGCCGGCACGTCGGTCTTCAAAGTACGCTGCGCCGCGGGAGCCGCGGGCACGAAATCAAGCGATGCCTGTTCCGGCGCCGCACCGAAGCGTGCGGAAGCGGACTTCTTCGCATGAGGACGCGGCGGACCCTGCGCCAGCGATGGCGCAGGGGGCGGCGGCGCCGGCTGGACATTCAGACGGCCTGTGACATGACGCTGTATCTGATCGAACGGAATGACCTTCTGGCCCATCGCATTGAAGAGCGCAGGCTGCTGGGTTGCCGCAGGTTCGAATTCCTGGGTGTCATTCGCCTGAAGCGGCGCGAGCGACAGTGCGTTCGCGCCCGAATAGCCGGCCGGAGCGGCCACCGCGAAGCCGGTGCGCCTCCCGCAGCGCAGGCAGCGATGATCGTCTTCACCGTTTGCGAAACCACAATACTTGCAGTGCATCTATACTCTTTCGACGGACGCCGGGCGCCGCTTCAATTCCGCCGTTGCTTGCGACACAAATTATGCCGTGCTACGGTTGCCAATTGAGGCAGTTTAACCCGAACCGCACTATAACTCTGAGTAACACAATCACAGTTGCTTGTCACGGAAAAATTCTCATTCATCCGATCGTTTTGTCGCTGATGTTGTTGGCTGGTGCGCAAATTGCGTCACCGCAATTAAGCAGCACGCCCGCCGCGCCGGCGCCGGCGGCCACGCAAAACCCCGAGACGCAGAATCTGGCCACGGTAGATCGTCCCGACTTCAGCGTCCACGTGGCGCGCCCGGAAGCACCGCCCCCCGGCGAGGAAATTGTTTCGGCGGACGTTCAGGAGACTGTGGCCGGCGTTCATCATCTGCGCGGTCTGGCCCTCGTGGAACTGCACGGCGCCACCTTCAAGGCCGATGAAGTCGATTTCGACGAGAACACGCACATCTTCAAGGCTCGCGGCCACGTCTACTACCGCAATTACCTGCAGAACGAAATCATCTATTGCGACGAAGCGGAATACAACACAGAGACCGAGCGCGGAACTTTCCATATGGTGCGCGGCTACGCCAAGACCAAAGTGGTGGCGCGGCCGGGAGTCCTGACTACGCAGGCGCCTTTCTATTTCGAAGGCGCGTGGGCGGAGAAGATTGAGGACCACTACTTCCTGCATGACGGGTTCATTACGGATTGCACCATCCCCAACCCCTGGTGGACGCTGAAGGGAAGTTCGTTCGATATCATCCCGGAAGATCGCGCCATCGCCCGCAAAGCCACCTACCATCTGGCAAAATTTCCGTTGTTTTACTTTCCGTACTTTTACAAATCGCTGAAGAAGGAACCGCGCAAGAGCGGCTTCATGACGCCTAATTTCGGCAACAGTTCGACGCGCGGCTACATGATCGGGGCGGGCTATTACTGGGCCATTAACCGCGATCTGGACCTCACCTATCTCGGCCAGTATTTCACCGTTCGCGGGCCCGCACATCACCTGGATTTTCGTGGCAAACCGACGCAGAAGACCGACTTCAACCTGATCTTCTACGGTGTGCAGGACCGCGGCTATTACAGCGGCACTACGCTGATTAAGGCGCCCGGCTTCTCCGTCACGGGGACTCTCAAGACCGAACTCGGCAATGGCTGGGTAGTGCGTGGCGCCCTGAACTACCTGAGCTCACTCGCCTTCCACCAGCAGTTCAGCGATTCCTTCACCGACGCCATCTTTGCCGAGACGCATACGGTTCTTTCCGTCGAGAAGACGTTCGGCTACTATGACTTCACCACTGCCTTCTCGCGAACTGAGGAGTTCGAAAGCGCCACGCCCCACGATTCGGTGACCATCCGCAAGCTGCCCGAGTTCGACCTGCTGGGCCGCGACCATGAGATTAATTCGACGATTCTGCCGCTCTGGTTCTCCTTCGATGCGAGCGCGGGACTCTATCACCGGGTCGAGCCCCAGGCCGAAGCCGGCTTCTATGAAACCAGCCAATTCAGCGCGCGCGCCGATTTCGAGCCGTCGCTCACCACCGCCTTCCACTGGCAGGGCTTCGCCGTGGTTCCGAGCTTCACTATGCATGAGACGTATTACAGCCAGAGCGTCGTGAACGGCACCGTCTACAATAATCCGCTGACTCGTTCGGCGCCCGACGTATTCGTCGATTTCGTGATCCCCCCGATCGAGAAGATCTACAACCGGAAAACCTTCCTCGGCGACAAGCTGAAGCACGTGATCGAGCCGCGCGGCAGTTACCGGTATGTTTCGAACGTGAATCAGTTTAACGATACCCTGCGCTTCGACACCATCGATCTGCTCTCCGATACCAGCGAAGCGGAGATCGGCGTTACCAATCGCCTGTATGCGAAAAAGGGCGACAACGTGACTGAAGTCCTCACCTGGGAGTTATTCCAGAAGCGCTTCTTTGAGCCCACTTTCGGCGGCGCGGCGATTCCCGGGCAATCGACCCTGGTGGCGAGCGCGCTCGATCTGACCGGGTTTAACTTCATCTCCGGAGACCGGACATATTCTCCGATCTCGTCCATTCTGCGCGCCAAGCCTCTCGCCAGAATGAGTTTCACCTGGGAAGCGGATTACGATCCCCTGCTCGAGCGCTTCGTGAACAGTTCCTTCACCGGAGACGTCCGTTTCGGCAAATACTTTATCTCCGGAGGCAGCGATCAGATCCGTCCCAACCCCCTCATCGCCCCGCCGGAGAATCAGTTTCGCTCCACCTTCGGCTATGGCAATCCGAACCGGAAGGGATGGAACGCGGCGTTTTCCATGAACTACGATTACCGTCTCAAGCAGCTCAATTCCGGCGTGGCGCAGGTCACTTACAACACGAATTGCTGCGGCCTCAGCTTCCAGGTCCGGCGTCTTGAATACGGCAGCGGCTCGGCGGCCCGCGACGAGAATCAATATCTGCTATCGTTCTCGATCGCCAATGTCGCTACGGTGGGCAACCTGAAGAAGCAGGAGCGGCTTTTTTGATGCGGTTCGTGCCCCTGATGGCGCTTCTTTCGCTTTCTGTCGCCGCGGCCAGGGCGCAAACGCCGGATCAGTTGGAAGCCGTCGTCAACACCGAAGCCGGCTCGTTCCGTTTTGAATTCGCCCCGACGAAGGCGCCGAAGCACGTCGAGCAGTTCATCAAATTGGCGCGCGAAGGCTATTACGACGGCAGCGCATTCCACCGGGTAGTATTGAACGGCATTATCCAGGGCGGCGATCCGCTGCTCAAAGATCCGAAGACGCCGAAGAACCTCTGGGGAACGGGCGGACTCAACCTGCTTGCGAGCGAATTCAGCGACATGAAGCATGAGCGCGGCGTCGTCTCGACAGTGCGCATTCCCGACAAGCCCAACAGCGACGGCACCCAGTTCTTCGTCTGCGTGGTGGCGCAGCCGTCTCTCGACGGGCAGTACTCGGCCTTCGGCCGCGTCACCGAAGGCATGGATGTGGTGGAGCGGATCTCGCAGGTTCCCGCCGGCGCCAACGGCTTCACCGATAAGCCGGTGCGCGTCCTGAGCGTGACCATCGAGAAGAAGAAAGTGCAGCCGTTTCTCGATGCCTCCATCGACGAACTGCGCCGCACCGTCACCCTCAAGACGACACTGGGCGCGATTCGGATCAAGATGAATCCGGACTGGGCGCCGGAACATGTCCGTAACTTCCTGATGCTCACTTCCACCGGTTGGTATAACGGGACGCCGTTTCACCGCGTAGTGAAGGGCTTTGTGGCGCAGGGAGGCATGGGCGACGGCCGGTCGAGCGGTCCGGTTCATCCGGCGGATCGCTGGGTGCATACGCTCAAAGGGGAATTTCGCGACGACGTGAAGCACACGCGCGGAATCGTGTCGATGGCGCGCGGGGACGATCCGGATTCGGCCAGCACGTCGTTCTTTCTGATGCTGGGCGATGCGCCGCACCTCGATGGCAAGTACACGGCGTTCGGCCAGGTGATCGCAGGCATGGAAGTACTCGATGCCTTTGAGAAAGAAGACCTGGACGGCGAAACGCCGCACAGGCGGCTGGAAATCATCGAAGCTGTTATCGACCCACAGGCTGTGCCGGATCGCAGGTAAGGCCGGCCGGCACTGTCCGACACCCAAGGGACAGGGATCGCGGTGGTGGATGGCCATGAAAGCCATGCCAGTTACCTGCGCCATTGCTCCGGTTGCCTTGAGCGAACCCTGCATTTGGAGACGGGCGACCGCATGCAGTTCTATCACCGGCAGGTAACACTGATGCGGCTGCCCGGCACACCCGGCGGCCGCGACCCGATTCGCCTTCTTCTCGATCGTGAGCCGCAACGGCCAGGGGAGAACGAGGTCGCCGCCGCTATGCGCCTGCTGATCGCGTAATTACATGAGAATGCGAAAGGAGCAGGGTTCTTCCTGCTCCTTTTTTATGGTTTCCGCATGTTTTTCCTGGCAGAATTGTGCCGTACCTCACTGGTACTACAGGTACCTTTTCCCTTCTTTGCGCTTTGCGCTTGTAGTATTCAAAAGTATGCGCCGTGGGTCCGTATGGTATTGGAAAGTAGTGCCAGGTCATGTTAGTTTTTCATAAATACAGTTCGCATCTCCTGCTTTTGCTCTCAGCGATGACGGTTGGCTGTGGTACTTCTCCTGAAGCGTATGTGGATCGCGGCAATCACTTCTTCGATGGCGGCAAATTCGAGGATGCGTCGATCCAATACGAAAAAGCCCTGCAGAAAGCGCCGACGCTTGGCGAGGCGCATTACAGACTGGGATTGACCGATCTGAAGCGTAATCAGCCGGTGCCTGCCTGGCGGGAACTGCAAAGGGCCTCCGAGTTGATGCCGGGCAATGAGGAAGTCCTCGCCAGGCTGGGCAAGGTCAGTCTGGCCATTTACAATCTGGATCCGCATAGGCCGAAGCAGCTTTACGATACGGCGGCCAAGGTGGCCGATCTGCTCACGGGGATGGACTCGAAGAGCTTCGACGGCAATTTGTTAAAGGGAGCGCTGGCACTCATCGATCATAAGCCTGCCGATGCGGTCGTATTTTTGCGCACGGCTGAGGAAGCGAAGCCGGATAATGCCGATGCGAAGCTGGGCCTCGCTCGGGCTTTGGCGCAGAACAATCAAGCTGCGGAGGGGATCGGACTTGCCACAGATCTGATTCAGAAGGACAAGACGTTCGGACCCGCATACGATTTTCTTTACCTGCAGTACCACTCTTCCGGCATGGCGGCGGAGGCTGAAAACACCCTGAAGCTCAAGGTCGATAACAATCCCCGACAGGCCGACTTCATACTCGAGCTGGCGCGTTACTATGCGGCCGCGCAGAAGCCCGCGGAAGTAACCGCCACTGTGCAGAAGCTGCTGGATCGGCCTGCGGATTTTCCCGACGGGCGACTTCGCGCGGGAGACTTTTACGCTTCGGTCGGCAAACCCGACGACGCTGTGCGGCAGTATCAGGCCGGCCTGCAGTCGCAGCCCAGGAACTCGACCGCATATAGAAAAAGAATGGCCGCCATTCTTTCGGCGCAGCGAAAGTGGCCGGATGCGCTGCAGCAGCTGAACATCGTCCTCAAAAGCACTCCGGACGATTCGGAAGCGAAGCTTATACGAGCTTTGGCTTGGCTGGGCGAAGGGAAACCGGAGAATCTGGATCCGGCGATTGTGGAGTTGCGGGCGCAGACGGAGAAGAAGCCACAGGACTCCACCCTGCATTTCGAACTGGGCAAGGCGCTCTTCCGGAAGAACGATCGGGACGGCGCAAGGCGCGAATGGGCATCCGCCGCCCGGCAGAACGCCTCTTATCTGCCCCCACGATTCGAGCTCGTTCAACTCGATTTGAGTCAGGGTAACGGCCAGGATGCGCTGCAGATTGCGGATCAGATCCTTGCTGTGGCGCCGCGCGATGCAAAGGCCTGGCTGGTTCATGCTGCCTGTCTGACCGCCGCGGGCGAATACCGGCGCGCGCGGACGGAACTGACCCGGATGGCCAACCAGTTTCCGAAAGCACCGCAGGTACAGTTTCGCCTTGGGGTGCTTGACATGGCCGAGCACAAGTACAAAGAAGCCGAGGAAGTCTTCGGTAAGCTCGAAAGCTCCGCAGCCGGAGATCCTCAGGTGCTCGCCGGCCTGGCAGAAGCTTACGCGGGCGAGAACGAGTCGGGCAAGGCGATCCAGCTATTGGAGGATGAGGTAAAGCGCAATCCGGGCTCACCCGTTGTGCGTCAGGTTCTGGCGCGGTTCGCCGCAGCTTCGGGAAGATTCGATATTGCCATTGAGCAGTATAAACAGCTGGCCGCCATTGCGCCCCGATCGCCGGAACTTCAGCTGTCGCTGGCGTCCGCTTACAGTGCCGGAGGCGATCACAATTCAGCTGTAGGCGTTCTGGACAGGCTGGTGCAGTCCGACCCGAAATCGGCGGCGGCAAACATGTGGCTGGCGCGGGAACTGGTCGCCTCCGGACGGTTGAGCGACGCCAAAGCCGACTACCGTAAAGTATTGGCGCTGCAGCCGAATAACGGTACGGCGTTGAACGATCTGGCGTTTCTGATGGCGGATTCCGGCGAGAATCTCGACGAGGCTTTGTCGTACGCACAGCGGGGCCTGCAGAACACCGTGGACCCGGGGCTTAAGAGTTCCCTTTCGGACACCCTGGGGTGGATCTATCTGAAGAAGAACGCTTCAAACAGTGCGCTGCCGTTGTTCCAGAACCTGGTCAATGCGCATCCCGATAACGCGACGTATCGCTATCATTTGGGCCTCACTTTGTTTGAGAAGGGCGACAAGCAGGGGGCGCGGACAGAACTCGAAACAGCTTTGGCACACAAACCGGATTCGGCGAATGAGCCGAAGATTCGCCAGTTGCTGGCGAAATTGTAGACAGTGCTTTTTCGAAGCGCATTGGTTCCTGGCCCTCGTAAGACCGCCTGCGTCGGGAGTCGGCATTCCAGCTCATCCGTAATCCCCTCGAGCACAAGTACCCGTTCTGATTCTCATCGTTGGTAATTCGGTTTTCCCGCTGGCTTGGAGTTCTGCGATTGACTGGGATGCCATAGTACTACCCCGCGGTTCCTGGTACGTTCGTCCGAAGGAAGTAGCGTGCGCCACACAGGAATGGCTTGTGTGCCCGTGGAAAATGGGCTAATCTTTCACATAGCATGCGTTTCCTGGCGGTCCCGGTCATTTTGTTGGTGAGTGCTTTTTCCGCTTTTGCGGCCGACATTTCCGGCATATGGCGACTTATGATCGACACGCCGAGCGGCAAGGTCGAATCCAGCCTCGAATTAATGCAGGATGATGGCAAGCTCACGGGCACTGTTCAAAACGAATACGGCAGCGCGGACATCGAAGGAACGATAAAGGATAGCGATGTCTCCTTTACCCGGAAAGTCATGCAGAACGGGAAGCCTGTCACGGTTGCTACCTTTGCGGGAAAGATCGCATACTCGGGCAAAGCCGAATCTTTTTCTCACGTTGCCTTTAAGATCAGCGGTACGTTCACAATGTACGATGGGAGTCAGGGAGTCTGGTCCGCGGAGAAGAAGTAGGCTGAGAGCCTTCGCCGGACGCGGCACGCTTGATTCCTGGGGCACATCTTTTTTCCCAGTCGCATTACTTTTGCCTGGCTGTTTTCGCACTGTTCCTAACATTAATTAGAACCCTTGGTACCCTGAGTCTTGCAAACGCCTCGGCAAGGTGTCATTCTTTAGCATCGGAAAGTAAGGACTGGGTAAAGTCTAAGGAGGGACCGCACTCATGGGTCATTTAAGAGCACAACGTCGCGCGATACTCGCGCTTCTTTTCGTCGGAGGGATCACGGCAGCAAGTGCCGACATTGTTGCCACAAATCTTTACAGTGACGCTACGGTAACGGAATACACCGACGCCGCCAGTTTGAGCGCTGGCTTGGCTGCTATCGGAACGACGACTTCGGTAAATTTCACTGAAATAGCTCCAGCGAACGGCTATACGTTTGAGGGCAGTTCTTTCCCGCAGGGCACGTTGATGTTCGACGACAACTACCTCTTTAACGGGAGTGGAGGCGGTACGCTTTATGTTGTTGACAACGGGTACGCCAGTGGCGCTTTCGGCATCGGCACGGGCGAAGCGGTCCTTTATGACAGCAACAGCGGTAACGGCATCGACATTACGTTCCCATCGCCAGTCAATGCGGTGGGCCTGATAATAGGGGATTCATCTCTCGCTGGCGGCGGTCTTGCGTTCTTTAATCTGCTTTTTTCAGGCGGGGCGACCGACATCGGCAACATTGGCTCAAACTCGGAGCTGCCACTTACAGGCGGCGCAAGCCCGAACTTTTACGAAATTCAATCAACTGGCGCTCCGATAACCGAAATCAATTTTAGCGACAACGGGAGCACGCCGACGATCGACACGGTGGCATATGCCACGCCTGAACCTTCCTATTACTGGCTTGTCGGGCTGACGCTTGGCGTCTTCCTGGGAGCGCGTTTTCTTAGAAACCACAGACCGTCTTTTGCTGGTCGCGCGCGCGGTGCAGCGCCTTTAGCCGTCGTTGCTGGCTTAGCCTTGTTTGCGGCGCCCGTTCACTCTTTCGCACAGCCCGTCAATTGTAACTTGGCTGTGCCGAATAATCCGCTGACAGCTGCCGGCCTCGGTTCGGTGTATCTGCTGACGCCTGGCGATACCGGATGCAGTCAATCGAACAACGGCGTGCAGGCATTCGTGCAGGCTGCCATCTACGATCCCACCGCGCATGCAATTTACGTGTACAATCCTTTGGTGGCGGACGGGAATTCGGGCCCTCCCGGAGGTCCGCCGCAGCCGGCGCATTATGCGATCTCGCCGATCATACCGAAATTGCCCACCGGCGCTGTGGTGGGCATCTGGTTCGGCTACAACGGTGAAAACCTGAAGCTGACCGGCAGTGCCGTCACCAACGGAACCTGCGTCACCCTTTTCGGGCAGTTTGGCTATTGCAACACCACCAATTTCTGGAACGCGGTAAATGCGGACCCCATGTTGACGAAGACCGTTGCCACAGGCGGTGTGGTTCCAAATCGTGGAACAGGCAACGACGGTAATGCGTGCCCTACTTCCCGCAGCTACTCCATCGTGGACCAGGACCCCAGCGATAACCTGACGGCGACTTTCCTTTTGACCACGGAAGCGACGCCGCGTGAGGCTCAGAACACGGCGGCAAACCAGACCAAACTCACAAACGAGAGTATTGGATTCAACGTCCAGATTAACCCCAGCGACGAGGCCGTGCTGGATAAATTTGTCGATCCGGCCCTCAGCAATCCCGCGGTTGGCAATCCCATGGGCTCATGCACGCCATGGCTGGCGAAGGATTTGAGCGATCCGACGGGAAGCACCTACTCGCCGTCACTGGCCCTCAATGAATTGCAGGCAAATGTCTACGGAGATCCCGCATTGGTCTCTCTCGGCGATACGTTTACTCTGAACCCCACGTTTACGCAGCCACCTACCCCCGGTCCGTTCCCGCTTGTTGGCACTTCGGCCTATAACGCATACGTTGCGGCGCAGTCGCTGACGCGTACCAATGAGTACCGGGCCGCGGTGAATCAGCCTCTCGCTACCAGCGCGGCGTCCAATGCTTCGAACGGCTCTCCGCAGGATGCCTCGTTCGCGACTTACTGCAGGGGGATGTTCGCGTATAACCACGTTGGCGATGGCAGCCCCGCGGACCTGCTCTTCAACCAGGACTACCTGGCATTCACCAACGCGCCGGCTCAGCCTTTCCCGGGCATGGACGAATCCCTTTTTGGATTCCTAGCAAACCGGTTCGCCCAAAGTTACGATTTTTTGGGTTGCGCAGCGGTGTTCAATCAACCGAACCCGGTAACGGTGGTGCTCGATGGTATGGGACTTGTATCTAATTCGACGCATTATGTGACGCCGCCCTTCCCGCCCGCCCCACCCATCTAGTAAGCAATTATCTCCGCTTTTGGCCGGGTGCCAGTCACCGCGCCCGGCCATTAATTCGGGCCTCAAGTGAAAATTTCAGTTTTCCGGTTTCCGCTCCTCGCTGCGCTTGTTGCGTTTTCGTTATTCGCTCAGGCCCCGGCGGCAACGGACAGGAGCTACGCACGCAATCCCGGGATTCCCCGGGCCCTGGCTCCCATCCCGCCCGCCGATCCCGTTGCGGCGCTCATTCAGAAGATCGAAAACGGCAGCGTGCAACTTGCATTCGATCCGGCGACCGGTTACCTTCCCGCCGTGCTGAAGGCTCTGAATATCCCCGTCGAGTCCCAGATGGCTGTTTTCTCGAAGACAAGCGTTCAGGCCGACCGCATCCAGACGTCGAATCCGCGCGTGCTGTTTTTCAACGATGCTGTAACCGTCGGATGGGTCCGCGGCGGTTACGTGGAACTGGCGTCGCACGATCCGCGCCTTGGCGTTGTCTTCTACGCGCTCGATCAGAGTCCCGCGAACTATCGGGATCGCTCTGCATCCGCCACGCCGGTGTCTCCGTTCACGCACCGCCAGGATTGCCTGTACTGCCATATGACCTCTGCTACGCTTGGCGTGCCTGGCATGCTGCTCCGCAGCGTCGTGGTGTCCGGTTCGGGTGTCCCGCTGGAACATACGCCCCAATACAACACCGATGTACGTATGCCTTTTGAAAAGCTCTGGGGTGGCTGGTACGTCACTGGCAACAGCGGACCGTCGGCCCATATGGGGAATCTCGTCGCGGAGGACGAGGCGCACGGTCCGATTCATCTGGATTCCCTCGATGCCAGGTGTCCTCCCAATACGAGACTGACGGCGTACAGCGATATCGTGGCGCTGATGGTTTTCGAGCATCAGGCACGGATGACGAACCTGATCACCCGGGCGGGGTGGGACGCGCGCCTGGGAAAGCCGATGGGCGAAACGGTGAACGAACTTGTGGACTACATGCTCTTCACGGGCGAAGCGCCACTGAAGGGCGAAATAGAAGGCACTTCGGGCTTCGCCGAGGTGTTCGCCTCGCGGGGACCGCGCGACAGTAAAGGGCGATCGCTTCGCGACCTGAGCCTGCGCGGGCGCCTGATGCGGTACCCGTGCAGCTATATGATCTACAGCGAAGCGTTCGAGGCCCTGCCCGATATCGTTAAGGACGCGATTTATCGGAGACTGTGGCAGATTCTTTCGGGAGGAGAAACGTCGGGCGCGTATTCGCACCTCTCACGGGAGGACCGCGGCGCCATCGTGGAGATTCTGCGCGACACCAAACCGGGACTGCCGGGTTACTTTCGTACCGGAACAACTAGCCTCCCGGCTCAATAACTCAGCCTCGAAACCAAGTCCCGCAGTCGCCCTTTATAAGAGCGTTCCGCGGGATTCTCTTGTTGCCGCCGGTTGTGAACCCTTAAAGAGGTTCTCGGCGATGCTCAGGAGCCGTCTCTCGCTTATAGAGAAAGCCACATTGGAAGGTCATAGCGGGACAGACAATACAACCGGCATCGGATTTCCCGGCGTCCATTCTCCGCCTGGCGCAGGTGCCTCCATAGGAGGGTCTCCGGAGCGAATTGCCGGCAGTCAACACGAAGACCTTAAAGCGGGCGGGGACTATACTACGTTCTACGAAATAGCTACCTTCACCGGCGCCTTTGGAGTAAGCCACGAAACCTGCGTTTTGTGTATGGCGGCAAATCCCTGGCGGTCCCGATGCAAACGTACTCGAAAAAACGTGCTCGGCAATCTCCTCCATGACCGGGTTCGGCGGCTGGCCTAATAGCCCGCTCTGAACGAACCTGGTACCACCTGGTGCCATAAGCATCACAAAACCTCAAGCTCCGCAACAAGAAAAATGTTCCTCCATACCGCCGCATCCCATTCAATGTACTGAACATCCCATATCGCTGGCCCCGGCAGTCGGCACTACGAAGAATTTTCGATGCAATTGTCACGACTGATGGCACACTTTAATACAAGGCCAACACCACGACGTGGCGTGGATTTGCGGGGGCCGACAACTTGCGCCATTAACGATTAGGCAGGTTCTTAAAAAACAGAGATATCTGGGGGTAAGATGAGAGTTTCGAGCAGAGCTATTTCAACGTTCCTTACGCTGGGCGCCGCCTTGATCCCGGCAGCAGCTCAGACTACAGGAGTCAATTCCTATATACAGACCAATCTGGTGTCCAACGCCACCGGTGGCGCGCCCGTCGTCGACCCTAACCTGATCGATCCGTGGGGCATATCTTTCAGCACGTCGAGTCCGTTCTGGGTATCGAACCACCTTTCCGGAACTGCAACCGTGTACAACGGAGCCGGCACCAAAATGTCGACTGTTGTCAAGATCCCTGCTGGATCGGCCTCGGCAGCCGGCGCCCTCGGAAGGCCGACCGGTCAGGTTCAGAACAGCTTGTCGACTGCCGGCGCTCCGGTGCCGGGCGCCGTATACACCTTTCAGACTCTGAATAATTCCGGCGACGCCGCGTTTAATCAGCTATTGGGCATCAACAACGCCGGGGTAATTGCCGGCTATTTCGGCGACGGAACCGTGCAGCCAAACCAGGGCTATACGCTGGTTCCTCCTTCGACCTATACCAACGAGAATTATCCTCAATCCGCGCAAACGCAGGTCATCGGCATCAACAACGCCGAACCCGGCGAGCCGGTCGCTACGGTTGGCTTCTATATAGACGCGAGCGGTAACAATTTCGGATTTGTAGCTCAAAACGGCAAATTTACTCAGGTCAACAATCCCAATACTCCAGCCGCGAGTTCCACGAGCACAACGACAAACCAACTCCTTGGAGTGAACGATAACGACGTGGCAGTCGGATTCTATGTGGATGGCAACGGTAACTCGCAGGGATATCAGTACAACTTCAGCGGCAGCGCTCCGACGTTTACCCCGATTACTCTGCCCGCCTCCTTTAACGCTATGTCAACCATTGCGGCCGGAATCAACGATGCGGGAGCTATTGCCGGAGTTTTCACGGATACCAGCGGCAACGGGCATGGATTTTATATCAGCGGCGGAACTTACACCCAGCTCGACAACCCGAATGGGACTGACACAGCTGCATTTGGCCTGAATAACGTGGGCCAGATCGTCGGCAGCTACGTGGATGCGAACGGGGTGACGCAGGGATTTATTTATGCCATCGCCTCGCAAACGTGGCAGGAGATCAGCGATCCCAAGGCGTCGGCCACGGCTGCTTTTGGGGCGAACGGCACTCTGGTAAATGGCATTAACGATTACGGCAGCCTGGTCGGGTTCTATTCGGACGGCGCCAACGTCAACGGCTTTTTGGCGACAACTCCCGGGGAGACTCCCGTGCCATTCCTTCTGCCCCCGCCCAATGAAAAGACGGCCTCGTTCATCTTCGCCACCGATGACGGCACTATCAGCGCGTGGAATGGAAGCGTGGTGGCCAGCACGGCTGTAATTACGGTCGACAATTCGGCGAAGAAGGCCGTCTATAAAGGTCTCGCCATCGGCACCAGCGCCAATGGACCAACCCTTTACGGCGCCAATTTCCGTTCCGGGAAGATCGATGTATTCAATAGTGTCTGGGCGCCGGCTACACTGGCCGGAACCTTCACCGACCCCAGCGTACCCGCCGGATTCGCGCCGTTCAATATCACCAGCCTTGGCGGCAAGCTCTACGTCACATATGCCAAGCAGGACTCTAACCAGTACCTGGATGTAGCGGGTGCCGGTAATGGCTACGTGGCCGCATTCGACTTCAACGGGAATCTGCTTACGCACCTGATTTCGGGCGGCGCGCTGAATTCTCCGTGGGGCGTGGCCATCGCTCCGGCTAACTGGGGTGCGTTCGGGGGCGCGCTGCTGGTGGGAAATTTCGGGGACGGCAAGATTAACGCGTTCAATGCGACCTCGGGAGCGCTGCTCGGCACCCTGATGAACGCAAGCGGTACGCCGATCGTAAATGCCGGCCTGTGGGCATTGATTTTCGGCAACGGCAAGAGCGGGGGCGACATTAACACTCTCTACTTCAGTGCCGGCGTACCCGACGGCAGCAACGCTATGGTCGGTCTCCTCGGCAGCATCGCTCCGCCGGCGGCGATTCAGGCCATCGTCAATGCGGCCAGCCAGATGTCTCTCCCCGTCGCGCCTGGCGAGTTGGTCGAGATTACCGGCCAGACCGTTGGACCTTCGCCTTCCGTCTCGGCCACCATTCCGCCTTCCACCTCTGCGCTCGCCACAACGCTCGGGACCACCAGTGTCACCGTCAATGGGACGGCCGCGCCGATTCTCTATGCCAACGGGTCGCAGACCAATATCCAGATACCCTATGAAGTCGCCGGCTCGACCACGGCCAGCGTGGTTCTCACGACCGGTGGCCAGACGACACCCGCATTCACCGTGCAAGTAAGACCCGTTTCACCGGGAATATTCACAACCAATTTCACGGGCTCGGGTCAGGCTGTGGCGCTCAATGCGGATGGAACCGTGAACTCGTCGACAAATGCGGCGGCGCGCGGATCCATGATTACGATCTTTGCCACCGGCGAGGGCGTTACCACTCCGGCAACTGCGGACGGAATGACCGAAACCGGCACGGGCTTCGTTCCCGCAGCGCAAGTGTCCGTGGTATTCAACACAACTTCCGGAACGGTGACTTCAGCTTCCAGCACCCCCCACGACGTCGCCGGAGTATTGGAAGTTCAAGTCTCGATTCCGACGGGCATTCCGGCGGGCCAAACCGCCGTCGCGCTTTCTGTCGGCGGCGTTTCCACCGAAAATATTTTCTCGAGCGTTCAGAACGTGTACGTCTTCGTGAAGTAGATTCGCGTTCCCGCGCGAGTCGTTTTCTCCTTGTGGCGCTGCCGGCTTTGTCCGGCGGCGCTTTTTTTTAAGAAAGTCTTCGCACCGCACGAAGGAGGCCCGGGGCACACACCGAAGGAAGCATGTCAGCCCCGGGAGGAGCATTTCGTGTTACTTGCTCATATGGTGCGGAACACGGCGGAACTTCTCACCTAAACTTTCTCCCGCCCCCTCCGACGGGACGCAGCGGAAAATCGCCGGATCGAGGTGGAACCGCTCCTGGTAACGCAAGCGGATCTCGTCGCCAAAACGATCCACCGCCTCCGGCGCGACCAGGTTCACCGTACAGCCGCCGAATCCGCCGCCCGTCATGCGCGCGCCATAACAGCCCGCGATTCCCGCCGCCGTGTCCACCAGAAAATCCACTTCGTCGCAAGTGATCTCATAATCGTGCCGCATACTACGGTGCGATTCGAGAAACAACTCGCCCATGTGCTCGAGCGATCCCTGGCCAGCGGCATTGACAAATAATTCCACGCGCATGTTCTCAGTCACGATGTGACGCGCACGCCGCATGACGATGCGCGGCATGGGCACCTGCTCCACCTGGGAAATGCTGGCGTCGCGCAGCGACCGCACCTCGGGGAAGCGCCGCTGAATGGAATCGACCGCAATGGCGCATTCATCCACGCGGGTCCGATAGGCCGAGGCGCCCAGTTCATGCTTCACCATCGAATTCACCGCCACGATCGCGACGTTACCCGGCAGCGCGACCGTCTGGTATTCGAGGCTCCGGCAATCGATCCGGAGCGCCGCGTGTTCGTGCCCGAAAACCGCCACAAACTGGTCCATGATGCCGCACGGCATGCCGACAAATTCGGTTTCGGCGCGCTGGCACAGCCGGGCGATCTCCAGACGATCGAACTCTCGCCCCTGCAGAATGGCCAGGGCGGTCGAAACTTCAAGCGCAGCCGACGAACTGAGCCCCGAGCCTTCCGGCACATCGCTGTGGATACGCAGACGCAAAGCCGGAATCTCCATACCGCGCAGTACCAGCTGCCGCGACACGCCGAGCACATAATCGCTCCAGTGCTTCGACGGCCCGATTGAGGCCATCTCGCGCACCGGCCACGCGCGCTCTTCGTTCTTGTGCGAGGACCAGACGTGGAGCATGCCGTCGGCTGAAGGCTGCGTCTCGATATAGGTAGCGAGATCGAGAGCCATGGGCAGAACGAAGCCCAGATTGTAATCCGTATGCTCGCCGACCAGGTTCACTCGGCCGGGCGCACGGAAAGTCCTGGTTTTAGTCATTTGCGTCTGGCAAACAGAAGCAGAATCAGGCCAAACGCCAGCATGACGCCGCCCGCATAGAGATCCACATTGGCGTCCGTCATGGGCGCATGGGGATTCGAAAAGCTGACGGCAAGCAGCAGCACGCCCGCGATGGCGAAGAATAATCCCGAAGGCAGCCTTAGATCGAGCATGAGGTTATAGAAATATCAGGTTTAGAAAAACCAAAGCCACTGCCACCACAATAGCCAAAGGCGCGGGCCGAAGATACCACCGGACGCCCTCTTCGCTCGGCAGATCTGTGAGCCCGTACACCAAACCGCGCAACTTCGATTCCGCGGGCGCCTCAGTGGACAGGCTCACGACAGTCGTGACCAGGAAGCAAGTGGTCCACGCGAAGATCGCGATCCAGAAATTCTGCGCCATTTGCGACGGAAAATCGTGCACGTTGACGATCCATCCGCCTTTGCCTTCCGCCACAAAAACGTGGCGAAGAGCGGCGCATTCACAAAGCCGAACACCAACTGCAGGAAGTCCATAATGTCGTTGAATTGCGCCGCCAGATACGCCGTGGCGATCGACAGCCCCACGCCCGCGATGGTGGTGACGCGCCCCACCGTCAGATAGTGCCGGTCGCTCGCATTGGGCCGGATATAGCTCTGATAAATGTCATACGTGAAGACCGTGTTGAAGGCCGTTACGTTCCCAGCCATGCCGGACATGAACGAGGCCATCAGCGCGGTCAGCCCCACGCCCAGCATGCCGCTCGGGTAGAACTGGGCCATCAGCGTGGTTAGCGCCTGGTCGTAATCGTAGCCGGCTCCTTTGGGAGGGAGCGCGTAGCCGGAGCCCATTTTGGTGAGCGCCAGCGCGGCGATGCCGGGCAGGATCACGATGAACGGCATGATCATCTTCGGGAACGCGGCGATCAACGGCGTACGGCGCGCGGCGGACATGGAATTTGCGGCCATGGCGCGCTGGATCACAAGGAAATCGGTACACCAGTAGCCGAAAGACAGAACAAAACCCAGTCCTGCCACCAGACCGAAGGCTTCCACTCCCATGGGATTCTGGTCGGCGTGGCCCACGTATTTCCAGGCATGGGTCATGACGTCCGGCAGGCGCTGCCGAATACCGCTCCAGCCGCCGGCGCGGTGTACGGAAAGAATGGCGAGCGGGGAAAAGCCGATCACGATCAGGAAGAATTGCAGCACTTCGTTGTAGATGGCGCTGGTGAGTCCGCCCAGATACGTGTACGCCAGCACAATGGCGCCCGACAGGATGATCGAGTTGTTGAAGTTCCAGCCCAGCACCAGGTTGAACATCTTGGCCAGCGCATACATGGAAATGCCGGACGAGAAGACGGTCATAATCGCGAAGGTTATGGCGTTGAGCCCGCGCGTCTTCTCGTCGAACCGCATGCGGAGATATTCGGGCACCGAGCGCGCCTTGCTGCCGTAGTAGAACGGCATCATGAAGACGCCGACGAAGATCATGGCGGGGACCGCGCCCAGCCAGTAGAAGTGCGACGTCATGATGCCGTACTTGGCGCCCGATGCGCACATCCCGACCACTTCCTGGGCGCCGAGATTAGCCGCGAGGAAGGCGAGGCTGGTGATCCAGACCGGCACCGCGTGGCTGGCGGTGAGAAATTCTCCGGCCGAGGTGACGGATTTACGCAGCCGCCATCCGATGCCGAGGACGCAGAGGAAATAGAGGATCAGGATGACGTAATCGACCGGCGTCAGAGACATGCAATTAGAGAGGTTATACGTTGGGGGCGCTCACGCGCAAGCGGATAAATTGCGGCACTAATTTTCGGGGAGGGATTCCACGAAGCTGACGAAACCCGAATCGTTTCGGACCCGGTCGAAGTCCCTGTCGGCAGCGATTATCGCCCGCGAAAGTAGCTTGCCGGTAGACTGAGCTGTCTGCAACCAGCGAATGGCTTCCGCCGCGTTTCCGTCAAGCGCTTCGACACAAGCCAGGTTGTAGGCGCCGCTTCCGGGGCGAATTTTCTCGGCCAACAGCGACTTTTCCCGCGCCCTGAGTCGCAAACGTTCTGCTTCAGCCGCTGGTTCTGTACTTGCCTGATTGAGTAGCGCAGTGCTCAAGTTGTTCAGCGCATCGTGAAAGTCGGGCTTGAGCCGGAGTGCCTCGTAGTATTTGCGGCACGCCGATTCAAAAAGCCGGCCGGATTCCGCTCCCTGCTTCGCCTTTGCCCGGCTCACGAGCGCGTTAGCCCAGTTGTTCAAGGCCTGAGGGTGGTCCGGCTTCAGCGTTAGAGCCTCAGCGTATTTCTGGCCCGCCTCCTCATACAAGCGGTCAGCTTGCTCCCCCGTCTTCAGGCTCGCCTGACGAAACAGGGCGTTGCCGAAGTTGATCAATGCGTCGACATAATCCGGTTTGAGCCGTAAAGCCCCTGTAATCTTTAGGAACGCTTCTTCAATCAGTCTGTCAGCCTGCTGTCCTTCCTTCTTCTTGGACCGGTCCAGCAGAGCAGCGCCCCAGTTGTTCAGTGCCACAGGGTCGTCAGGTTTCAGCCGAAGAACCTCCGCGTATTTTTGGGTGGCCGCAGCAAAGAATCGGTCGGCTTCAATGCCCTGCATCGTTTTGCCCTGGTCCGCAAGCGCAATAGCCCAGTTGTTAAGTGCCGAGAGCCTGATGTCCGCATCGTGCGAGAGATACGCGTACAGCTGTCTCATAGCTGGCACGGAGTCGACGGCCGAGATCGCACCTTCTTGCTCGAGGTGACCGATCAGCGCATTGAACATCTCCGGCTCGTGGGAAGCCAGTCGCAAGGCAGCCTGGATCGTCCCCGCGTCGAGCGCTTTCTGTTCCTTCCAGAGTTCACGAGCGTCTGATGCCCGGCGTTGCGCGTCGTCACGGACCTGCGTCAATACGAGATTGGCCAACCGCCGGTACTCACTCGCCAAGGCTCGTCCGGATAGTCGCGCACGAAGACGCTCTCCATTAGTGCCATCTGTGGGTGATAGAAGAGTGAAATCGGGCGGATCCCAAGGAGCTTTTCAATTTCCCCCAGCCGCTCACGTTTATAACCGATCTCACCCACCGGCACTGGACTGGCGACAATAATCGTCGGCTTGGGACCGAGGGTCGCACTCCCCGCCCGATTCACGCTAACAGCATCGGCATCGTCCCAGGGTCTGTCACTCGGACGCCGCGGCGTTGTCTCGATTCCGGCTTCATTGAGAAAAGCGAGTGTGCCCTGGACATTCTGGTCGTTCAGACCCGTAATCACCACGAGCCGGTCGGCCAACGGTCCAACGCATAAGCCCCCGAACTCGGTAATACCCGCGCGGCTATCCACGAGAACGTAGTCGTAAGGGGTGTCGAGAGGGGGTTCGAAAGGCTCGACGCCCAAAGGCCGGTGGAGGAACGTCTGCGCCTTGAAGTAATGGTGAAGGAGTCGGCTCAGCGCGATTAGCTCACTCTGGTAAAGATCCTTGAGGCCTAGCCTCGCAAATCTTCCCAGGTAGTCGCGCGCCATATCGGGACCGATCACATCCAGCCGACCCAACTGGCCCAGTCGAGGTGCGAGAGCTTTCAGCCGTTCTCCAGCGACCGCCCGCACGTAGTTCGATACAGGAGGCAGGCTCTGCGTGCTGCCGGCCCGCAGAGCATTGGCCGCCTCTCCGAGCAGGCTCAATATGTCTTTCGGATGGGCCGCGTCGGGTTCAGCAAGCTCCCCGCTTCGGTGCAGGAAACCGCTGAGCCCCGGCGCCTCCAGATCCATATCGACTATCAGAACGTGTCGTCCCCACCCTGCCAGGGTATAGGCGACATTCATGACCGCCATGCTGCGGCCGACGCCGCCTTTGTAGCTATAGAAGGTGAAAATGTAGGGAAAAGGCATGGTCTACGCAGCCATGCTGGCCACGCCATGCATCGGGGAGGTCCGAGGACCCCGTTCGCGCCGCGCTTCTCTGGTGCCCTGAATGGAGGCGCAGTAGTCATCGACTAACAGACCGAAGCGCTTCGCATCCAAAAACGGCGCAGCCAGTTCCGCCATCAGATCTTCACCCGGTCTGCTCTCCAATCGACGAATCGCAGCCTTGATAGCCAATGGCTCCACGCGATTGTCGTCAGCCGAAATGGCTATCCCGCTTAGACGCTCCGCTCCCGGGTTGTCGCCTCTTCGTAACGAATCCTCAGCCCCCTTGATTGCCTCGTCGGAAATGGACCGCAGCGTCCGATCTGCGTCTTCCACTGGTTCGTAGTGGCGTTCGAAATGCTGGTCGATCCACAGCTCATAACCAACCTGCGCGGGGAACGCGTCTTCGAAGAGCGTAATCTCACCAGCGCCCCTCAACTCCGATAGTTCGGACTGCGGAACTTCAGTGGAATTGCAGAGATAGTTCGCGTTGAACGAATAGGGCGGAAGGAATGCCTTCGAAGAGTCGGCTCTCAGGCTAAACACCGGAGGTACAGTCGATGGCAATATATTCTCGTTGAGATTCGTGGCGGGAAAGAAACTGTCTCGGCGATTCGGTCATGTCGGACCGGGTGAAGACATCGAGTAACCCCCCGGAATCAAATGGGGAGGCCACGCCATCGTCCGTGTGTAGCAATTCGAGCGTACTCGCAAATAGCAAGCCGCAACCTGTATTCGGATATCGGAACGGCGACACGAAGAAGAAAACAGAACCGGCCGTTCCGAGTACCACCTCGGCGCGCCCCGGACCGAAGCCGCCTGAACGATCTCCGTAAACGCGCTCTCATTCACATCCAAAGGCTCGTTCCACGCTCCCAGCGCCGCCTTGCAGGATCCGCACCGGCCCGCATCCGCCAGATGCCGCGCCGGAATCCGATTCTTCGCCCCGCACGAACCGCAGATCCGGATCGCCGAAAAACTCATAAGCCCTTCAGATATTCGAAGCTCTTGCGCAGGCTCTCGATCGGATCGCCCCCGGTCTCGTCCTGTTCCACGAAATAATACTTAACCCCCGCCGCCTGCGCCACCTTCAGGATGGCCGGAAAATTCAGCGCACCGCTACCCGCTTCGAGAAAGGCCCCCGGTCCCAGCGTTTCCTGATACATCCGCGGCGTCTCCTTCGCCAGGTCCTGCAGATGCAGCATCGGCACGCGGCCCTTCCAGATCTTCAGCAATTCCACCGGATCGATCCCTGCCACGCTGGCCCAGAACACGTCCAGCTCGTATCCCACCAGCTTTGCGTCCAGCCGTTCCTGGAAGATATCCATCGGCCTCAGCCCGGCGCGCCCGCCGAATTCGAAGGCGTGCGTGCGGTACGCGAACTTCATCCCCGCCTTGCGGCACATCTCGGCCGCCACGTTCATACGATCCGCCGTCCGCCGGTAGAAATCGTCCCCATCGCCGCGCGCCCCGGGTGAAATGTAATCCATCGTGAAGTACTCGATCCCGGCATCCGCCATCCCTCCAATCGCTTCCGGCAGGGAAACCGGCTTCAGGTCCGGGTACAGTTCCCAATCCTTCGTGATGAGCGGCGTCTCGATGTAGCAGGATCGCGCCGTCAGCCCATACTGCTTGATTTTCGGCAGCAGCGCCAGCAGCTCCGGACGGCTGTGGCCTTCCACGTCCCGGAAGCCAATGGCAGCCAGAGCCTGCAGCGCGCGGTCCGGCGCCCTGCGCAGCAGGCTCCTCACCGTATATAGCTGGGCCCCGAACGCGGGGGGGCGTTTACCCGCTCCCGCGAGTGGAGATCGGCTGGCGGCGGATGCCGCGCAAAGCCCGGCCAGCCATTGCCGCCGGGTCGGATTTAGCCTTCGATCAAACGTCGGGGACACTGCGATTCCAGTGTAACCAGACCGTTGCCCGATTAAAAAGGATTCACCATTGCCTCGGCGCAAGAACTTGTTATGATCTTTCAGGGTTCCCATTCGCGGAGGATGTAAATGAAACTGCGAACTATTACCCTAAGCGCGATCGGACTGATCGCCGCCCTTGTCCCTGTCACCGTCAACGCCGACACCCCCGGCAGGCATCCCGCCTACCTGCACGCCCGCAGCGATTTGCGCGCCGCGCAATATCTGCTGCGCGTCCGTGAAGAACCAAACGTAACGCGCCGGCTGATCGAGGCCGATCATGAAGTGGAAGCCGCCATTGGAGAAATCGACCGCGCCGCCGTGCTCGACCGCAAAGATCTCGAAGATCATCCGCGGGTGGATACCAATCTCGACCGCCGCGGCCGTTTCCGCCGGATCGTCGAGCTCCTGCGCAGCGCCCGCGCCGATCTGGGCCGCGAAGAAGATAATGGCCGGGCCCGTGGCTGGCGCGATGCCGCCTACCGGCACATCGACGAAGCCCTCGAACACGTCCACCGGGCCTCCGTCGACCTCCACTGGGACCGGGAACTAGGCTTCTGATGTGGTAGGGCAGATTTCCCATCTGCCCACTGGAGCTCTTTCTTACCTTCTGCCCGTCCCGTGCGGATATACAATCGGGGCAAAGGCGCGAGAATCCATCTCCGCCTGCCTGTTCGCCGAAAGGAGAAATATGTTCATTCAAAATACTGCCCGGCTGCTCGCCGGAACCTCGCTGTTGGCGATCTGCGCCTTCGGACAAATCGTCATCACGCCGCCAATCCTCAGTGTCGCCAGGACCTCGAATCTTCCGCCCGTTGGAATCGCCGGGACGGAGACGGTTCAGGTGATCCTGGCCAATACCGCGGCTAATCCCGCGAACGCCAGTGCCACCACGGGAACGCTCGCCTCCTGCACGGGCTCCGTTTCGTTTTATGACAAGGCCGGAACGCCGATCGGGCTGGCCGCTCCGTTTACTTTGGCCAGCGGCCAGATCGAACCAGTGAGCCCTTCGTTTGCATCCGCCGTGTCGTCGGGGCGCACGCTGATCCGCGCCGTGGTATCCCTCACTACCACGGTTCCGTCCTCCGCTCCCTGTGCGCTCTCCTACTCGCTCGTTATCTTCGACTCGGCGACCGGTGCGACCCATGCGATCGTCAATGATGCTGGCCTCTCGGAAATCGTGCTGCCTCTGGCTGGAGTTCTCTGACCCCGGCCGGCCGGGGCTTTTTCACAAATTCCGCGCCGCAACCACGCGACCCGCTAAACTATAGGTATGCCCAAGGTGTCGGAAATGACGAAACCGTACCACGAGATGACTCCGGCGGAACGGCTGGCGGACCGCATAGCGAAAAACCGCGAGATCGACCAGCGCGTAAGTGACAGGAAGCCCCTGCCGGACCCCAAAAAGAAGCCGGTCGGCGTAGCGCAACGAACCCAATCTGTGCGCAACGTCCTCGAAAAGTTCCAGGAAATCAAGAAGGCCCAGGGGATCGACGCGGCATCAGAGTTCGTACTGAGCCGGAGGAAATCGACGACGGCGTAATGTTTCGATGGTGGCCCTTCAAACACGACAGGGGACCGGATCGTTCCCTGCCTGAGATTGCCAACCTGCTGGAGCGGGACCTCGTCGTGCTGTTCAAACACAGCTCGACGTGCGCGGTCAGCTGGGCCGCCCACGCCAACGTGAAGCGCTTTCAGGACCAGAATCCCCAGGTGCCCGTATACGTGGTAGCAGTCCAGAAGGACCGTGCGGCCTCGCAGCAAATCGCCCAGCGCCTCAACATCCGCCACGAGTCCCCGCAGCTCATCGTACTCCGCCGGGGAGTGGTGGCCTCCGTGGCCTCCCACGGCGCCATTACGGAAGACTATCTCAGGGGAGCACTCGCGCAGGACAGCCCGATACCAGGCCCCGCAGCCCGCTAGCCGCAACCTGCCCGCTTTGGGTTTCGTTCTTTGCCGATCGGGGTTTGAGGCGGTCCACCGATCAAGTGTTGCCGAGCCAGGGGCTGCAGATTCTGAGATTTTCGATTTTGCCACACCCAACGGCTGGGTTATTTTCAAACCAGCGGCGGATGTGATGGCCCGCCGGCATCGCGAACGCGGGTCGCCCGAAAGGCGAACACTGCGGCGGCGGCGCAGAATTAAGTACGAGCAGGGTGGCCTCCTTTTCCGAGGATTCGCGCATTTCAGGGGTGAAGCCAGTCAACGACTGGTTATCTCAAGAAAAAAGGAACATTGACTCCCATGCTTACTCTTATCGCGTTTCTGGTCTCCCTGATCTCGCCGGCCCCAGTCCCGGCGCCCGCCACCACACCGACGGCAGCAGCATCTACGGCCACTAACTGCTGGTGCCAGACA
This sequence comes from Bryobacteraceae bacterium, assembly GCA_050015835.1. Classification (GTDB taxonomy): domain Bacteria; phylum Acidobacteriota; class Terriglobia; order Bryobacterales; family Bryobacteraceae; genus BOG-234. Next base: position 3,720 of record JBEKAQ010000045.1, on the reverse strand, counting down.
ATACCCTTGAAGGACTGGGGCAAGTAGCCGAAGTACCGGTTGTCGATTGCCCTTTCGAGCAGGGCGCACCGGGACCGCCGGACCGGCGACAACATGCCGCAAAATGGCCGGGCGGTGGGGGCCGCGGACAGGCGCTCGTCCGTACGGGCCCACCAGCTCTCTCCGCCTCACAGGGGCAGACGATGTTGATGTATAGACATTGTCTCAGCGGTGCTGCGCCGGCCGCTTTAGATCGGCAGGCGCATCTTCCCGAGCAGCGCCGCGTACCGCGGGTCGGGCTCCAGGCTCTTCAGCAGCGGGTCCCCCTTGATTTCCGTGATGCCGTCGTCGCGCTGCTTATAGGACCGCTCCAACCACGCGAACGCCAGGTCCGGCTCCTTGCGGAAACCATAAACCTCGGCAATGTAAAACGGATCGTCCGCAAACTTACTCGTCAGCTCCGCCAGACTCGCATCCGATTCTTTCCTGCGCCCCATGGCGTAGTTGGACAATGCCAGCCCCTGCAGGCGAAGCTCTGGATCCGTCTCCCGGTTCGCCTCGTCCACCGCCGCCTGCGGTTGTCCCTGTGCCAGGTAGACCTGAGCCAGTATGCCGTGCGCCATAGCCACCTCAGGGGCGAGTTCCAGCGCTTTTCCCAACGCTGCCCTTGCCTCTTGCTGCTGCCCGGCATAGTACAAGTAAAGGCCGAGATTCCTGAACGCAACCGAGTTAAGCGGATCTATCCGGATGACCCGCCGGTAAAGTGAGATCGCTTCTTCCCGCCGGCCCAGGATGAAGGAAAGCGCCCCGACCGATCCCAGGACTGTGACGTTCCCAGGCTCCAGCGCCGCCGCCCGCTGACAAGCGGCATCCGCGGCGGCCCAGTTCCAGTCGTAGTGCATTTCGATCCAACCCATGGCCGCATAGGCCTCACCCATGTTGGGGTCCAGCTGCAACGCGCGGTTGGCGGCTTCGCGTGCGCTTTGGTAGCCCTTATCGAGAGGAACATACCCCGCATCCGCCTGAGCGTAGTAAGATTTCGCCAGCCCCAGCCAAGCCGGCGGATATGCCGGATCGAGCTTGATCGCCTGTTGAAAATAATCGACTGATTTTTCCAGATTCTCCTTATTGCGGTGCCCAAAAAAATACCGCCCCTGGAGATACGCGTTATACACTTCGGGGTTGGTACTCTTTGGGGATGACGCTGTAGCTTTCCTTCCCAATAATCTTGGCTTGAGCTCCCCCACAACCGCGCTGGCGATCTCCTGCTCGACGGCGAACATGTCGTTCATGCTCCGGTCAAATGTGGCGGACCACAGCGTGAATCCGTCCCCCGCACGGACTAATTCGACCGCGATCCTGGTCTGCGTACCCTGTTTGCGCACGCTCCCTTCGAGGACGGTTGCCACATTCAGCTTCGCACCGATGACTCGCGAACCCTCTGTCTTGCCCTTAAACTGGAATGAAGACGTTCTTCCCGCCACCCTCAGCCCCTGGATGTTAGCCAGTCCATTCAGCAGTTCTTCCGCCAGGCCGTCGGCAATATACTCCTGGTCCCTGCCGGGACTCATGTCGGCAAACGGCAGCACGGCAATCGACGCCTGATCGCCTCCGGACTGAAAAACTCTTCGACCCCACTGCCGCCAGAAGATGCCCGTTACGGCCGCCGCCAGCGCAAGCGCCGCAAAGCCGAAGACTATGAAGCGCCGCCGGTGCAGATAATGCTTCGCCCGGTGTGCGAAACCGTCCGGGGCATGGGGCCCAGGGGACGTGGAAACCGTCGCGACCGCTCGATTCCCCTGGTACGGGAGCAGCGCCTCGCGGAACTCGGCGGCGGTCTGCCAGCGCTGACTTGGGTCTTTCTTCAACGATCGGGCAACGATATCGGCCAGGTGGGGTGGAATACCGGGATTCAGCGTCCGGATCGGTATCGGCTCAGTCTCAATGTGCGCTTTGAGGACACCGTAATCGGAACCGGCCGACATTCGCGAAAACGGAACGCGGCCGGCGAGCATTTCGTAAAGAGTCACGCCCAGGCTGTAAAGATCGGAACGCGCGTCCGCCGGCAAACCGCGAATTTGCTCCGGGGACATATATTCAGCGGTTCCGGGGCTAAATCCCGTCTTAGTCAACTGGTCGTTGCCCAGTATCTTGGCGATTCCGAAATCGGTCAATTTCAGGTTCCCGCGATCGTCCAGCAGCATGTTGGCAGGTTTGATATCGCGGTGGATGATTCCAATGCCCGTGTTCCCCGATTCGTCGACAAAACGTAAGGTGTGCGCACAAGCAAGACCTTCGAGCGCCTGAGCGGCCAGAGCGCATGCTTCTTCGGCCGGCAGGGTGGTTCGTTGGTCGAGCATGGATCGAAGGCTCAAGCCATGAACGTACTCCATGACGAGAAAATATTCTTCCGCTCCGTCGAAGAACTCGTATACGCGCACGATGTGCGGATGATCGAGCTGGGCCTGAATATAGGCCTCCCGGCGGAATCTCGCCCGCAGATCCTCCGCTTCGTCGGCGGAGAACGCAATCGGCCGGATGCATTTGACGACCACTTCGCGAGGCAATGACACGTGCCGCGCGCTATAGACGGTCCCCATCCCGCCGTGGGCGAGCTCACTGGTGACGACGTAGTTGCCAATGGTGCGGCCCACCATGGGGTCTGCAGGACGGGGGTCGCGCGTCGGAGCCAACGCCGCCATGGCGCCGGCCTGGACCAAAGGATTCTCGAGAAGGGATTTCGCTTCAACGTCGGAAGCCACCAGCGAGAGCACTTCCGTCAGCAATTCGCGATCGGTCCCGCAGCTTTCGCGAATAACCTCCTCCCGCGCGTCGGAATTGCATTCGACCGCACGATCGAATATCGCCTTCACCTGTTGCCAACGCTGCTCAGTCATGGGATGCGGCGGCAGCCAGTTCCCGGTGAAGCCAGGCTTTGGCTAATCTCCATTCCCGCTTCACCGTGCTTTCGGAGATGCCCATCGCCTCCGCTGTCTCCTCAACACTGAGACCGGCATAAAAACGCAGCTCGACAATGCGTCCCTGTTGCCGGTCTAACTCGCTCAAGCGCGTAACAACCTGATCCAGCGCAACAATATCCTCGATCCGGTTCTCGCCAGCCAGGAGACCCACATCGATTTCCACTTTTTGCGCGCCTTCGCCGCCTCGCTTACCCGCATGACGCTGGCGCGCATAGTCCAGCAACACCTGCCGCATGGCCCGGGCGGCAATGGCGAAAAAATGCGCACGGTTCTGCCATTGAATTTCCCGCTCGCCGGCGAGGCGCACATAGGCCTCATGAACGACGGCAGTGGCTTGCAGCGTATGGCCAGCTCGCTCTCGCCGCATCTGCGCGCCCGCGATGCGACGCAGTTCGTCGTATATCAGAGGAACAAGTTGACCGGCGACATCCCGATTGCCCGCCCGTAGCTTTACCAGAAGCGCCGTAACATCGCTGACCGCGTCAGGCACTGCCCTTCCTTCGCTGGCAACACCAGCTCACAACTACTAAGTGGATTCTATCTCAGAACAGGCAGGGATCGGCGCTTCGCAGTTTCCCGCCGGAGAGCAACTCGGGCGGTCAGCTCCGGCTGGACGGCCGGCGGCAGGCATGTGAGCGGACTTGCGGATTGCAGAGGGTTCGAGGGTGAATACTGGTGGCGCGGCTTTGAGAAGAGAACCGACGTCGAAGAGGCGCCGGGTGGGGAAGCGCGCCAAGGGTGGCGATGTTACCGGGCTGTG
>JBEKAQ010000044.1:0-58594 GCA_050015835.1 Bryobacteraceae bacterium | reverse complement strand
CCGGATAACCTTCAACGGCGCTGCCCAGGGGCGCGGGAGCTTTGGCTCCCGCTCTCCGGTTTTATCCCACCATGTTCAACTTCAGCGCCAACCACCTCATTCTGCTCTCACGAACGGAATGCCGCAACTGTGTTGTGTTCGTCATGAAAGACGATTCGACGCGACGGGTTTACCGGCTGTACGACTTCAAAAAATCCCACATCATCACGCCCGACCAATATTACTGCGTGTCCGGGAAGGTCAACAGTGCCGACAAACTCTATCTCGTGCTCGAATCCGTCAGGCCGGATATCAAACACGTGCGGTCTTCCCCTGGCTCTTCTGACGGCGCGGGAGGGTCGGCTATCCGCTGAGATCTCCCGGCAGGGAACAAACTCAGTGTTTGGGATGCAATCGCGGACACCCCCGAACAGGCGGCAAACCTGAGAGCGCGAGCCGAACTGATGCAGAAGATCGCGGTACTCCTGAAAGAGCACGACTGGACACAGGCCGAGGCGGCGGATCGCTGCGGCGTAACCCAGCCCAGGATTAACGATCTGCTGCGCGGCCGGGTTTCCCGCTTCTCGCTCGACGCGCTGGTTAATATCGCGACGGCGCTGGGCTGTCGCGTGCGCCTCGATCTCGAAGCCGCCTGAAATGCAGGATCCGCGGTTTGGAGCGATACCGCTCTCTATCCCGCCAGCGCCTTGGCCACCGCACCGCGCTGGATCTTTCCCGTCGCCGTGCGTGGGATGGTGTCGATGATGTAGAACTTTTTCGGGCGCTTGAAATCAGCCAGACGCTCTTTGCAGAAAGCCACCAGGTCGGCTTCCGTGGCCACTTGATTCTCTTTCAGCACAATGGCCGCGGCGACCTCCTCGCCCCAGGCCGGATGCGGAACGCCAAACGCGACGGCTTCCGCCACTGCCGGATGAGTCAACAGAACTTCGTCGATCTCGCGCGGGCCGATTTTCTCTCCGCCCCTGTTAATCAATTCTTTGATGCGGCCGGTCAGCGTGAGATAGCCATCGGCGTCGAGAAAGCCCTGGTCGCCAGTGCGGAACCATCCGTGGGTGAACGATTTCGTATTGGCCTCCGGGTTGTTTTCGTATCCGGAAACCACGTTGGGTCCCTGAATCACTACCTCGCCGCGTTCTCCCGTGGCCAGCAGATTGCCCGCATCGTCCATTATGCCGACCTTGACGCCGGTTCCGGGCCCCACGGACCCTGGCTTTCTCGCGGCCGGCGGCTGCGGATTCGAGGCCATCTGATGCGAAGCTTCGGTCATCCCATAGGCTTCGAGTACGGGGGCGCCGAACACCTGCTCCATCTTCTCCATCATCTCGGCGGGCAACGCGGCGCTGCACGAACGGATGAAGCGTAATCCTTCGGAACCGGCGGGCCGCTCGTTACCGGCGCGCGAGAGCAGAAGATTGTGAATGGTGGGAACGGCCGAATACCACGTCGCGCCGGTATCGCGCACGGTCCGCCAGAACGAGAGCGGATTGAACTTGCCGGGGACGACCACCGCGCCGCCCGAAAGCAGCGTGGAGAGAGTGGAGGCCACCAGCCCGTGCACGTGGAACAAAGGCATCACGCAGAGAGACACGTCGTCCGCGGTCAGTACATAGTGGGCCACGATGTTGCGCGTGGACGCCGTGATGTTCCGGTGCAGAATGGGCACGCGCTTGGGGCGTCCGGTGCTACCGCTGGTGTGGAGGACCAGAGCCACATCGTCGCCTGAGGGCGCGGCAGCGGTCTTTCCACTCGGGGCGTCCACAATCCGCACAAATCCCGCGTCGTCCATGGCCAGCGAGTAGACGGGAACTCCGCGTCGTTCGGCGGCCTTGCGCGCGTCGGCGGCTCCCTCGGCTGGTACCAGCAGCACCTTCGCGTTGGTGTCTTCCAGATAGAAGTGGAACTCATCCTCGCGGTAGCCGGGGTTCAGCGGCGCGGCGGTTCCGGCCACGGACGCCGCAATGAAACTCACGATGGCGGGCAGGCCGTTGGGCAGCACCGTCGCGACGCGATCGCCGCGCCCAATGCCGAGTGACGCCAGCGCGTCCGCCATGGTTGAGACCTGATCGCAGAGCGACTTGTAGGTGACCCGGATCCCCTGTTCGGGAAGCACGATCGCCGTGCTGTCCGCGGGCGGAACGTGAATCAGTTCGAGAAGTGTGTTCGGACTGGACATGCGCCTACGCGCCGCGCTTCTTCGATGCCGCCCGCCTGGCCGCCCAGCGTGCGCGCATCGCTTCGGCAAGGCGTTTCCGCCCTTCCGGTGTGATCCGGCTCTTACGCTTTGCCTTACGCCTGGTCTTAGTCTGAGCTTTCACGGGCGCGGGGGGAGCCAAATCGATTCCGCCAATCTCACGCAAAGCTTCGAGTGCCCGCTCGATGGCCGTCTTCTGCCGATCGAGCTGCGCTATCACATCTTTCAATCCGTTCGCCATTCTTATGATTCTCCTTTGACCTGACCGGCTGACGCGATGATATCGCATACTATAGAATCTTGCCTGAATGAGAACCGTACTGCGACTTACAGTCTTAGCGACGCTGCTGGCCGGAATGGTTGCATCGCAGACTTCGAAAAAGGCCATTCACTTTGCCGGACACGTCGAAAGCGTGGACGCTGGCGGTAAAACCGTAACCGTCAAACACGGGGACATCCCCGGTTTCATGAGCGCGATGACGATGAATTACGCGCTCGACGACGAATCGATTCTGAACAAGCTGGCGCCTGGAGACGACATCGTCGCCACAGTCTATGCGGGCGACGGCAAGCTGTATAAGGTGCGCGTCGTGAGCCATGCGCCGAAAAAGAAAAAGGAATGAAGGAGAGACGATGAAGCGCGTTTCGAAAATAGGTATTGCCTTTGCTATCGCCGGCCTCTGCGCCCTGCAGGCGCAAACCAGCACCTACATCGCGGAGTCCAAAAGGAATTTCACGGCCTTGAAAAACAACCTGCAGAAGATGGCCGAGGCGATGCCGGAAGAGAGCTACAGTTTCAAGCCCACGCCCGAGATACGTACCTTCGGGGAACTGATGGCGCACATCGCCGATACGCAGGCGCTGATGTGTTCCAATGTGCTGGGCACGCCTAAATCGGTGGATGCGGCGGCCAAAAAGTCGAAGGCCGATCTGGTCGCGGCAATGAAAGACTCCTCCGCGATGTGCGATGCCGCGTTCGATTCGCTGACCGACGCCAACGCCGCGCAGTCCGCCATGATGGGACACACGAAGCTGGGCTTGCTGCAGTACAACTCTCAGCACTCCGCCGAAGAGTACGGATATGGGTCCATCTATCTGCGCCTGAAAGGCATCGTGCCGCCTTCGACGGCTGGCCGCGGCAGATAGCACCGGTTACACTATGCGGATGACGTGGTTCCGCATCGCGTACTGCTGTATTTTGTCCGTAACATTGGCGGGCGCGCGCAATCTTACGCCCGCCTGGATTGAACTCGGGCCCGACGGGCAGACTCTCGCGCGCATCGTCGTCGAAGCCGGCGATACGTGTCCGGCTTTATCCGCCGACGGCAGCCCCTTGGCCATGCAGCGCCGCGAGCCCGTGCCGGAAGGTTTCGAGCCCGCCTGCGAAGCCGTGGTGCCGGCCGCCACGCGCGCGTTGAGGTTCGAAGGCCGCGCATTGCCGCTGCCTTCCACGCCTAAGGTGGTTGCAGTGCTGGGCGACACCGGGTGCCGCGTCTCGGCTAAGGATACGCAGAACTGCGCCAATCCCGAACTGTGGCCATTCCGCAAAGTGGCCGATCGCATCGCGCGTTTGCGGCCCGACCTGATTGTCCACGTCGGCGATTATCTCTACCGCGAAGTGCCGTGCCCCGACGAAGCCAAAGGCTGCAAGGGCCCGCATGGGGATAACTGGGCGGCGTGGGATGCGGACTTTTTCAGTGCGGCCCATGACGCCCTGGCCGCCGCGCCCTGGGCCTTCTCGCGCGGGAACCATGAGACCTGTGCCCGCTCCTGGCAAGGCTGGTTTTACTATCTGGACCCGCGTCCGTTCACGAACAGCTGCATTGAGTATTCGGAGCCCTATATCGCACACAGCGGAACTCTCCGCATCGGCATGATGGATTCCGCGCCCACCAAAGAGGATGAAAAGAATCCACGGCAGATCGCACATTTCGCCGGTGATTTGAGAACCTTTTCCGGAAAGGTGGACTGGATCGCCGACCACCATCCGTTCTGGGCTTACAAGACTTCGGCGGGCAAGAAGGCGAAAACGCAAACCCTCTCGCAGCCACTGGCGGCGGCTTGGGATCAGGCGCGCCCCGAAGGAATACGGATGATCCTGTCCGGGCATATTCATCTGTTCGAGTTTCTTGCCTTCGATGCCCTTGATCGGCAGCCCGGCAATCGTCCGGCCCAGCTGGTGGCGGGCACGGGCGGGACCAACCTCGCGGTGAAGATCAAGCCCAATCTCGCGGGAGAAACCGTCTTCGGCGTGGCCGTCAATACAGGCAACAGCGAACACGAGTTCGGCTACACGGAACTCGACCGCAGGGCCGCCGGCTGGGATCTGGAGTTCCGCAACTCGAACGGGGCGGACCAGGTCGACTGCACCTTACCGGATCGCGGAAACTCGCAATGCCGCGCTCCTCACTCGGATCGTTGAAACATGCCGGAATTACTGCGGCCCAGCGCAAGCTTCGACGAATGGGATAGAAAAGAAGGCACGCCCGGACCGATGGGCGCGACCTGGGTGCCCTCCCTGAGCGCATGGAATTTCGCGCTCTACTCGCGGCGCGCCACCGGCGTTACTCTGCTGCTCTACGCGGCCAAAGATCCCGTCTACCCGTGTCTCGAACTGCGCCTCGATCCGCGCATTAATAAATCGGGGCGGATCTGGCACACCTGGGTTACGGCGGACAGCGCCAAAGAAGCGGCTTACTATGCGTGGCGCGTGGAGGGACGCTCCGATCCCGCGGCGGGCTATCGCTTCGACCCCGTGAAAATCCTTCTCGATCCCTTCGCGCCCGCCGTCTACTTTCCGCCGGATTACGACCGCATCGCCGCCGGATTGCCGGGTCCCAACGATGGCCGCGCGCCGTTGGGGGTGCTCCCGACAACGGCTCCCGCGCCACGCCCGATGGCGGAACGCCCGCCGCGTCCCAGCCACGATCTGATCGTTTACGAACTGCACGTGAAAGGTTTCACCGCGCGCGCCAATTCCGGCGTCAGCCCGCGGAATCGCGGAACCTTCGCCGGTCTGACGGAGAAGGTTCCCTACCTGAAGGATCTGGGAATTACCGCCGTCGAGTTGATGCCCATTCATCAGTGCGACCCGCAGGAGGGCAGTTTCTGGGGGTACATGACGCTGAACTTTTTTTCGCCGCATCAGGGCTACGCGGCGAGTGGAAAGAGCGATGGGGCGTTCGACGAATTCCGCCGCATGGTGGACGCATTCCATGAAAGCGGCATTGAGGTCTGGCTCGACGTCGTTTACAACCACACCAGCGAAGCGGGCAGCGACGGCCCCACTTACAGCTATCGCGGCATCGACAACCAGTCCTGGTATATCCTCAGCGGGGACCGCCGCTATTACCGCAACGAAACCGGCTGCGGCAACACCCTGCGCTGCGACCACCCGGTAGTCCGCTCCATGATTCTCGAGAGCCTTCACTTCTGGATCGCGCACATGAGCGTGGATGGCTTCCGCTTCGACCTCGCCTCGGTCTTCACGCGGCGCTCCGATGGCGGTCTGGACCTCGACAATCCCTCGCTGATTTCGGACATCAGTTTCATTGCATCGCGTTTCGGCGTGCGTATGATCGCCGAAGCGTGGGACATCGAAAGCTATCTGCTGGGCAGGGCGTTTCCCGGTCTGAACTGGCGTCAGTGGAACGGCAAATACCGCGACGATCTGCGCGATTTCGTGCGCGGCGTTCCGGGACGCGTCGGTGCGTTGATGCAGCGCGTATATGGGAGCGACGATCTGTTTCCCGACGACCTCGAAAACTCCTACCATCCTTTTCAAAGCGTCAACTTCATTACCGCTCACGATGGCTTCTGTCTCTACGATCTGGTCTCTTACAACTACAAACACAATGAGGCCAACGGGCACCATAACACCGACGGCACGGACGATAATCGCAGCTGGAATTGCGGCTGGGAAGGCGATGCCGGGGCGCCTGACGAAGTGCTCGCTCTGCGCCGCCGCCAGGTCAGGAATTTCTTCAGTCTGCTGATGCTTTCGAACGGCACGCCGATGTTCTGCGCCGGCGAGGAGTTTCTCGATACGCGGGCGGGCAATAACAATCCGTATAACCAGGACAACGCCATCAATTATCTGGATTGGGACCTCCTGCAAACGAATCGCGATGTCTTCCGTTTCTTCCGCGGCATGATTGCTTTTCGTAAAAGCCATCCGTCGATCGCGCGCAGCCATTATTGGCGGGAAGATATCCATTGGTATGGCAGAACGGGCAAGCAGCCGGACTTTTCGGAATCGGGGCAGACTCTCGCGTGGTGCCTTCACGGCGCGAGTCTGAACGATGTGGATATTTATGTGATGGTCAACGCGGGCGCAAATAAGGTAGCTTTTCACATCCAGGAGGGCAAGCCCGAAGACTGGCTTCTCGTCGCCGATACCAGCCTGCCCGGGCCGCATGATTTTGTCGAGCCGCCGGATCGCGTTGCTTTGGCGTCACTCGATTACATTGTGGCCGCTAGGAGTGTGGTTGTGCTCTGCAAGCGCGCTTAGGTGAACGTTTACCGGCGCGCAGGTTGCGGGACATACGAACTTCGGGGTGCTTCTACGCGATGCGGGCGTCGCGCGATGTGCATGGGTAAACGCGGCGCCGTCGGGGGGCGTTCACAAGGGGTAAGTGATGACATGTCGCCGGCAGTCTGCGATGTGATCTTCAGAGATAAATGGCGGGGGTTATTCGACGGTATTTGGCGTAGTCGTCCATGGCCCCGGCGAACTCTGCGTCTTTTTCCTGCTTCTTGATGGTTCCGGAGTTTTTGTGACCGCACCACCAGAGGAGCCGTACCCTGTCAGGAAAGCGCGCACAGCCGCAAGAGCGTAGCGTTCGAGTTCATCCGGGGCGGCGCGGTGATCCCCGGTGAACATGGCCTTGTTCACAGGTATCCATAGCAGCAGTCCCACGAAGTGGTTGGCCGCCAGCAGCGGGTCGCCCAGCCTCAGAGCCTTTCGGTCCGCAAGGCTCTTGAAACCAGTTGCCAGCGTAGCAAGCACGCGCTCGAAGCCTTGCTCATACCAACCGCGGCCCACATCGGGGAAACGGTCGGCGTTGGCGATGACCAGGCGGCGCAATCGTAAGACCTGAGGCTGCATGAGAGCATCGATGAACCGGCGGGCGAGCACAGTCAGGCCAGCCTCTACTCCTGTTTGATCGGCCACGGTTTCAACAACCAGACGCACGAGGTTGTCAATCTGGCTCGTGGTGGCGCGGACGACCTCGGCGAAGAGCTTCTCCTTGTCGGAGAAATACTTGTAGACGGTTGGCTTGGAAACAGCGGCTCTGACCGCGACATCGTCCATGCTCGTTCCGTCGTAGCCCTTATCCAGGAAAACCTCCGTTGCCGCCAGCAGCAGCGCCTTGCGTTTGCGGTCTGAACGGCTCTCTGCGTTCGCTTCCATGAAGTTTCCCCTTGACAGCTCGTTAACGATATTTTACTATACCGTTTAGTAAAAACTACACCGTTTAGTAAGCAAAGTCAAGGGACTCCGCGTCATGGCGGAGGAAGACAGGGGTGGGATTCGATGCGAGTTAACGAAACCATTGGAGGCTCCAGGAAAATGATGTTGGGAGGAAGAATTCTAATCGTTCTGACGGCGCTGTTCATGCTGATGGATGGCGTCATGAAGATTGTCAAACCAGTGCAGGTGCTGGAAGCAAACATTCGACTGGGGTATCCCGTATCCACGCTCAGCGGCATCGGCATAGCGCTGATCGTGTGTACCGTAATTTACCTTATCCCCCGAACTGCACTGTTGGGTGCCGTCTTGCTGACTGGCTACCTTGGCGGCGCAGTCGCCAGCAACGTGCGCGCCGGGTCGGGGATGTTCGAGACGATATTCCCCGTCCTTTTTGCCGTCCTCGTTTGGGCTGGCCCATGGCTACGGGATCGTCGGTTGCGGAGCCTGATTAAAAGCGCCCCGGCGGCGTGAGAGGGAGTCATGTCTTTTCAGGCGTACATCGACAACATCAAAACGAAGACTGGGAAATCGCCCGAGGACTTCAGGAAGCTTGCCGAGAAGAAAGGCTTGCTGAATCCTGACGTCAAAGCTATGGAAATCGTTGCCTGGCTGAAGAGGGAACACGGTCTGGGGCACGGCCATGCCATGGCGATTTACGCCACGTTCAAAGGGGCGAAGGAATGGGAGTGAACGCGGACCTAACCATATCCGGGGTCTCTGAGCGGCGCAGCCGCCTGGCGCAGGTGCTCTATTGGGTGCCTACAATTTTGGTCGCATTCACAGAACTGGGAAGCGGAACAGGCGACGCCGGACGTGGAGAGGCGGCTCTAACGGTTTTTCGTCACCTGGGCTACCCGGAGTACTTCGCACTGCTGTTGGGCGTCGCCAAAATTCTGGGAGGTATGGCGATCATTATGCCAGTGCCCCGCCTCATTCGCGAATGGGCCTATGCAGGAATCACCTTCGATGTTCTTGCCGCCATCGTCTCTATCCTTGCCGTGGGAGACCCTCCAAATAAGGTGCTGATCCCTGTGTACGTGCTCAGTATGACGCTGGTAAGCCTCCGGGCGTGGCGTAAGCGGACAGTGAGTTGATCTTAGTCGGCGCACGCCGCTGCCATGCGCGGACAAAGGCATGGCGGCTCGATCGAACAGACCAAAGGAAGAAAGGAATAACCAATGGATACAGATATTCGGCAAACAATCGGCGACCGAGAGATCGTGATCGAGTGCGTCTTCCACGCTGCGCGCAATCTGGTGTGGGCGGCGTGGTCGGAACCTGAACGTCTGGCGCATTGGTGGGGGCCAGACGGCTTCAGCACTAGCTTTGAGGCCTTCGAGTTTCGGGAGGGCGGCGACTGGCGGTTCGTAATGCACGGTCCCGACAACATGGAGTTCCCCAATCACAACATCTTCGTTGAAATTGGAGAGCCGGAAAGGCTGGTGATTGACCACGTCGAACCGCCCGGATTCAAAATAACGGCGACGTTTGAGGCTCATGGCTCGCAGACACGCCTGACGTTCCGGCAGACGTTTGAGTCTTCGGATATCTTCGAGTCCGTCAAACCCTATGCGGTGCCCGGCGGTCGCCAGACAATAGAGAAGCTGGCGCGGTACATCCAAACGATGCGGGGGTAACATGGAAAAACGGCACCCTGCAGAAGATCATTTCGTCTTCTCCAGCGACAGTGCCCGCCACAGCGCATGGCGGTTGACCTCAGCCGGTGACAGGTAACGCGATGCTCTTTCACGAGTGATCGCCACACAGCCGTTGTCGTGACCAAAAGCCAGGATCTCTTCATCCTCCGCTTTGTGCATGCCCAGCTCAGGGATGTGCTGGCAGTCGCAACCCGACTCACGGAACAGCAGAGCCGCCTCGGCGGGAATCCCCTGATCCAGGAGAAGCCTGATGGAGTGCAGGCCGGCCCCAATCACGCCGCGGACGTTTCGTGGAACTCGTCGCCAGCTTCGCCGCCGCAAATTCAAGGGCCTGACGAATGTCTTCCTCCTCTAGATCCGGGTAGCTGCGAAATAATTCGTGGCGATCGGGATATGCGGTCGAACATGGGTGCGCCCGGGGGCGTTTTTATTGGGTTGCTGGGGCATGGGGCGAAGGTCCGTCCGGCGCGGTCATTGCCAGCGATACTTATCTTGTCGAGCGTGTCATGTTGGACACCCTGGCATTTTGACCACGAAGGCTGCCGAGGACGCTCACGTCCACAGATTTTCTTCTCGCGGATTGGCAACTCGCGGGACTTCGAGCGCAATCGGGCGTACGCGCTCACTATGCATCGTCTTTATCGCCGCATTTTCGATTTGACACGCTCGGGGGTTGAGTCGAACTTTGGTGATATGATTTCCCCCAGTCCACTTCGATCGATAAAAAAAGGAGTTTCCGAATGTTCCGTTTCCTAACCGCCACGTTCGCGATCGGCCTCATCGCCGGCGCAATCCCGGCAATCGCCCAGGCCCCCGCCACGCCCCCGCCGCCCGCCGCGGCCGGACGCGCCCAGCGCCCCCCCAACCCGACCCGCGACGCCCACACGGCCGGATATGTCAAGGCGACTGAGTTGCCCGACGGCGCCGTGCCTTCCCCGAAGGTGGACGGAAACTTCATCATCGGAGCCACCCACCCGGCCGCGCCGGAGACGACGGTGCAGGAAGGCGTACCGCAGGGAACCATTTATAACTTCACGATGGAATCGACCGACAGCAAGTTCTATTCCGGCGTAGCGCGCGACACCCCGCCCGCCAACGCGCCGCCGCCTCAGCCAGGCATGCGGAGGCAAGTGAGCAGCCACCCCGCTCCCTACACCCGCCGCGTGGCCGTGTATGTCCCGAAGCAATATGTCCCCGGCACGGCGGCGCCGTTCATCGTCGGAGCGGACGGACCGGACCGCGGCTTATTCGTCGCCCTCGATAATCTGATTGCCGCGCACAAGCTGCCCGTGATGATTGCCGTCTCCATCGGTAACGGCAGTGGCGACGGGCCGGGCAGCGAGCGCGGCCTCGAATACGACACCATGTCGGGCAAATACGCCGAATTCGTCGAGGCGGAAGTGCTGCCGCGCGCCGAGAAGGAAGCCAATGTGAAACTGACCAAAGATCCCGAGGGCCGCATGGCGATGGGCGGCAGTTCGGGCGGGTCGGTATCCGTGGCCATGGCGTGGTTCCATCCGGAGTGGTACCACAAGGTTCTCGTCTACTCCGCCACCATGGTGAACAACCAGTATCCGGTCGACCCGCAAATTCCTCACGGCGGCTGGGAGATGCATGAGCGCCTGATGCCCAACAGTCCGGCCAAGCCGATCCGCATCTGGATGGAAGTGGGCGACCGCGACAATGGCGGCACGGGCGACGAGATGCACGACTGGGTGATCGCCAACGAAAATATGGCCAAAGTGCTGGCCGCCAAAGGCTATCACTATCAGTTTGTATTCGCGATCAACGCCGGCCACACCGACCGCGCCGTCAAACAACAAACCCTGCCCGAGGCTCTCGAATACGTCTGGCAGGGATATCCGATCGGAAAATAATTATTGCCTACTGCGCTGGCAGGTTGACCGCCTGCCGGGCCACCATCTGCCAGCCCTTCGGCCCCTTGAGCCACACCATCAGCACGAAGCTGTGATTTAACACCCCGGCTCGGGTGGTGATGTCGAACATACCCTTCATGACGGCGCTGTTGCCGTAAACGTGGGTCACGATGTCGTGATACTCGACCACGCTCGACGCGCCGCCGGGAGCGGTGGTGGTGGCGATGGCGTGAGCTTTGTCCTCGACCATGCCGCCCGAGTGAGTGTAGGAAAGATCTTCGTGATAGAGCTTGTCGAGCGTGGTTCCGTCCGCCTTGAGCATGGCCTGCCTCCAGCTGGCGAGGGCCGCGAGGAGCTCCTTTTCGTCCTGGGACGAATCGGCCGCAAAGGCTGCCTGGGCGAACATGACAACGGCGAGCGGAAGAAGCGTCAGAGCTGCTTTCATGGACGCTAGTCTATACCAGGGGAACCTTAACTCTTCAACAACGCCAGCACCGCCTGTGGGGCTGAATTAGCCTGCGCCAGCGCGGCCAGCGACGCCTGCTGCAGCACCTGCGCTTTGGTCAGGTTGGCCGCCTCGGCCGCGATGTCCGCGTCGCGAATATTGGATTCCGCCACGGAGAAATTGGTGATCTGGGACTGGGCCAGATTGACCGCGTAGTTCAGCTTATTGATCCCCGCGCCCACCGTGCCCTGGACGGTGCCGAGATTGTTCACGGCGGATTGCAGAGCGGTCAGTGCGGAGAGTGCGTTGGCGGTGGGGGAAGCGCCGGCCGCCGGCGGCGTCACAGCCTGCGCACCTGCCACCGTGAATAAGTCGCCGGTGCCCGTCAGCACATCGCTCAACTGGAAGGCCGACGAACTCTGGAAAGAAATAGCCCCGGGGTTGGTCTCATCCGCCACGGCAGTGATGCCGCTGCCGGAGAGCTGGGCGTTGATGACCGACAGCGCGGAATCGATGGTGGCGCCGGGCGCGCTGGTGGCATTGAAATTCACCGTCGCGATGGCCGCTCCGCCTCCCGGTTGCGTAAACGTGAGCGTATCCCCGTTCCCGACGGGAGGAAAAACCCCTACGGCGCTGCTCACGCCGTAGTTCGCGGAGTTGTTGGCGCTGCTGGCGCTGGCGATCCCGAGTCCGGGCGTGCTGGAATCGGCGGCGGCTACCGAAAATGCGTTGGCCGAACTGAATTGCAGTAATCCGTCCGTGCCGATGGCAGCTGTAACACCCACGGACTGCAGCTGCGAATTCAGACTGCTGATGGCCTGGTCGGCGGTCAGGCCGGCGACCGTGCCGGTCAGTGTGACCGTGGTCTCGCCGGTTGCGGTCGCGACCGTAAAGGCCTGGGTCGCGCCACCCGAAAGGAACGTCCCGCCGGCATTCAGGGCAGTGGCGTTGCCGGTCAGTTCAGTGCCCGCGCCCTCGACGCTCGTGTTGGCGATCCCGAGGCCGGCCGAATCCACCGAAGCGCCGCTCAGATCCACCGACACCTGGGCATTCTGCACGTTGCTGCCGCCGCCCACATAGGTCACGAGGTTGTTGCTGTAGGAGCCTCCGGTATTCAGGTTGATATTGGCGGCCTGCCGGTTGACTTCGGTCAATAGCCCCTGGTACTCGTTATTCAGGGTGCCCCGGTCGCCCACGAAGGTGGACGACGCCGATTCGGTGGCCAGCGTGCGCAGACGGTCGAGGATGGTCGAGATATTGTTCAGACCGCCATCGGCGATCTGCAATTGGGCGACGCCGTTGTTGGCGTTCAGCACGCCCTGCGTCAGTTCCGCCGTGTCCCCGCGGTACTGATTGGCCACCGCCAGACCCGCGGCATCGTCGGCCGACGAGTTAATGCGATAGCCCGACGACAATTGCGTGATGGTATCGGTCTGGAAGTTCGTGTTGATGCGGATGTTATTCTGCGCAATCAGCGAGGCGATGTTGGTTTGAATTGATATCGACATCCTTTGCGTCCCTTGAGGGAGCGTTGATGCAGTCGTTGTGCCGAACTGAAGAAAAATCGATAAATTCCTCTAAATCAATGCGTGGCAGCCGATAAGACCAATGAGGCACAGTAGCGGACGCCGCCAAAATTTTGCCGATCGGGCCTGGATCGGCAGAATTGTGCCGCCAAAATCAGGGCTTTGGCTCGAGATCGAGCCTCATTGCGCCGAAATCTATGGCGAAGGCGCGGCCCTGCAGGAGAAGATCCAGCCCGAAATTGCCGACGCAGCATTGGGCTCCGATCTGCTTCAGGAGCACGTGAGCAGGGCGCAACGCGACATCCACACGGCCGAGTTGAAGCCGCAGCTCGGGCAAGGTAATGGAGTCGAAGCTTTCGGCATGGCCCACCCCTCGCACCTCAGTGGTGTCTTTCCTGCCGGTGGCGGTCAGATCCGCGAACTGTCTTGCGAATCCCTCATAGAGGTCAGTCGTTTCCCCGCCGGTATCGAGCGTGGCGAAGATTTTTCGTTGCCCCGCCTCGCCTGCGACTACGAGGTGGTCGTCGTCGAAGAAAAGGTTCGACGCGCCAGTATCGCGCGACGCCGGCTTCATGCCGACTTCGACCGTGCCGTCTTCGCTCCAGCGCAGCGTACGGAGACCGAGAATGATGGGGATGCCGATCAGTCCCCGGCGACCGGCCGGCAAATCCGACCAGGGCTCCTGATCGTCGCGGAGGACCGCAAAGGACACGTTCCTGAGGTGAATCCCGCCTACGGTCACCTCGGACGCCACCGCCGTCCGGAATCCAACCTTGACGCCGGTGGCGGTGTTGAGGCCGCCCTCCGCATCGTGAATTGTGAGCCCGAGGCGCCGGGCCTCCGATTCGCTCATGCAGTTCACCCAGGCTCCGGTGTCGAAGAAGTATGTGGCGGGGACCCTGTTAATCGAAATCGGAATGAAGATGCTGCCGGGCTCATGGTGTAGCGTGGAGGGCCGCCGCATGCCAACGGACTGATCCGGCAGGCCGCGGAAACCGGCAGTCGCCGTTTGCTCATTCTTCAGCTCGCTCTTGTTCGGGAAGGCCGCCCATCTTGCCTCCAGAACCGCGATGTACCGCCGATACCTCCCGGTGCGGAGATAAAGATGGGCAAGCCATTCATAGGCGTCGTATGCCTCGTCCGATTGCGGCGCCGATGCGATTACGGAATGAAGGATTTCCTCGGCCCGCCTGTCTTCGCCGAAGACGGCTGCCACGACTCCGCGGTAGAGAGCGGGGCCTTTCTGCGTGTGAAGGGCATCCCGGAGTTCGGTCCAGCGGCGGGCATCGTACAAGGTTTTGAGATTTGAATTGGCATCGCCCACGGCGATTGCCGCTGATGCGATCACCAGAGCCAACACCGCACGCATACTAATAGCCGAGACGAACCGATCCCTGTTCCACGCCGTTCACCGTGCCCTTCGTCAGCCATTCGAGCGACGCGCGGAATAACAGCAGGCGATTCTTCTCCCACAGCGCGTTGTGCGAAGAGCAAGCCAGATCGGCGAAGATCTTCTGCTTCGAGCCAAGATCCGCGATCAGATTGCGCACGCTGTCCGGCTGCACCTGCTTGTCGTGAGCGCCCGATACGGCGAGCGTGGGGATGGTCATCTTTGAGGCTACGGCCTGGTTCCAGCCCCAGCTGGTTACCTGCGGCGCGCGCCGGACGCCTGTCCCCCACGTCGCGCCCACGGGGTCCGATTCGACCATCGCCGACCAGACGGCTTCGTTGACCGCGGGGTCGTATTGATTCGGGCACCCCACCTGGCGATCCCAGTTCTCCGTGAATTCATCGTGCGATTGCGTGTTGAACGCAGTCCCGTTGGCGGGAACCTGATCCGGGGGCGTGGCCCTTCCGCCACGTCCATAGGCCGGGGCCAGAAACACCAGTTTGCGCACTTTCTCCGGGTGCTGCGCGGCGTATCCGCCGGCGCGCGGGCCACCGAGCGACCAGGCAATCAGGCTCAGCTGCTGAACGTGCCGCAGCGCAAGAAGATGATCGACTACCGTCCCGATATCGTTCCAGTCGGAAGCGATGGTGGTCATGTTTTGTCCGTAAACCGCGGCGCAGGGCGCGGCCATCAGGCCCGGCACGAAGGTGAGCTGCTGCGCGCGCGAGAGGTTGCACGGATCGTTCATGGCGGGCGGCCGCGTGGAATGCCCATAGCCGGTCATGTCCATGGAGAACACGTCGAAACCGGCGCGCGCCAGGAACTGCATCCAGCTGTAATCCGCGACCGGAGCGTCAAAGGCCACTTCCGCCGGCGTGCCCGCGCCGTGTACGAACAGGACGATGCGGTCCGCCGCCGTGCCTTGGCGCAGGAACATCCCCGGTCGTACCACCTCTCTTACATAGATCTCGGTGGTTTGCCCGGCAATAGCAGGCACTGTGGAATGGACCGGGACGTAGTGATCCACGGTGAGCAGGTGGTCGCCGTCGTCGCCGAAAACGTACGCGGCAAACAAGAATAAAGCGGCAAGAGGTCTCAGGAACATGTCCTTCATTAAACACTATCCGGCGGCGGTCAGCGGCTGGCGCTCAGCAGGTGCCCCGCGCCGCCCCCGACACGGAGGCCATCCCTGCGGCCCGCAAAGTATCGGGCATCGATAGCCCTGGCATCGAGATCTTCGATGCGAGTGAATCCCGCGGCTCTGAGTTCGGCGGCGAGTTGCGGCGGATCGAACCAGAGCTGAAACGGCTCTCCCGCCTTCGCCACGCGCTGCGCCATCACCCCATAAATGAACCGCTGCGCGAGGTTCATCTGCGCTGGAGGGATCGCGTAATCGAACACCACGCCGCTCGCACACGGCACTGCGGCGATAAAGCGAATCGTCTCGTCGAACGCCGCGCGGCTGAGATACGGGGTCACGCCCAACCAGGAGAAGAAGGCTGGCGCGGGGCGAAAGCCGCATGCGTCCAGCCGTTCGGCGAGGCTCTCGGTTTCAAAATCCACCGGGACGAAAGTCACCGACGGCGGAATGGGAATCTCGGCGGCACTCAGTAGTTCGCGCTTCCATTGCTGAGTGGCGGGATGGTCGATCTCGAACACACGCAGGTCCGGGTGAACGTTGCGGTAGGCAAATGTGTCGAGGCCGGCTCCGAGGATCGCGTACTGCGCCACGCCGCGATCTACGGCGGCGGCCAATTCATCCTCCGCATAGCGGTTGCGCACGGCCATGAAGGCGCGCAGCGCTTTGGCTACTACGTCCGGTTCGCGGCTTGGCTGTGCCCAATCGCCCCCGACGATGCGCATGGCCAGAGGATCTTCGAAAACACGCGGGTCGTCGAGCGCCTGATGCGTGGCTCGCCGGCGCGCCACCGATAATGCCGTCCGGCTGGGTCCGCCGCGCATGCTAATCGGTCAACGGCCGGATCAAGCGCAGAGCGGGCCGGGTATTGTATTCGGCTCTGTATTTCCGGTGCGCCGCGTCATCCGGGAAGTGCTCGTTCCTCGGGTACGGGTAAACGCTCATGGCATGAAACGGCAGCGGCTCGACTGTGGTTGAGAACGCCGTGTTGGGATCGCGATCCTTGGCCCAGCCATCCACTTTGAGCAAATAATCCCGCGTCCAGCCGGGCTTGAGCGGGGGAAATGCGGAGGCCGCAAAGCGCAGGGCCAGTTCGTCGCCCGAGCCCATGATGACCAGACGATCGTCCACGTCGCCCACTAACTCGCGCACATCGCCATAGCGCGTGTACAACCCCGGTGTCGGATTCCAGAACGATGCAGCCGATACGTTAGCGTACGAGTACGTATCGGGCTGCTTGCGTTGCGCGTCGATGCGCGATTCCGAGAAGCCGCGGAAATGCAGATCGGCCGTTTGGATCGGTGCCGCGCTCTGCGTGACCACCGGCTGAGCCGCGTCTTCGCCGAGGAAAATCTCATCCCAATATATGCACAGATTGGTCACGATGCGCAGCTTCCGGTTCTTTGAAATGAATCGGAGCGGGACCGCAATGGTCTTCGGTTTGCCCGCCGGCATGCCCATGTCCCGAATCACCGTCTGCCACTTGCCCGACGCATCCTGCATCTGCAGAAACGGCATCACCAGACCTTCCTTCGACTCCTGCGAGGCCGCGCGGAACGTGCTTCCATCGGGCCAGTCGACCCATCCGCGGAGGAATAACACGGCCTGGGCGTTGGGCGCGGCGGCACCGAAATCGAGATCCAGCGTGTGCCTCTCGGCCACGCCCGATTCCGTGCGCTGAAATTGATCGGGATATCTCAGGTCCGTGCGCAGAATCAGCGGCAGCACGTCGCGCCCCTTGTCGTCCCGCGCAGCCCGCGGATAAATGCGATGCTTCACGCCGAATAAACGGAACTCGGGATACGGCGGCGATTTGAACTTCTCGTTGGTATAGATCTCGGTATCGGCCGCGTGATCGACCGCATAGAGCTGCACCTGATCGAGATACGAAACCTCGCTCAGTTCTTCCGTGACGCGGACGTCGTAGTGGCCATTCACAGGCGTCAGTGCCTTGCCCGGAATGGAAACGTATTCGTCGTGATCCACGGGAAAATACGATCCGTCGCCGTCGCTCGCGCCCAGCGGAGCCACGCCCAGCACGTCGGTGATGAACTGGAACTCGCGGCCATTCCAGGTCCATACCATCGGGCAGGATCCCGAAAGCCGCTGCGCCTCCTCGTATTTATAGGCCTTATCGGCAGCCTGCCGGGTTTCGTTCTGGATCAGGCCGTTCATCCAGGTAATGCGCACCACATCCGCCTGCGTAGCGCTGCCCAGATCGAACAGCAGCGGCACGCCCTCATAAAATCGTTTGCGATAGAGCCTGCCCGCCTTGATCTCAATCTCGGCATCCTCACCCGTCTTGAGGCTCTTGACGCCGGCCAACTGCACGCGAATCCAGTGGCGATTGGAGGGCGTCTGGTTGCGCATGAAGTGCACGATGCCATCGGCCGCCACGCGCACGCGATCCAATCTCCCGTCGGCATCGAAGTCCGCCTCCACCTGCGTGAGATCGCGCGGTTTCCCCTCGAAAGCGGCGGCCTGGTAATGCCCGCCGAGTTGGTCGCGATAAATCACGGGCGCATGGTCGGCATAGAAAACCGCCAGATCGAATGCCTTGCTGTCCGGCACTACACGCAGCTTGTACGCGCTGGTTACGCGGCCGTTGACGAATGGAAAGTCGGCGGTGCGATCCGCGAAGCCCGCCGCGCCCTGGTTACGCAGCAGCGCCGGGGAACTGCCGATATTGCGGTAGAGCAGCGGGCCGGCTTCGGTGAGAACGCAAAGATCCATCAGGCCGTCATTGTCGAAATCGCCGGGCGCGATGTCGATCGCGCCCTTCAGATCGCCGAGGCCGGAATCGGTGGCAAAGTTGACGCCCTGGCGATAGAGCGAAACTCCGCGCGACGACCATACCAGCAGATCCGTCTGCCCTTTGCCCGTGGCATCGATGGTGGCGAGGCCCGCGGTCCTCGCATCCACCGAGCCGGGCAGGGGCCGGTCGCTGTAGACAGGCTGCGGTTGCGGGCCCTCGGCGTTCACGGCACGCGGCGGATCGTAGATCTCCCCGTAACCGCACCAATCCACATCCTCGGGAATCGCCGCGCTTTCCTGCCGCTTTTTCAGATCCTGAAAAATCTGTAACTGCCGCGCCGCATCGGCCCCACGTCCGGCCTGCCGATAGAGGTTGTAGAGCTGGAAATGCGCCGCCGCCAGAAGCGGATTCAGTTTCGCGGCCTGCTGGAATTGGTCGATGGCATCACTGGTCTTGCCTGTTTGCTTCAGCAGCGCGCCGAGCTGGTAGTGCGCGATTGGCTCTTGCGGCGTCAGTTTCAGCATCCCCTGAAACTGCGCGATCGCAAGTTCCGCATTACCATTACGGCGATAGTAAATTCCAAGATTGAACCACGTATGCGGCAGCTTCGGATCGCTGCTCTGGACTTGCCTCAACAACGCCACTGCCTGCGGAGCTTTATCCGCACGCAGCAGCGCCAGCGCATAATTCAGCTTTTCGCGATTCGAGTTCGGCGCCAGATCCAGCGCCTTCTTAAACTCGGCGACAGCCTCATTGGCGGTGGTCGGGTTCTCGTAGAAAGCCTTGCCGAGGTTCCGCGCCTGTTCCAGGCGCTCTTCAGCCGAAGGCGGCGCGGCTCCGCTGAGCAGCATGGCCATGCAAACGGCCGAGCTGTGCACAATGTGTCGTGACCTCATTGATTCTGCTCACCATGGTATCGAGGGCTATCGGGCCTTTCTCATCACACTCTTTTCTCATACAAGATGAGCCTGAAACGGGCATTGGATTCTCACACAAGATGAGCCTGAAGGACAGGATCGGGATGCTGGGGATCGATCGTCGGCATGGACGACTCGGAAGCGACGAGCATCCGGAGCAGATCCGGGCGTTTCCGGAAGGAAGCGGCGAAGTGTTCGTCCACGCAGGCCAGTAGTTCCACATTCGATTTGGCGTAGCGATTGGCGAACCTCGATTTGCCGGTCTGCGTGGACCGAGCGGCGCGTTGGATGACGGGGATGGCGGGGTGGATCGGGGCTGAAGAGGCGTTTAAAATTGGCTTCGTTTCCACAATGCGCGGGACGAGAACTTCACCGCGACCACGAACACGGTCGAATCGTTCTTCGCGTTGCTGAAACGGGGCAGTCAATACCTGCTCGGCTCCCTCGATCCCGGCGCCGATCTCCGCTGCGATTGCCAGTTCTCGTGAATGGTCGGGGGGTCTTTAGGAAACTCCATCGTCCGTTTGCAATCCGGCGCGATGGGGCGGTACGATGAGGGTGTCTGGTCTTCTTCGAAACTGCCCCGGTTCCCACATTTGAATCCCGCTGTCCGAAGAACGCGCGATCCGCGCTTTCTTCAAGGTGAAGTCGACCGCCTGCATGCTTCGGCCAGGGGCGCAGCCGACGAAGGCGAAGTAAAGGCGGCCCGTTCCTCCTCCGGGCCGCCCGAAGGCAGAACGCCCAGGAGGGGGCGTTCCGTCTTCGTAGTACGCCAGCAGGTACTGGTGTAGTCCCCTCATCATGTCCCCGCCAATGCCAGGAATCCACTCGAATTTAGTACTATTAGTACCGATACAATTAAAGCAAGTGGAAGTCGATTGATCTCCAGCGGGCGTGGTTTTCTCCTGTAGTGCGCCCGCTCTCCTCTGACTTCTGCCAGCCCGTCACGCCGCCCTCAGCGTCCTGGAACCGAGTTAACGGGAGATAGCGTAGCCTGGAGGACTTCGGGCCGGTATAGTGATTACTGTAATCCTCCTTAAGGGGCGCGGTTAAAAGTGGCAATGCCGCGCCCCTCCCCTCATTCCCCTGCTCACCCGGCACGCCGCCAAATTTACTCGAATGCCGTTCACGGTTGCCGATACGACAATACAAGTGGTGCCACCGACTGGAGGCGCGGTAAGAGAGGCGCTGTAAGCTAACGCCCCCGCGCCTCGCTCTTCTTCTAAGCAGTGCAGCCGACCTGCCAGGCTGCTGAAAAGAGCTTTTCGTTACCGCGTGCTGACGCGCGCGGCTCGGTAAATGCTTCGGATTCAGCACGCGTCTTTCTGAGCCGCGACTGTCAAGGAGCGGTAAGAAGCCTTTTTCAGCACCCTGCTAATGCGACGGGATCACTTGGGTGTCACATGGAACAGGGCGCCGGGATCGGCGTCTTCCAGCATCCACACCGAGCCATCGGGGCCTTCTTCGACATCGCGGATGCGGTGGCCCATATCCCAGCGCTCAGCGGTCTTGGCGCCGCCATGGCCGTCGAAGACGATGCGGACCAGTGCCTTCGTCGCCATGCCGCTGACGAAGCCGTTGCCGTTCCATTGCGGGAAGGTTTGGGTGCCGTGGTAGAACATCAGATTACCCGGCGCGATCACCGGTACCCAATAGAGCACGGGCATCGCCAGGTCGGGCCGCGTGTCGGGCTTGGGAATTGGCACGCCGTTATAGTTCTGGCCAAAGGAGACGAGCGGCCAGCCATAATTCTTGCCCTTCTCGATCAGGTTCAGCTCGTCGCCGCCGCGCGGGCCATGCTCGACCTCCCACAATTCGCCGGTGGGCGAAAACGCCAGGCCGTAGGGCGTGCGCACGCCGCTGGCCCAGGTTTCAGCCGGTGTCAGGTTGGGGCCGGGAAAGGTATAGGTGCTTACCACCCTGGCGTCTTTGGCGGCCTCCGTGTCCCGGGGCGGATCGATCAGGGGAATGGTGGCAGCGCCGGTTTTGCCGTAGTTGGGATTGCCGGGGGCTGGTTTGCCGTCGAGCGTGAGGCGCAGGATCTTGCCTACGGGCTGATCCGGATCCTGGGCGGGCGTCATGCGCTGGCGGTCGCCCACCGCGAGGAACAGATACTTGCCGTCGGGCGAGAAGGCGACCTGCGCGCCTTCCTGGCCGCCCTTGCCTTTGGGCATCTGACGCCACAGGACCTCGAAGTTTTCGAGTTTGGCCGAGGTGGCGGTGGCGCCGCCGGCGGTGTTTGTGACTATGCTAAGGCGGGCGCGGGCCAGCGCCAGGCCTCCGCCATAGTCACCCGGCTCGGCATAGGTGAGATAGATGTTGTGGTCGGTCGCGTAATTCGGCGAGAGGAAGACGCCATGCATGCCGCTCTGGCCCTGATAATAGACCGGGGGCGTGTTCTCCACCTGGATCTTCTCTCCCTTCTGAGTCACCAGCCAAACGGGTCCGACCTTCTCGGTGATCAGCATGCGGCCGTCGGGCAGGAAGGCCAGCCGCCAGGGCAGTTTAAAGGTGGCCACCGTGGTCATGGTGAAGGGCAGGCTGGCTTCGGCCTTCTGTTCGCCCACATTGACCTGGGTCCAGGCCACCACCGCCGCCAGATTGAAAAGCGCCGTCGCTTTCGCCAATTTCATCGACATTTCTCCTTGCTTCTGAAGCGCCCGACCATGAGCGATCCAGGGCGCTGTTGTTAGTTGTACATTACCATCGGGCCGCGTCCAACCCGCAGCGGGATTTGTCCACAGGGCTCTCTCCGTCATTTCGGCATGGAAATAGACACTGCCTCGCCGGGCGCCGAGGCCTGTCAGCTCCCCCACGATGAAGAACCCGAGCACATGCCGGGCGGCGCGCGATTGACAGCCAGGCGGGCGCAGAGGCTCGAGATGAGGACGAAGAGCGCCGTGCCGGTCGCCCGGGGAAGATGCGCGACAGCAGCGGGAGGCGGGGATCAGGTGCGCTTTGTCAGAACGACGTGTGTAGCGCTCGCGGCCGCCACGTGTTCGGTGCATCGATAGCCGAGTTTGGGCGCGTCGATACCGGCCAGAAGGTGCTCGCCCGATCCGAGCAGGACGGGCGCAATGGCGAGGTGAATCTCGTCAATGTGGGCGGCGGCAAGGTATTGGCGGAGGGTCGAAACTCCGCCGCCGAGCCGAATGTCCCGGCCGCCGGCGGCCTCGGTGGCGCGTGTCAATGCGGCGCCGATACCTTCGGTGACAAACTGGAATACGGTGCCGCCATCCATGGCGATCGACGGGCGGGGGTGGTTGGTGAGCACGAAGACGGGGGTGTGGTTAGGCGGGTTGTCGCCCCACCATCCTTTCCATGTGTCGTCAGGCCAGGACCGCGAACCGGCCCGAACATATTGCGGCCGACGATCCAGGCGCCGATATTTTCGAAGCCGCGCGCCATGAGGTCGTCATCGACCCCGGCTGTGCCTCCATCGCGTCCGTGCATCCGCTGAAAAGTTCGGGTCTGGAAAGCCCATTGGTGGAGGACGAGGCCGCCGGCGCCGAGGGGATTAGCAAGGTCCTGATGGGAGCCGGCGCCGTAGCCGTCGAGGGAGATGGCGAAGTTATGCACGCGCAGTTTGGTCATGGGAGGTGTGATAACATTAATGTTTATGCCAAGAGTTTGCGACATTTGCGGCAAGGGGCCGCAATTCGGGAATAAGGTCAGCCACGCCCACAACATCACGCATCGGCGCTGGAACGTGAATTTGCAGACGGTCCGCGCTCTGGTGAACGGCGCCGCGAAGCGCGTGCGCGCGTGCACGTCGTGTATCCGCAGCGGCAAGATTCAGAAAGCCGCCTGAGCGGGACCCTTGGTCCCGATGAACAGGCGAAAGCGCCTGTCCCACATCAGATGAACATTTCTTCGTCCTGCGTGATGTGGTCGATGCTGGGTCTTCGTCCCTGCCCGTAGGTCGTCACCGCGGCCCGGATCCCGGCAAACACGCCTTCCGCCTCGCGTACCGGCCGCAGCACCGCGGCCTTCACGTTTTCTCCGGCGTGGTGGACCTGATCCACCGTATCGTCCACCGCCGCATCCACACGCGCTACCTGAACTTTGGCGCGGTCGGCGATGTCGCGGCCGATTTCGGCGAAGCGATGTGCCTGGTCCTTCGCCACGTCGGAAATATCTTTCGCGTTCACCGCGATCTCGCGGGCGCGGCTGGCTATATCGGACACCTTCGGCGCGCTGTCGTCGGCCATGCGGCGCACGGTTTCGAGAATCGGCTCGGCGCGCGTGGCCAGTCCATCCACTTTGACCTGCATTTTCGAGAACACACGATAGCCCGCTATCGAAACCACGGCCATAATGAAAATGCACAGAGTGGCGATTGCGACGGCGCCCGCGATCACCCAACGAAATGTGTCGTCCGACATAGCCAATCCGTCCCTCTGCGTCGATTTAACCCAGGCTGCCCGGCGCGCTTGGCTCGACCTTTTCGCGGTAGGCCTGTTTGCCCGCCTCAATGGCTTCGTTCAGATTGTCCTTCTGGCGGCTCACCGCATCGCGGCCTTTATCTACCAGTTCGCTCGCGTTGTCGCGCAGCACGGTGGTCTGCTTCTTGAGGAATTCTTTGCCTTCGTCGGCCTTATTCAGCAGCAGGTCGCGGGTTTCTTCGCCCGATTTCGGAGCGAACAACATCCCGATTCCCACGCCGATTCCCAAGCCGAGGAAAAAATTTGCCATTCCGTCTTTGTCCATAATTTTACCCGTTCCCTTGTTGAAGTATACTTCGCTTGCCCATCATGCATGGTGCACATTCGTTACCAACAGGCCATCGGATAAACTGCGTTACATCGTGCAGCCGCGTAAAACTGTAAGAAAACTCGCAGCCGAAGAGCTGTTCGAGTATGCTGTCCGGTATTTGGGCCTGCGGGCGTGCTCGACCGACGAGTTGAAGTCGAGACTGCGGGCCCGTGCGGCGCTGGTGGCCGATGTCGATGCCGCCATAGTGCGCCTGAAAGACATCGGCTATCTCGACGACCGGCGCTTTGCCGAGAGTTATGCGGCGGCGCGCCTCGAGAACGATGGCTTCGGACGCATGCGTGTGCTGACCGATCTGCGCTCGCGGCGTGTGCCCGCTAATTTGGCTGAGAAGGCGGTGGAGCGGGTCTTCGAAGATAAGAGCGAGAACGATCTGATCGACGCTTTCATCGAGCGCCGGCTCCCGTCTTTGGTGGGCGCGGGGCAGATTGAGGACGAACGCATTCTTGCCCGAGCCTATCGCCGATTGCGGCGCGCGGGCTTCAGTTCGGCGGGAACCCTGGCGGCTCTGAAGCGCATGGCGGCGCGCCCGGAACTGATCGACGAACCGCCGCCCGACGATCCGGATGCCGAGGCGGCCGAGTAGTGGCCTCAGGCAACCCTGCGGTGGGTGCTTCCGATCGGAATGCGGCGGTAACGGCCGGCTTTCTCGGCTGGACGCTCGACGCGTTCGACTACTTCCTGGTGGTCTACTGCCTGACGGCGATCGCGAAGGAATTTCACCGCAGCGATGCCGAGATGGCGCTCTCCATCACGGTGACGCTGGCGTTCCGGCCGGTCGGCGCGTTCCTGTTCGGGCTGATGGCCGATCGCTATGGACGCCGCCTGCCGCTGATGCTGGATCTGATGTTCTATTCGGCGATCGAAGTCGCGACCGCGTTTGCCACCAGCTACAGAGCCTTCCTGATTCTGCGCGCGCTCTTTGGAATCGGCATGGGCGGCGAGTGGGGCGTGGGGGCGTCGCTGGCGATGGAGAAGGTTCCGCCGCGGCTGCGAGGCGTCCTATCCGGCCTGCTGCAGGAGGGTTATTCGGCGGGCAATTTGCTGGCGGCGCTCTGCTATTTTCTTTTGTTCAACCGCTGGGGTTGGCGGCCCATGTTCTTCCTCGGCGGACTGCCCGCGCTCCTGGCCGTGTTCGTACGGATGCGCGTGAGAGAATCCGAAGTCTGGGAACGTTCGCGGCACACGGAGTGGAAGCACCTCGGGCGGGCCATCGTCTCCAACTGGAAGGTGTTTCTCTACATGGCGCTGCTGATGACTTTCATGAATTTCACCTCCCACGGCACGCAGGATATGTACCCGACTTTCCTGCAGCGCTTCTGGCATTTCGACGCGCAAAAGCGCTCGCTGATCTCCGCCATTTCCATGCTCGGCGCCATCGGGGGAGGCATCGCCTTCGGGCGTTATTCGGATCTGCGGGGAAGGCGGCGCGCTATCGTTACCGCAATGTGTCTGGCGATTCTGACCATTCCGCTGTGGGCGCTTTCTCCGACGACTGCTCTGCTGATTGCGGGCGCTTTCGTGATGCAGTTCATGGTGCAGGGCGCGTGGGGCGTGATCCCGGCGCATCTTTCGGAACTGGCGCCCGATTCGGTGCGCGGCTTCCTGCCCGGCTTCGCGTATCAGTGCGGCGTGCTGGTTTCGGGGTCGATCGTGTATGTGCAGGCTTTGTTCGCCGAGCATATGTCGTATGCGACGACGATGGCTGTCACAGCCCTTGCAGTCTTCGCGGGTGCGGGCATCGTCGCGGCCCTTGGTAAGGAACGCCGCGGCCACATATTCGGAGCGGCGCCGGGCCAGGACTGAGCCATGCCGATCCCTGTCAAACTCGAATACGCGGGGCAGCGCCCGATACGCGAACGCAACAAGAAGATGTACCGGCTGGCGCACTGGCCGATCTGGATCTGGGTATTCTTCCTTGCGCCCGGCCCTTTGACCTTCGATCTTTTTGCGCGGGGTCCGGACGTTCGCAATATCGCCTGGCTGCTCACCGTGATGGTGGCGACAGGGATTGCGGGAATGCGCGGCCAGTTGCCGGGCGTGGAGCCGCGTCCTTATATTCTGCGCTTTACGGAGGACCGGCCGAATCCGCTGTATCGCAAGATCTGCTACACGTTTGCGTGGAGCGATGCCATCACTTTCGCCACGCTGAATCTGGTTGGGCTGGTGGTTGCGGTGGCCACCGGGACCTGGTACCTGAAGCAGATTTACGCGGCCGCGTACTTCCCGCTGTATGGGGCCGTCCTGTTGCTGGGGGCGTTGGGGATTCTACCGCGCGTCCGGCGATCGACCAAAGGCGAGGGGACGGAACGGCGCTATTTCTATGGCACGGTGTGGGCGGTGACGCTGGCGCAAGCCCTGCTGATGATCCTGTGGAAGGTGCTGCCGCGGACGCATTCGGCGGATATCGTTAAGCTGGCGGCCTATGTGGCGGCGCTGATTCTGCTCGGCATCTGCGCGGTACTGGGTTTGTTGCCGCGGACGCGGCCGATTGTTCCGGGGGAGTTGATGGTGGCGGATTGAGCCGATTGTTAAGATTGGGGCGCGGTTGAGGAGGCGACGACGGTGAAGGTTCGCGATCCGATCAGACTGATCGAGAATGACGGCTGGAGACACGTCGCCACGCGAGGGAGCCACCGACAGTACAAGCATGTGTCAAAAAAGGGCGCGTAACCGTGCCAGGTCCCGGATGCATCACTACCGGCCGGACCGTGGAGGAAGTCGAGTCCAACATTCGGGAAGCGATTGAGTTTCACCTTGAGGGATTGCGGGAAGATGGCGAGCCGATCCCCGAGCCGCACACTGCTGTTGCCTATGTAGAACTGCAGGGAGTCGCGTAGCTCGCGGTTCTTGTTCTCCCGCCCTTTATTTCGAGGGCGGCCATTCTCCGGTCTCTCGGCCAGCGCAATCGCTTGAGGAAGGGTGAGTTCATTCGGGCCAGGTGAGGCACTGGCGGCCCGCGCCGTGAGGGCGGACTCCGTAGGGCTGAATGGTTTCGGGTCCACTGGCGGTCGCGAATACCGCGCATAATTCAAATCGGCCCTGATCCAACGGGTGGTACTCGTAGGCGGCGCCGGTTTCCGGATCGGTAATCCGGAGATTGGGATTTACCCGGCTCAGTTCGTTGAGGCTTTGAGGCAGCTGACTGTGGGCGGCGTAACGACGCCGGATATCCAGTGAGATCGCATGCAGGTTCTGCGACCGGACCACGTCCGCGTTGGCGCGCCGCTGGAGCCCCGGCGATCCCGCCTCGGTGAAGCCCAATACCAGTCCGAGCAGAACTGCCGCCGTGGCCGCGGCCGCGAATGCCTGGTTTCGAGTCATGGGCCGCTCTCCTTTTTTTCGAGAGGCGCGAGATAGTACCAGAAGACGCCTCCCGCGATGACGAGGACCGTGAGGACCTTGAGGAGAAACGGCGTGGTGAGCTGGCCGCGCAGAAAGTAATCCACAAAGGTGACCAGATCGCCGATCACCGTACAGGCGGAGAACAACAGCGCGATGTAGGTGAGCCATTTGCGTACGCCCGATTCGGCTTTTTCGGGCTTGCGGGCGAGATCGCGCAGCAGGATGCGCATGGTGCCCAGATAGACCGGGTAGCCGACGATCAGCGACGCCATGGATCCGCTGAGCGAATCCCTATGATTCGTGTAGCCGTTCTGAAAGACCGGATCGGCGAAATGGATGTCGATGAGGGTGAAGAACAGGGCGCCGAGGCCGAGCGTCCAGACGGACAGCGTGCCGAAGGATAGAAGATACAGGAACGCATCGCGGGCGGAGTCGGCAAATCCCGAGGCGCGCTGCGGGGTTTCGAGGCCGGTGAGGCGGCTGTAGTAAGTACCGAAGGCGGCGTAGATTTCCTTGCGCGGCCAGCCGCTGCGCTCGAGCAGATCGACGAGGAAGGGGTCGGTGGCGCCGTGGTCTTTGGCGGCGGCAATGTAGTCGATGAGCGGAGACGTGGGGGGCTCGCCGGGCATCAGCGTTAGTTTAACTGAAATCCTGCTACTATCGCTTCTGATATGCGCCTGCCGATAATTTTCCTTTTTGCCGCGGGGTTGATGTGCGCGCAGACGCCCGCCGAAGTGGCGCGGCAGCAACTGGCGTACACGCGCGCCCACTACACCAAGTACGATTACCGCATCCCAATGCGCGATGGGATAAAGCTGTTCACCACGGTCTACGTGCCGAAGGACACGGCGCAGAAGTATCCGATTATTATGCAGCGCACGCCGTATTCGGTGGCGCCTTACGGGATCGACAACTACCGGGGAGTGCTGGGGCCTTCGGATCTGTTCACGAAAGAAGGCTTCATCGTGGTGTATCAGGATGTGCGCGGGCGTTATTTATCGGAAGGGACGTTCATCGACGTGCCGCCGCATAAGACGCACTTCAGCGGCCCCACCGATACGGACGAAAGCACGGACACGTGGGACACCATCGACTGGCTGGTGAAGAACGTGGCGGGCAACAACGGGCGGGTGGGGATCTGGGGCATTTCGTACCCCGGATTCTTCGCGGCTTACAGCCTGATGAATGCGCATCCGGCGCTGAAGGCGGTGTCGCCGCAAGCGCCCATGGGAGATGTGGGCAACGGGGACGACGCGTACCACAACAGCGCGTTTTTTCTGCCGGCGATTTTTGGATTCTTCACAGGTTTCAAGCCGCGCGGGCCGGAGACGGAGCGCCCGCCGAGGACAGTGCCCTTCGATTTCGGCACTCCCGATCAATACGATTTCTACCTGCGCATGGGACCGATTTCGAATGCCAACGAAAAGTATCTGAAGCATCAGAATCCTTACTGGGACGAAATGGTGCGGCACGACACGTATGACGAATATTGGCAATCGCGCGCGCTTTGGCCGCACATGAAGAACACTACGCCGGCGGTGATGTTCGTGGGCGGCTGGTTCGATGCGGAAGACCTGGCGGGTCCGCTGAAGCTGTTTCGCGCGGTGAAGGCGACGGGTCCGCAGGCTGCCGATACTTTGGTGATGGGCCCGTGGCCGCACGGCGGATGGTCGTACGGGGACGGCGACACTTTGGGAAATCTGAATTTCGCTTCGAAGACCGGGGAATTCTTCCGCGAGCGCATCGAGTTCCCGTTCTTCATGCAGAATCTGAAGAACAAGGGCGACGGCCTGAAGGCTTCGGCGGATTCGAAGGTGCCCGAAGCGTATGTCTTTGAAACCGGGACGAACCAATGGACGCGGTTCGATACGTGGCCGCCCGCGAGCGCAATTGAAAAGACTCTCTATCTGGATGCCGGAGGCAAGTTGTCTTGGCAAGCGCCCGCGGCCGCCGGCTTTGAAGAGTATGTGAGCGACCCGGATAAGCCGGTGCCGGTGATCGGCGACGTGGGTCCCGGTATGCCGGGCGACTATATGACCTGGGACCAGCGCTTCGCGTCCCAGCGTCCCGACGTGCTGGTGTATCGGAGCGAACCGCTCGAACAGGATGTCACCATCGCGGGTCCCGTCGCACCCTTGCTGCTGGCATCGACCAGCGGCACCGACAGCGACTTTGTGGTGAAGCTGATCGACGTTTATCCGGACGATTATCCGGATCCGGCGCCGAATCCGAAGGGAGTGCACATGGCGGGCTACCAGCAGCTGGTGCGCGGGGAGCCGATTCGCGGCAAGTTCCGCAACAGCTTCGCGAAGCCGGAGCCGTTCACGCCGGGCAAACCCGCGAAGATCGAATATGTCATGCCGGACGTCTGCCATACTTTTCGCCCCGGGCATCGCATCATGGTGCAGATACAGAGTTCGTGGTTCCCGATGGTGGATCGCAACCCGCAGCAGTTTTTGAGCATTCCCCAGGCGAAAGCGCAGGATTTTCGCAAAGCCACCGAGCGCATTTACCGGGGAGGAGCGGATGGCTCGCGCCTTCGTCTCCAGGCGATCCCATAGCGCGGCTCCGGTTTATTGCGGCAGATATCCTTTAATGACCGGGTATGCCGACTTGACGAAATCGCGGCCGATGACGTCGGAAGTCTCATGCCGCCCCGCTGTAGTGGGGATGACGACGCGGACCAGCGCGGTATCGCTGCGGTGTTTTCGGATGGAATTGGTAATCAGATTAAACTTGGCCGCGAATTCGTCGGCGATCACCTGGCCCTGCGACTGGTACCAGTAGAGCACGATGCTCTCGTTCTCGCCCTTCGATACGAGGTAGCGGTTGATGCGGATGGTCTCTCCTTCCACGGGAACGTCGATGACGCCCTCTTCCACCTTCTGCCATCCCGAGCCGGGAAGACAGTTCTTGGGAGAGTGCGGGGACTGACCGTAACGCTGCGTCTTGAACCAGGCGATGAAGAGATTGACGACCGCCCCACCGGGGTTAGAGTACTCCCGCGTCAAAGTATCGTCCGCGCGGAGAATATCTTGAGTTTCCTTATCGACGACGCCTTCCCGAAACATCCGCCAATCGCCGAAATGGGCGGGAAATGCGATGAGCGGAGAGTTGAGCGGCGTGCTGTCCCCGTGCGACGCAGTATAGAAAAGAACCGCCTGCGCGACGAGCACCAGCGTCGCGATGCGAAGGTACTTATTGCCTGCGCGGCTAACCGGCGGCTGGGTTTCTGTGTCCATATCTTCCCTGAATCCAGGTGGCGGCGTGAACGAGCGCCTGATGCACGCCCACCATAATCAAAACGGCGACGGTAAAAATGACGAAGCCTTCCGCTTCATGGAAGAGGCCCTCCGCCAGCTCCGGTTTAAACTGCGCGACGATTCCCGTCATAGTGACGCGGCCGGCGTTGGCCACGATGGCGATGGGAATGGTGGCGAAAAACAGAGCCACGCGGACCCAGATGCGTTTTTCGCAAAAATAGCCGTACACGAGGGAAAAAAACGTCAGGGTGAGCAGAGACCGGATGCCGCTGCACGCTTCCACCACGTTCAGTTTCTGCTGCGCCAGTTCGAGTACATTGCCTTCCCTGATGATGGGTATGCCCAGCGCGTCGATGCTGGCGGCGGCCACCTGGCTGGCCAGCAACTGCAGGGGGAACGTGATCTGGTTGTAGATAATGGCCGGAATCGGCACCATGAAAAACAACGTCAGCAGAGGAAAGCGGAATACCCGGAAATATTCCGTCCCGCCAAGGAACAGCACGGCGCCCATGATCGAGATC
Source organism: Bryobacteraceae bacterium (assembly GCA_050015835.1). Taxonomy (GTDB): domain Bacteria; phylum Acidobacteriota; class Terriglobia; order Bryobacterales; family Bryobacteraceae; genus BOG-234. The sequence continues at coordinate 27,322 of JBEKAQ010000044.1, read as the reverse complement.
ACAAGGCTGGTGCGGGCGAGGAAAAGCTCCGCTCCGAGGGTTCCGATGTAAAGCTGCAGCGCGCCCCACACCATGATGGCCAGTCCCCACCAGTTGGGCCGGGGAATTTTGCCGGCAATCTTGTCGCGCTTTTTCCACACCAGATACCCGGCGAACAAAGGAACGAAAAAGCCGTGCCCCATGTCGGCATCTTCGAACCACTGCGTCACCAGCGCCGACAAAACCGGCGCGTAAGCAACGATCAGAAGCGCGGATACCCAGGAAATAGTCACCCATGAGAATGGCGCCGGAGTCCCGCGGGATTCCGAAGACACGGTAATGGTGGGCGTCATTGAGTAGAATCTTCAGGATAGCATTTGCCGAGGATCTATCCGTTTTCCGCGGCGGGCGAAAAGACGCCGCAATAACAACGCCGCATCGCCCGAGGGCAGCGGATGAGTGGGCGGTTTGCGCCGCGGACGAACCAGATAAATCGCGATAACGATCAGAACCGTGATTTCAATCCAGCGAGCTGCCTGGTGCGGCATACTCTGTATCCCTCCTTAGTATTTTAGTTCCGTGGCGATGGCTTCGAACGGCGTGTCGCTCAGATTCTCTTCGCTGTGTTTGGCCCAGCGGCCCTCGACAATCTCACCCGCGTGACGCCTGGTAGTCTCGACCTTGCCATCTTCATTGGTCACGCGCACGGTGGCATCGCTGAGATATACCATGACGCGGTTCAGCTGGTGTTCATGCATGGGAGTCGATTCGTGAGGGCCGATCTTCACGCGGAACACGCGCACCTGATCGTTCTCGAATTCGAGCTTGTAATGCTTCGGGTCGACCTTCAGGGGATCGAACGCGGTGCTAACGGACTTCCCCGCACCCGGCTTCTTCAATTCGATTTCGACGATGTTGACGGGCTGCTCCGAGGCTGCTTCGGCGATGTGTCTGGCTTCGACGGGACTCCACTTCACTTCGTTCTCTTTGAACGTGAGCACGGCATGACGCCCGTCTTCAAACTCGAAATTCTGCGAACCGGCGTTGCGGTAGATCATGACGCGGTTGACCTTGTGCTCATGCAGGCTGGTCTTCTCGTGGGGCTGCTCGATGACGTCCAGCACGCGCACATTATCGTTGTCGATGGGCGTCTTCACGGTTTCCACCGCGAAGAGGAGCGCGGCAGCGGCAGGCAGGAGAAGCAGGGCGTGTTTTCGCATTCGTATATATGGGCGCAATTCTATAACAAACGCCGCACCGGATCAGAGCAGCGGCTCTTCGGCGACGGCCTCCGGGATAATGCCCAATTCCACATAGATGGGGCGCACAATGCGGCGGATGGTGGGCAGCCGGGCGGCGAACCACGCGCTGCCGAGCAGGCACGCCATCCCGCTCACGACGATGGTTGCGGGCGCACCGAAGCGCGCCGCCATACCGCCCGCCAGCAGACTCCCGAAGGGGGCCATCCCCATGAATGCCATGTGATAGAACGCCATCACGCGGCCACGCTTCTCGTCATGCACGATGGTCTGGAGAATGGTGTTGCTCGACGCCATCTGCTGCATCATGCCGTAACCCGCGAGCGGCAGCACAAGCAGAGAGAGCCAGAGCCAGTGGGAGAGCGCGAAGACAATCAGCGCGGCTCCAAAGAGCGCCGTAGTGAGAACGATGTGCCGGACCAGCCCGATCACGCTCTTGCGCAGCGCGAGCAGAAAGGCTCCGGCCAGCGCCCCCACCCCGGTCGACGCCATCAGGAAGCCCAGCGTATTGGGTCCGCCGTGCAGAATTTTCGAGGCGAAGATGGGCATCAAAACGGTATAGGGGACGCCGAAAAAGCCCACGATCGAGAGGTTCAACAGAATCGAGCGGATGGGCACCGATCCCATCGCATAGTGCCAGCCTTCCATCAGTTCGAGGGCGATGTGGCGCTGCGGCTGGCGAACCTGGGGCACGGTGATGCGCATCATGAGCAGCGATACGATCACCGCGATGTAACTGAGGCCGTCGATCAGGAAGCAATAGCCCTCGCCCACGGCCGCCACTACCACGCCGGCGATGGCCGGGCCCACCAGCCGCGCCGAATTCACCATCGAGGAATTGAGCGCAATGGCGTTGGCCACATCGGCGCGCCGATCCACCATCTGGATCACGAACGCCTGCCGGGCGGGCATATCGAAGGCATTGATCAGGCCCTGCATCAGCGCGAGCGCGATAATTTCCCAGACCGTGATGATGTGCGCGAGGGCCAGCGCCGCCAGCGCGAGCGATTGAATCATGGAGAGGATCTGCGTGACCACGATGGTGCGATGACGGTCCCAGCGATCCACCCAGACCCCCGCGAACGGCCCCAGAACGAAGGCGGGAATCTGGCTGGCAAAGCCCACCACGCCAAGCACGGCGGCCGATCCGGTGAGCCGGTAGGCAAGCCAGCTCATGGCGATGCGCGTCATCCAGGTGCCGATGAGGGAAATGCCCTGGCCGGTGAAAAAGAGCTTGTAATTGCGGGCCCGGAGAGCCCGGGTAGCGAAGGCGAGGTTCACGCGAGCCTCAGCCGGGGCAGATTTCCGATCTGCCCGCCTCTGCCTTTCCTCAGCGCCGCACAGTCGGGAGGATCACTACCGTGCCGCCTTCGACGCCGAGCACAGGCGGAAGCGTCTGGCGCTGTTCCCAGCGCTGGGGACGCAGCACGCGCAGCACGGCGATCTCGTCGCAGGAGTGAAACTTCGGACAACGCAGACAGTCTTTCCACGCCTTCAGCGGCAGTTCGCCGCGCTCCACTTCATTGAATCCGACCTTACCGAAGAAGCCTGGCACATAGGTGAAAGCGAAAGCCGCGTCGAGCCCATACATCTTAGCTTCGTACACGAGGGCTTCCACGACGAGCCGCCCGATGCCGTGCGTCTTGTGACTCTCGGCCACGGCAAGGGAGCGAATCTCGCCGATCGACGGCGAATAGAAATGCAGTGCGCCGCAGCCCGCCAGCCTGTGGCCGTCGTAGGCGACGGAGAAATCGCGCATATTCTCCGAGAGTTCGAATTCGGTGCGGGGCAGCATGATGCCCTTCGCGGCGTAGCCATTGATGAGATCGAGCAGCGCCGGAATATCCTGCATGGAGGCTTTGCGCACTTCGATGGATTTGTTGGAGGTCGTCTGCAGCGAGACGGCATCGAGGGTCAGGGCGGAAATCATTCGGAGATCACCTTCGTCCCAACGTCTTCACCGTCAAATACACGCATCACGATATCAACATCCGATCCTTTGACAATGCGCACCTCTTCGACACCGTGGGCCACCGCGTCCATGGCGGCGTTCAGCTTGGCCTGCATGCCGCCGGTGGCGACGCCGGAATCGATCAGCTCGCGGCAGGCGGCAATGGTCAATCGCTGAATAATGGACTTCGATCCATCGAGCACGCCCGGCACATCGGTGAGAAACACCAGCCGGTCGACCCTCCAGCCGGACGCCACGGCAACGGCCATGGAGTCGCCGTTCACGTTGTAAATTTCCCCGCCCGCGCCGCCCGCGACACACGCCACTGCGGGCAGGTAACCCGCGCCGGTGAGCGTGTCGAGCAGCCGCGCATCGGAACTGACGACGCGGCCGACGAAGCCGAGTTCAGGATCGAGGCGATCGGCGACGGCCAGACCGGCATCGACGCCCGAGAGTCCCACGGCACGCACTCCGGCCACCCCCAGGGCGGCCACCAGCTGCGTATTGACGGTGCCCGCGAGCACCTTGAGGACTGCATCGACGGTCTGGTACGTGGTGACCCTGAGGCCGTGCACGAAATTGCTTTCGATGCCGCGCTCGGCGAGAAAGCGCGTCATCTGTCTGCCGCCGCCATGCACGACCGTGACGGCAACGCCGGACGCGGAAACGGAGGCGATCTGACGGGCGATGTCGTGGCGCGACTGGGCATCGTCGAGCAGGCTTCCGCCGATTTTTATGAGCGCCTTCACAGCAATCCCGCGGTTTCGTCGAGCCCCAGCGCGAGGTTGAGATTCTGAATCGCCTGGCCAGCCGCGCCCTTGACCAGGTTGTCGATGACGCTGACAACTGCGCAGCGTCCCGAGCCGGGGTCCGCTACCACACCAATGCCGCAGAAATTACTGCGCCGCACCGCATGCAGATCGGGCACGTGCCCCGCTTCGTAGAGCCGGATGAACGGCTCGCCGGCATACTGGCGGTCGTAAATCGCCATGATATCGGCGCCCGAAAGCGGCTCGGCCATGCGGAAATAAATAGTCTCGAGAATACCCCGGTCGATGGGAATCAGCTGCGCGGTGAAGCTGAATTCGGCCTCTTCGAGGTTGCTCGTGAGCAGCACCTCCGGGACGTGCCGGTGGCCCAGAATCGAATACGCCGAAAAATTTTCCGTGACCTCGCAGAAGCTGGTCTTGAGGGTGGCCTTACGGCCGGCGCCGCTGACGCCGCTCTTGGCATCGCAGACGATGCCGGACTTGCGGTCGATAATCCGCGCGGCGATCAGGGGGCGGATGGCCAGGTTGGCGGCGGTGGGATAGCAGCCGGGATTGGAGACGATGCGCGCGCCACGGATCTGCGCCCGGTTATACTCGGGCAGCCCGTAGACCGCCTCGGCGAGCAGCGCGGGCGCGGTGTGTTCTTCTTTGTACCAATGGTGATAGCGCTCGGGCGTGCGCAGGCGGAAAGCTCCGCTGAGATCGATTACGATGGCGCCGGCGTCGAGAAATTTGGGTGCGAGGTCCATGGAAACCTCGGGTGGCGTGGCGAGGAAGACGGCCTTCAGGCCTTGTTCATGGATTGCCTCGGGGGTGGCGGGAGCCCGCTTCGTACCCGATTTGCGGAGTAGTTTCGAATGATCCCCCCCATCGTGACGATGTTCGAGCAGAACGGGCTCGCAATGGGGATGGTGGTGGAGAAGGCGAACGGCCTCGGCGCCGCTGTAACCGCTGAATCCGACAATTCCGACGGGGATTGGCATGTGGATATTTATTCAGTGGATTGCATAATTATACCAAAATGGGCAGGCAGGTAGTGGGTCAGTTTCAATCGGCAGGTCTTGACAAATGGCCTCCCGCATAATTTTACTGCGTCGCCCGGCGCTTCAGAGTCCCGCATCGCTCAAGCATCGTGATCGACGGCATTCTCTTGTGCGCCGATACGCAATACACGGGCGGCACGAAGATCCGCCAAAGCAAACTGTTCGATCATAATTTCGGCGGGGGGCCAGACAACGTGGCCATGGCATTCGGGCTCGCGGGCAGCGAAACGTACGGCAAGCTTGCGATTGAGGAGTGCGTGGATTCGCTGAGTTCCGTTCCTGCCGCGAGATGTCACGACAAAGGGTCAAAGGCATTCTCAAGAAAGCGGTAAAACGTGTGTACATGGAGTACGTTGACACGAGGCCCGAAGCGGAGGGGGAGGCGGCAAAGTTCGAATTGATTATTGGCGCGTTATCTGCTGCTCGGTGGCCTACACAACGTCTTCTACACCAACGGGCCGGCATTGAATTCTGGATGAAGATCCGATATCGCTGGCAGGAATCTCCAGATGAGTCAACTGAAAATCGCTTTCCTGCGTTCGCCGCCACGACGACCATAAAGCCCATTGGTTGAACGCACCGTCCTCTTGCCGAGCTCATGCGGCATTCGAGTGGACTTGGCGGCGTAACTGCCTGCCTTGTCGCATCGGCAGTACCCCTGGCGTTAAATTGAGGTAGATTTCTGCTACCGCCGTTGGGCATCATGAATTGACTACGCCAGTGGCTCCTGGCGTTAACTACGCCAGTGGATTCTGGCGTCGCGCCGAGCGTGCTTCACTCTCGCTGCGGCTTCGAACGGCCCGGTATAGAGATTCCGGGCCGTTTTTCTATCATAATTCGCCGGGCTTAGACATTGAACCTAATCCATCGGGCTTAGTCTCTCTTCTCTGGTCGCACTGGTACCCCAAGTACGAAATTGGAGTAGATTTATGGCACTGCCGGGGACATGATGATCTAGTTACGCTAGTTGTCTGCTGGCGTGCCACGAAGCCAAGCGTCTCCCCTCCTGAGCGTGCCGGCTTCGAACGGCCCGGAGAGATCCGGGCCGTTTTTGCGTTAATCCGTTCAGGTGCTCACTGTGAAACGCGAACACAAACGCAAGCGCCAGGGTCTCAAGTTATCCTCTCTCATCGTGACGATGTTCGAGCAGCACCGGCTCGCCATGGCGGTGGTGGCGCAGAATCCGAACGGCTTCAGCGCCGCTGGAACCGCTGAATCCGGCAATTCCGACGGGGCCTGGCATGGTGGATAGCTATACCAGAACCATATCGATGACCAACCATTGGCAGCCCTATCGGGAGCGTCTTCGCATTACGATACTGCGCACGGGCACGATTGCCATTATCCTCGGCGCGGTACTTGCTCGATTCCGGGGCGGGCTGGCCGGCTGGCCGATAGCCACCCTGTTGGCGCTCTGGCTTTCGTTCGGGGGTCACTGGGTGGAGGTTTGGTTCCTTAACTGGCTGCGCCCTCGCATTTCCAGCGCGCGTGGCGTGCAGGTTGCGGCTCGCCTCGGTGTGTGGTTTGCCGGTGGCACCGGTCTCGCTGTTGGCATGGGTCTGACCGCGATGGCCCTGGTTCGATTCCGGCCGGCGCATTGGCCCGCCTGGTGGCTCGGAGGGCTCGCTTTCACAGGCATCGAACTGGTGGCGCATCTCGTGCTGCAACTGCGCGGGCGACCCAATTTCTATAACGGACGCGGATAGGCGTTTGAAGCACTCGCCGCCGCCGGCCGCTGCCTACCGGCCCGCTTCCTTCGCGTGCAGTTCGTCGAGCTTCTTCTTCAGATATTCCTGGTACTCTTCGCGCAACTTAGGATCTCTCGGCGTACTGTAAACGTCGCTCGACTTATACTTACTCGTCTCATGCAGGAACTTATCCTGCGTCCACTCGTCGTGGATATGGGTGGTGTCGGCGGTGGTCAGTACCTTTTCGACCAGATGCGGCGGAACGAAGTAAACGCCCTCGCGGTCGCCGAACACGACATCGCCGGGGAGCACCGTAGCCTGTCCGATGCGCACCGGCACGTTGATTCCGGTGATCATAACCTCCTGGGAAATCGGCGTGGGATGCACGCCCCGGAAGTAGGCGCCCATATCGATGGGGAAGATGCCATCGAGGTCGCGAATGGCGCCGTCGATGACCATGCCCCGGTGGGTGACCGCGTAAATATACGTGGCCAGGTTATCGCCGACAAAAGTGCCGCCCTCGATCTTGCCGAAAATATCGGCCACGAGCACGTCGCCTTCCTGCAGCATGTCGATGACGCGCTGATTGCTGTTGTCGCGCAGACCTTTGGCTTTGGCATCGGCTTCGTTGGGGCCCTTGACGTCGGGCCGCGCGGGCATGAATTGTACGGTGACGGCGCGGCCGATCAGCTTCTTCTCGGGATGAAGTATGCGGAAGTCGCCTTCGTACTGATTGTTGTAGCCCTCGCGCGGAAGCACGGCCCACACCTCTTCGGCCGACAAGCCATCCATCTTCTTCAGCAGCTTGTCCTCCACTTTGGGGCGGCCGTCGGGAAAGCGATCTCCCTGCCACTTCTCGGTGTACTTGACCAGCTGCTCGCGCGTCAGCGTAGCCACTTGCCCGGGCGCGGAGGCACAGGACGCGAGCAGGAGAACGGCTGCCATGGTTCGGTTCATGCGCAATACTCTATCGCATGACGCCGTGAATTCACATCCTTCGGTTTAACGGTCGTTGAGCGCCGCTACGCCGGGCAATTCGATGCCGGATAAAAATTCGAGCGACGCGCCGCCGCCGGTGGAGACGTGGCTGATTTTACTGGTAACGCCGGCGCTCTTGATGGCCTTCTCGGAATCGCCGCCGCCGACCACGGAGATGGCTCCGGAATCGGCCACGGCCTTCGCCAGCGCCACTGTTCCGTGGTCGAAGGGAGGCATTTCAAACACGCCCATGGGACCGTTCCAGATGATGGTCTTCGCGCCCTTGATAATCCCCTCGTACTCGGCAATGGTTTTTTCGCCGATGTCGAGCGCCATTTTGCCGTCGGGAATTTCGGTGACGGTCTCGTGCTCCGCGCCCGCCTTGAACTCCGAGGCGACCACATGGTCCACCGGCAGGACCAGCTTCGATCCGTATTCGGCCAGCAGCTTGTTCGCGAGATCGAGTTTATCGTCTTCCACGAGGGATTTGCCGGTGGAATGACCCTGCGCCTTCAGGAATGTGTAGGCCATGGCGCCCCCGATCAGCACGCGGTCGACCACCTTCGCGAGGTTCTCGATGACTTCGATTTTGTCGGAAACTTTCGCTCCGCCGAGGATCGCCACACAGGGGCGCTCGGGATTGGTGGTCACCATCCCCAGGTACTTCAGTTCCTGATCCATCAGCAGGCCGGCCGCCGCCTGGCTGACGTAGTGGGTCATGCCGACTGTCGAGGCGTGCGCGCGGTGCGCCGAGCCGAAGGCATCGTTCACATAGACGTCGCACAGCTTAGCCAGCTTTTTGGAGAACTCCGGATCGTTCTCTTCTTCTTCCTTATGGAAGCGGAGATTCTCGAGCAGCAGAATCTCGCCGGGCTTGGGCAGCATGGCCTCGACCTCGGGTCCGACACAATCCGGAGCGAGCTTCACGGGCCGGCCCAGCAGTTCCCGCAATTTAGCCGCGACGGGCTTCATGCTCATCTCGGCATTCGGCTTGCCTTTGGGACGCCCCAGGTGCGACGCGAGGATCACCGCCGCGCCGTGTTCCAGCGCGTATTGAATGGTGGGCAGCGAGGCGCGAATCCGCTTGTCGCTGGTGATTTCCTGCCCGCCGTTGGCAAGAGGAACGTTGAAGTCCACGCGAATGAAGACACGCTTCCCGTTGAGGTCGAGATCTTTGATCGAAAGTTTGGCCATGGCTGAAGGTTAGCAAGCGCCGTTTTACTTTCCCGCGCCCGCTATCGCAGGAATCGAAATCCCCTCCCCATACTTCGCGAAACCCGGAATCGTGACCGGCAACCTGCCGCCGATGGCGATTTCGCCGAACAGCGCTTTCACGGCCGAGATCTCACTCGGCGGTACCGAACTATACGTGGTCATGTAGGCGGCGACCTCCGGGAAATTGCGCAACAGATAGGGATTCCCCAGCGCCACCAAAGCCACCGGCTTCTTTGTCGCCACCAGATTCTGCACCAACTGCGGAAACTCTCCGCCGAGCGCGGCGGTTCCACGATACGCCGCCACCGACGCGAACGCCGCCACTACATACCGGCTGGCTGGCGCGGCACGCAACTGAGCCGCCTCCAGATCTGCCGCGGACATGCTCGAATCCACCTGAAAGACGGCGGCTCCCGGTGCATGCCTGCGCAGTTCCGACGCGAACGCCTGGCCTTCCACCGAAGACCGGCTCTCGGCCAGCAGGAAGAATGCCGTAGATCCGGCGGCGACGGATTTCAGCGGCACCATGCCGTTTTCATTCCTGACCAGCGTCACCGCGCGGTCGCAGAATAATTGCGCCACCGCATTGCTTTCGGGCGCGTCGACCACCGACTGGATGTCCTCGAGATCGACCAGCCTCTTCGACGCAAGCCCGACGTGAGCCTTGGCGGAAAGGATGCGCATCACGCTCTCCTCGAGGCGCTTCTGCGAGATGCGCCCGCTCTTCAGCGCGGCCATCACGGCGTTGATCGCCGCTTCGGGATCGGAAGGCATCAGCAGCACGTCGGCGCCCGCCTCGAGCGCTCGCACCGCCGCATCGCCCACCGGGAATCCCTGGGCGATTCCACCCATCTCGAGGGCATCCGTGACAACGATGCCTTTGAACTCCATCTCATCGCGCAGAATGCCGGTGAGGATTTTGGGCGAAAGCGTCGCCGGAAGGGTGGGCTCGTCGAGCGATGGCACGGCGATGTGGGCCGTCATGATGGCATCGACGCCGCTTTGGATGGCGGCGCGAAATGGCGGCCACTCCGTCTGTTCCAGCCGCGGGCGATCGCCCCCGATGCTGGCCAGATTCAGATGCGTATCGGTGGCGGTATCGCCGTGGCCGGGAAAATGCTTCGCCGTGACCAGCACGCGCGCACCCGCCACCGAATGCGCCCCTTCGATGAAAGCGGAGACGAACTGCGAGACGTCCTTCGGATCTTCCCCGTAAGAACGGATGTTGATGATCGGGTTATCGGGATTATTATTGACATCGGCGTCGGGAAAGAAGAGCCACTCGACGCCTATGGCGCGCGCTTCTTTGGCGGTGATCTCACCCTCCACGCGGGCTTCGCTGGGATTGCGCGAAGCCGTGAAGGCCATGGCATGCGGAAACGGCGTGGTGTCGTCGACGCGCATGGAAGCGCCGCGCTCGAAATCGCCCGACACGAGCAGCGGCACCTTGGCGAGCTTCTGCATGCGATTGACGAAACTGGCTACCTCCAGCGGGTCCGCTTTGGCGCTCACGCGGCCGGTACTCGATACGTTGATAAGGATCAGTCCCCCTACGTGTTCCTGCGCCACCAGATGAACGAACTTCCGGTATTCGCGCGTGCGCGTGTTCATGGGATGCCCGCTGAAGGGGATCACGATGAGTTGGGCCGCCTTCTCGCGCAGAGTGAGGGTCTTCAACCAGCGCGCCGCAATAGCGCGATCGCCCGTAGCCTGCACCGGGGCCGTGGTTTTCTTAGTGGATTGAACCAGCGGTTTCGAGGTTGCCGAAAATGCCGGTATCAGCGCGACAACGGCTGTAAGCAGCGCCAGTGCCGACCGATGACGGGTCGGGCCATACCGGGTCAGGCAGTGGAATCGGCTTTTTTGATCTTCCTGCCGCGCACCGATGCCATGCCCCGCCGCGGAGGATGCTGCAGCAACTTCCTGACGGCGCGCAACAATTCCGGTACTTCCTTGTTGCTCTTGCGAAGCACTTCGTCGGCGCCCGTGCTTTCCTCCGTCATCCCCAGGCATTCGACATAGCCCGAGAGGAGCACAATGCGCACGGGCGACTCCGCCGAGCGTATCAGACGGATCAGCTCGAGGCCGTCCATGCCGCCCATCCGGTAATCCGTCACCACCACGTCGAAACGAGTCTTTTGAAAAATTTCCCAAGCTTCCTCACCGCTGAGAGCCGTATCGACTCCGTAGCCCTGTTCCTGCAGGATCATTTTACGCGCCACTAATCCCAGATGGTTATCGTCGACAAGCAAAATCCTGGCAGGGAGGACGGGGTCTGTTTTCATGAAGGGGACCGAATGAAGGTAACAGACGTTCATCGGACTGTCAACGGTCTTGCATCCGGTTGAAATGATGGTGAATCGAGTTCTTGACTTCAGGCGCGCAGAGTTTTATCTTCTTGAACGCTTCCCTAAAGTATCCTGAATTGATGCGTCTTCTGCCGTCACAGGAAGAGGTGGTGCGGGTCCTGCGCGATACCGGCGCACTGCGCCACGGCCATTTCGAATTCCCCAACGGATCCCATTCGAACGAATATCTCCAGGTGCCGCTGGCGATGCGCTACTACCAGCACGCCAAAATGCTCAGCGTCGGTCTCAGCCGTCTGCTGCGGGCCGATACCGAGATTCGCGCGGCGATACCCGAACTATCCATCGTCGCCCCCGCGCCCGGCGGCTTGCCCGTGGCCTACGGAATCTGCGAAGCGCTGCAAGCGAAGCAGGTCTACTGGGCGGAGCGCGAAGCACCCGGATTCGGTTATCGCTTCCGCCCCTTCATCGAACCGCAGCCCGGCGAGCAGGTCATGCTGGTCGACGACATCCTGCATTCGGGCGCCAACCTGATGGATCTCAGGGCGACGCTCGAAAACTGCGGCGCAATGGTCCTCGGCATCGCGGTGGTGGTCTATCAGCCGGGACCGCATACGCACGATTTCGGAAAGCTGCCTGTTTATTGTCTGGCGCGGCTCGAAGCAAGCTATTACGCCGACGCCGCATCCTGCGAGATGTGCAAAAACCTGCAATCTGTAATCAAAGTCTGGGTGTAAGCGCGCAAATTTATTTATATTTTTTCCATTATAGGCTTGTGCTTTCAATTATTTACAGCCAGCAAAAAGCGTTGCTTAAATTCAGTGCAATTTGTTACATCTACGTTGCGCTTGGGGGTATCAGGAGTTTTCCGAGGCCGTTTTCCACAAAGATTCCCACAGCGCGCGTTGAAAACTGCGGGGTCGTAAATTGAAGCTTACGGCAGTCGACTGGATTATTATCGCCGGCTATTTTCTGCTGAACCTGCTGATCGGTTTCTACTACAAGAGCAAAGCCGGAGCCAACGTGGGGGAGTTCTTCCTCTCGGGACGCAATGTGCCGTGGTGGCTGGCTGGGACATCCATGGTCGCGACCACGTTCGCGGCCGACACGCCGCTGGTGGTCACCGGTCTGGTGGCGCGCAACGGCATTGCGGGCAACTGGCTCTGGTGGAACATGGTGGCGAGCGGGATGCTCACCGTGTTCCTCTTCGCGCGGCTCTGGCGACGCTCCGGTGTCACCACCGACATCGAATTGGCGGAACTGCGCTACTCGGGCAAACCCGCAGCCTTTTTGCGCGGCTTTCGTTCGCTCTACCTGGGCGTGCTGATGAACTGCATCATCCTCGGCTGGGTGAATCTGGCTATGGTCAAGATCCTCGGCCTCGTGCTGGGGATCTCAAAGGGGCAAGCGCTCTGGGTGGTGGTCGGCATTATCGCGTTGACTTCATTCATCTCCGCGCTTTCCGGACTCTGGGGCGTGCTGGTCACCGATCTTTTTCAGTTCGCGATCAAGATGACGATGGTGATCGTGCTCGCCGTGGCGGCGGTGCACGCGGTGGGCGGCATCGAAGTCATGAAGGCCAAGCTCGGCGGCGAGGCTGGTTCCTTCCTCAGCTTCGTCCCCGACATCCACTCGGTGTGGATGCCCGCGGTGACTTTCTTCGTTTACATCGCAGTCAACTGGTGGGCCACGTGGTACCCCGGCGCGGAGCCGGGCGGAGGCGGCTACGTCGCACAGCGCATGTTCAGCGCCAAAGACGAGCGCAATTCTCTTCTCGCCACGCTGTGGTTTAACGTCGCGCATTATGCGCTGCGCCCGTGGCCCTGGGTGATCACCGGGATGGCGTCGGTGATTCTCTACCCGCACCTCGCGGATCCGGAAACCGGCTACATCCGCGTGATGGTCGACTATCTGCCCGCCTCGTTGCGCGGCGTGATGGTAGCCGCGTTCGCCGCCGCGTTCATGTCCACCGTCGGCACTCAGCTCAACTGGGGCGCGAGCTATCTGGTCAACGATTTCTATCGCCGCTTCCTGAAGCCGAATGAATCCGACCGGCACTACGTGAACGCTTCGCAGGTCGCTACCGTGCTGCTGACGATTGTCTCGGCGACCGCCACCTGGTATATGGATTCCATCGCGGGCGCCTGGAAACTCCTTATAGCAACCGGGGCCGGCACGGGCAGCGTGCTCATTCTGCGCTGGTACTGGTGGCGCATCAATGCATGGAGCGAAGTCTCCGCCATGGCCGCCGCGTTTCTGGTTTCGATTCTCCTCCAGACCGTCTTCCACCTCGATAGCGATAATCCGACCCAGTTCGCGTACATCATTTTGATCACGGTGGGAATCACCACCGTGGTATGGTTGGCAACGACGTTCCTCACGGCGCCCGAATCCGATGCGACGCTCGAGGGCTTCTACCGCCGCGTGCGACCCTCGCCGGCGGGCTGGAAGCCCGTGATGCGCCTCGCGCCCGAGGTTCCGGTTTCGCACGACCTCGGCTGGAATCTGCTCGATTGGCTGTGCGGCTGCGTCATGATTTACGGGGCGCTCTTCGGAATCGGTAAAATCATTCTGCGGGACCTGGCGACGGGCCTCGTGTTTCTCGGCATCGCGATGGCGGCCGGCGCGGTGATCTACCGCGATCTGTCGCGCCGCGGCTGGGCCGTTGTTATGGAATAGAGCTCCGGTGATGGAATAAAACATGTTAAAAACTCTTCTGCCTCTTACTCTCGTGAGCCTGGCGCTACTGGCCCAACAAGCCGTCCCCACGGGAGAAAAACTCGCTCCCTACTATCCGACGCCCGAAACGATCGTTGAGCGCATGCTCGATGTCGGCCAGCTGAAGCCCGGCGAGAGGATGTTCGACCTCGGCAGCGGCGACGGCCGCATCGTCATCATGGCCGCGCAAAGGTATCGCGCCATCGCCACCGGCGTCGAACTCGATAACGATCTCTATATCGAGAGCGAAGGCAAGATCATGTCGCTGGGCCTCAAGAACGCGCGTATTATTCACGGCGACATTCTGAAGCAGGATTACTCCTCGGCCAATCTGATTACGGTGTATCTTCTGCCCGAATCGAATCTCAAGGTGCGGCCCATCCTCGACGAGCAGTTGAAGAAGGGCACGCGCGTCGTGGCGCACGATTTCGAGATCGGGGGCTGGACACCTGTGAAGACGATTACCATAGCCGACGACGGAGAAGGCCGCAGCCACACCCTGTTCCTGTACATTAAATAGGCTGAAATGAAAATCGGCATAACCTGCTATCCTACGTACGGAGGCAGCGGCATCGTCGCCACCGAACTCGGCCTCGAACTTGCCGAGCGCGGCCACGAAATCCACTTCATTACCTACGCCAACCCGATACGCCTCGACGCCAACATCCCCCGCATCCACTACCACGAAGTGGAGGTTTCGAACTACCCGCTGTTCCAATACCCACCCTACTGCCTGGCGCTGGCATCGCGCATGGCGGAGGTATCGGAGAGCTACAACCTGGATCTCCTGCACGTCCACTACGCCATCCCCCATTCCATCTCGGCGCTGCTGGCGCGCCAGATGCTAGCGGCGCGCCGGCCGCTGCCATTCATTACGACCCTGCACGGCACCGATATCACGCTGGTGGGGACCGACCCGTCTTACTTCGCGATCACTAAATTTTCTATCGAACAATCCGACGGCGTCACCGCCATCAGCGAGGACCTGCGCCGCCACACCCTGGAGGTGTTCGATATTGCCAACGAAATTCGCGTGATCTATAACTTCGTCAACTGCACCACGTATGCGCCCGATCCCGAACGCCGCGGTATGGAGCGATTCGCTCCCAACGGCGAGAAGCTGCTGATTCATCTCTCGAACTTCCGTCCGGTGAAGCGCGTGCAGGATTGCATTCGCGTGCTGGCCGAGGTCCGCAAGCACGCCGACGCGCGTCTTCTGATGGTCGGCGACGGACCCGAGCGCGGCCCGGCCGAACATCTGGCGTCGCAATTGGGCGTCAATAAATACGTGGATTTTGTCGGCAAGCAGAACCATGTGGAGCGGCTGATCCGTCTGGCCCGCGTGCTCCTCATGCCGAGCGAGATGGAATCGTTCGGGCTGGCCGCGCTCGAAGCCATGGCCTGCGGAGTGCCCGCGGTGGGCACGCGCGTGGGAGGAGTGCCGGAGTTAATCACCGGCGGCGAGGACGGCTTCCTCGAAAAGGTGGGCGATATCGAAGGCCAGGCTGCGCGCGTGGTCGAGTTGCTGACCGACGAAGCCCTGCACACAAAAATGGCGCAGGCCGCCCGCCAAACCGCCTCCACGCGCTTCTGCACGGAAAAGATCATTCCGCTCTACGAGGATTACTACGAACAGGTTCTGAACCAATTCCGCGTTTGACCGTCCGAATTCTAAAAGGACGGATTCTTTATGCCTCCATCAGAGCGGCTCCCGTACCATCGGAGCACTCTATGCGAAGCACACGACGACTTTCAGTAACTCCCGCTATTCTGATGCTTCTCGCGCGAGGGGCTTTCGCTCAGGCTCCAGACCCTCCCGAGGAATCTTCGGGCACCAGCACCGATCTGTTTGTCATGTTCGGTTCCGATTTCGATCGTCCCGGTCTGGTGCCGCGTGCGAATTACAACATCGGCATCGGTCACACCTTCGGCTTCCTGAAGAAAGACCCGTTCGGCGACGAACTGACCTTCGCGTACACTTACGAGAACAGCGGAACGCGCGGCTTTCTGCACACTGACTTCGGCGAACACACCGAGTCGATTGGAGTAATGAAGAACTTCCCGCTTCCCGCGATCAAACGCGTGACGGGTTATACGTGGCTGCAGACGGGTCTTACCAGCTATACCGGGAACGCGCTCGTCGAAAACAGGCTCGACAGCAGCGTGTCGCTGGGCGCGATCGTTCATTTCAACGATCGCAATTCAATCTGGATTCAGGAAAGCTACAGCAAAGTGGTGACGGTGCCGTGGTACACGACTTCAAGTGTCGGCTACACGTGGAGTTGGTGACACCTTACTGGATGACTCTTACTGGGTGGCTCTTACTGGACAACCAGCGGCGCCCGCGGAAACGCAAACTTGCGGCCCACTTCGTCGACCACATTGATCTGGCACTGATACCGGCCCGGGGCGAGATCCTTCAGCGGAACCTGAAACTGCACCGGCACCGCTTCCGGTCTTGTATCCACTAACTGGGTAGCGCTCAGGGGGCCGACCTCAAACGCCTTTGCGCCCGTCTTATTAAACAGGCTCATACTCACGCGCACGCGCCGCGCTTTGGCATCCGCCGGATCGGGCCGCGCGTCGTAAACGTCGAAATTCACGTAGAGATTCTGGCTGCGCCGGAACACCTTCGTGATATTCGGAATCACTTTCTCGTCGCCCACAATCAGCGGATTCGCCGCCAGGTCTTTGCGGGTCGCGCGCTCCGCCGTGCCTACGGCCGCGGTCGCCTTTTCGCGCTGGCTGCTCCAGATCACGGTGCTCGTCTTCAGCCCGGAAGTATCCGCGCTCAGATCGGGAACCGTGAACTTCGTCTGAAACGTTCCCATTTTCCCGGTAATGTTCTCGCGCACCACGAATTTCATTTGATACTTGCCCGGTTCGAGCGTGAAGCCCGCATCGTACTGGAAGCTCTTGCGCCCCGCCGCCACGGCCTTGTCCTGATCGAGTTGGATGCGGATGAAGTCGCGCACATTGCCCACCGTGGCGTGCCGTTCGTCCTGTATCTGTCCCAGAAAATCGAACTGGGTGACGCTGGCGCCGCCCTTCGCCGCCAGAGCCACCACGGAACCGGGGATCTTGATCGAGACCGGTACGAAGTAAGCGGTCGGACCCACCCGGAAGTAATCGACCTGCAGCGCCAGCGGTAAGTCGGTATCGGGGTCTCCGGCCGCCAAAGCTTCCTTCAGCTGTTGGTCTTTATCCTGCGCGTTCAGCTTGCCCCAGACCTTGTCGGCATAGTAACCCGGCCGGTGCTGCAGTTTAGCGCCGACGATCTTGTTATTCAACTTCACGGTAATGCGCCGGTACTTGCCATCCTTCGCGTTATTCGTGCTGTAGTAGCCGAGCAGATAGTAACTTCCCATACCTTCCTGCGCCTGAGTAATGCCCGCCGTGATGTCGTTACTATCGAGAAACGCTTTCCCTCCGGTTTCTTCAGCCAGCGTGTAGAGAGTCTCCTGCGAATCGTTGATGGTGGCGCGCTGCGAGTTATAGACGGATCCATTGAAGATGCCCGCTCCACGCGAAGCGGCCTTACTCGCGTCGCCGCCCGGAGGGTCCGCCATCAGGCCGCGCGCATCAATGGGATAGATCGCCAGATTGGCTTTAACTGCCGCGTTGATCGAGGCTTCGAGCTGCGCCTGGTTCTCCACTCCGGTCTTGCTGACGCCCGATGAAAAATAGACCAGCGCCTTCTTTTCGGGAAACGATGCGAGCATCTTAGCGGCCTTCTCGATCGCCGCCAGCTTCTGATCCGTATTGAAAATATTGAACTCCGTTTCGTCGGCGACGAACGCCGCTCCCGTATCCTGGCCGTTGGGATCGTCGGTATCGGCGAGGCCCGCAAGATCGCTGTCCTCGCCGATGGGGAGCCCCTTGATTACGGTATCGAGCACGTCCCGATCGGCCGTGAAATCGGTGAGGACGATCGGGTTGCCGGTTCCCGAAAAAAACAGCACGGCCACCATATCGTCTTTAGTGATGTGTTTCTTCAGATAGTCGAAGGAGGCGTCCTGCGCCCGCAACTGCTCCGGGATTCCCATGGACGAGAAATCGAAGAAGAAGACCAGCAGGCGCTTGTCGTGAAACTGAATGCGTCCCGGCGTGGATGAGGTAATAGTGGTCTTGGGATCTTCGGGCAGCTTCAGCTGGTCGTCGAGCGTCAGTGTGGGTGGAGGCTCGGATTCCATGGTGATGCGCTGGTATTCAAAAACCGAAATCTTCTGCGATTTGCCATCTTCGAGGACCGTAAAATCCTCCCGCTTCAATCCCTCGATCGGTTTACCGGACTTGTCTTTGATGGTTACATCCACTATCACCAGATTGCTGTTGGTCGTGAAGACAGGGGTGGGAGGCGCAGGGGGGGAAGTCTGGCTCCACGCCGAGAATACAACCGCCAGTAGGATGCCACACTTACGGTGCTTCATATCAAAAATTAAACCTGAGCAGTAAGCTGACTGTACGGGTCCCCGAGGCCGCCGTGGGTAACCCGTAATTGGCGGCGTTGACGGTAGTCCCGATACTGGTAATCGTGACATGATTCAGCGCGTTATTCGCGCTGATGCGAAGTTGTAACTGGCGCCGGGATTCTCCAAAGCGAAACGCCCTGTTCAAGGAGGAATTCAGCGCCACCTGGAACAATCCGGGAATGGTATCGCGTCCCGCGTCCCCAAATTGGCCCGCGGGCGGTTGGGTGAAGGCAGCCGTATTGAAATAGGTATTGTCGCCGGCGTTAATGGGAAGCCCCGTGGCTTCGGCGCGGATATTGCCGAATGCCGCCAATCCGCCCGTGTTCGCCACATTGCCGGATACCAGCGCGGTAAGAGGAGTGCCCGAGGTCACCGACAGATTTCCGCTGAGCGTCCAACCCGCCAGCGCCGCTGTCTTCCAGCCGCCATTGCGCATCATCCCATGCACTCCCACCGGCGAAGAGAACAGGAAAGTAGTCTGCAGATTGTGCCGCTGATCGAACGTGGAAAGCCCGCGCTCGAGACCCAGATTGTCGAGGTACTGGACCAGCGTGCCGCCCGTGCCGGTGAAACTCGACGCGTCGTCGATGGATTTCGAAAATGTGTACAAGGCGGTTGCCGAAACGCCCCGCGTAAACCGCCGCGTGATCCGCACCTGGGCCGCATTGAAGATCGAGTTGGCGCCCGAGGTCAGGTAAGTGAATCCGGTGGCGTTGGGGATCTGCAGCATTTCCGAGCCCACTGAAGCGCCCGTCACCGGACGATTCGGCTGCTCGCTGATGGCCAGATCCGTGCCCTTAGTCCCGATGTATTCCGTCTCCACCACGAGTCCGTGCGGCAAAGTATTCTGAATCGTGAAATTCCACGTCTGCGCATACGCCAGCTTGTAGTTCGGATTCACCGCAAAGGTATTGGTGATCGTCTGCGACGGTGTGGGAACGAATCCGCTCTGTAATGTCAGCGGGTCCGCCAGGCTGGTACTGAGCGCAACCGTCTGTTCAAAGGGCGCCTGCGCGGCCATGTTACTCGCTATCGTTCCATAGGGCGAACCGCTGTAGAAGATACTGTACCCTGTTCGAAAGATCAGGCTTCTCTTCGCAAAGGGCCGGTACGCAATACCCATGCGCGGCGAAAACGCATGAGTGTCGGGACGGATCAGGCTGGTCGGAAGATTGCCTTGATATGGCACGCCGGGGATCCTGTAATCCTGCGCGGCGGTGGTAAATGCGGGGTTCAGATCCAGATTCACCAGGCGGTTGTAGAGTTCCGTATAAGGCGCAAAATATTCGTAGCGAACCCCGATGTTCACGGTGAGCCCCGCGCGCAGCCGCATGTCGTCCTGCGCATACCCCGCCGTCGCCCAGCTTCGGAAATAGTCGCTGGCGCTGCCACGCACCGAACTCGATTGCGGATAGCCGAGCAGAAAATCGGCAAAATCGAATCCCGTTCCCTGTACGGGCTGGCCGTTGGGCGTGAGCTGACTGGTGAGGAGTCCGCTGAAGCCGAAAGACCCGCGCGCGTTCTGGTAACTCAGTGGATTCTGCTGCAAGCGTCTGTAGAGGTAGCCGAACGTGAGGTTATGCTTGCGCCCGATCACATAAGTAATGGCGTCGGTGAAGTTAGTGGTCTGGTTACGAGTCAGCGAAGCGGATCCATCGCTCAGGCTCGAAAAATTCGTGAAGGTAAGCGTTGGCGGGCCGTAGTTAATCGGGGCCTGGTCCGCGCCCGTATAGCTGGTCTGGTCGGCTGCGTTCGTAGTGTAGGCGAAGTTGGGCGTGTTTTGGGCGACAGCGCGGCTGAAGGTAAGCGTCGCGTTGTTATTGACGCGCGGCTTGAAGCTATGGCTCCAGCCGGCCGAGGCGCTGAGTCCGTAGCCCGAAGTCTTGTCGGTGAAGCCGAAGAGCTGGCGCGATTTCGAATCGTTGTCCTGATACTGGATATTGAAATTCGTCCGGTCTTTACTGTCGATCGGGGCGCTCAAACGTACTCCGATACTCTGCGTGTCACTGGGCACGGTAGAGATCAGGCGGTAATTCTGCACTATGCTCTGATAAGTGGGCGCCGGAAAGTACTGCAGCAATCCCGCTGCCGCCGGGTTGATCAGCGAAGGGGGAATTACGTTGCCGGGGAAGGGCGTGAGCTGTGTATAGTTGGGCGGCGTTTGCACGGCACTCAGGGGATTATAGATAGTGACGGGCATAGTGGTTCCTGCCTGCGTAATCGTCGCCTGCGAGAAATTGCCCGCGAGTTCGTCCGCCGTGGGAACCGACCCCAGTTGGTTCGACCCGGTACGATTGAGCGATCCTTGGTAAGTGATATTGAAACTGGCGCGCGTCCAATTCACGATCTTCGGAATCACCATGGGTCCGCCTACCGTGGCCGTGTAGTGGTTGGTCGAAGAGTACGGCTTATTCGAGGGCAATCCGTTGAGGGAGAACGGCGCCGCGTTGAGCACGGAGTTTTGCGCCGTGAGAGATACCGATCCCGTGTAGGAAGCCTGATTGCGTCGCCGATTGCCGAAGTTGGCGTATTGGCCGTTGTAAGGACCGCGCCGGGCATTCTGGCCGCGTCCACCACCGCGCCCCCCTCCACCGCGTCCTCCGCCTCCGCCACCACCACCGCCGCGTCCCCCTCCACCTCCGCCGCCGAAGCCACCGCCTGGTCCACCACCCGCGCCGCCTCCGCCGAAGCCTGCGCCGCCCGCCGCGGGACCGACGCCGAAACCGCCATTGATGGCGCTGGCGCCGAATCCGCCCAGACCGAGACTATCGTTGCTGGTGGCGCTCATTCCCGGCGGCAGGCCCAGAGCGCTGTTACTGCCCAGGCCGCCGGTGCCGTCGCCGAATGCCCCGGCGAGCGAAGGTCCGCCGTTCGGACCACCACCGCCGCGTCCTCCGGCAAAACGCTGCCGGCGCGCCTCATCGTCGCTGGCCGCGGCTAGGCCTCCGCTGGTACTGCCGTTCACCAGAAAAGCTTCTTCCGAATCCATTCCGGCAAGGGTCGGATCCGATACTTCGCCCGCTTCCGAAGGCGTCTCAGTGGTGGGCCGAACCTGCGCGTTCTGGAAGCCGCCGCCGCGCCCACCCGGGGGAGTACCAGCAGTGTTGGAGGCCGCGCCGGGAGCGGCACCTGCCTGAGCGGCACCTGGTCCGCCGCGCCCGCGCCCGCCTCCGCCATTCCTGAATTGTCGATTGGGTCGTCGGGCACTGCTGGTCTGTGGAGCCGCCGCCGGCTTAGGAGCGCCGGCGCCCTCCCGCTCGCCCACGCGCGGCATCTCGAGCGTCCAGTCTTTGATCAGAGGCAGGGGTCCGGAAGTTACGTGATCCCGCGCCGTCGAGAACTCGAACATCTCCACCTGGATATCCCATTCACCGGGCGGAAGTTCCATTGTGTAGCGGCCGTTTTCGTCGCTCCAGGCGGTGATCTTCGTGGTCCCCTGGGTGGCTGTAATGGTGGCGCCGGGAACGAATTCGTCGGCCGCCCGCACCGATCCGCTGTACTGCGCCGCATGGAGCGCCAACGGAATGACGATCATGCACAGACCTGTGCGCACCTTATGAATTACCTTGCCCCAGAACCGGTATTAAGTTCCCGCGCGGACCGGATAAACGGTTCGTCGCCCTCCAGAAAATCATACTCCGCGAGGCGTTCGGGCGACTCCCAGACCAGCGCATGGAAGATGCGGTTTTCGATTTCCCCGGTCCACCCCGGCACGCGCATGAAAATCAGCAGGATCGGCTTCTTCCCGGGGTAGGTGAACTCGTAGCGCGCGATCTCCCTGGCGGGTTCGGATTCGATGCCCAATTCCTCGTGCAGTTCCCGCGCCAGCGCCTCACACGGGGTCTCGCACGGTTCCACTTTGCCGCCGGGAAACTCCCACTTGAGCGGATGCGGCTGATCGGCGCGCCGCCGGCAGATCAAAACCCGCCCATCCCGTTCCAGAATTCCCGCCACCACGCTGGTCATGTCTCGTTCGTCATAATTGGATCACAGATGAGTCCCCGGTTGATCGATCATTTTCGCAATCCGCGCAACGTGGGGGAACTGGCCCCTCCGGCGCGGGTGGTGGAGGTTTCGAATCCCATCTGCGGCGATATTCTCAGGCTGAGCCTGCTCGAAGACAAAGGCCGGATTGTGGAAGCCCGCTATAAGGTACGAGGTTGCGCCGCGTCGATCGGCGCCGCTTCGGCCTTGACGGAGTTGATCCGCGGGCTCGACCGGCCGGCGCTCGCGGCTCTAAACAAGGAAGATATCGAACAGGCCGTCGGCGGGCTCTCGAACGAATCGAAACATGCGGCCGTGCTTTGCGTCGATGCCATTAAGGCCTTGCTGGGGAATTGAATGCCGGGATTCGACAACGAACTGGAACGTATTGTCGGTGAACTGAACCGGGTGGCGCCGGGCGGGGCTCCCGAATCCACCACGTCGCGGCCGGTTCCTGGCGGGTCTTCGCTTGAACAGCTGCTCGGATTCGCTTCGGACCGCCGGGCCTCCGATCTGATCCTGGTGGCCGAATCGCCCGTCATCTTCCGCATCCATGGGAGCATCGCCCCTGGCAGCCCCGCGCCGCTCTCCGCCGACGATGTGCAGAATCTGCTCTTCCCCGTATTCACTCCGGAGCAGCGCCGGGATCTGCAGCAGAAACGCTCGCTCGACTTCAGCTTCGTGCGCCCCAACGGCAAACGCTGCCGCGCCAATATCCACTATCAGCGCGGCACCATGGCGGCGTGCATCCGCCTGCTTCCGGCGCGCACCCCGTCGCTCGAATCGCTCAATCTGCCGCCGGTTCTCGCCCGCTTTACGGAGCGCCGCCAGGGACTGGTGCTGGTGACCGGGCCCACCGGCTGCGGTAAAACTTCCACGCTCGCCGCGCTCATCGACCTGATCAACAAGCGCAGCCGCTATCACATCGTCACCATCGAAGACCCGGTCGAATACCACTACACGAACGCGCAGTCCGTGGTGGAGCAGATCGAAGTCGGCCGCGACACGCTGGATTTCGGCTACTGTCTGCGCGGCATTCTGCGCCAAAGCCCCGACGTGATTCTGGTGGGCGAGATGCGCGACGCGGAGACCATGGCGACCGTGCTGACGGCGGCGGAGACGGGCCACCTGGTTTTCTCGACCCTGCATACCAACGACACCATTCAGGCCGTTTCGCGAATTCTCGATTCGTTCCCCGCCAGTAACCAGGCGCAGATTCGCCAGCAGATGTCGCTGGCGCTGGCCGCCGTGGTGGCGCAACAGCTGGTGCCCGGTACGGATGGCGTGAGCCGCTATCCGGCGGTCGAGATTATGGTGGCGAACGACGCCGTGCGCAATTTGATAAGACGCGGCGAGGATCATCAATTGCGGCTGCAACTCTCGATCGGGAGGGCTGAAGGCATGATTACGATGGAGCAATCGCTGGCTGAGCTGGTTCGCGCCGGAAGGATTTCGAAAGAGACCGCGCTGGCGCACTGCTTCCGCGCGGACGATCTGAAGCGGCATCTGGATTAGCAGGCAAGTCAAGTCCCGATAACGGTAATCCCGACATTGGGCCATGCACCGCACCCGCCAAAGACGCATCGAACGGTGCATCCCGCACGCCGCCTGAAACCGTCGCCCCGGCCCCTGTCTGTATATACCTTGACACGCATATGCCCTGTGGAGTATATCCAGAGAGTGGAATCTGCGTTCGAAATCATTGCGGAGCCGAACCGCCGCGCGATATTGGGCCTGCTGGTCTCGTCGCAACAGTCGGTTGGAGAGATCGAGCGTCGGCTTCGTATGCCGCAGCCGACCGTGTCAAAGCACCTGCGAGTGCTGCGCGAGGCCGGCTTCGTGGAATCCACGGTGGATGCGCAGCGCCGTCTCTACCGGCTGAGATCTGAACCATTTCAGGAGGTGGATGCCTGGCTGGCTCCGTTCCGCCGGTTCTGGTCCGCTCATGCAGACGCTCTCGAACGCCACCTCGACCGCATGGATCGCAGGGAACAATCTACGCCAACGAAAAGGAAGACAAGGAGAAGAAGATGACCGATCGCGATCGGTACACACCGGGTCCGGCCAGCGGCGCGGAGGTTCGCAAGGACGGAGAAAAGTGGACGCTCATCCTCGTCAGAGAACTCCACCACTCGCCGGAAAAAGTCTGGCAGGCGCTGACCGACCCGGCGCACCTGCGCGAGTGGGCTCCGTTCGACGCCGATGGAAGCCTGGGTACCGTTGGAGCCACAGTGAAGCTCACCACGGCGGGAGCGCCCACGCCGCACGTTACGGAAACAACAGTGGCGCGAGCCGACGCTCCCAGGGTGCTTGAGTACAACTGGGGTGGCAACGATATGCGGTGGGAACTCGAAGCCTTTGGCGGCGGCACGCGCCTGACGCTGTGGCACAACATCGATCGCCGCTTCATCTCCATGGGTGCTGCCGGGTGGCACATTTGTCTCGATGTGCTGGACCACCATCTCAGCGGAACTCCCATCGGCCGCATCGTTGCCGGCGACGCCATGAAGTTCGGCGGCTGGCAGCGATTGAACGCCGAGTACGGAAAGCAGTTCGGGGTTGCATGAACCGGAGTTGTAAATGAAAAGGCCCGTCCCGGTGGAATCTGCCTCTGCACTGATCGACAAGAGGATCGGGGAACTTGGGGACTGGCGCGGGAAGACGCTCGCGAAAGTGCGCGAAATCATGCACGAGGCGGACCCTGAGATCGTCGAAGAGTGGAAGTGGATGGGGACTCCCGTCTGGTCCCACGGCGGCATCGTCTCGACGGGAGAGACGTACAAGAACGTCGTCAAGATGACGTTTGCCAAAGGAGCTGCGTTGAAGGACCCTTCAGGTCTGTTCAACTCCAGCCTCGACGGGAATGTCAGACGCGCCATCGACATCCACGAAGGCGACAAGGTCGATGAGGCGGCATTGAAGGAACTCATCCGCGCCGCAGTGGCGCTCAATCTCAAGGGCAAGAGCAAGCCGAAGCCCCGGCGCGCGAGCGGCAAGCGGGCCGACTAGCTTCATGGCAGGTCCGTCCGACACAGACGACATGGTCGCCGGGATGCGCGGATATCATCCCGCATTTTGACCGTCGGCCAACAGGGCTGCGACGCCGGGGGAAATATCGAAATCGCTCCACGTTGCCTTGAAGAGCGCGTTCAACGCGTTACCGACGAGGTCGATGCGCTCGGCGCCAGGCGCTCCCATGAGGCCACATTGCACCGTACCGGCGCCGACCTTCACCTGGACGCGGCAGCGTTCGTCGAAGAAGTGCCACAGCTTTGTACCGCGCTCCTGGAAGCTGCGAAGCTCCTGAATCGCCGCCGCCGCGCGATCTATGGGAAAAGACAACAGCACGATGTCGCCCATTGCCTTAATGAAACGCCCGTCGGCTGCCGCGGCTGCCTGGGCGGCGATGGAGTAGTACGCCTGCAGGGTCTCGAACATTGCAGAATCGCCCCGAGCCGCACACGCCTTTGTGGAGCCGGGGACTCGGGAGATTGCAAAGATCATCCGCTCGGCATGGGAATTCATGAGATATCCCTTGAATTCTACTTGTCTTGCCGTCCCTCTCGTCGAAAGGTTCTATCGGCAGCCGCACCCGTTCTCGGGGACTGGGTGAGGAGTGCGTTCATCACGCGGCGAGAAGGTAAAAAATGTCGGTTCGCAGCTTGGCGGGATCGTCGCTCCAGTGCCCGTATACTTCCCAGGACGGTCCTGCCAGCTTGTGTCCAGTCTCGCGAGCCCACCGATGGATCGCTTCGTGCGCCGGGCCCATCTTTTCATAGGCGCCGAAATAAACCGTCGTCGCCACCAGACCCGCGGGCGTTACCGCGTTGCCGCCGGATTCCCGTTGAACGCCGCAGCCAATCTCGAACTCGCCGGCCAGCCCCGAGCCCGGATAATACACGATGTTCAGACCGCCTTTTCCTTTAAATCCCGCGTAGAACTCATCGAACAGCTTGCGGATGTTGCCAGGCAGCGCAGCCATGGTCGTGCGGCCGCGAACGATCTGAATGGGCTGCGCAGCGGCTTCGATGGCCTGAACGGTGTACTCCACGAGCCAATATTACTCTGTGCGGCAAGTCCTCCGTCAAGCCGCCACGCTGTCCCCATGTCCCCTGCAGGAAGTGTGATTCCGCTGCCAGGAAAACGACACACCGCAAGTATTGGAATATGATGCATCGTGAGGCATGATGATGACGGATGGCCGTTGCCGATAACGTAGCCCGGTACGCCAGAACGCCGACACAAGCATGAGTAAGGCCATCGCCGCGCTCGGTACCGCGTGCCCTTATAGGACAGCCCGGGGTTAAGTCTTTTGACTAGTTCCTTTAGGTAATAGCGGTACTGATCGGCCCTTTGGTACCTTTCCGTGTGGAGAACTCAAACCAATGTACCTCCGATACGTAATACCGACGGCTCTTGTTTTGTCCGTAGCCGCCCTTGCTCAAAACCCGATCACCGCGGATTCGCCCTATCAGGTAAGCTACGCAGCGAATCTTGCGGTCGGTGAATCGTTCATCAACATCATCAACAGCGGCGCCTCAGGGCAAAACATCTGCGCGAGCGCGTACGCTTTCCTCCCGGACGGGCAGATGTTTTCGTGCTGCGCCTGCGAGGTTCCACCCGATAACCTGGTCACTTTAGGGGTCAACAAGGATCTGCAAAACAATTATGCCCAGACCTCCGTCGTGATCAAGTTGATCGCGACGGTTGGGGGAAACTGCGCGACCAGTGCAGGTATGTTACAACTGCCGGCGCCCGGTATGGTTGCCTATAACACGACTCTGCAGCTCGTCGGGAATACCAATACCTACAACGCTGTTAACCAGCCGTTTGTGCCTTCCACTCTGAACATTTCTGAGTTCAGAAATCTCACGAGCGTCTGCGCCACCGACTTCGCAGGTGGAGGCTTCTGCAGCAGCTGTAAACCTCGGCCTTGAGGGTTAGTTCTGATACGGTTTT
>JBEKAQ010000043.1:0-44365 GCA_050015835.1 Bryobacteraceae bacterium | reverse complement strand
CTTCTGCACTCCGCTTTGCGGGCTCTCGATCATGTTGGTTGTTCCGAGGCACTTATAGAGCGAGGGAGGAAGCTTCATCCTCTGCACCGTGAACATCTCCGCCATTCCTTCGCGAAGGCTCCCCGTGACCAACGCCCAACCAATCGCCACCCTCACACCAGCGTCCCAGACAACCCACCGCCCTGCCCCGGCCAGAATCCGCCAGCCGAAAAAGGGCCGCTCTGTTGAAACGAAGCCAAATTTAACCGCCCCAAAGCAGCGCGGAACACCACCGGTAACCCTCACGTTTTCAAGCCCTTCCAAAACTCAAAAGCGCCCCACCCCAAGCCCCCGCCGAGAAAACCCCGAACCCATTTCTCCCGGCCCTCTCGCCGGACCGGACCACAATAGGTAGCGATGCCCACGTGGCCTCATACTCGATATAGCGGGCAACTTGAATAATTTTTGTTGACGTTCGGGAAGTTTTGGGGCAATATTGCAAATGCGCCACAACCAGCAGAACCGATCTGTAGCGACGCAGCAGGAGCAAGAGATGGCACAGTCAGCAGCCGTTGCACGTGCGAAAATGGAAGAGTTGGACGCCGTTCAGAACTCTCCCAAACCGACCCACGCCGGGGTGGAATTCCCCAAATACTTCACCGCCCGCCTCGAAGCCGGCAAAACTCCCTATGACGACGTGCAGTGGGAAACCCGCACCGCAACCATCGGAAACGACAAGGGTTCCGTAATTTTCGAGCAGCGCGACATCGAGGTCCCCTGCGATTGGTCGCAGACCGCCACCAACATCGTCGCGAGCAAATATTTCCATGGCAAATTGGGCTCGCCCGAGCGCGAACGAAGCGTCGGCGAACTCGTCCATCGCGTCGTAGACACGATTGCCGATTGGGGTCTTGAGGACGGCTACTTCGCCACTCCGCAGGACGGCGAAAATTTCCGCAACGAGCTTGCCCACCTGATGCTCCACCAGAAGGCCGCCTTCAACTCGCCCGTCTGGTTCAACGTCGGCGTCAAGGAAGCGCGCGGCTACGGCTGGTTCTACGAAACCGCCGAGGATCGCATCAAGAAGCTCACCTCCGAAGCCCGCCCCCAGTGCTCCGCCTGCTTCATCGTCTCGGTTAAGGATTCGCTCGAATCCATTCTCGATCTCGCCAAAACCGAAGGCATGCTCTTCAAATGGGGCTCTGGCACCGGTTCCAATCTCTCCGCCCTGCGCGAAGAGGACGCCATCCTCTCGGGCGGTGGACGCGCCAGTGGCCCGCTCTCCTTCATGAAGGGTTTCGACGCTTTTGCCGGCGTCATCAAATCCGGCGGCAAGACCCGGCGCGCGGCGAAAATGGTGATCCTCAACGCCGACCATCCCGATATCCAGCGCTTCATCTGGTGCAAAGCGAAGGAAGAGAAGAAGGCCCACACCCTCATCGAAGCGGGCTACGATTCCTCGCTCGATGGCGACGCCTACAGCTCCATCTTCTTCCAGAACGCCAATAATTCCGTGCGCGTCACCGACGATTTCATGGAAGCCGTCGTCGAGGATCGCGAATGGTGGACCAAATCCGTCAACACCGGCGCGGCCAAGGATCGCTACCGCGCGCGCGATCTGATGCACGACATCGCCGAAGCCACCTGGCAGTGCGGCGACCCCGGCATGCAGTTCGACACCACCATCAATCGCTGGCATCCCTGCAAGAACACGGCGCGCATCAACGCCTCGAACCCCTGCTCGGAATACATGTTCCTCGACGATTCGGCCTGCAATCTGTCCTCGCTGAATCTCATGAAATTCGTCGGCGCCAATGGCCAGTTCGACGTTCCGGCCTTCCGCCATGCCGTCGATACCCTCATCATGGCGCAGGAAATTCTGGTCGATAACGCGGCTTATCCCACCGAAAAGATCGCGCAGAATTCGCACGATTACCGGCCGCTCGGTCTGGGTTTCGCCAATCTGGGCGCGCTGCTGATGTCGTTCGGCATCCCTTATGACAGCGACCGCGGCCGCGATTACGCCGGCGCCATCAGCGCCATCATGTGCGGCCAGGCGTATCTGACCAGCGCCCGGATCGCCGAATCCACCGGCCCGTTTCCCGGCTACCCGCAGAATGAAGAGCCGTTCCTCGAAGTCATCCGCATGCATCGCGACGCCGTCCACGGCATCAACCATCGCAACGTGCCGAGCGAGATGTATTCGAACGCCAAGAAGTGCTGGGAAGAGGCTTACGAACTCGGCAAACACGCCGGCTACCGCAACGGCCAGATGAGCGTGATCGCCCCCACCGGCACCATCGGCTTCATGATGGATTGCGACACCACCGGCATCGAGCCCGATCTGGCGCTCGTGAAGTATAAGAAGCTGGTCGGCGGCGGCGTCATCAAGATCGTCAACAACACCGTGCCGCAGGCGCTCATCAAGCTCGGCTACTCGCCCGAGCAGGTGGAAACCATCGTCAGCCATATCGATTCCACCGGCACCATCGAAGGCGCGCCGGGGCTCAAGCCCGAGCATCTGCCCGTCTTCGATTGCAGTTTCCGGCCCATGAACGGAACCCGCTCCATCCACTACATGGGTCATCTCAAGATGATGGGCGCGGTGCAGCCGTTCGTCTCGGGCGCCATCTCGAAGACCGTCAACATGCCCGAAGAATGCACGGTCGAAGACATTATGGAGACCTACACCGAGAGCTGGCGCCTGGGCCTGAAGGCGGTGGCGATTTATCGGGATAACTCGAAGAAGGTCCAGCCCATGAGTTCGGGTTCGGGCTCGAAGGCGGAGAAGAAAGCGGCGGCGACGGCTGTGGCGGCCGCCGTAGTCAAAGAAGCGGTTGTCGAAAAGGTGGTGTACCGCCCGGTGCGCCGCAAACTCGAGAATGAGCGCCAGTCGATTACGCACAAGTTCTCGATCGGTGGCCATGAAGGCTACATCACGGTCGGCATGTTCGACGACGGGACCCCGGGTGAAATTTTCGTCACCATGGCGAAGGAAGGCTCGACGATTTCAGGCCTGATGGACAGCTTCGCCACGTCCATCAGCTATTGCCTGCAATACGGCGTGCCGCTGAAGTTTCTCGTCGACAAATTCGGCTACGTGCGCTTCGAGCCGAGCGGCTGGACGGGCAATCCGCAGATCCCCTACGCGAAGTCGATTCCGGATTACATTTTCCGCTGGCTGGGCGCGAAGTTTTTAGGTGCCGAATATCTGACCAATGAGGCCGGGACCACCACGACGCTGCGTCCGACGGAACCGAATCCGCAGGAATCGCTGCCCTTCCCGGCGGTGGCGACCGATGCCCCCATGTGCGCCGAATGCGGCGGCATGATGACGCGGAACGGAAGCTGCTATAAATGCGAAAACTGCGGCGGCACCAGCGGCTGCAGTTAGTTAAAAGTACAAATCTCCTCTTCTTCGCGCCTCACGCCGCCTGATCGTACGGAGTTGGAACTTCGGTGTGGCTGCCTGACATGGCTGCGGCCACTGCGGCGGCGATGCGTGCAAGATGCAATCGAACGCGAGACCATTTGGTGGTTCCGGTCAAGACAACGATGGCGATCTTTCGAGCCATCAAATTCTGCTGGTAGCGAATCCTCTGGTCGGTGGTGAGCAGAAGCTCAACCGACGCTTCCTCCGCCGCCCTCAGCAGCGCGCCGTGATTCAAGCGGTCCCAACCTCTTGCTTTGGCTGCCACGACGGTGTGACCAGCAAGCGCGAGCAATACCCCGAGGCGCTCCGTCGTCAAAAAGAATGAGCGTTTACAGGCGCGTTGTTCTGTTCCGGGACTCTAAGGCTCTGTGCCACAAACTCAAACACGGCGGTGATCTGTTCCCGGGTGACGTCGAATTGTTCCATCACTTCTTCGACGCTCAAATCCTCGAGGTTTTCAATGACCGTCGCAACGGGCAAGCGTGTATCGCGAAACACCCATGCGCCGCCGACCTTGCCGGAGATACTCTCCACAGCCGGACATTGTGACCAGTCGAGAGTCGCGGTTGCCATAGTTTGCCCTCCTCTTCAGAATAAATCAGCGCCCGCCCACGCCGATGCAAACAATACCCGCCAGGATCATCGCCAGCGCGCCCACCTTGGCCCGCGTAATCGGCTCATTGAAAAAAAGTTTCGACCAGAACAGCGTCCACACATACCCCAGCGAAACCATCGGATACAGCACCGACAATTCGCCATGTTTCAGACCCAGGATGAAGGGCACGCTGGAACCGACAAACAGCGCAACCCCGGCCGCCAGCTTCACATTGAAGATATGCCGGAATCCCTGGCGCATCGGCGCTGCGCCCAGTTTCAGAAAAACCGCGCCGAACGATCCGATCAGCGAAGCCAGCAGCACCAGCAGGATGGAACTGACCGGAGTCTGGCTCACGCGCGCGAACTCGCACGGCCCAGCAGGGCCACCCCGCCGATCACCAAGGCGATCCCGAAACCCTTCCAGAAGTTCATGTGGTCGCCGAAAAAGTACATCGAGAGAATATTCACCCACACATACGTCAGCGCAATGATGGGATAGAGCATCGAAAGCTCGCCGTCGCGCAGCGCCAGAATCAGCAGCAGCGCGTTGCAAGCGTGCAGGCTGTAGCCGATCAGCAGAGGCCAGTTCGGCATGGGTTGCCCCGCCCCGAACTTCATCATCACCTGCGCCGCCGCGGCAAACACCGTGCATCCGAGCACCATATATACGGGCTTTCGGGCGGGCCTGATCGCTTGTTGAGTAGTGGCGGCAGCGAATGTCGTCATGGGACTCTTATGGACGCTCGAGACTTTTTCAGCATAACAGCCCTTTCCGTTGCCATGGGTTCTCCCGCTACAATAGATGTCAGTGGATAGCCCAAAATCAGTAATCGCCGACAAGGCTCCTGGCGCGCGCCCCGAAGACGAATCGAATCAAACGCCCGCCAAGCCCGAGCCACCCCGCGGTTTCATCGCCGAATGGACCGTCACCATCATCCTGCTGCTGTTCGGCACAACCACGCTCGTACAGGCATTCGTAATCCCCACCGGGTCCATGGAAGACACGCTGCTGGTCGGCGACCATCTGCTGGTCGACAAGCTGGCCTTTGCCCCGGCCGGCGCGGTCACGAAGCACCTGCTGCCCTACAGCGACGTCCATCGCGGCGACATCATCGTCTTCCGTTATCCCATCGATATCAAGCAGACTTTCGTCAAGCGCGCCATGGGCATCCCCGGCGACCGCATTCACCTGCAGAACAAGAATGTCTACCTGAACGGGCACCTGCTGAATGAGCCCTACGTGGTTCACAAGCTCGATTACATCGATTCCTACCGCGATAATTTTCCGGCCGATCCGAACACGCCCATCTATCCGCCGGCCCAGGCGATGCTCGAGCACAACGTACAGAATGGCGATGTAGTCGTGCCCCCCGGGTATTATTTCGCCATGGGCGACAACCGCGACCAATCGCTCGACAGCCGCTATTGGGGCTTCGTCCCGCGCGAGAATATCATCGGCAAACCGCTCATCATCTATTGGTCCTACGAGGCCTCGACCGACGATCTCTCGAATCCCTCGGTGACCATTCCGCACCTGATCGACGTGGTGATTCACTTCCCCACCAAGACGCGCTGGAGCCGCACATTGCGGCTGATTCACAGTTACCCCGTTCAATAGGGAGGCCCTATGGCAAAGGCAAATTACTACGGCCTGATCCTGGCCGGCGGGCGAGGCACGCGCTTCTGGCCGCGCAGCCGCAAACGCCACGCCAAACAGGTTCTGAACGTTGCTCCTCCCTCGGACGCGGAACCGCGCACGCTGATCCAGGCCACCGTCGACCGGCTGCGGCCGCTGATTCCACCCGAACGCATCTGGATACTCACCAACGATTTTGTGCGCGACGAGATCGTGCGCCAGTTGCCCGAAGTTCCGCCCGCGCAGATTATCGCCGAGCCCGCCCAGCGCAATACGGCGCCCGCCATCGGCCTCGCCGCGCACATTCTCCACTCCATCGATAAGAACGCCGTCTTCGGAGTGTTTCCGTCCGATCACGTGATTGGCAATCCGAAGCGCTATCTGAGTCTGCTTCGCCCCGCGTTCCGGGCGGCGGCGAAAGGGCAAATCGCCGTATTGGGCGTGGCCCCGCGCTGGGCCGAAACCGGCTACGGATATATCGAGTTCCCTGAGTTTGAAAAGGGAAAGCCGCTGATCCCCATCCCGGTCGGGAAATTCCGTGAGAAGCCGAAGCCGGCGCAGGCGCAAAGGTTCGTCAAATCCGGCAATTTCTATTGGAACGCCGGCATGTTCTTCTGGAAGGCCGAAACCATCCTGAGCGCGCTCCGAAAGTATCTGCCGAAGACCGCCACGCTGCTCTCCAGCCTGCCCGCGTTTGAGCATCCCGATTTCGCCGCGCAGCTGGCCGAGGCGTTTCCGCTCTGCGAAAACATTTCGATCGACTACGCCGTGCTCGAGCACGCCGATAACGTAGTCGGTATAGCGTGCGATGAGTTCGGCTGGAATGACGTGGGAAGCTGGGGAGCCGTTTACGAATTATTCCCCCAGGACGAAAACTCGAACGCCTCGCGCTCCGAACTGCTCAGCGCCGCATCCACCGGCAACTACATCGATTGCGGCAAGAAGATTGTCGCGCTGCTGGGCGTGAAGGACCTGATTATCGTCGATACCCCGGATGCGCTGCTGGTAGCCGATCGCCATCGCGCGCAGCAAGTCGGCGAAATCGTCAAGCTCCTCGAAAACAACGGCCGCGAAGACCTGCTGTGAACGTTCAAACCCGGGCAAACACGCGTTCCAATATCCCCGCCGCTTCGTCCACATGCGCTTCCGTAATAATGTAGGGCGGAAGAAAGCGCAAAACTGTTTCATGCGTGCAGTTCATCAATAACCCCTCCTGCATGGCCTGGTTAACGATGTCCTTCCCCGGAATCGAAAGCTCCGCCCCGATCATCAGTCCGTACCCGCGGACTTCTTTGACGAAATCGAACCGCGTCGCCATCTCGCGCAACCGCGCGCGGAAATATTCGCCCACGCGGCTGATCTGCGGCAGCAGTCCCGCCAGGATATCGAAGAACTCGAGCGACACGCGAGCGGCCAAGGCATTGCCGCCAAATGTAGACCCGTGCATGCCGGGTCGAATCGATTTCGCCGCCCGCTCATTCGCCGTGACGATGCCGAGCGGCAGGCCGCAGGCAATCGGTTTGGCCGCCGTCATAATGTCCGGCATCACCGGCGGATCGATCAGCTGATAGCCGAAGTATTTGCCCGTCCGTCCCACCCCGCACTGGATCTCGTCGAAACACAGCAGCGCGTCGTACCGGTCGGCCAGCTCGCGGGCGCGCCGGCAGAATGCGGGATCGATGGGCAGCACACCGCCCTCGCCCTGAATCCATTCGATAAAGATGCCGGCGGTCCGCTCGCTGACGGCCGCCTCGAGCGCTGCCACGTCGTTCGGCGGCACAAACCGCGCGCCCGGAAGCAGCGGCTCGAAATCCTTGCGATACTTCGGCTGCCCCGTGATCGAAAGCGCCCCCAGCGTTCGTCCGTGAAAAGAATTATCGAGCGCAACTATCTCATACTTGCCAGGCTCGATATCGTGGCCGTGCGCCTTCATCATCTTCAGCGCGCCTTCGGTCGATTCCGTGCCGCTGTTGGTGAAAAATGTCCGGTCGAGTCCGCTGACCTCGGCGATCTTCTGCGCCAGCGGCCCCTGGAACTGGTTGTAGAACAGATTGGAAGTGTGAATCAGGCGCGCCGCCTGGTCCTGAATCGCCGCCACGATCCGCGGATGATTCTGCCCCAGCGCATTCACGCCGATCCCCGCAATGAAATCGAGATAGCGCTTGCCGGAATCGTCCCACATGTACGGGCCGTCGCCGCGCACCAGCAGCAGCGGATGCCGCGCATAGTTCTGCAGCAGATAACGCTTCTCGAGTTCGACTGCGTCGTCGGTAAGAACGGACATTAATTCGATCATACAGGGGCGCTGTTGCGGCGTGAAGATTTCTGTGACACCCTGAACTGAAAAGGAACCTGGATTTATGAAAGATCTCCGTCTGTCAACCCCTTTTGTGTTGTGCGCCGTTCTGCTGGCATGGGCAGGAGCCGGTCTGCCTCAGTCCGCGCCGCCCCAGTCCGCCGCGCCCCAGTCCGCCACACAAAAGAAAGCGGCTCCGAAAGCGGCTCCGGCCGCTCCCGCCGCCCTCACCAACCAGGACGTCGTCAAACTGGTGCAGGCGAAGCTCGGAGACGATCTGATCGTGAGCAAGATCAAGACGTCCAAAACGCGCTTCAATACCTCGGTCGACGGGCTCATCGCGCTGCGCCAGGCGGGCGTGAGCGATCGCGTGATCGCGGTCATGATCGATCCGGCCTCGGAGGCTTCTCCAGCGCCGGCGCGGACCACGCTCGCTCCGGCTGCGCCGCCTGACCCGCCTGCGCCCGCACCGGCGCCCGTCGCGCTGCGGCCTGGCTTTACGCCTTCCAACGCCGGCCGTGCCGCGGCCCCGAACGTCACGATGGCCGCCGCGCGTACGCCTCCCAGGCCAGCCGATCCCGGGCAGGCGCCGCCGAATTACGGCGTGTATGTGCAGTTCAACGGCGAACTCAAGCCTCTCGGCCGCGTCCAGAGCAAGGTTCAGCTGAGCAAGCTCCGCACTGTGGTGAAGAACTGGGTCCCGTTTATGCGCGAGAAAATCGACATCAATATTCCGGGAGCGCATTCCACCAGCCGCTATGAGGTTCTGCGGCCCAATTTCTATGCCTATTTCCCCCCCAGCCGGGACGTCAGCAAGTTCAAGCTGCTGCAGGCCAAAATTACCGGCCAGAAATACGACCAGCGCACCATCGCCAACGCCTCCATTCTGTTTTCCACCGAGCAGAATCAGGACGAAGTGCTTTGCGACATCGGCCCCACCAGCGTGAAGGATCTCTACCGCATCTCGCCGCGCGAAGATCTCCCCTCCGGCGAATTCGGGTTCGTCGAAGGCAATACCGGCAGCAAATCGACTTCGAATATCGAGATCATCGACGTTTACGATTTCGGCATTGACCGCAAAGAAGACAAGCTGCCCCTGCCCGAATACCTGACCAGCCTGCCCGCCGTGGATCTGCCCGACCCGGCCTTCCTCGAATGGACCAAAGAAGACTGCCAGAAAATCGTGGACGACCGGGAAGGCAAGCTGGGCCTGACCGGAAGTCTGATGGGACCGTTCAAACGGCAGTTCGCGTCACTCGACGTCTATTGGGCCGATACGCAGTTTGCGCAGGCCTTCGCCCGCATCGAGATGCTCGATAAGCAACTCACTCCGGAACAGGCGCGCAAGCTGGCGGGGTCGCTGTTGAGCAAGGGCGGCGACCAATACTACGTGATTGTGTCGATTGGCGGGAAGATTGGATCCGGTCATCTGATCGGAGCCAATGAAGGCGAGCGCCTGATGCGCCCGTTCGATGCGTCTCTCACCGATGAGAAAGGGAAGGAAATCGTGCCCGCGACTAAGCTCGAGTTCATCGGCGGATATGCGGACCTCTGGAAAGTGACTTTCGATCAAAAGAGCATCCGCGGGCCGCTCCTGAGCGCGGGGGGCACGGAGCTGGACTTCGAAGCGCGGCTCAATCAGAACCTCGACTTCAAAGCCAAATTCCCCATGGAAAGGATAACGGCGAAACCGTAGTTTACTGGAGCGAGATCAGGACTCCGGATTGCGTCTCGGCGCCGCCGACGATTGCCACCAGCGATTGATCGCCCGCCCCCAGCCCCGCCGGGATCGTCACGTTGATCTGATAGAGCCCGGCCGAACTCAATCCGGCGAACGAAGGCGTGACGCTGGTGCCCCCGATCTTCAACAG
Source organism: Bryobacteraceae bacterium (assembly GCA_050015835.1). Taxonomy (GTDB): domain Bacteria; phylum Acidobacteriota; class Terriglobia; order Bryobacterales; family Bryobacteraceae; genus BOG-234. Next base: position 34,553 of record JBEKAQ010000043.1, on the reverse strand, counting down.
CACCGTATTCGTGGTCGCCGCCGCGCCGGAGTATAACTGCCCCGCCGCCACCGATGCATCGGTGGGCCCAAAGCCGACGCCGAAAAGCGCAATCGTGTCGCCCGCTCGCGCCGCCACGGTCGGATAGCCGAAAGAAGTGCCGGTGGGCCCCAGGATGTCGTAGGCTTCGCCGGAACGGAGAATAATGCCGGCCACGTGCTTGCCGTCGAGCAGGCTGAAAGAGGGACTGATCGCCGCCAGCGTCACCGTCGACGTCGCGTTGCCGGAGGCGGTTGTTACCACGACATTGACGCCGCCCACGGCGTTATCGTCGGGCGCCTGCAGGTTAATCTGCGTGGGGCTTACATACCAGAGGTAGGCGGATTTTCCATTGATGGTGACGCTGGTGCCGCCCAGCATGGTGGGGAAATTATTATTCCATGTGACAGTTTCGTCAGCCAGATTGCTCCCGAAGATCGAAACCCACGAGCCCGGCTGGATGTTGGTGGCCGAACTGTAAATGGGAACGACGCCGCCCGCCTTGATAGCCGGTGGCCCGCCAGCGCCGACCGTGAAGCTCTGTGTCACCGAAGGAGCCGCAATGTAGTTGGCGTTCCCTGCCTGGTTCGCCGTGATCGAACACGTGCCCACGGCCACAATGGTAACGGTGATACCGGCCACCGTGCACACCGCCGGGGTCACCGAACTGAAGCTCACCGGAAGCCCCGAACTGGCCGTCGCGCTCAGCGCAAAAGGCCCCACCCCGAGTTCGACGGTGCCTGGCGCCGGAAACGCGATCGTCTGCGAACCGGGGCCGACTATGAAATTTCGGGTTACCGGAGAAGCGGCCGCCCAGTAGCCATTTCCCGCCTGACTGGCGATGATCGTACAGGTGCCGGCGCCCACCACGGTGACCGTGCTCCCCGACACTCTACAGACGGCGGGGGTGGTTGATGAGTAGCTCACCGGAAGTCCGGAACTGGCGGTCGCGGTCATAGTCAGCGTGGCCACTGCAACGTTGACGTAGGGCGGGGCGGGAAAGTCGATCTGCTGAGTTCCAGGCATGACTGTGTAGCTCTGCGTAACGGAAAGGGCCGCGAATATGGTGTTGCCCGGCTGGGTTGCGGTGAGTGTGCAGGTGCCGACGCCGACGATGGTGACGGTGATTCCCGATACTGTGCACACAGCGGGCGTCGACGACGAGAAGCTCAGGGGAAGCCCCGAACTGGCGGTGGTGGTGATGGCGATCGGAGGGTCACCGTAGTAGTAGACCGCGGAACCGAGGATGTTACCGCTCAGGACTTGATTCACCAGGAACGCGGCGGAATTATAGCCGAGCGCGCTGAGCACAGTTACTTCCGGCGAGCCGAATTGGCCCACCGGCACCGCCTGGCCGGAACAGGTGATCGCATCCTGAATGTGCGGAGTGGCCACGGGGCAGCCATAATTGCCGTAGATCCAGTCGTTGCGGTCCAGATCGCCGTCGCCGAGCGCGCTGTACGCCTGGTTGAACTGCGCCACGTTGGTCGTGCCCCCGTCGTAAGAAAAATAGACCACCGCATTGGGGTTGGTCGTGATGTCGCGCGTACCGGCGGCGCTGTAGCGGAAATAATCCTCGGGCTCGTAGTAGTCGCTCGGGATCGCGGCGTTATTGCTGAGTCCCGTGAGCATCGAGCCGATCCCCAGGCCCTCATCGAGCTCGTGCGCCGCCACATCCATGAAATCGTAGGCGCCCGGCGTCGCCTTGCCGGTGTACTCGTAAGTCACTGAGTTACTCAAGGTGATGTTGGTGTCGACGGTCACGTTCGCCGCAAAGCCCAGCGTCCTCGCGTCGGCCGTGGTGATAAAGACGTCGCCCATCCCGATCGGATCGCTGGCGGGAAGGGACTGGGCGGCGGCCGCCGCATAGATGTTGCTCGGATTGGCAGCGGCATTCGCCATCATGGCGGCCCGCCACGAGCTATACGGCACAATGGTGAACTCGGTCTCGCTCTCGCCCAGTCCGGTATTGCCGAACGAGAGATTCACGTTCACCGTATTATTCGATGTGAAAACGTTCTCATAAGCGCTCACAATGCCGTTGAAGGCGGTCTGCGCCGCGGCCGGCACACTGGGGTCGAAGGTCACGTTGATCTTGAAACCACCTCCGCTCGCGCGCGGCCGCAGCGAAGGAGTGGCCGCCACCTCGGCCACGGTCGCGTTCCGGCTCGCGACATCGGCCGGCACCTTGCGCACCCGCGAGGCACCGAGGTCCGCGACATAAAGATTGCCCTCCGCATCCACCGCGACGGCGCACGGGTAACCGTGTTGGGTGTCCGGATAGACCGCCTTGCCGCTCCCGGCCAGCGTAGAGATCCGGCCCGTAGCCGCGGTTACTTTTCGAATGCGGAAGTTGCCCGCGTCCGCAATGTAGAGGTTGCCCGCGGCGTCCACCGCCAGGCTGAGAGGGTTATTCAGTTCCGCGCCGGTGGCAAAGCCGCCGTCCCCCCCACCGCCGGCCACCCCGGTCCCCGCCACCGTCGTGATGATGCCGGTCGAGCCGGACACCATGCGGACGCGGCGATTGAAATTGTCGGCGATGTAGAGGCTTCCCGATGAGTCCACCGCCAATTCCCCCAGCGAGTGGAATTGAGCCAGAGTGGCCGGACCGCCGTCGCCCGAATATCCCTGTGACCCGTTCCCTGCCACCGTACTGATGACGCCCGTTGCCCGCTCTACCCGGCGAATGCGGTCGTGCCCGTCAATTGTGCCGTCTGCGATATAAAGGTTGCCCACCGCGTCCACCGCCACTCCGGAAGGGCCGTCGAGTTGGGCGTTGACGGCCGGACCGCCGTCACCCGAAAATCCCCTGACGCCATCCCCGGCTACGGTTGTGATGATGCCCGTGGCCGCGTCCAGCCGGCGAATCCGGTGGTTGCCCGTGTCTGCCAGAATCAGGTTGCCCGCGGCGTCGATCGCCACCGCGCGCGGATTCAATCGGGCGAGGATAGCCGGGCCGCCGTCGCCTCCGTACCGCCAGGCTTTTTCGGTCCCCGCCACGCGCGTTTGGGCCCCCGCGCCGTCAATCCTGAAAACTCCGTCCCGCACCGTGACAAACAGGTTGCCGTCGGCGTCCACGGCGAGCACGCCGGGACCGGAAATGTCGAGCCGGGCCTCCGCGGTCTGTTGGCTGATCCCTCCGCCGCCCGCTGCCGTGGCGGTAACGTATCCCTGCGCCATGCACAGAGCCGGCGCGAAGACAAAGGCGGCTAAGCAGGATGACACTCCAGGGCGCATTGAGGTGTGAGTTGAGATAGACGTGTGAGTTGAGATAGACGTGTGAGTTGAGATAGACGTGTGAGTCGGGACAGACGTGTGAGTCGGGACAGACGTGTGAGTCGGGACAGATCCCTGGCGTTCCCGCCAAAACGGAAGTATCGTTCGACACATAGATCCAGGTCAAGCGCCGGCCACCGCCACTTCAGGCAACGCGCCGCCGCGACGTGTACCCGCAGCCCGCCATCTCCGCCGGCCGAAGCGGCGCCGAGATGAGGTAGCCCTGCAGGATGTCACAACCGATCCGCCGCAGAATCTGAAACTGCTCTTCGGTCTCGACGCCCTCCGCAATGACCGTCATGCCCAGCGCCTTGGCCGCCGCGATTACCGCGGTAATCAACGGTAATGAAGTTCCGTTGCCGATCAGGCCGGTAACGAACGACTTATCGATTTTCACGGTATCGATGGGCAGGCTGTGCAGACAGCTCAGGGAAGAATAGCCGGTGCCGAAATCGTCCAGCGCGAGCGAAATACCAGCCTGCTGAAGCTGCCTGAGCGATTCCCGCGAGGTGTCTCCGCCCTTCAGCGCCGCCGTCTCGGTCAGCTCGATCTGGATCGCCGCGGGCTCTACCCCGGCGGCCACGATTGTGGTGCGGATCTTCTGCGCGATACTGGCGTCGCGTAAAGTCACGCGCGACAAATTAACCGCGACCCGCGCCGGATGAGCGAAGCTTTCGCGCCGCCACGCCGCATATTGCCGGCAGGCTTCGGCCAGCACACAAATGTCGATTTCGGCAATCAGGCCCGACTCCTCGGCAACGCCGATAAACTCGTCGGGCATGATCAGCCCGCGTTCGGGATGCCGAATCCGCACCAGAGCTTCCACGCCCAGCAGTTCCCCCTCGATACTCACCTGCGGCTGGTAATGCAGCTCCAGCAGATCGCAGTCGATGGCATGCCGGATCAGCTGCTCGGTCTGCATCTTCGCCATGGCGCGGCTCCGCATGGCGGGCGTGTGGATGCGAAACTGATTCCGGCCCGCTTCCTTCGCCTCGTAAAGCGCCACGTCGGCGCTCGACTGAATGTCCGTCGCCGTCCGGCCGTCCCTCGGCCACAGGCTCACTCCAACGCTGACGGTACCGGATACCTGCCTGCCCGCGGCCGTAAACGGCTGCCGGAAAAGATTCACCATGCGCAACGCGATGCGCGCCGTCTCCGCGCTGTTCAATCCCTCCGCAAGGACCGTGAATTCGTCCCCGCCGGATCGGGCGACCAGATCGCCGGGCCCGAAGCACGATTGAATTCGTTCCGCGGCCTGCCGCAGGCACACATCTCCGATATGATGTCCGAAATGATCGTTGATCTGCTTGAAGCGGTCCAGATCGATAAAAAACAGAGCGGCCGGCCGGTCCCGCCCCTGCTCTTCGAGCGCGCCCATTTTCCGAATGAACGCATGGCGGTTGGCGAGGCCGGTCAGGTGGTCGTGCGTCGCCGCGTGCTCCAGTTCCCGGCGCAGCGCGCTGTGCTCGACCACGATCTCCGCAAGGCTGGCGACGCGCTCGATCAGATTTACATGATGCCGCCCCAGTTTCTTACCCCGTACCGCGATCATGCCGAGACGACGCCCATTGGAATCCGTGATGGGCCGTTCAAACGCGATCGGCCAGGAATTGCGGACCGAATCCGGCCCGGCCCCGGCGAGGACCGTTTCGTCTTCGAGACGGATTGAACAATGGAGGCGCGGGTGGGGGAGTTGAATCGTCGCCAGCAGGACTCCCAGAATCTGGCTTAATGAATCGCCGGCCGTCAGCCGACGCAGTACATCGCTGCGGATGGCTTCAAAAGACCGGTCGCGTTCGGCCTCCGTCTGCGCTCGATATACAACGATCAGCAACGATCCCATCGCCACGCTGATCGAAGCGAATACCACCATGCCCTGGAACAGGATCTGGTCGCGATCCGCCTCCGGCCAGGTGGGGAACCACCATCGCTTTACTTCCGCGGTCTGGGACGGTTTCGCGCCCGCGACACTCCGGAGAGCTGGACTGGCAGAGGTTGTGCCGCCCCCTGCGAGCGAACTCGCGAGGAGGAGAATGCCCGCCGCCCAGACCATCGAGTTGCAGGACTTTCGCATCTCCATTCCGGTGAGCCCCTGAATGGTCGGAGAAGTACTTTTGCAACGCGGGCACATGCCTTGAAATTAAAACCTCAAGAATTCATTTTACACCAGCGCAATAAATAAGTTAATTAATTTCCTTATCTAACAAAAATGAAGGTACCATATCCTTGGTATACAAACTAAGAATTGCATCCGTTTCAGCGCTAAGCCAGACTTACGACGGTAGCTTTCTTAAGAAAATCGGGATCGAATTCGAGGCCCATCCCCGGCCCCGTGGGAACCGGAATCGCCCCGTTCTTAATCTCGAAATTCGGCGCATACCAGGATTCCTTCCGCGCCGGCCCCCTCGACACATACTCCATATACGGCCCGATATTCGGCGTCGTCGCCGCGAACTGCAGAATATTCACCGACGCCGCGCCGGTCTGCGTATTATGCGGGCAGATCCACATATTGGCCTTGCGCGCCATCCGCGCCACCCGCGCCGCCCGGATGAACCCGCCGTTATAGCTCAGATCGGGCTGAACCACGTCCATTACCTTGTTGTCGATCATCCACTGGAACAGCCACAAGCTCGAATCCTGCTCGCCGAACGCCACCTTCATCTCGAGCGCGTCCGCCACCCGCTTGGTCTCGCTCAACTCCTCCCATGGACACGGCTCCTCGAACCACAGATACTTCATCTCCTGCAGCCGCTTGCCGATCGCAATGGCGTTCTTCGCGTCGTATGACCCGTTGGCGTCGGCCATCAGCGTCACCTTCGGAGCCAGCAGCTTCTGCGCCAGTTCCAGAATCTTATCCGTGCGCCCCGGCGTCGCGTCGCGATTGTCGCTCATGCGCCCGCCGATCTTGAACTTCACCGCCTTCGCGCCCGTATTCTCCACCCCGCGCACATAGATATCGACTTCTTCCTCGGCCGTGGTTTCGCGCCCCGAGCCCGAAAGATAAACCGGGATTTCCCTGCGCAGCACGCCGCCCATCAGCTCGCCCACCGGCTTCTTCAGCGTCTTCCCCATCAGATCGAAAAGACTCTGTTCCACATAGGCGACAGGACACCAGAACGCCTGCCCGGCCAGCTTGTAATTCGAATCGGCGGCATAAACCTCATCGACAAGATGCTCAAGATCGCGCGCGTCCTTGCCGAGGAAGTGCTTCACCACGCGATGCGCCAGAATCGGCACATAGTCCGCCATGTCCTTGGTCTCTATGATTCCCTCCGCGCCGTCGGTCGACCGCGTGCGCAGAAAGAACTGATTACGCGATTGCAGCAGTTCGATCGAAGCGATTTTTACCGGAGAGCTGAAGTACTTGTGCAGATCCAATACGGGCTTCTCGTATTCCACGATCTCCGCATCCATGTCCGCGCCCGCCCGGCCCGCCAGCAGAGCGCCCGCCGCCGTAGTCTGAAGAAATCCGCGCCGATTCATTACTGGATCATATACTGTGACCGGGATACCATGTAGCGTGAGGTTCGCGATCTGTGCCGTCTTACTCAAGGTAGCGTTGCTGCTGCCCGCAGCGGCGCCGGCCCAGACCTGCCTCCCCGGCGAACTACGCATCTTTGTGAAGGATTCCCAGGAAGCCCCCATCTTCGATGCCCGCGTGCGCGTGTCGACGGATGTCACGGAAGCCGGCGTCCATCAAACGCCGGCCACCGGCATTGCCGATTTTGAGACCGTGCCCTGCGGCGCCTGGACCGTGCGCGCCTCCAAAGAAGGCTTCGAGGACTCGATCGCCACCGCGCAGATCGCCGGACCCGGCGTGGTGGAACTCAGCCTGACTCTTAATCCGCAGATCAACAAATCCAGCGTGGACGTGACCGATACCCCGGCGCCGCCCGTCGCCCAGAGCGCCTCGCAGAACTATGAGTTGCATCCCGCCGAAGTCAAGACGCTGCCGGGCAATCCCGCCACCGTGGACGACGCCCTGCCGCTGGTGCCTGGCGTAGTGCGCTCGCCGCTCGGGGAATTGAAGCTCGACGGCTCCGGCGAGGAGCGCAGCTCGCTGGTGGTGAACCAGAGCGACGCCACCGACCCCGCCACCGGTAAGTTCGGGCAAACCGTGCCGATCGACAGCATTGAATCGGTCAATGTCCTGACCACGCCGTTCCTCGCTCAGTATGGGCGCTTCACGCAAACCGTGGTCGCCGTCGAGACCAAACGCGGCGGCGATAAATGGCACGCCGATCTCAACGATTTCTTTCCCGATGTCGTCGTCCGCAGCTATCACGTCGAAGGCATTCGCAATGAGACGCCGCGCGCCGTCGTCAGTGGCCCTATTATTCGCGACCGGCTGTTCCTCAGCGCGGCCCTGCAGTATTTTCTCGATAAATTCCCCAACAAGACTCTGGAATACCCGGCCAGCGTCTCCAAACACGAGCGCGTTAATTCCTTCACCCAGCTCGACTACATCGCCTCCCAGCGGCAGATCCTCAATGCCACCCTGCATTTCAGCCCCGAGCACACCAACTACGTCAATCCGAATTACTTCGATCCGCAGCCGGTAACGCCCAGCTATGCGCAGCGCAGCTACGTCGCCACGCTGGCCGATCATCTGGGTTTTCTCGACGGCACGCTCGACAGTTCCCTCTCCTATCAGCGTTTTCACACCTTCATCGGCGCCCAGGGCCCCGCCGACGAGGTGCTCACCCCCGAAGGCGACTCCGGTAACTACTTCGGGGTGCGCAGCCGCGATGCGTTCCGGCGCGAGTGGCTGGAAATCTGGTCCCCCAAACCGCTGCGCCGCCTCGGCACCCACCAGTTCAAGAACGGCACCTCGCTCACGGTCTCGAACGACCGCGGACAATTTCTGTTCCGCGACGTCGATATCCTCAACGCTCTCGGCGTACTGACGCAAACCATCGACTTCACCAATCAGGCGGCATTCAAGCGCACCGACCTCGAATTCACCGCCTATGGGCAGGACCACTGGACACTGAATTCCCGTCTCGCGCTCGATTACGGCGTGCGCGTGGAACATCAGCGGCTGGCCTCCAGCCTGCGCATTGCGCCGCGCGCCGGTCTCGCGTGGACTCCCTTTAAGGACGGCAACACCGTCGTCCGCCTGGGCTATGGGCAGTTTTACGATCACATTCCGCTCGACGTCTACAGCTTCAGCCGTTATCCCGAAAGAATCGTCACCAACTACGCTCCCGATGGCGAAATCATCGGCACTCCCCTCGATTACACCAATGTGATCGGCAGCGCCACCGGGCCCACTTCGTTTCTGGTGCACGGCCAGCGCGTCGCGGGAGCTTTCTCGCCGCGCGGCGCCACCGCCAACGCGCAGATCGAGCACCGCTTCAGCAGCTTCTTTCGCGTGCGCGGCGTTTATACCGACAACCGTTCCGTGGGCCTGATCGTCCTTGAGCCCCAAGTGCTCGATACCACCAATGAAATCGTTCTCAATGGCGATGGCAGCTCCAGCTTCCGGCAGGTCGAAATCACCTCGAGACTGGACTGGAAAAGCGGCCAGTTAGTGTTTTCCTGCACCCACAGCCTGGCCGAAGGCAGCCTGAATCAATTCGACACCTTTATCGGAAATTTTCCCGTGCCGCTGATTCGTCCCGACGCCTATGCGAATCTGCCCGGCAATGTTCCCAACAGATTTCTGATGTGGGGCCGCTGGAATGTTCCCTTCAAAAATATCAAGGTCATGCCCATCGTCGAATACCGCAACGGATTTCCTTATACCATCTTCGACGCGCAACAGAATTACGTGGGAGTTCCCAATTCCAGCCGCTTCCCGAATTTCTTTTCCGCCGACGCCCGTGTGATGCGCGATTTCAAGGTCGGGAAGTACACGCTGCGTTTATCGCTCTCGGGCTTCAATATGACCAACCACTTCAACGCCCTCGCCGTCCACGACAACATCGCCGACCCTGATTTCGGAACGTTTTTCGGCAACTACAGGCACCGTTCCCGCGTCGATTTCGACGTCTTCTTCTGAGCTATTACCAATCGAGCACAGCCCCATCGTGCGCCCGCACGGTCATCGAGTGAATCGTCTCCTGTTGGAACGGATGCCGCGCGGCGGCCGACTCGTCCACTTCGATTCCCAACCCCGGCGCATCGTTGGGCAGCCAGTACCCGCCTTCGCTCCGGAGCGTATGCCGCACCACCTCCCAGCGCCACGGCACGTCCGTCAGCATGTCTTCCTGGATCAGAAAATTCGGCGTGCTCAGATCGAAGTGCAGCGCCACCGCATTGGCGATCGGGCCCAGCGGATTGTGCGGCGCCACGCCCATCGTGTAAACCTCCGCCATGGCGGCGATCTTCTTCGCCTCCCATAAGCCGCCGCAGTGGCAAAGATCGGGCTGAATCACATGGCACGCCTGCTTCTCGAACAGCTCGCGGAATTCATAGCGGGTCACGCGCCGCTCCCCCGTCGCGATCGGCACCGGGCTCGCCCGCCGCACTTCCGCCATCACATCCACGTTCTCCGGCGGCACCGGCTCCTCCACGAAATACGGCCGGTAAGGCGCCAGCACCCGGCAAAACTCCACCGCGTTCCCGAGCGCATGCCGCCCATGGCAATCGACCATGATGTCGACCCCATCCCCCACCGCCAGCCGCAGCGCCTCCATCTTGCGCTCCGCGTCCTTATAGGCCGCAATCGAATTGAGCGGCTCCGTAGGCGGCGTGATCAGCACTTTCACCGCGGTATACCCGCGCGCCACCACCTCGAGGGCGCGATCCACGAACACCTGCGGATCGGCCTGCAGTTGCGATTCATAGACCGCCTTCATATCGCCGCCGCCCAGATGCGTGTACATGCGGACGCGCTCGCGCACCGCGCCCCCCAGCAGCTTATACACCGGCTGCCCCAGCGATTTTCCCAGGATATCCCAGCAAGCCTGCTCAATAGCCGAAATGGCCGATAATCCGATTACCCCCACGCGCCAGAACGATTGCCGGTAGAGCTTCTGATACAGATGCTCGATGCGTGTGGGATCCTCGCCGATCAGCATGGGCGCGAAATCCTCCACCGCCCCCACCACGCTGCGCGTTTTCCATTCGAGCGAGGCCTCGCCCCAGCCATGGAGGCCGGCCTCGTCGGTCTCCACGCGCACGAAAATCCAATTGCGCATCCCGGCGTTGCAGACGGTGGTTTTGACGGCCGCGATCTTCATTTCAGTTAACGGCTGCGAGATGGGGAATGACGACCGGTCATACTCTTGTATTGAAGCTTCAGCTTATAACGCGGCCCATGGCGATCTTCGCGGCCGTCGCTCTCTTATGCGCCCTGTATCTGGCGGACCTCACGGGGATGGGCATGGTCAGCAAGGACGAGCCGCGCTATGCCGATATCGGCCGTGCCATGGCGCGCTCGGGCGACTGGGTCACGCCCCGCCTGTGGGGCCGGCCCTGGTTCGAAAAACCTCCGCTGCTCTATTGGATCGTCGGCGCCGGTTTCAAACTTCATGCCGGGCCGGACCTCGCGCCGCGGCTCCCGGTAGCCCTGCTCAGCCTCGCTTTCCTGGCGCTTTTCTTTACCCGTCTGCGGAAGCTCTGGAACACTCGCGTGGCTGTTTACTCGACCGCCATCCTCGCCACCAGCGCCGGATGGCTGGGTTTCAGCCATATCGCCGTTACCGATCTTCCGCTCGCCGCATTCTTTTCCGCCGCTCTCCTTCTTTGCCTCGGCCCCGCCGCCAGCGTGACCTCAGCGCGAAACATAACCCTGGCCGCCGCCTGCCTGGCACTGGCCGTACTCACCAAGAGCCTGGTCCCGCTGGTCTTATTCGCGCCTGTGATTGCCCTGAACCATCGCAGTCTGGTCAACCGCAGAAGTCTCCCTGCGCTCGCCGTCTTCGCTGTCATTGCCTTGCCGTGGTACATCCTCTGCACCCTGCGCGATGGAAGCGAATTCCTGCGCGTACTGTTCCTCGAGCAACAGTTCGGCCGCTTCTTCGGAGGAGCCTTTTCGCCCGCTGTGCCGCACGTCGAGCCCTGGTGGTACTACGGCCCCGCCGCCCTGTTGCTCCTGTTCCCGTGGTTCCCGCTGCTCCCCCTGGCGGCGCGCGATTTCCGCGATCGGCGCATTCTGACACTCCTGGCGGTGGTCGTGTGCGGATTCATATTTTTCTCCGTTTCCCGCAACAAACTGGCCAGCTATCTGCTCCCTCTGCTCCCTTCCACATGTATCCTGCTCGGCGTCGGCCTCGCCGGATGCCGCCGGCCGGAGCGCGCCATCGTCCTTCCGCTGGCCCTGATGGGTGCGCTGCCCGTGGCCTCGAGCATTCTGCCCGGAGCCCTCGCCAACGGCCTCGGCTCCGCTTCCATCCCGCTCCCGCTTCTATCGATCTCTATCGCCGGCGTCGCCCTGATCGCCCTGCTGCTGGCCACATTCTTCCGCACGTACGCCGTCGCCGCGGGCTTAAGCCTGACCGCCGCCGCCTTTCTCTGGTTCCAGATCGCCGCCTTCCCCGGCATCGATCGGACCGCGTCTGCGCGTCCCCTGTGGCTCGCTGAGCGTCCCGCCTGCGCCCCTCCTGTGCGTCCCGCCATGCGCTACGGCCTGAATTACTATGCGGGGCGCGATCTGCCCCCTTGCAACCCTCATCTTGACCCGCCTGCCGTAACAGTTGTACGGTAACTAAGACTACGTCATGATTCTTCCTGGCAGCTACTTCCTGTCCCTTGTCATTCTGATCCTCAGCATGCTTTGCTGGGGTTCCTGGGCCAACACGTTCAAGTTGACCGGTGGCAAATGGCGGTTTGAACTGTTTTACTTCGACTTTGCGCTCGGTGTCCTCCTGGCGTCGGTGATCGCCGGCTTCACTTTCGGCAACATGGGCTGGGACGGTTTCCAGTTCCTTGACGATCTGCGCAATGCGGGAAAGCGCCAGGATCTCTTCGCGTTTGTGGCCGGTTGCGTCTTTAACCTGGCCAACATGTTGCTGGTGGCCGCCATATCCGTCGCCGGAATGTCCGTGGCGTTTCCCATCGGAATTGGTTTGGCTCTGATTATCGGCGTCGTGTGGAGTTTCTTCCTCCATCCGGTGGGGAGTCCGCTGCTGTTGGCAGGTGGCTGCATCGCCATTGTGGCTGCCATCGTTTTCGACGCCGTGGCGTACCGGCTGCATTCGGCACGGCGGCAGGCGCAGGCGGCCGCCGCTCAGCCAACCGCGGCTGTCCCGGGCAAACCCAAAACCAAAAAAGCGCAGGCCAAGCCGCCTTCCGTCGCCAAAGGCATCATCCTCTCCATCGTCAGCGGTATCCTGATGGGCTCTTTCTATCCCCTTGTGGAAATGGCCCGTACGGGCGACATCGGACTCGGGCCCTACGCGGTCGGATTCGTGTTTGCCGTTGGCGTCTTCTTTTCCACCTTCGCCTTCAATTTGTTCTTTATGAATTTGCCGGTGCAGGGCGAACCCATCGATTTCGCGGCCTACTTCATCGGTCGCGCGAAGAACCATCTGCTCGGGATCCTGGGAGGCGGCGTTTGGTACGTCGGCGCCGTCGCCAACTTCGTGGCCGCGCGTGCCGAAGGGGCGGCGCAGGTCGGCCCGGCGGTCAGTTATGCCATGGGCCAGGGAGCCACCCTGATCAGCGCCCTCTGGGGACTCATCGTCTGGAGGGAATTTTCGGGCGCCGAAAATGACGTCAAGACCTTCCTCGCCGTAATGTTGTTTCTTTTCGTCCTCGGCCTCGCCACGGTGTCCGTCGCGCCGCTTTATCCCGCGCACTAAGTTCGCGGCCTACGGCCTGCGGCGGGCGATGGCCACGATCGAGACCGGCTCCCACGGTAATTTGCCGTCGATCCTGCTCCACAGCCAGACCAGTCTGTCGAAGACGCGCATTCCCCCCTGCGAAAGCGTTGTCGATTTCAGCGCCTGCCCGGCGAATTTCCATCCGGGGCGCGATATGCGATTGAACGACAGCATCTCTTCGAGTTCGTATCCGGTCCGCGCCAGCAGCATGGCCAGACCCTCCCGCGTATACCGCCGGTGGTGCCCCAAAGATTCATCGAGGGTGCCGAAAATCTCCGGTCCGTTGGGCACCAGTAAAATCAGGACTCCACCGGGCTCGAGCATCGTGCGGATGGACTCGAGCGCCGCCGCATCGTCCTCAATGTGCTCCAGCACGTTCAGGCACACCACCGTCTCCAGTTGATTTTCGAACCCGTGAAAATCCTCCGCGCAGGCTGCGTCCAGCTTGCGTACGCGTACCGCCGGGCGGTGACGGAACCGGGCCTTCAACTGCTCCAGATACTCCCCGTCGACGTCGGTCGCAATATACATTTTGCGCCCCGGACATAACTGCCGCGTGATGTTGCCCATCCCGGCGCCGATTTCCAGCACCCGCGATCCCACCCACGGTTCAATGGTCGCGGCCATCCAGCCATTGAATTTCCGCGCCACCGAAAGCGCGTCGAGCACGGAAGGTCCAACATCGCGATAGAGCCGGCTCGTGAAACGCGAACGAAGGATCACCCAAACCGCCTCCAGCGCGTCGCTCAGACCGATCTTCTTGCCTTCTTCGTAAGTGCGCCCGTGATAGCTGATCGGGGTTTCGTAGAATCGCGCGCGGCGGCGGGCGAACTTGACCGTCAGTTCGGTATCGATGCCGAAACGGTTGCTCTCTATCGGAATGGATTGCGCGATCACTGTCCGGAAAGCCTTGTAGCAGGTTTCCACGTCGGTCAGATTCAGATCCGCCACCACGTTGCACATCAGCGTGAGCAGCCGATTGGCGAGCGAGTGCCAGAAATAAAGCACACGCCGCTCCCCGGCCACCACGAAGCGCGAACCGAACACAATATCGGCTCTGCCGTCCACCAGCGGCCCCAGAAGTTTCGGATATTCGTTGGGATCGTATTCGAGATCCGCGTCCTGGATGATGCTGAATTCGCCCGTGGCCGCCCCCAGCGCGGTGCGGATGGCCGCGCCTTTGCCCTGATTCTTATCGTGGCGAAGCAACTGCATCGCGATCCCGGGCGAGGCCGCTATAAAGTCCCGCACCACTTCCGCCGATCCATCATCAGAACCGTCGTCGACTACGACGATCTCCCGGTCGAGCCCCTCTGGCAGCGGCGCGGACACAACCCGGCCGAGTAGTTCGCCGATGAACTCTTCCTCGTTGTAGAGAGGGATCAGTATCGAGAGCGTGGCAGTGGCCAAGAAAAGACTATAACCCTATGAACTCAACACGGAAATTAAAGCGATTCAACGGCGGCGCGGTTTTCCTTGCCATTTTGACGTTGGCGGGCGCGTATTCTCTGCGCGCCGGCGCCATTGACAATACGGCCGCCGCGGACTCGCTGCTCATCGTGCCGTCTCCGGAACTCGACCTGGGCGGTCTCGCGCTCACTTCGGGATATTTTCTGGTCGAGCCCAATACTATGTACGACTTTACGGGTACCGCGGAATTGGAAATTCTCTCGATAGCTCCGCCGAGCGCGCCGAGCATAGCCCCAGGCACGGCTTTGACGACCATCCCGGACAGCTCCGAGAGCGATACCGTCATAGCCACGCCGGAACCTGCCGTGGGCCTTCTCGTCACCGGTGGCCTCATTTTACTCGTCCTCGGCGCCATGCTCCGTATCCGGCGCATCAACCGGCCGTGAGCGCCCGATAGAGATCGACCAACGCCGAAACGCTCAGCTGCTCGGCACGCTGGCTCATTTCCGGCCGCTGGTCCAGCAATTCCCGCGGAAACGCGCCCACCAGATTGTTGCGCAGCGTCTTGCGTTTCTGCCGGAAGCACAAAGAAACGAAGCGGAGAAATCCGTCCCCCGAAGCTTCCCGCCCCGCATTTTCCCGGGGCGTCAGGCAAATCACCGCCGAATCCACCTTCGGAGGCGGCCGAAAAGCGCCCGGCGGGACGGTGAAGAGGAGTTCCGCGCGCGCCAGAAGCTGGCATTCCACCGAAAAATATCCGTATTCGCGAGTCCCCGGCACGGCCGTGATTCGCTCCGCCACTTCCTTCTGAATCAGGAATACCGCCGGTCCCAGGCCGCCGGGACTCCGCACATATTTCGAAATGATCGCCGTAGCCGCGTAGTACGGCAGATTGCCTGCCAGCGCTCCCCTGCCCCAGGCTGCCCAGTCCACTTCGAGAGCGTCCCCTTCGACCACTTGCAGCCGAGGCTCGTCCGCGAAACTCCGCCGCAGGTGCTCCGCCAGATCCCGATCCAGTTCGATCGCCACCACGCGCGCCGAATGTTGTAACAGGCAACGCGTCAGCGCACCTTTTCCGGGACCAATCTCGACCGTGAGAGGAACGCCCGCGTCACAAGCCGCCGCGGCGATTCGCCGCAGAACTTTGCCGCTCAGAAGAAAGTGCTGGCCGAGCTTCTGCCGCGCCACTCAGTCCATCAGCCTTTGATGCTGATATGGCTGATTAACAGAAGCCGCTTGCTGCTCACCGGCTGGCCGAATCGCTTCGCCGGCGTGAATGAGGTGAATTGCACGGCGTTGCCGATCTCGAGCAGCTCATCGGGCAACGGATTGCGGTCCTGGGGCAGCGCGAAATCGGTGACGTGGCCTCCGGAATCGACGGTCAGCTGCACCATCACATCCCGCCCATTGCAGGCGAACGGGGAAGGCTCGTCGATCATCACTTCGGTGAATATCCCGAGCGGCATGTCGTTGTCCCAGTCCGGCACCACATGCAGGTTGCCCACGATCACCCCGAAACAGAGAACCGACGCCAGAATGCCGCCCGCCGCCGGTACCGCGAACGGCTTCAGAAGATTGTCGAAGAACAGCTTCGCGCGCGACCCCACATCCCGCATAAAGGCCTTGAAATCGCGCCGCGCCAGCAGCCGGGAACGTTCCCGCGAAGCCAGAATCTGCAACCTCGTGGTCAGTATCGGGGGAACATGCACCAGCGGCAGATGTTTCAGTCCCGAAAGCATCGACCGCACTTCCGAGCCGCGGAGTTGGCAGTCCCGGCAAGCGCGCAGATGGAGAGCGATCTGCCCCGGCTTCGGATCGCCCGCCAGGGCACCCGTTTCCCCATCCGTTCCCATGTATCCCGCCATGTAATCCCAAAGGGACTTCCGCACGGATTTGCAATTCAGTTCATCCATCACTTCACCGTCCTCGGAACCAATTGGAGCGCAGGGGCTGTGTCGAGCCGCTCGGCCAGATAGCGCCGCAGGGCTTCCCTTCCCCTCATAATCCGGGATTTCACCGTACCGAGCGATACTTCCAGAATTTCCGCTATCTCCTCGTAGCTCATGTCCTCCACCTCGCGCAGCACCAGCGCCGCGCGGAAGACCGGATTGATGGCCGCCAAGCCTTCTTCGAGCAACAGCTGCGCCTCCCGATTCATGGTGAAATCGAACGGAGTTTCGCCCATGTCCATCAGAGGCCGCTCCCGCCCTTCGGCATCGTCGAAATTTTCTTCGATGCCGGTCTCGCCGCGGCGGTGCCGGAACAACCAGCGGCGCCGGTTGTGCGATTCGTTCACCGCAATCCGATACACCCACGTCCGCAGGCTGCTGTCGCGCCGGAAACTGCCGATGTTGCGAAAAACCTTGAGGAAAACCTCCTGCACCACATCACTCGCGTCCGAAGGGTCGTTGACCAGCCGCCAAGCCAGGTTATACACAGGCGTCTGAAAGCGCTGAATCAATCGCTCATACGCCTTTTCATCCCCCAATTGCAGACCGGAGATCAGGCGTTCGTCTTCGAGCGCGGCCTCCTGCTCGGGAGTCAGATTCGCATTCAGGTTCAGATAAAAGGCGCCGTTCACGTTTTCGAGGAAACTGCCTTCACATTATAGACTCCGGCGGGCCGGAGAATGTTCCGGGGTCAGAGTTCGGACCAGATTTCCGTCAGATCGAGCACGAAACCCTCGACCGGCCCATCACCCGCCACTTGCGTAATGTTGGTGAGAAATTCGGGCTCCTTCCCGGGACGATAGACGTAAACCGTCTTCGAATCGGGAAGGATCAGCCAGCCCAGTTGGGCGCCGTTTTCGATCCATTCGTGCATTTTGCGTTTCAGGCGGCGCACCGAGTCGGACGGCGACTGGACCTCCACGACGAAGTCGGGGCATATCGGAGCAAACTTTCGCTTGTGTTCAGGCGCGAGAGCGGACAAGCGGGCACTACTGATCCATGAGGCATCGGGGGATAACGTGGCGCCATTCGGAAGTTCGAACCCGGCGCTGGACTCGAACACCCTCCCGCGGCCATCCAGATTCGCCCAGGAATACAACTGCGCATTCAGTCCGGCACAGTGGTGACTCGATTCATCGCCTGAAGGCGGCATAATTACGATCTCCCCGTCCGCCATGCGCTCAATCCTCCATAACGAATTGGCCTGACAAAAATCAAAAAATTCGTCGGCAGACAGCGGGCGTTCGGGTTCGACCCGAACGGTCGATTCTTCGGCGATGCCGATCAGGTCCAGGGGCATGACTTCAGAATAGCGCGTTTGCGAGGAGCCCGAAGCCGCTTGGGCCATGTCCGAACTCCCTCCCCGCCGCTTCCGCCACAGTGCGCATGCGATCCAGCATGGATCGCTGAAACTCCGGCTCCAGCCACTCGGCCCACCCGTGGCGCCGGCAAATCGCGATCCCTGCCTCGCGCGTCGTTGCGCCCGATCTTTTCACGGCGCGCACATGCAGCGTGTCCACTACCACCGGACCCGCCGAAACCTCGAGCGCCCGCCCCACCAGAGCCTCCGGATCGCAAGGCAGGATCGGCGCAAGAGTGGCAAATACGTCCAGTCCCGCGGTACGCAACGCCGCCACGGTTTGCCAGCGCTTGCCGATCGAAGCGCAGTGAGGTTCGAAAATCCCCCGTACCTCTTCCCGATCGGTGGTGATCGAAAAACTCACGCGCAGCCGGGTGCGCCGCGCCACCGCGCGCAACAGTTCTACATCCCGCAGGATCAACGGCCCCCGCGTCTGAATCACGAAGACTGCCGGAGGATTGGCCGCCACCGCCTCGAGCACCTCAGGCATCAGCCGTTGATCCGCCTCCGCCGGCTGATACGGATCCGTCAGCGGCGAGCAATAGATTACCTGGCCGGGACCGAGTGACCTGCGCAACAGTTCCGCCGCATTGCGTTTGAAGGTCGTCCGCTCGCCCCAGTGCCGCCAATCTTCCGCGCGCAGCCCCGCCTGCACGCGCATCGTCGGCACATAGCAGTAGCTGCACCCGAAGGTGCAATTGCGCGCGGGAGTCAGCGAATGGGTGAAACCGGCCTCGCGAAGGAACCCCGCAACCGGGCTCAGAATCGATCGCGCTTCAGCCTGGAGGATCTCGAAAGGCAAGACGGTTTACCAGTTCAGGTTCTCACACGCTGCCCCGCGCATTGGTATATACTTTTCCCAGCGCCGCTGCTGAATGCCGGCGAGACGATTCAAAGAGAGGCACATTAGACAATGAATTTGAAATTTGTAGCAGTGAGTTCGTTTTCCGCCGTAGCGGTGCTTTGCGGTCTGGCGGTTGCCCAGCAACCGGCCGCGCCGGCGCCGTTGTATAACACCGCCAAGGCAAAGCTGCTGGCCGGACATCAGATTTTCAGTTTTACGCAGTCGAAGTTCGATCCGGCCGATTATTGCGAACACGCCAAGCATTATGACTTCACGTGGTTCGAGATGCAGCACAGCACGCTTGAGTTCAAGGACATCGAAGCCATGATCGCCGCATGTCCTCATTCAGTCGCTACGCCCATGATCCGGCTGCCCGACGCCCAGGAATGGCACATCCAGCACACCACCGATATCGGCTGCCTGGGCGTGATCGTCCCGACCGTCGACGACGTCGACCGCGCCAGCCAGGCCGCCATGTGGTCGCGGTATCCACCCTTCGCGCGCCGCAGCTCGGGCGCCGGCCAGGCCGCCAGCATCTGGCAGCATGACTACCACAACACGGTTAACGACAACATGCTCGTGACCCTGATGATCGAAACGCCCACCGGCGTGGCCAACTCCTACGACATCGCGATGGTTCGCGGCATTGACGTGGTCATCATCGGCAACAACGACCTGAGCCAGTTCTCGGGATATAAGCAGGGCACTCCCGAATATCAGCAGTTGATGGACAAGGTTCACGAAAACGTGAAAAAAGCGGGCAAGATCTTCGGCCAGGCGAGCGCTCAGTACGCCAAAGGCAATAAGCTGAGCAGCGACTCCTGGATGTTCCAGAACGGTCCTTCCAACGACGGCTGGGTTCCCCCGGGACGCGGCGGACGCGGTGGACGCGGACGCGGCGGCGCCGACGTCAACGCACCGCCCGAGGGTGAAAGGCCGTAATTGTAATCAACGCGACAGCGAAGTCCGCAGCAGCGTGTAAGCTGGTTCGGACTTCGCTTTTTCCACCAGCTTTCGCAGATTTTCAAAATCCCGGGATAACGGGCCGGCGGGAGGCGCAATCCCGCGCATCTCCTCCAGAGACTTCTCGATCTGCTGCTGGCTGGCTATCAGGTTGTCCGAGCCGAACGTAAACTCCAGTTCTCCTCCCTCGAGTTCCTCGCTTCCATCCTCAAGACCGGCAAACCACTTCGACCGCTCTGAAAGCCACGGGCCCAGTTTCTCCATATTTTGCATCGGATTGAACCCCAGACCGTGCGGCACGCACAGCTCGGGTACGAGCATCTCCTGAACGTCTTTCATGGTCTGCTCGCTCGGCTTATAACCCGCATCCGGCTCGAGAGCCACAATCCAGTGTTCGTAGTCTTCTTCGCCGAGCGGTATCCGCTCCGGTTCCCGGCGCAGCTCGGGCAACATGCCGGCCACGTCGCGCAGCAGTCTCACCACGCCCTCCGGATTGTATTCGTCCCGATACAGACCCAGCGCCGGAACGATGCGCTCATCGTAGGCCCGCAGGTCGAACAGGCAGATGTAAGTAGTGTTCGCCATATGCCCGCCCCTGTTTCGCTATTATACGTTCCGCCTGCGTGAGGCTGCGACAATGTACTCGATGCCTTATCCGGAAATGTTACTGATTCCCATGCGTGAAGATCTCACGCGCTACGGTGTGGAAGAAGCCCGCACTCCCGCCGACGTCGACCGCGTTCTGGCGCCCGAGAACGGCACCGTCCTCATGGTGACCAATTCGGTCTGCGGATGCGCCGCGGGCAAGGCTCGCCCGGGCATCGGCATGGCCCTTCAGCATACCGTCCGCCCCAATAAAGCCGCTACCGTATTCGCCGGCGGCGACGAAGAGGCGGTCGCCCACCTGCGCCGCATCCTCGCCGATTATCCGCCCTCCTCGCCTTCCATCGCGCTCTTCAAGAACGGCCAGCCGGTCTACGTGATGCACCGCCGGGATATCGAACCGCGCGACGCGTTTCAGATCGCCCAGGCCCTCCGCGACGCGTTCGACCAGTTCTGCGCCTGATCGGGAACCCATGCCGCGGAACCCGCTTCCCCCGGACGAGTGCGCCGGTCTCGATGAAATACGCGCCGGCATGGATGCCGTCGATCGCCGCATTGTCGCGTTGATTGCCGAGCGCGTGGCCTATGTCCGGGCGGCGGCGAAGTTCAAGACGAGTTCCGCCAACGTGGCCGCGCCGGAACGGGTCGCCGCCGTGCTCGGCACACGCCGCCTCTGGGCCGAAGAAGCCGGGCTCGGCGGCGATGTGGTGGAATCTCTCTATCGCGACCTGGTCGCTTACTGCGTGTCGGAAGAACACAAAGAATTTGCCCGGCTGAACTCGCCCCGATTTACTTGAGGTACTGCTTAAGGTCCGGATTGATTTTCTTCTGAATCTCCGGTGAATTCATATTCTCCCGCGTGACCAGCGTGGGGGTGATGTTCTGAATATGATCGGGCGTTCCGCCCTTCAGCTTCGTCACCGCCGCGATAAACGAGTTGTATCCCATCTGAAACGGATCCTGCACCACCAGTGCATCGATGGCGCCGCTCTTTAGCCCTTCGAGCAGCTGCGCGCTCGCATCGAATCCCACCAGCTTCACGTTGGGCCGGTCCTTCAAGGCCCGCAAGGCCCCCACCGTGCTCGATTCGTTGGCGGCGAACATGCCGTTCAGATCCGGCGTCGCCGTGAGCATGTTCTCCGACACCTTCAGGGATTGCGCGAAATCCGCCATCCCGTATTGCTTGTCGACGATTCTGATATCGGGAAAATTCGCCGCTACCGTATCTTCGAATCCCTGCTCCCGCGCCATGGTGGAAGCGCTCCCGGGCTGCACCGCAACTTCGGCGACCTTGCCTTTGCCGTGCAGAATCTCCCCGATCCTCCTGGCGGCGAGACGCCCTCCCTCCGCGTTATCGGTCGCCACCTGAGCCGTGAACGTCTGGGTATCGACCGGCGAATCGAAAATGATCACCGGGATCCCCGTTCCCGTCGCCCGTTCCACCAGCGTCACCAGTATTTTCCTGTCGATCGGCGCCAGACAGACGGCATCCACGTGCTGGTTGATCGCCGAATCCATGATCTGAATCTGGCCTTCGAAATCGGTTTCCGAGGCCGGACCGTTCCAGATCAGCGTGTAGCCCGGATTCTCGCGCATAGCCTTGATCGCGCCTGCGTGTACCGACTGCCAGAACTCGTGCGCCTGCCCTTTCGGTATAAACTCGATTCGCTTATCCTGCGGGGCCTTCTTACAGGACAAGGCGCATAAGCACGCGCACAGGGCAATCGCAGCAGCGGTATGGATTCGCATGAAGTGGTCTTGTCAGATTATCGCGTTCATTATGTCAAACTGGCGAAGGCGTGAATATTTTCGGCGCAATTGAAGCCGGTGGCACCAAATTTATCTGCGGAGTCGGCGCCGGACCGGATAATCTCAGGCTTACCCGCATTCCGACGACCTCGCCCCCCGCCACCATCGCCGCCGCCGTCGCGTTTCTTCGCAACGAGGCTGGCGCCGATCTCGCCGCCGTGGGGATCGCATCGTTCGGCCCCGTCGATCTCGATCCCGCGTCCCCGCATTATGGCTCGATCACTTCGACTCCCAAGCCCGGCTGGCAATTCACCGATCTGGCGGGCGCGGTCCGCACCGCTCTCGGCGTCCCCATCGGTTTCGATACGGACGTCAATGCCGCCGCGCTGGCGGAGTCCCACTGGGGCGCGGCGCGCCATGTGTCGAGCTGCCTCTACCTCACCGTCGGCACGGGAATCGGCGGCGGTGCCATCATCAATGGCCACGCTCTCCATGGCATATCGCATCCGGAAATGGGCCACATCCGCCTGCCCCGCGATCGGGCGGCCGATCCCTATGCGGGATACTGCCCCTTCCACGGCGATTGTCTCGAAGGTCTGGCTTCCGGACCGGCGCTTGAGGCGCGCTGGGGCATGCCGGCCGAATTGCTGCCCGCCGATCATCCGGCCTGGCAGCTCGAAGCGCGCTATCTGGCGCTCGCCGTGGCGAACTTTGCGCTCACCCTGTCTCCGGCGGTCGTCATTCTGGGAGGCGGCGTCATGCAACGGTCGAACCTCTTCCCTCTGATCCGCGAAGAACTGGCATCGATCGTGAACGGCTACGTCCCCATCCCCGAAGTAGTGCCGCCCGGACTCGGCGACCGCGCCGGCGTGCTCGGAGCGCTGGCTCTGGCGCAACAAGCCGCCCAGGGATGACTCCGCGTCTGCCTCAACGCACGCGGGATTCGAGTTCGTCCAACCAACTATTGAGATGAGGGCATTCCGCACGAATGCGCGCGAGCCCGATCTCGAGTGCGGCAATCACTCCGTAAAGCGGCTTCTGGTAACCTGGCGCCAATGCCTGTATGCGCCTTGAAGGCGCTGTGAAGGGTGAGTCGTTGATCTCTTCCGGGTTAACAAACTGCTCCCGAATCTCGCGCAAGGCCGCCTCCAGGTCGGGGCGGTAGATGCTGCGGCTGAATGCGGTGCAATCGCTGAAGAGCAGGCCCTCGAATTCATGCATGACAACGAAAGGCACGAAGCGCGATGTATCGAAGCGGTCGCCCATCTCGGTGGTCAGATCGTCCCTGATTGCATTCTCGACACATTCAGCCTTCGTCTCGGCACTCGTCATAGTTACAGAGCGCTCTCGGCCCGGCCATCCACCGGGTCCCGTCTGCGGCAGACCATAGTAATCGACCATGGTCGTCGCGAAACAGCCGCGATCCTCTGAAAGATGATTAACGATGTCGGTTCTCACTGAAGGCCACGGACGGATCCCGCCACGTCTTTCACGCAGACGGGCGTTGCCCACAATTCGAGCTTCGACCGAGTGGTAGCCCTTCGTTACCAGGTGAGCTCGCAGCAGCTCATTTACGAAGGTTTCTTCGGTCTGACCTTCCACGTGGATCAACAATCGCGCCATTGCGGTTAGCCGGGAACGGGCCGTCCGCCGAACTCGTTCTTCTCCCAAAGTTGGCCCAGACTGTAGTCCTCAAGCCACTTCTTAAGGCGCCCGGAATCGAGGCGCGTCAGTTGCGTGCCGCCATCGACGCGATCGGCAACCAGAACGTCTTCCGGCTCAAAATGATCGATTAACAGCGATGATTGCGTGGATACGATCACTTGCGTGGCGGCCGACGCTTGACGAATCAGGGCCGCCAGAATCTCGATCGCGTAAGGATGCAGTCCCAGTTCGGGCTCATCGACAAGAAATATGGAATTGCTATACATCGAGCGAGGTTGAAGAAAGAGAGTAGCGAGAGCGATGAAACGCAACGTTCCATCCGAAAGCGACGAAGCGTTGAAGTACTGGTCTGATCCCTTGTGACGCCACACCAACTGAATATCGTCCCGCCTGTCCTCTTCGCGAGGCCAGTCGAAGTCGTCGAAGAACGGGGCCACCTGCCGGATCGATTGAACAATCAGGTTGTAGGAGTCAACCCATCTCATGCGGAGGTAGTACAGGAAGGCTGCGAGGTTGGAGCCGTTGGCGCGGAGAAAACGATTGTCACCGACGCTCGCAGTCTTACGCATGTACGACGTGTCATGCAGGTGAAAAAGTTGCCAGAAATCGAACTGCTGGCGCTTTCCTTTCGTAAAGATCTCGGAAGCAGGGTTGCTGATGCCCGCCTCTAACCCCAACTGCCACTCGCTCAGCGATTTGGCGGGGTAAGCGCTCCGGCGGATCTCCTCGCGCGAGGGAAACAGACCATCGTCCGCTGTTGGAGCGAGGGTCAGATAGTAAGCTGACGGCGAAGGTTGGGTTCCGAAACCTCCAATGTTGAAGTAAACTTCGAGGTCGATTTTCTCGGTGGTTTTGGACCCGAAATGCAGGACTTTTTCCGCCCCGCCCGCCACCCTCACATATTCTTTCAGCCGGCCCGCGCCAATCTCGCGCAGGAAGGCAAAGGCACCGACAAAGTTTGACTTTCCGGAGCCGTTGGCACCGATGATCACGTTGATCGGGTTCAACGCCACGTCGATCGAGGCAATACTCTTGAAGCCCCGAATCTTTATATCGTGGAGGGTGTCTGAGGGCATTTGGGCCGACGTAGTGCGATTGTACCAGGTCAGCTGGATTTGTCGCGCCGGCGGCGGCCATCTACACTCCCGACGAAAAACCCTGTATCCTCTTCCTGTGAGACTCTCGATTTCCTTCCTGCGCAAGCGCCCCGTCCTGGCAGCCGCCCTCGGCGGCGCCTTGATCTTCGTGACCGGCCACGCCGCGCCCGGCGACCTCGACCGCCTTCGCCAGGGCTTCCTCAATCCCCCCGACGATGCCCGCGTCATGATGCGCTGGTGGTGGTTCGGCTCCGCCGTCGTCAAGCCCGAACTCGAGCGCGAGATGCGCGTCATGAAGGCGGGCGGCCTGGGCGGCTTCGAAATCCAGCCGGTCTACCCATTGGAACTCGACGACCCGCAAACGGGCTTCGTCAACCTGCCCTACCTCTCCGCCGGCTACCTCGACGCCCTGAAGTTCACCGCCGATAAGGCGCGCGAACTCGGCCTGCGCATGGACGTCACGCTGGGCAGCGGATGGCCCTTCGGCGGTCCCCATACGCCGGTCACCGAAGCCGCCGGAGCGCTGCGCTGCGATCGCATCGAACTGAAGAAAGGCGCCACCTCCGTCCCCCTGCCGAGCATCGGCAATGGCGAACAGTTCATCGCCGCCTTTGTCGCCCAGGGCGACCGCAAAAAGTTTGAGCCCACAGGGATTCATCAGCTGACGGCCATCGGCAACGGCCGCATCGATCTGCCTTCCGGCCTCGACGGCGATCACGTCGTCCTCGCCTTTATCTCCAGCCGCACCGGCCAGCAGGTCAAGCGCGCCGCCGTGGGAGCGGAAGGTTTCGTGCTCGATCACTACGACTCGAAAGCCATCGGCGACCATCTTCAGACGGTGGGCACGAAGCTCATGACGGCGTTCGGCACCCATCCTCCCTACGCCGTTTTCAGCGACAGCCTTGAAGTCTTCGGATCCGACTGGACTCCCGACATGCTCGCCGAATTCCACAAACGCCGCGGCTACGATCTGACTCCGTATCTGCCCGCCCTCGTCGGCGATATCGGCGACAAAACCGCGGCCGTGCGGCGCGACTGGGGTAAAACGCTCACCGAATTATGCGAAGAGCGCTACCTGACGCCGATCAACGAGTGGGCCCACGCGCATGGCACGAAGTTCCGCTCCCAGACCTACGGAATCCCGCCCGTAACCATGTCGAGTAACGCGCTTGTGGATCTGCCCGAAGGTGAGCATGGGCCCGCCTGGCGGCAATTCTCCGCCGCGCGCTGGGCCTCTTCCGCCAGTCACATCTACGGGCGCACCGTGACTTCTTCCGAGACCTGGACCTGGCTTCATTCGCCCGCCTTCCGCGCCACGCCCCTCGATATGAAGGCCGAGGCCGATCTGCATTTCCTTTCGGGGATCAACCAGTTGATCGGTCACGGCTGGGCTTATTCCCCGGCGTCGGCGGGCGAGCCCGGCTGGCGCTTCTACGCCGCCGCGGTATTCAACGAACACAATCCCTGGTGGATCGTGATGCCGGATGTTACAAGGTATCTGCAGCGCATGAGTTGGCTGATGCGTCAGGGCAAGCCGGCTAACGATGTGGCCATCTATCTGCCGACCGACGACGCCTACGCGAGTTTCCACGCGGGCGATGATTCGGTCGATCGCCTGATGGACCGTCTGCTGGGGACCAAGCTGATTCCGCAAGTGCTCGACGCCGGATATAACTTCGATTTCATCGACGACGGTGCCATCGCGAAAGCCGGCATCACCTATCCGGTGCTGATTCTGCCCGACGTGGAGCGCATGCCGCTCGCGAGTTTGCGGAAGATCGACGACTATGCGGCGAAGGGCGGAATCGTGATCGCGTTCGGCAAGCTGCCTTCGCTCGCCCCCGGGTTGCAGGATGCAGCCGATACCCCGCGGATCGCCTCCCTTGCAGCCGCCCTGAAGGTCCATAAAATGTCCGAGCTGCCCAGCCTGCTGCAACCGGATTTCTTGACGGGCGCGCCGGCAATCGGCTTCATCCACCGCAAGCTCGACGACGCGGATATCTACTTCGTCGCCAACACCGGCAATCAGCCCGTGCATACCAAAGCCGTGCTGCGCGCACCCAAAGCCGCGGGCGAATGGATGGATCCGTTCAATGGCGAGCTGACTGCCGCATTACCGGGCAACCTGACGCTCGATCTGGAGCCTTATGAATCCCGCGTCCTGATCCTGGGCGCACAGGTCGCACCGGCCGAGCCGCCTTCGGAAAGACAGCCTGTGGATATCAGTGCGGGTTGGAAGGTGACGTTCGAAAAGATCAATGATGCGAACCCGGCCGTGGGGCATTCATGGACCGAAGACCCGCGCACCCAGTATTACTCGGGAACCGCGACTTATGAGAAGAGCGTGAATGTTACGGCCGCCGGCGCACCGGTTATACTCGATTTCGGCCCGGGCACGCCGCTGCAACCGGCGCGCATGTCGAACGGAATGCGCGCATGGCTCGATCCCCCGATTCGCGAAGCCGCAGTCGTCTACGTCAACGGCAAGCTGGCCGGATATGTGTGGAAGCCGCCCTTCCAGGTCGACCTCGCGAAGTTCGTCCGTCCCGGCGCCAATGACATCCGTATCGTAGTAGCCAACACGGCCATCAACGAACTGGCCGGACAAGCGCTGCCGGATTACAAACTCCTGAAGATGGAAGAAGGCGACCGCTTCCAGCCGCAGGATATGAATAACCTGCAGCCGCTGCCGTCCGGTATTCTCGGGCCCATCACTCTGCGGTAGCAGCTCATACCAGAGCCCCCCTGAGCATAGTGTAAGAATGCGCCGGGAACCTATGTACTAACTTATTGCCTTTCGCGGTCGCGGTACTCTTGACCGTACTGACCGTCGTCTTGCCAAAATCGTTCTCGGCCTTAATATCCGGGCCGTTAACCAGCGAAACCTCGAAGCTGCCTTTAAACGCGGCATCCTGCACCTCAATCTCCGCTTCAACCTCCCGATCCAGATGCCGATTCACCACATTCATCGTCACCACGCCGTTGTCAAGAGAACTCGACACATCCAGATAAGTAGCCTTCCCGAAGTTCTTACTCTCATAACCGGGACATTCCAGATATGTCTCGAGCGCCGTGCCGCGCGTATTCTTCGCGAACAGCTGCAACGGATGATAGATCGTCTGCAGGAACAGTCCCTTCTCATCGGTAAAGATCGGAGCAATTACATTCACGATCTGCGCCATGTTAGCGATCTTCACCGTATCCGCATTATTGACGAACGTATTCAGCATCGTCGCCACCACCAGCGCGTCCTCAAGGTTATAGTGCTCCTCAAGTATCCGCCGCCCCCGCTGCGCCTCACCCCGCGCCCGGTACCAAACATTCCATTCGTCGAACGCGATATAGATGGGATTCTGATTGACGCCCCGCCCGCCCTGCGCCGCGCGAATAATCCCCGCCGCCGTGCGGATGCGATCGTCCAGCTGATTCGCCACCGCCAGGAAATCGTAAGTATCGTTGGCGGCGTTCCCCACGTACATATGCAGCGAAAGATAGTCGATATGCTCTCTGAGATACGCCAGCACCTCGCGATTCCAGCCGATCCAATCCGACCCCGGGCGGAAGTTCGACGACCCGGCCGCAATCAGCTTCACGTCCTTGTCGGTCCACTTCATCAGCTTGGCCGCTTCGAGCGCGAACTTGCCGTAATCCTCCGCCGTGCGATGCCCCATCTGCCAGGTGCCGTCCATCTCGTTGCCGAGGCCCCAGTACTGCACCTTCCAGGGCTTCTCGCGCCCGTTCTGTCTGCGCAGTTTCGCCATCGCCGTGCCTTCGGCCACGTTGCAGTATTCCACCCACTGCTGCGCCTCGGTCCAGGTGCCCGTGCCGAGGTTCGCGCAGACATACGGCTCGATGCCCAGCGCTTCCGTATAATTCAAAAACTCGTGCGTGCCGAAGCGATTGCTCTCGATCGTCCCCCACGCCATCTCAAGACGCGGCGGCCTCTGGTCGCGCGGCCCGATGCCGTCCGTCCAATGGTAATTCGACGAAAAATTCCCGCCCGGCCAGCGCAGCAGAGTAACATCAAGATCCTTCACCGCCTGCATCACGTCTTTCCGATAGCCATCCCGATCCGCCAGCGCCGAGCCCTCGTCGAACAGGCCCCCCTCGATGCACCGCCCCAGATGCTCGGCGAAATTGCCGTAGATCTTCGGATCGATCGCCCCTATCTTGCGATCCGAATCGATCTTGATACGGGCCGGCAGCGCTTTCGTTTGCGCACGCAGCAAAAGCGGCGCGGCCAGAGTGAGAGAAAATTCGCGACGTGAAATCATATTGAGGCCTGATACCGGTGTAGGAATCCGGATGCCGGTATAGAAGGAATATCACATTCCGCACGACACATCCGCTATGCTGAGGGCACATGGGACGTTGGCTCATCGGCGCAGGCGTTTTCCTGGTAGTCGCCGGACTCGTCGTGATTATTGGCGAGCGCGTGGGAATCCGCATCGGACGCCTGCCGGGCGATATCCGCGTGGAAGGCAAGCACGGCGTATTTTACTTTCCCGTGGTGTCCTGCATCCTGATCGGCGTCATCCTCTCTGTGGTTTCCTGGCTGTTCCGCTCGCGCTGACTTCCGAACGGCCGGGCATACGATAGAGCGGTGAGGGTTGCGCGGTGTTGGCGCTGCCGGAAGAATGTCCCGATGATCGACGAAGCGGAATTCCAGCCGCTTTGGACCCGCGTGCCCGATCTGTTCTGGACGAGTACCAGCGCTTAACCGGATTGCCTCCCAGCCTTAAGCCACCAAAACTGATGTGGTCGCACCGCCTCTCCCGCAACGGCCCTCCCTGTCCCGAGTGCGGCAAGCCATTCCGAACACCCAGGGCAAATTTCTGCGCGGAGTGTGGGCACGGACGCGCGGTTCCGTAGAGCGGAACAGCGCGACGAACGGATCAAAGCACGTCGGCGAAGCCGCGCTTCATATGACGAAAAAAGAGCCCGCCCAGCACAAACGTCACGATGGCGAAAGCTGCCGCAACCCCCATGTCGCGCAGCAACGGCGCCGCGCTTCCGAGCAGCATCGAACGGTACGCCCGCACAATATAGACCAGCGGATTCATCGCCAGAATAAAGTGCAGGCGCGGCGGAATCTTCTCCTCCGGAATCATGATGGGCGTCAACCAAAGCCACAGCGTCATCACCACCACCACTACCTGCGCGGTGTCGCGAAGATAAACCTGCAAAGACGCCGCGATCCAGCCGATCCCCACCGCCAACATTCCCACCAGCAGAAGAAAAACCGGCAGCAGCAGGATCGTCGGATTGCGATGCCCTTCCAGAATTCCGGCGATCGCCACGAATAGCACCACCGTCAGCAGATGGCTCACCAGCGACGAAAGAAAAATCGAGACCGGCAGGATCTCCGAAGGGAACATCGTCTTCGTGACCAGGTTAGCCTGCTCCACGATGGAACTCGAAGAGCGCGTCACCGTCTCGCTGAAAAGCAGCCACGGCAGCATGCCCGCAAATAGGAATAAGGCGTAGCTCTGAGTACCCGCGCCGGGCGAAGGCGTTGTCTTCATGCATATGTTGAAGATATAAGTGTAAACTGCGAGAAGAATCAGGGGGTGAATCAGGCCCCACAACCAGCCTGCCGCGGAGCCCACGTACCGCTGCTGGAAGTCCCGCTTAACCAATTGAAAAATAAGGGTTCTTCGCTCGATCAGGTTGCGCGCGAAATGTCTTCCCGGGATGCGCTTCGGCAAGCCGGGATGGTATCAACGAAAAGGGTTGACTTGCAAGCTTAATGGATGTTAACCTCTCAGTTTCGCTATTTAAACAGTTCGATCTCGCTTTGGCGGGTGGGAGTTCAATTCGTTCCGCGAGCTCCTGTTCCAGAGATTCGCTTGGGGCGTGTCCTCCGAAACGCGCTCAGGAGAGAGGGATTGAAGCAGGATTATTTTATTGTCGTCCTCGCGCACTCCTTGCACGGGCGGCTGCAACGCGTACACATTCCGCATCGCTTCGTCTACAGCGCTCTGGGCGCGGTCGGCGTCCTGTTCCTGCTCGTGTTTGGAGTCGTGGGAAGCTATGCGCGCATGGCTTGGAAGGTAGCCAACTACAACTCCTTGCAGCACGAAGCACAGACGTTGCGGGATCGCTACGAAACTCTCCAGAAGAAGGTCAAACAGACCAACGAGCAGCTTGCCAGTCTGCAGCTTCTCGCTGCCGAGGTCACCACCGCCTACGGAGTGAAGAACCAGTTGACCGGCTCCCCGGATCTGATCGCGGAAGCGCCCCTCGTTCCCACCATGGGCGATACGCTCGCCGAATATAACTACCTGCGCACCACCAATCTGGCCGGACGCAGCCGTAACATCTTCGCGCGCGCCGATGTGAACGTGATGCCGGCCGGCTGGCCCGTTAACGGACTGCTCATGGATGGTTTCGGTCACCGCAGCGATCCGTTCTCCGGCGAAGGCGCCATGCATACCGGTATCGATATAGCCGCTCCCATCGGCACCCCCGTCAAAGTCACCGGCGACGGCATCGTGGTGTTTGCTAACTGGGACGGCGGCTATGGACGCTGCGTCATTGTCGATCACGGCAACGGCTACCAGACATGGTACGCGCATCTTTCGGCGATGGATGTGGTGGAGGGCGATGAAGTTCGCCAGGGCGAAACGGTCGGCCGTGTCGGCGCCACCGGACGTTCCACGGGCGCGCATCTGCACTATGAGGTCCGCATCCATTCCACCCCGGTGAACCCCTACCGGTTCCTCTCCCAAACCTTAGCCGCAAGGTCGCCCGCCACGCCGAACGAGTTCCCGTTCTAAAGCGTTGCAGCCACCCCCCGATTCTCCGTACCTTGGCGATGCCTCCGGCGACACCGGAAACGCCGACGAAATCCTCATCCCGCAGGACGAGGCCGAGTTGGCGCAGATCGTGCGCGATGCCACGGCCAGCCGGACCCCGGTCACCATCTCCGGAGCCGGCACCGGACTTACCGGCGGACGCGTCCCCCATGGCGGCTGGCTTCTCTCCACGGAACGTTTGAACAACATTGAGATTCATCCCGGCTACGCGGTTTGCGGAGGCGGCGTTCTGCTCCGCGATCTCCAGGCCGCCGCCGGGGCCGCGCGCCAATTTTATGCGCCCGATCCCACCGAGTGGGGCGCGTCGATAGGCGGCACCGTCGCCACCAACGCCAGCGGCTCGCGCAGTTTTCTTTACGGCGATACGCGCCGCCACGTGCGCGCCCTGCACGTCATCCTGTCGAGTGGTGAGCTGCTGATTCTGCGCCGCGGCGAGAAGCCCCCCTTCGAACTTCCCGCCATTCCGCCGCCCTCGACGACCAAGAATACCGCCGGCTATTTTCTCCGGCCGGGCATGGATTATCTCGATCTCTTTATCGGCTCCGAAGGCACGCTCGGCATTGTCACCCAGGCCGAACTCGCTCTCTTGCCTGTCCCCAACGACTTATTCACCGGAGTGGTCTTCTTCGACTCCGACGACACCGCGCTGCAAGCGGTCGATGCATGGCGCGGCGTGGATCGGCTGCGCATGCTCGAATATACCGATGCCGGTTCGCTCGACCTCCTGCGCACGCGCTTTCCCGAGATCCCGCGTGAGGCGCGCGCCGCGTTAATGATCGAGCAGGAAGTGGCCAAGGGCGAGGATGCCGAGGACCAATGGATCGAGCGCCTCGAAGCATCGGGCGCCCTGCTCGAAGCCTCCTGGTTCGCCACTTCGGCCGCCGACCGCGAACGCTTCCGCCGCTTCCGCCACGCCGTCCCCGAAGCCGTCAACGACCTCGTGCGCCACAACCATGTCACCAAGATGGGCTCGGATCTCGCCGTCCCGATTGCGGCCAACCAGACCATGCTGCGCATTTATCGCGAAGCGCTTGATCGCGAATTCCCCGCGCAGTACTGCATCTTCGGGCACATCGGCGACGCCCATCTGCACGTCAATATTCTCCCCGCCAATGACGAACAATGGCGCCGCGGCAAACAGCTGATGACGGAGTTTGCCCGCCGTGCCGTAGAGTTGGGCGGAACGGTTTCGGCCGAGCACGGCCTCGGCAAAAGGAAGGTCGATCTGCTGCCCATTCAATTTACGCCCGAACAGATCGAAGCCATGAAAAGCGTGAAGGCGCGCCTCGATCCGCACGGTCTGCTCGGCCGCGGTACGCTATTCCCGGCTGCGAACGTCGGCGAGCCGCTCCCGCTGAATAGGAATTAGTTCCGTTTCCATCTCCGAAGTAATCAGGCCAAGCTCGTCCAGATCCTTGAGATGCATCTGGTCCTTGAGCCGAAAGCTAGTCAGCTTCATGCGCACCAGGTCGATCAACGGAACCAGGCGAATTCCTCTGATGCTGCGGCAGGGTCCGAGTTCATTTTCAAGCATCATATGAACGGCCCTGCGTCCCGAAGGGGCTCCAGCCTGCAGCAGCATGTCGACTCCCGCCGCGTGACGGTACTGCAACCCGAACGGTTCGACCACTTGGGCGATTGCCTGGAGGTCCTCGCGGCGGACGACAATGTCGATGTCTTTGGTCAAACGCCCGGCATCGGGATCGACTTCTTCCGCATAGAGATGTGCAGCGAGGCCACCGGCAATTCGATATTCCAGTCCCGCGGAGGCAAAGCTTTTTTCCACCAGGCCAGCGAGGCTGAGGAGTTGTGCCCGCCGCTCCTCGAAAAACGTGTTAACGAAGACCTGCACTGTTTGCACGTTACCACCGACCAGAGATATACGATCTTTTTCGTTGACATACGTTTTTTCTCGTTATAATCTCGTTGCAGATGAAGCTTCCCCTCCCCACCGCGGCCGAGATCGATATCCTGGCCGTTCTCTGGCGGCTGGGACCGGCCACCGTGCGTGAAGTCCATGAAGAGCTGGGCAAGGACAGCGGCTACACCACTACGCTCAAGCAGATGCAGTTGATGACCGAGAAAGGTCTCCTCGTGCGTAGTGAGCGGTTTCGCTCGCATGTCTACGAACCTGCCGTGCCCAGCGAGCAAACCCGGAAGCAGATCGCGGGGGATCTCCTGAAGCGGGCGTTCGGCGGATCGGCGGGAAGCCTGGTGTTGGGCGCTCTTTCTGCAAAACCGGCGTCGCGTGAAGAACTGGCCGACATCCGCAAAATGCTCGACGAATTCGCCAAACAGAAGGGACGGCAGTGATGCAGACTATCGACGTTCTTGGCTGGACGATCCTCCATTTCTTCTGGCAAGGCGTATTGATCTCGGCTGTTTATGCCGTCGCGCGCCGAAGCCTCACCCGCACTGAGCATCGATACCTCCTCGCCTGCGCAGCGCTGGCGGTCATGATGGCGGCGCCTCTGGTGACGTTTGGCGTCTTACGTCCGGATGCTCTGCGTCCCACCGGCCCCGTTCCCGTCGCCGCTCATCTCACCGGTGTCGTGCCCTCGGCTGCCAACACCGTCGTCAACATGCTGCCCGTAGCTTTGGACGCAGGACGCGACCCATTCCTGACGTGGATCGTCGTGATCTGGCTCGCCGGCGCGGCAGCATTCTGGATGCGGCTAATGGGCGGCTGGATGGTCGCGGCGCGCACGCGATCCAGACTCGTCCGACCCGCACCGCCCGAATGGCAGCGGACACTCGACCATCTGAAAGCGCGCATCGGCCTCTCAGTTCCCGTTCGATTGCTCGTCTCCGCGTTGGTGCAAGTGCCTTCCGTCGTCGGCTGGCTTCGCCCCGTGGTGCTGGTCCCGATCGGCGCGCTGACCGGTCTGCCGCCAGAACACATCGAAGCGCTGCTGCTTCATGAATTGGCGCATATCCG
Organism: Bryobacteraceae bacterium; assembly: GCA_050015835.1. Taxonomy (GTDB): domain Bacteria; phylum Acidobacteriota; class Terriglobia; order Bryobacterales; family Bryobacteraceae; genus BOG-234. The sequence continues at coordinate 90 of JBEKAQ010000043.1, read as the reverse complement.
CCGCCGCGATTACCTGGTCAACATGCTGCAGGGCGTCGCCGAGTCGCTGCTGTTCTACCATCCGGCAGTCTGGTGGGTCTCGGGGCATAT